>CAJUSO010000050.1 GCA_910588965.1 uncultured Lachnospiraceae bacterium | reverse complement strand
GTAACTAAAAATTCCTTGAAAATCAAGGAAAAAAGACTTGACTAAATAGGGAGGACAATATGATAAAAAATAATGTTGTATCGGCGATGACAATCATACAGAGGAAAGAACAGGCAATGGACAGGGTGCGGAAGATGATATCCATATTCCTGGCATGCATCATCTGCATTACTACAATCTGGGGAGGGAACCCTGCTAACATACAGGCGGCTGAAAGCTATAAGCGACTGGAGTTATACGATGGCACGCTTCAGAAAGCTGGGGCTACGGCATTCCGGTATTCCAAGAATGGAAATTACGGATATCTCTATGCTGTGAAAAACGGCAGGCGGACATTGCTGGCATCTGGCACAGGATTGGGTACAGGGATTATCACAAATGGAAGCACCATATATTATGTGCGCAGCGTACCTTCCGCTCCTTATATGAAGTCCACGATATATAGCATCGCTTCAAATGGGAAGAAAAACAAAAAATTGTTTTCCATAAAAGATTATTCATCCATCATGTTGCATGGTTATTATGACAACAAGATTTATTATAGTTATGGAGAGCTTGATGTGGAAAAATTCTGTTCTTATCATGTCAAGAAACGAAAAATGCGGAAACTTCTTACGGGAGTCGGAGGGGTTCGGCAGCAGGATCAATATTTTTACATTGTGCCTCCTGATGGAGATCTTTGGTATTTGCCGCTTCGCGTCCACAATGCCAAAACTGGAAAAACGAGAACAATCTGTAAAGGGCAGTTAGGCTATAATATTATCTCCAAAAAGCTCTATTATGCAGATGCAAAATATTCTGGCAGCAAGGGAGGGCGAATGATATTTACGGTTTCGTTGAAAAGAAGCAACCTCAGCGGAAGCAATAAAAAGACACTGATAAAAAAATTGAAAGTTTCCAGCAGCGTAGAAATCAAGAAAAATTCAATTACCTATTATGATGTAAATGGAAAGAAGAAAACGAAAAGATTATAAATGTTAAAGCTTAGGACTGTGTCTGGAGTTACTTCCATAGAAAGCGAACCAGAGTATGGATTACAGGAGGCTTTTGGGTTTGCCAGGGCACATCTTTTGCATCACGATGTATCTTTGGCGTTACAGTTAGGACATTAAGATTTAAGTACCTCAAAATAACAGAAGGAGAATATGAAGAAACGGATCATGGCATTATTGATGGTAGCCTGCCTTGTGTCAGGGGTAGATGAGGGGGTGGCGGCACAAGCTGCCATAATGGAGGAGGATGTAACTCTGGAACAGGCGGAAGAAATGTCAAAAGAGCAAGAAGAGCCGCAGGAAAACCAGGAGAAAGTTTTGCCCGAAGAGCAAGAGGAATCTCTGTCTGAAGGCCAGGAGAAAGATTTATCAGAAAACCAGAAGGAATCTCTGTCTGAGGAACAGGCGGAAGAAATGTCCGAAGACCAGGATGAAAGCATATTCGAGAGCCAGGGGGAAGCAACGGCAAAAGAATTGTTTACAGGGCAGAGCCGGGTAGTTTCCTTTTCTCCCGCTGCGGCGGAAACGATACAGTTAGATAAACAGTATAATGGCAGCCTTACAGAATCCGTTCCGGTGCGCTTTTATAAGCTTACTCTTCCCTAGTCGGGCATGTTGACTATCAATGGGCGGTCGGAGGAGATTGACCGACTCTATTATGTACTGTCTTATGGTTGGAATACGAATGCGGGGCATTATTATAGATCTGATTATAATTCTACAACTGGTATGAATTCTGCAGAACTAAACTTGAGACTGACCGCAGGCACCTACCTTGCAATCGGGGAAGGTTATGATAGTGATGAGGATAATTTTGGCAATGGCGAAATCACGGCGGGCAACTTCCGCTTTAGCCTGTCCCTGGATGGTGTTGGTGAGAGCTTTAAGGAGAAAGATGGGGGATCCAATAATTCTATCGCCACGGCGAACAATATTTCCTTGAATAAAACATACACTGGGCAGATTGCGAAAAATGACAAGAACGATTATTTTAAATTCACGCTTTCCAAGCCATCGCTGTCGTCGTTATCCCTTTTGGTTTTGGCAAGTGACGGGTATGGCAATGATATTAGTTATGAAATTTATGGGAAGGATGGCGAAAGTATTTGCGGGAGTAGTTCGTGGTATCAAGGCGATACGGATTCATATCATCTGACAAAAGGGACATATTACTTAAAGATTTCTGACGATGATCAAATGATGTATAAGTTCAAATTGGCGGCGCAGAATGTTGCTGAAACGTTCCAGGATGTGGACGGGGAGGGGAATAATACGCTGGCGAAAGCGAACAGGATTTCCCTTGGAAAGACATACAAAGGGCAGATTGCCGAAAATGACGATGTGGATTATTTTGAATTTACGATTGGAAAAACGCAGAAAATGCGTTTGAGTGTTTCCGGTATTTATGCGCGTTATAGGATTTATGATTATAATGGAAACCAGAAATGGGAAGTATCAGAAGAAACTGGTTCTTATACGGCGGAGTTTTCCAAAGGGACGTATTACCTGGGCGTACACAGGTCTAATTTGGGCGCATACAGTTTCTCCATAGCAGCTTACCAGCCTGTTTCCGCCCAGATTTCTTCCCTGGAAAATACATCCAAGGGCGTTAAGATTAGCTGGAACCCGGTCAAGGGCGCTACTGGATACAAGATTTACCGTAAACAGGGAAAGGGTGGCTATAAGCTGATTAAAACGATTAAAAAAGGAAGCGCAGCTTCGTATACGGATAAGAAAACCGGGAACAAGAAGACATATACGTATAAGCTGAAGACGGTGGAGAAGAATTATTCCAGCGTATACAGTACAGCAAAAAGTATTTACGGTATGAAGAGCGCCTCAGCGATAGCAAGTTTATCAAAAGCTTCCGACGGTTTCAAAGTGAAGATGAAGAAAGTATCAGGAGCAAGCGGATATGAAGTGCAGTATTCCAGAAATAGTTCTTTCTCCTATCCTTCGCAGAAAAAGACGAAGAAGACGTCCGTAAAAATCAGCGCATACCGTTCTTACTATTCTAAATTTACTTATTATGTACGCGTACGCGCTTATAAGAAGGTAGGGAAGAATACTTACTACGGCCCATGGAGCGCTAAAAAACGCATTACCATTTAATGCCGCTGGGATATTTCGGTTTTGCAAGGGGTCTGAAGCCTTATAAAATATGGGCTTAAGACTTCGGGAAGTTATAATTTATAACAGGAGGAGAAAGATATGAAAAAAATGATGGAAAGAATGTTATGCATGATATTAATCATTATTATTTTTTGGGGCGGGGCGGCAGTTACAGCCCCTCCTATGCAGGCAGAGGCGGCAGCAGAGTATAAAACAGTCAAAATATCCGCCAAGTATTCCGCAAAAGACCGGACGGTGGGAAGGACAACGTTTGAGTTTAAGGGCAACTGCCTGTATGCTGTCCAAAATGGGAGGAAGACGCTTCTGGTATCTGCTTCTGGGAAATCCAAGATAGACGGCACAATCGTAACGAATGGGACCTCTGTCTATTATACAGAGCAAAACGGCAAAAAAGTGATCGTCCACTATATTTCTTCCATAGGGAAAAAGGAGAAAAAGGTTTTCTCCCTGCAACTGGAAAAAAAGGAATCATTCCACCTGGGAGGATATTATAGCGGGAAGCTATACTATTCCAAAGGGGATGATTCCAAGGCAAAGGGCGGCTCAAGTTTTTATAGATATAGTATTAAGGCAAAGAAGAACAAACTGCTTATCCGAGGCAACCAAGAAAATTGCGGGAACGTAGAGCAGCGCCAGCGTTATATCTGCATTAGGTCCAGCGTTATGGATAAACGCGATGGGGATAGGCTCCTGGTTTTTGATGCAAAGACCGAGACATTCAAGACAATCAGCAAAAAATCAGGCCCCCATATGATGGTTGCCAACATGCTGTTTTATGTAGAAGTGAAAAAGAATCTTGGGGGATTCAAATGGCGCATTGCGGTCAAGAGCTGTAGGTTAGATGGCAGCGCAAAGAAGACGCAAGTAAAAACGCTAGATGTAAGATGCGACGGGAAGGTTACGATAAAAAATAACGCGATTACCTATACAGATATAAGAGGGCATAGGAAGACAAAGCGGTTTGGGTTAAATTTGTAGGGCAGCAAAAAGGATATCTGCCGAAAAACTGCAGGTGGAGGGGGAACAATGCAGGCATAAAATATCCATTAAAATTTTGTTGCAAAAGCAATGATAAAACCGTACAATATAAGCAGGGAAGCATGTATGATGTAAAATAAGCCATACGGATGAAAGGAGGTGTTTCTAATGGCAACATCGAGCATCACGAAGAATTTTGTTATATCAGGCCAAAAGCAGGTGGAGATGTTTGCCGATGCAATAGAGGCTTCTGCCAATAACCCTACGCCTCCTATCAATGTCAGCGCAACTTTTTTAACTGACCCAAAAGATATAGCGGAATTCATGGAGAAGAGGAAGAAAACGGATGCAGGAAACAAGTAAATATACAGTTTTCAACATTCGTGAGTATTTGGCTGAAGGAAAGCATGGACTCGGAGAGGATGCTCTGTTTCAGATCCTTTCCGAGTTTTCATGTACGATAAATCAGGATGTTGAAAGATTTGTAAAGGAACAGTCCATTGAATTTGCAAGAAAACAGCAGTCGGTTACATACCTGGTATTTTCAACGGAAGATGCAGAACTGGCCGGATATTTTGCAATCACAATAAAGCCGATTACTGTAAAGGCAAAACCATTCAGTAATACTGTAAAAAGAAAGCTTTCAAGGGTTAGCACATTAAATGAACAGGACCAGACCTATAATCTTGCAGCATATCTGATTGCACAGCTTGGGAAGAATTACAATAATGGTGCAAATAAACGTATTTCTGGCAGGGAGTTGTTAGGGCTTGCAATACGGCAGGTTAAGCAGCTGCAGTATTTGGCAGGGGGCATGGTTATCTTTTTAGAAGCAGCCAATGAGGAAAGGCTTTTATCTTTCTATCGTGAGAATGGCTTTCAACAATTTGATACAAGATTGACGGGTTCGTCTCATAGCAAGCCGCATGAGCTGATACAGTTATTAAAGCTGTTTTAGCTGAAAATTTCTAGTGGTTGTGGGTAAATTGCGGAAACGCAGGGAAAATGGCTATTGCAACCAAACCTAAGATATGCTATGTGATAGACACAAAACAAAAAGCAACTGCCCACAAGGGGTTGACCAATAAGAAAAGTAGCAATGCCACCCATCACCCGGCCAAAGTACAAGGGTGGCTTTTGCTATGTATGGCTATTTACAAAATGTAAAAACAAATGTAAGCAATGCCAGAAGGGATATACCAAATGTCAGCAACTCCATAAGAGAAATAGGAATGTTATGTTTCTTATGTTTTCTCTTTTTCATAGCATCGCCCCCATTCTTTTTTGGATGAGGTCAACACACCCTGTAACACGATTGCTCTTTTCGCATTGTAACATATCCTCTGAACCCCCACAACCTAGCCGTTTTCAGAAAAGATAAAGCGGCCATGCCCTCAGTATATGGCATAAGCCTCCAGCATCCTTTCCTGGTATGCAGGTTTTTTATGCGTAAGGAGGCATTCCTTTATTTCCTGTAACTCTGGAATTTGGATGTTCTCCAATTTTTTCATCCTGGCAGGGGAGAGCGCTGGGCCCATAGCAGCCTGCATGTAATAGCCTGCGTGGTAATTCCATAGGATAAGGCGGCTGCCGTACCGCTTTTTCAGGCCTTGCGCAATCTGCAGGCCTTCCGGGTCAAAATCCCCGGCATAAGAAAAAGCGTATCCCTCCGGGAATAAATCCATTGCGGCGTAACTGGCCAGCCTTAACTGCCCCATGGTACACAGGAAGGCATGCGTTGGGTATTTTCTGGCCAGGTAGGTAAATACGGCGGGGTTTTCCAGGACATAGATGTTTTGCACCTGCGCTGCGTTGCCTTGGTGCATCCAAGCTTCTGCAGATACTAGCTGCGACAGGCTGCCAAGGGTATCCAGGCTTAGCGGGAGCGCCTGTTTTTCCTTGGAAAAGCCCAGCAGCCCTTCATGCATCCCGCCATCTTTTTTTCTTCCCAGTATGCCATAGGCCAGGCAGAGGTTTGACAGGCCGTCTTTTAGGATGCCCATCTGGTAGAGGATGGATTCCCGCTGTTCAATCCCGGACAGGGCTGTATCCGCCTGCCCGAAACGGGATGCCCCATAATTGAGCAGCAGGCTGCAGGCAGGCCGCCCTTCATCAAAGTAATGGGGGTTCCCTGCCGTCTGGGCTGCGAATACCGGCAGGAGCTGCCGTTGGCCGCTGTGGATTGGCAAGTTCCCTAAGGCGGATGATAGGGTTCCCAGCATTTGCCTTAGCCCTTCCGCGTCGGTTTTATACTGTTTTTCTATGAGGCGGTATCCCTGCTTCTGTTCCAGAAGGATCCCGGACAGCCAGGCTTTCACATCCTGGTTTTTGCATTCGGCCAGGCAGCTGTTCCAGAAGGATTCTTTTGCTGCTTGCTGATGCTGGCGGAGTTCTTTTTGGATAGGGAGCGGAGCGCCATAGTACTGTCCTAGGATGGCTTCCCAGCTTAAGCCGCCGAACCGGCTCTTTTCCAATGCGTGTTCCAGCTTCGCATAGGGAAGGCGGACAGCCTTGCATTTCCCGAAATCCAGGCCGGTGAAGCCGGATAGCACATCCCGTTCTCCTGGCGCCAGGGCTTCCAGCATGAAAGTCCCGCCGAGACGCCCAAGGCTGGCATATTTTTGCTTCATAAGGCGGAAAAGCTTACCGTATACAGGATATTTTCTGAAATATGCAACTGCCTGGCTTAAAAGCGCTTCTTCCGTCGGTAGAATTTTATTCTTTCCCATATAAAAATTTATTCTCCTGGCTAATATATGTGGGCTTATAGAACCATTATAACAGTACTTTGGATTTCCCATTCCAGATATATTTCATTACTGTTACGCATTTGGCGTTTAAGGGGCGGATTAGATGGTAAATGGCCAGCTTGGGGACAGTGTCATAATCTCCCCACAGTACTTGGGAGTTAATGATGAAGTTCAGTTCCAAATGTACCATGAGCCGGAACATATCTTTAATATTCATCTCATCCACGCCTGCAAAGGCCTCATCCAAGGAAATAATCCTGGGCGCGTCTAAGTTCGCCCCTTTGTATTTTGCGACCACTGCCGAGAACAGGGGGACATACATGGACATCGCTTTTTCGCCCCCGCTGAAGGTAAAGAACATCCGGTCGGTCATCTCTTTTTTCTTTTCCCCGGCTTTCTGGAAATGCAGCTGGAATTCAAACCACTTACGGTAATCCAGGATTTCCCTCATGATCACATGGAAGGACTGCAGGTTCGCTTCTTCTTTGGATAGCTTCCGGGCTTCCCGGATGCAGCTGCGGAAATGTTCTGAAATCTTGTCGATATCTTCCTGCCGCATGATTTCCGCGTCTGTCTGCAGTAGCCTTACGAGTTCCTTGGTGTCCAGCTGCCCTTCTTTATCAGCTTTTTTGGGCTGCCATTTCAGGCTGAGGGTCAGCCCGCTGGAGGTCTCCATGGATTCCATCATGCGGTTCATAGCCTCTACCCAACGGTTGCTTTCATGGATTTTGGCACGGATTTTCTTGCTGATGGTATTGGACAGGATATCTTCAAAAAGTTCCCGGTCTTTTTCGCTTAGGAGATTGCTCTGGATATCTGCTTCTGCCTGGAGCTGGGATACAAGCTTCAGGAAGGGGAGGGGCACGCCCCTGTATTTTGCCTTAATGTCAATGCGCGCCACATATTCTTCTGGCAGGCTTACGGAACCGGTATACGCCAGTTCTTCAAATATGCCTTTTTGGATAATCGGCTGGTATTCGGTTAACAGCCCCCGTTTTTCATGGTAGATATTCTGCAAGTCTCCCAATAGATGATATACGCCCTTGCCCCCAAGCTGCCCCCGGAGCATGGACTGGACCTGGCTTGCGGTTCCGTAGCCTTGCTGCAGATCCAGATTGGGGACGGGTACATATCCCAGTTCCAATTCTTGATAGAAAACGAGCTGCCATTGCTGGCGCAGCGCGTCTGCCTGCTGCAATTTCTCAGTGTATTCTTTTAGCCGTTCCGTCTTGTATTCGATTTCTTTTTCCAGCTTGCTGCGTTTCTCTATGGAAATTTCCCTTTCCCGCGGGATGCCGTCCAGTGGGTTCAGGCGTTTCCTGCAATGCTCCAGGCGTTCCTGGATGGAAGCGTAATCGGTAAGCTGCAGCTGTTCCAGGACGGAGCGCAGGCTTGCCTGGCATTTGTTCCGCTGTTGTTTTAAACGGAAATGCTCGCTCATAAAATCGTCCAGATCCATGGTTAAGCCTTCCAGCTGCTCCTTGCGGGTATCTATCAGTACTAGCTGGTTTAAGTACTGTTGGTATTGTTCCTTCATACATTGGAACGCTTCCCGGTATTCGGCCAAATCCTCCCATTCCTGCTGGTAGGCGTCCAGCCGTTTTGGCAGGCCTGTTTTTTGGCAGGTTTCCTGTACCATAATCTGTATTTCCTTCAGCGCCTGTTCCCATCCCTGCAAAACTGCAAATTGCCGTTTCACATCATCTTCTGCCTGCTCCAGCAGGTGCTGTACCCGGTTGGCTTCCCGGAGCGCTACTTTCAGGTCATCTACCCGGGGGAAGGCCTCAAATTCCAGCTGCAGTTCCTCTAGATGGAGGGCAAGCTGATGGATTTGGGCGCTGCACTCCATGGCTTTCCCATCTATCTCCCGCATGGAGCCTTCCAGCCGTGTGATGCATTCCAGGCGGTGGCGTTCCCGGGCGGTGGATCCGATATAGCGTGCGGTATCATGGGAGGAGACCGTGCCTTCCAATATCCCGATGCGGTAATGCCCGTCTCCCGCAATCCAGGTAGAGGGAAGTGCCTGGCTTTGATATCCTATTCCAGACAGTATGCTTTGGATTTGCATAGAGAGCACGGTATCCCCTTCGGCATTTTCCGCAGAGAATAGCCCTATAAGGTTCTCTGGCAGTTGTTTGCCATGTGTAAGGTTCGCTGGCATCTGTTTGTCATGTGTGAGGTTTTCCAACGGCCATTTGTTATCCGTAAGGTTCTCTGGCATCTGTCTGTTGCCTGTAAGGTTTTCCGGCAGTTGTATATTATCCGTAGGGCTCTCTGGCAGTTGTATATTATCCGTACAGTTCTCCGATAGCGGTTTATCATCTGTAAAGAGGTATTTATCGCATACCTCTTTATCCATCCTTAGAATCTGTTCCCTGTAGCTGGAACTTACAATCAATGCGTCCAAAATGCCCATTTGGGCGAGCGCTGCTTCTAGCCGGCCGCATTGTTCCGGTGTCAGCCCGGCTTTAAAATCAACAGCTTTATAAAAGGGGATGGCAGGGATTCCCATGCCCTGCAGCAGCTTCCTGTTCTGTAGGACTTCTTCTGGGCGTTCGGGCCCTACTTCTTCCGCCTGTTCCAGCCGGGCGATTTCAGCGGAGATTTTTGCTTTCTCCTCTTGCAGCAGCCTGAGATCCCGTTCCAGCGCCCCGCTCTGGTTTGACAGGCTGTTTTTAACCTCCTGCCTTTTCTGGTCCGCCAGTTCCCGGATATTGGAATAGTCGTCCTCATACCGGAAGGATTCCACTTGCCGGTCCATTTGCTGCAATACCAGGGGCTCTAAACGGAGCCACTGGTTTTTGCCTGCCCATACATGGATGGATTCTGTAAGTTCGCCTTTTTGCCCTTGCACCATCTCTTCGTATTGCTGCCATTCTTTTTCACGGGCGTCGCGCTGCTCTTTCCTGGCGTCCAGTTCCTGCAGGGCGTCCCCATACTGCCGTCTGGTTTCCCTCTCTTGGCGCAAGGTTTCCATACCGGCCTGGACCCGCTTTTGGTATTCCTTCAGCAGCCCTTCCTGGAAAGAAAAATCATAGGGTGCCCCTTTCTCTTTTTTCAGGTCTTGGATAACGTATTGCCAGTCTAGGAAGGCGCTGTCTTGCATACATCCCTCTATGGTTTCGAAGCAGTCCCCTACCTTTGCCCAAATCTGGGCGGCTTCTTCCTGATGGGATTTCAGCAGGATTTCCTTTTCACGCAGTTCTTCTTTCTTCGCGTCAACCTTGGTTTCCTTTTGCTGCAGCAGGCTGCACAGTTCTGTATCTTCCTGCAGGAGTTTTTCTTCCTGCTCTTTGAGTTTGGCAGCGTCGCTGTCCTGCAGGCTCCGGTATTCTTCGTCCACCACCTGGTATTCTTGTTCCAACGCCTGGAAATGGGCATGTTCGCCCGCCAGATCCTGTGCCGCCTGGTTCCGCTCCGCCTCCAGAAGGTCCGTTTCTTTTTTCCATTTCTGCCAGGCCTGCCCTGCACCCAGGTAACGTTCTGCCTTCTCCAGCAGGACGGCTTTATTATACTTATCATAGACTTTTTGGATATCCTCTGCAGCCCTGGAAGCTTCCTCCAAGACGCGCAGGTTCGTGGCAAGGCTGTCCATATTTTCAATGGCCTCTGACAATGGGCGCAGGTCGTCCTCAGACAGCGTCTGCAGGGAACGGCTTAAAATCTCGTGGATAACAGAGGGTTTGAAATCTTTGGAAAGCTTTGGGGTCCTAAGCTGGATGAGCAGGGACAGCAGTTCCCTATATTCCTCCACCGTTTCAAAGCCGAAGAGCAGGCTGTTGACGCGGCTCTCATATTCCCCTTGGCTCTCAATCACGCTGCCGCCGTCCCCAATGCGGTTCCTAAGTTCTGTTTTCGTAAGCGCCAGTTTCTCAGCGCTCCCTTTATATAATAGGAAATCCCGGCCTACCCGCCTGCCGTCTTGGATGTAAAAATACCAGGTTTCCAGTTTCTTCCCCTTCCGGGCGCGGATTCCCATCCCGAACGTAAGGTAGGTCTCCGATCCTTCCCGTTTAAATTCCATATACAAGTAGCCGGTCCGTTCTTCCCGGGTATCGTCTTCTTCTAAGAGGTAATTTTCCATCTTCCGTGCCTTAGAGCCAAAAGGATCCAGGCGCTCTGGACGCATATTGCCGTCTAGCAGCAGAGGGACAAAACTCTGCATGGTGACAGATTTCCCGGAGCCGTTGGCTCCCCGCAGCAGCATACGCCCATCCAGGAATTCATATTCCTGGTCTCCATAATACCAAAAGTCCACCAGCCCAATCCGGCTGCCAATCCAGCGGCTATTTCCCATCTTTTCCTCCCATCCCAATCCAATTGCAAGGAAGCATTTCTGCTGGCAGAGCCAACCAGAAAGCTATTTGTCATTGGAATCCAGCAGTGATAAAGCATTTCTTCTGGAAGTGTCAACCAGAAAGCCATCCGTCATTGAAATCCAATTGTAATGAAGTATTTCATCTGGCATTGCCAATCAGAAAACCATCAGACATTGAAATCCAATAGTTATGAAATATTTCATCAGACATTGCCAATCAGAAAGCTATCTGTCATTGAAATCCAGCAGTTTATGAAGTATTTCTGCTGGCAGAGCCAACCAGAAAGTTATCTGTCATTAAAATCCAGTAGTGATAAAACATTTCCTCTAGCAGTACCAGGCAGAAAACTATCCGTCATTCAAATCCGGTAGTTATTTCCCATGCCTGCTGCCAGGCTCAATCAGAACTAGTTGTTATCCGGATCCAATCGTTATTTCCCATCCTCATCTCCTGCAGCAGCTGGAAAATCTTCCGGGTATCTTCCGGCCATCCGGCAGAGGGCGCCGCGGATGTTTATCTGCCCATCCCGTTTTTCTATCAGTTCCATCCGCTCAAGGTATTCCATTACTGTATGGCAGAAATCTTTGGTGGTCATTTCCCGGTATTTTTTGGCGAAACCCTCCTGGTACTGTTTCTTGCAGGTTTCGAGGATATCCAGAAATTGGCTCTCCGACAGATGGACGGCGTCCCGCAGGCCTGTCTCCAACTGCCCCTGTTTTGTCAGGCCCCGCAGGAGAGAGGCGCAGAGCAGGGCTATGTCAGATAAGGTTGAGGCGTCCGGGAAGCTTTTCCCCAGGCTGGCTTCCTCCCCGAGTACCAGGAACGCGTGGTTTTGGAACACCTGCAGTTCACAGTCAAAGTACCTGGAAAAATCTTTTTCAATGGTATTCTTGCCGTAATTCCGGACATAGAGGAAGTCTTCTTCCGTTTCCGGCGTCCGTTCCATCCCCAGGGACATCAGCAGCCTGCGGTATACCCTCTGCCTGCGGATAATCCCCCGGTCTTCGTCAAGCCCGACCCAGCCGTCCCCGATAAAATCTTCTGGTGAGGCAAAGCCCATGATATCTGTGGTGAAGTTCCGCATGAAATATCTGGAGACCCCGGTATTCAGGTACAGCACGTCTGCCTCGCTGTCGTTTTTAAATTTGTCCTCGCTGCCGTCGTATACTTGGAGGATTCCGCATTTTACACAGTATTTCAGCACTTTGACCAGGTATCTGCGGTTCTGGTAGACCGTCCAGTCAATCTCCCCCTGCTTCCAGGTCCCCTGCATGAATTCTGTGAGCTGCGACAGGATGAACTGCCCGTCCACCTCTTTATCCTCCAGGAACATCAGTGTCAGGCAGAGGAATACATATTCCATAGGTTCCTGGAATTCCAGGATGCCCATCCAATTTTCCGGGATGGCGGGGATTTTTTCCAGCTTTACCACATAGGGGTTCACGATGGCATGGTATCCCAGCTTCTCCGTCAGGAAAGTCCGGTATTCCCCCACATCATCCTTTACCTGGTAGTACCCTTCTTTATCTTGCGCTTTCACAAACCATCGGTTGGAAAGCAGTTTCTCCAGAGTGTTCATTGTGGCTCCTTTTCCTTACCGTATGTGCCTAGCTTTCAAAATGAATCTCAAAAGCAGGCATGACAAAGTTCCCATCCGTACATTCCAACACGCAGGTCTCCTCCCAGTTCCCTTCCAGACGGTAAGTTCGCCCGTCTTCGGTCTTGGCCTTATGGCTCCCGCTTTCCAAGGCCTTGGACAGCCATAACAGGAAGGTGTCCCGGATCTGGGGCTCAATCACGGGCAGCTGGGCGAATACCAGGCGGTTGTCACAGATATAGCTGTCCAGCAGGGTGCGCTCCCGCTCCAGCCGTTCCAGCATTTCCCGGCGGATCTGCGCCTGTTCCTGGGAATGGTCAGCCATCCCGGAACGCTTTGCTTTTTCCCGGTAAGTCCGTACCCGCGGCGCAAGCTTCACCAGGTAGGGTTCCTCTTCATAGAGGCTGCTGTGGATGCTGTCCGTTTCCCGGGGCATGTCCCCTTTCAGATGCAGCGGGGCCTCAATCCCGAACACGGAGGCAGCCAGCCGGTGCGCTTCGTTGATATCCTGGCATTTCCCGAACATTTCTGCCACCTTATAGTACTCTTCCCGCCGGTTTGCCCCCATATTGCTCCTTTCGCTGAGCCGGGTGGCGTACCGGGTAATCTTGCGGATAATCTCATTGGTCATGTCAAAGACTTTGACGGCTTCCGCTTCCTTGCCGCCGTTGCTTACAAACCACTCTTCAATGCTTGCCCATTTGCCATGGATCCGTTCCCGGATAGCTTCCCGGTCTGCCTGGACGTCAATCCGGGGGATGTCCATTTCATATGCAGTAATTTTCTCTAGGATCTTGTCCACCTGCGCAGGATCTGCATGTCTGAGATAGGATTCGATAACCGTAACGTTTTGCTGCAACGCTTTCACGAACGTGCGGAGATATTCAATCAGATGGTCTTTAAACACCAGGAATTCCCGGGTCCGCATCAGTTCCTCTGCCTTGGCGCTGTTCAGGGCGCACATATAGTCCTGGTAATTCTGGTTCAGGCGGACAAAGTCATTTTCCAGCCCCTGCCACCAGCCGTAGGTATGGCCCACAGGGGCGTCCCCTAGTTCCGGGAGCCTAGAAAGCGCTTCCTTGATGCGTTCCAGCAGGGTGGGTTCTAAGGAGGCGCCTTCTACAGACAGGTTTTCCAGGCGGATGACCATGCGCTCGATTTCAACGCTGTATTCCGACAGCTGGTACTGGTATTTCCGGTTCTTAAACTCTTCCAAGGTCTTCACGTTCCTGGAATCCTGGATGGCCACAAGGTTCCCCCAGCCGGCCAGCCTGGCCAGGTCCTGCTGGCATTGCTCCATGGTATACCCGGCGAAATAGGGGTCTTCTTGCATCCAGCGGTATACGTCCTCCTGGTAGAGCCAGTATTTCATCCGTTCATATTCTAAGTAAAACAGCCGGAGGATGGGGCGGTATCTGTCTGTGTTCTCCACATTCAGATAGCTGGCTTCCCTTACCGGCTTCCGTAATTGTTCCGTCCTATGCATATGGCGTTCCCCCATTCCATCTTCTGATCCCTAAGGATGCCTTTTAGAAGATATTACCATAGGGGAAAATGGATTTCAAGCGGTTGCGGGAAGCGGCAGGAAAAATGGAAAAATCTACTTGACACTCCTTTTGCCATTGTGGTATCATATAGGGTGCACTATTGTGGTAACATGTACCTATTTTGCTTGGAAACAGGCAGCCATTATGCATATTAACGGAAATTTTGAAAACGAGAGGTGAAGCGTCAATGGAGAAAAACAGGATACGTCCGATTAAGGCAGGAAAAAGCGTTCGTATGAGTTACTCGCGACAAAAGGAAGTATTGGAAATGCCGAATCTCATTGAGGTTCAGAAAGACTCTTATAATTGGTTTATCAACGAGGGATTGAAAGAAGTATTTGCAGATATTTCCCCAATCGCAGATTATAGTGGGCAGTTAAGCCTGGAGTTCATTGATTTTACGCTGTGTGAAAAGGATGTCAAGTATTCCATTGCAGAATGTAAGGAACGGGATACGACATATGCCGCTCCCCTGAAGGTACGGGTGCGGTTCTATAATAAAGAAGCAGTTGAAGAAGTCAAAGACTATGAAATCTTCATGGGCGATTTACCACTTATGACAGAAACAGGGACTTTTGTGATTAATGGCGCAGAACGTGTTATCGTGAGCCAGTTAGTCCGTTCCCCTGGTATTTATTACGGGATTGCGCACGATAAGGTTGGCAAGACCCTGTACTCCTGCACCGTGATCCCAAACCGTGGTGCATGGCTGGAGTACGAGACAGATTCGAATGATGTATTTTATGTACGTGTAGACAGGACCAGGAAGGTCCCGGTCACAGTGCTGATCCGTGCGCTGGGGCTTGGGACCAACCAGGAGATTATAGATTTATTCGGCGAAGAGCCTAAGATTATCGCAAGCTTCGGCAAAGACGTGGCTACCAATTACCAGGAAGGCCTCCTGGAATTGTATAAGAAGATCCGCCCCGGCGAGCCTCTCACCGTGGAGAGTGCGGAGAGCCTGATTAATGCCATGTTCTTTGACCCCAGGCGCTATGACCTGGCCAAGGTCGGAAGGTATAAATTCAATAAAAAATTAGCCCTCCGCAACCGTATTTACGGACAGGTCCTGGCAGAGGACGTGGTGGACACTTCTACAGGCGAGATAATCGCAGGGAAGGGCGCGTCCGTTAGCCGGGAACTGGCAGACCAGATACAGGATGCGGCAGTTCCCTATGTCTGGATCCAAGGGGAGGAGCGCAACATCAAGGTATTGTCCAACCTGATGGTGGATGTGAAGCACTATGTGGACATTGAGGAGCAGGAAGCTAAGAAGCTTGGGATTACAGAATTAGTATATTACCCCGTCCTGGAAAAAATACTGGAAGAAAATGAGACTTTGGAGGAAATCAAGGATGCGCTGCACCGCAACGCTACGGATTTAATCCCGAAGCACATCACCAGGGAAGATATTTTAGCTTCTATTAATTATAACATGCATCTGGAATATGGGCTGGGGAATGACGACGATATTGACCACCTGGGCAACCGCCGTATCCGTGCAGTAGGGGAACTGTTGCAGAACCAGTACCGGATTGGCCTTTCCAGGATGGAACGGGTGGTGCGCGAACGTATGACCACCCAGGATCTGCAGGGGATTTCCCCCCAGAGCCTGATTAATATTAAGCCGGTGACGGCGGCGATTAAGGAATTTTTCGGTTCCTCCCAGCTGTCCCAGTTTATGGACCAGAACAACCCGTTGGGCGAGCTGACCCACAAGCGGCGCCTGTCTGCCTTAGGGCCTGGCGGCCTTTCCCGGGACCGCGCCGGGTTTGAAGTGCGTGACGTGCATTATTCCCACTATGGGAGGATGTGCCCGATTGAGACCCCAGAAGGACCCAACATCGGCCTGATTAACTCCTTGGCTACTTATGCCAGGATTAATGACTATGGGTTTGTAGAGGCGCCTTACCGTAAGATTGACAAATCAGACCCCAAGAACCCAAGGGTTACGGACGAGGTGGTCTATATGACGGCAGACGAAGAGGATAATTACCACGTAGCCCAGGCAAATGAGGCTTTGGACGGGGAAGGGCATTTCGTGAGGAATTCCGTGTCCGGCCGTTACCGGGAAGAGACACAGGAATATGAGAAGACCATGTTTGATTACATGGACGTGTCCCCGAAGATGGTATTTTCCGTGGCGACAGCCTTGATCCCGTTCCTGGAAAATGACGATGCCAACCGCGCGCTGATGGGTTCTAACATGCAGCGCCAGGCCGTGCCCCTTCTGACGACGGAAGCGCCGGCTGTGGGGACGGGGATGGAGCCCAAAGCGGCAGTGGATTCCGGCGTATGCGTTGTTGCGAAGTATGCAGGCGTGGTGGAACGTTCCATTTCCAATGAGATTACCGTTAAGAGGGAAGACGGCAAGAAAGATATCTATAAATTGACCAAGTTCTCCCGCAGTAACCAGTCCAACTGCTACAACCAGCGCCCCATCGTATTCAAAGGGGATAAGGTGGAAGCCGGGCAGGTCATTGCAGACGGGCCCTCCACCTCCAATGGGGAGCTTGCCTTGGGGAAGAACCCCTTGATTGGGTTTATGACTTGGGAAGGCTACAATTATGAGGATGCAGTCCTCTTAAGCGAGCGCCTGGTGCAGGAGGATGTCTATACCTCTGTGCATATTGAAGAATATGAAGCGGAAGCCAGGGATACGAAACTGGGGCCGGAAGAGATTACCCGGGATGTGCCTGGCGTCGGCGACGATGCGCTGAAGGATTTGGATGAGCGGGGGATTATCCGCATCGGGGCGGAAGTCCGCGCTGGGGATATTTTAGTAGGTAAGGTAACCCCGAAGGGCGAGACAGAGCTGACAGCGGAAGAGCGGCTGCTGCGCGCTATCTTTGGCGAGAAGGCCAGGGAAGTCCGGGACACCTCACTGAAGGTGCCCCATGGGGAATACGGCATTGTCGTGGACGCCAAAGTGTTTACCAGGGAAAATGGGGATGAACTGTCCCCGGGCGTGAACCAGGCCGTGCGCATTTACATTGCCCAGAAGCGTAAAATTTCCGTGGGGGATAAGATGGCAGGCCGCCACGGCAACAAGGGTGTGGTTTCCCGTGTGCTCCCAGTAGAGGATATGCCGTTTTTGCCAAACGGCAGGCCATTGGATATCGTGCTGAACCCCCTGGGCGTGCCTTCCCGTATGAATATCGGGCAGGTGCTGGAAATCCACCTGAGCCTTGCAGCGAAAGCCCTTGGGTTTAATATCGCCACCCCGGTGTTCGACGGCGCTAGGGAAGATGACATTATGGATACCCTGGATTTGGCCAACGATTATGTGAACCTTTCCTGGGAAGAATTTGAAGCGAAGCATAAAGAGGAATTGCTCCCGGATGTAATGGATTATCTTTATGAGAACCGGGAACACCGGGAGGTATGGAAGGGCGTGCCCCTTTCCCGCGACGGCAAGGTAAGGCTCCGGGATGGCCGGACCGGCGAGTATTTTGACAGCCCGGTTACCATTGGGCATATGCATTACCTGAAGCTGCACCATTTGGTGGACGACAAGATCCATGCCCGTTCCACAGGCCCGTACTCCCTGGTAACCCAGCAGCCTCTGGGCGGCAAGGCCCAGTTCGGCGGCCAGCGTTTCGGGGAAATGGAAGTGTGGGCGCTGGAGGCTTATGGCGCATCCTACACCCTGCAGGAAATCCTGACCGTGAAGTCTGACGACGTCATTGGGCGTGTGAAGACGTACGAAGCCATCATCAAGGGCGACAACATCCCAGAGCCGGGCATCCCGGAATCCTTTAAGGTGCTGCTCAAAGAGCTGCAGTCCCTGGGCCTGGATGTGAAGGTCTTAGATGAGAACCGGGAAGAGGTAGAGCTGATGGAGACCAGCGAATATGGGAATACAGACCTGAATTCCATTATTGCGGGCGACCGGAACTTTGCGTTTGAAGAGGAGGAATCCTTTGGGGCCATGGGCTTTAGCAAGCAGGAATTCAATGAAGAGAACGAAGAACTTGTGAATGTGGAAGAAGATGATATAGAAGAAATTGATGATGAGGAATTGGCATTAGAGCTGGAAGATGATTTTGCCGACTTTGCAGATGTTCTGGATAACGAATAACGGAAGGGAGTGACACACATGCCGGAAGCTATGAATAAAGAGAAGTACCAGCCAATCACCTTTGACGCCATTAAGATTGGCTTGGCGTCGCCTGAGAAAATCAGGGAATGGTCCCGGGGCGAGGTAAAGAAGCCTGAGACAATCAATTACAGGACCCTAAAGCCTGAGAAGGACGGCCTGTTCTGTGAGAAGATTTTCGGGCCGAGCAAGGACTGGGAATGCCATTGCGGAAAGTATAAGAAAATCCGCTATAAGGGCGTGGTCTGCGACCGCTGTGGCGTGGAAATCACCAAAGCAAGCGTCCGCAGGGAGCGGATGGGGCATATTGAGCTTGCCGCCCCTGTGTCCCATATTTGGTACTTCAAGGGCATCCCAAGCCGTATGGGCCTGATTTTGGACCTGTCCCCCAGGACATTGGAGAAGGTGCTCTATTTTGCTTCGTATATCGTATTGGATAAAGGCGACAGCGACCTGCAGTACAAGCAGATCCTGTCCGAGGCAGAGTACCAGGACGCCAGGGAGAAGTACGGCAGCGCCTTCCGGGTTGGCATGGGCGCAGAGTCCATTAAGGAACTTTTGGAGGCCATAGATTTGGAGAAGGATTCCGTGGAGTTAAAGGCTGGCTTAAAAGACGCCACGGGCCAGAAGCGGGCCAGGATAATCAAGCGCCTGGAAGTGGTAGAGGCTTTCCGCGGTTCCGGCAACCGTCCGGAATGGATGATTATGGACGTCATACCAGTAATCCCACCAGATCTGCGCCCTATGGTGCAGCTGGACGGCGGCCGTTTTGCCACCTCTGACCTGAATGATCTGTACCGCCGGATTATCAACCGGAATAACCGCCTGCGCCGCCTGCTGGAACTGGGTGCACCGGATATTATTGTACGCAATGAGAAGCGTATGCTGCAGGAGGCAGTGGACGCCTTAATTGATAACGGCCGCAGGGGCCGCCCTGTGACAGGGCCTGGGAACCGTGCGCTGAAGTCCCTTTCCGATATGCTGAAGGGGAAATCCGGCCGTTTCCGCCAGAACCTCTTGGGCAAGCGTGTGGACTATTCCGGCCGTTCCGTTATCGTGGTGGGGCCGGAACTGAAGATTTACCAGTGCGGCCTTCCCAAGGAAATGGCGATTGAGCTCTTTAAGCCCTTTGTAATGAAGGAGCTGGTATCCAACAACACGGCCCATAACATTAAGTCCGCCAAGAAGATGGTGGAACGCCTCCAGTCCGAGGTGTGGGATGTGCTGGAGGAGGTTATCAAGGAGCACCCCGTAATGCTGAACCGCGCCCCCACCCTGCACAGGCTGGGAATCCAGGCTTTTGAGCCCATCCTGGTAGAGGGTAAGGCCATCAAGCTGCATCCTTTGGTATGTACGGCTTTTAATGCGGACTTTGACGGGGACCAGATGGCTGTGCACCTGCCGCTGTCTGTGGAAGCCCAGTCTGAGTGCCGTTTCCTGCTGCTGTCCCCCAACAACCTGCTGAAGCCTTCCGATGGCGGGCCTGTGGCAGTGCCTTCCCAGGATATGGTGCTGGGGATTTATTACCTGACCCAGGAACGGCCTGGGGCAATGGGCGAGGGCAAGTTCTTTAAGAACGTGAACGAGGCTATCTTGGCCTATGAGAACGATGCATTGACCCTCCATTCACGGATTACCGTCCGCATCACCAAGGAATTGCCGGATGGCAGCATGGCCAGCGGGAATGTGGAATCTACCCTGGGGCGTTTTATTTTCAATGAAATCCTTCCCCAGGACTTGGGCTTTATAGACAGGAGCATCCCAGAGAACTTCCTGAAGCTGGAGATTGACTTCCATGTAGGCAAGAAAGGGCTCAAGCAGATTTTGGAGAAGGTCATCAATATCCATGGCGCCACCAAGACGGCTGAGGTGCTGGATGATATCAAGGCTATGGGCTATAAGTATTCCACCCGGGCAGCCATGACGGTTTCCATTTCCGACATGACCGTGCCGGCCAAAAAGCCAGCCCTGATTAAAAACGCCCAGGACACGGTGGATAAGATTACACGGAATTACAAGCGCGGCCTTATCACGGAAGAGGAACGTTATAAGGAAGTGGTGGAGACCTGGAAGGAAACGGATGAAATCCTGACCCGGGAGCTTTTGGACGGCTTGGACCACTACAATAATATTTATATGATGGCGGATTCCGGCGCCCGTGGTTCCGACAAGCAGATTAAGCAGCTGGCCGGCATGCGCGGGCTGATGGCGGATACCACTGGCCGTACCATTGAGCTGCCCATCAAGTCCAATTTCCGTGAAGGGCTCGATGTATTGGAGTATTTCATGTCCGCCCACGGCGCACGGAAAGGCTTATCGGATACCGCGCTGCGTACGGCCGACTCCGGATACCTCACGAGGCGTCTGGTGGATGTGTCGCAGGAATTGATTATCCGCGACATTGACTGCTGTGAAGGCAAGGAAGCGCCTGGCATGTATGTAAAGGCTTTCATGGACGGCAAAGAAGAGATTGAGAGCCTGCAGGAACGCATCACAGGCCGTTTCTCCTGCAAGGATATTTATGACGCAGAGGGGAATGTCCTGGTAAAAGCCAACCATATCATTACCCCAAGGCGCGCGGCCTTGGTGATGGGGAAGGGCGTAGACAGCCAGGGGAATCCCCTGGACAGGGTAAAAATCCGTACGGTCCTAACCTGCCGCTCCCACAACGGCATCTGTGCAAAATGCTATGGGGCAAACATGGCTACCGGCCAGGCTGTGCAGGTCGGGGAATCCGTAGGCATTATTGCGGCGCAGTCCATCGGTGAGCCGGGCACCCAGCTGACCATGCGTACCTTCCATACAGGCGGCGTGGCCGGTAATGATATCACCCAAGGTCTTCCCCGTGTGGAGGAGCTGTTTGAGGCCCGTAAGCCCAAGGGCCTTGCCATCATCACAGAATTTGCCGGGGTTGCCACCATCAAGGATACGAAGAAAAAGCGCGAGATTATCGTGTCCAATGATGAGACCGGCGAGATGAAGGCGTACCTGATACCGTATGGGTCTAGGATTAAGATTGCGGACGGCGCCATGCTGGAGGCAGGGGATGAGCTGACAGAGGGTAGCGTAAACCCCCACGACATCCTCAAAATCAAAGGCGTCCGTGCTGTGCAGGATTATATGATCCAGGAGGTGCAGCGCGTTTACCGTCTCCAGGGTGTGGAAATCAATGACAAGCATATTGAAGTGATTGTGCGCCAGATGCTCAAGAAAATCCGTATTGAGAACAATGGCGATTCGGAGTTCCTGCCAGGGACCTTGGTGGATATCCTGGATTATGAGGATACCAATGAACGCCTTGAGATGGAAGGCTTAGAGCTGGCAGAGGGCAAGCAGGTGATGCTGGGGATTACGAAAGCCTCTTTGGCTACCAACAGTTTCCTGTCAGCCGCATCTTTCCAGGAGACCACAAAGGTGCTGACAGAGGCGGCTATCAAAGGGAAGGTAGACCCATTGATTGGCCTGAAGGAGAATGTCATTATCGGTAAGCTGATTCCGGCAGGCACAGGGATGAAACGCTACCGTGACATCCGGCTTTCCACCGATGTGGATGAGTCAGAGGATATCTATTTCGAAGAGGATATGCTGGACTTTAGCTATGTCCCGGAGGAAGGGCAGGAGGAAGAGCCCAGCGGGATGGAAGAAGGGATAGAAGCAGAAGACGGGTTTGGAGAGGAAGAGGATTTTGAAGAGGAAGACGGGTTCCTTGCGGATGATTTTGAAGAGATTGCCGAGGAACTGGAAGAAACCAGCGCAGAATAAGCTAGGATAAAAAGGAACATGCACCCCATAATCTTGGAAAAGGAGATTTTGGGGTGCTGTTTTTTTCAGGCAATAAGTAAAATCCTTGCCGTTGTATGGCAGGGAAGTATTTTTTGTAACATTATGTCACATTTTGGAGGTTATTATGTGTCTAATAAATAGAGGGAGATTGTAAAACGAGAGGAGGCAGTAGCCGTGATTACAGTGAATGATGTGTCGCTTACCATCAACAAGCACAAAATCCTTACAGAAGTATCCATCCAGGCGGTGCAAGGGGAGGCAGTCGGCCTGGTAGGGGGCAATGGTTCCGGGAAGACCATGCTGATGAAGTGCATCTGTGGGTTCCATACGGCTTTTACAGGAGAGATTACAGTGCTGGGTAAGAGGATTGGCAAAGATGTGGAATTTCCCGAGCGTACAGGGTTCATTATTGAGAACCCAGGGTTTATGCCTTATCTGAGCGGTTATGAGAACTTAAAGATTTTAGCGGGCATCCATAAGAAAATAGGGAAGGAGGAAATCTGCGCCTATATGGACTTGGTGGGGCTCCATCCAGAGGATAAAAAGAAGGTGAGGAAATATTCGCTCGGCATGAAGCAGCGTCTGGGTCTTGCCCAGGCCTTGATGGAAAACCCGGACGTGCTGATTCTGGACGAACCCTTTAACGGCCTGGATAAAGGCATGCTGGAAAAAATGCGCGATGTGCTGCTGGCAGAAAAGGAGAAGGGTAAGACAATCCTGCTGGCCTCCCATAATGAGAAGGATATCTCCTATCTCTGCGACCGTACATACGAGATAGACGCAGGGAGGATTCTGGCGTAAATAAAAACATGGGGGATGGGAGGGTTGCTTAGCGCGGGGGTGCGGCTTATGGCGATGGGAGAAATGCAAAAGACGCGGTAAGGGAGGGGATTGGGAGAGAAGGAGGGCGGGAGTTTGGCGAAACGGAAGATGGAATGCAGTGAAGAGGAATTGCGCAGGATTGTCACGGAGCATGGCAGCCAGATCCTGCGGCTATGTGTGGCATATTTGGGGGACAGGCAGCTGGGGGAGGATGCTGCCCAGGAAACGTTTTTTTCTGTTTATGAAAAATATGGGACATTTGCCGGCAATTCATCAGAACTGACCTGGATTTTGCGGATTGCGATTAATAAATGCAGAAATATCATGCGCAAAAAGCATTTTGGATTTGAGGTGCTGCAGTATGGCCTGAGCCTGCCTGAGCCTGCCCAGATGGAATACCAAGAGTCCATGCTGCTGGAAAAGATAGAGAAGCTTCCCCAGATGGAGCGGGAGGCAATCCTGCTGTATTATTACCAGGAATTAGATATCAAGGAGATTTCTGCCTGCTGCGGCGTGATGGAGGCGACCATACGCCAGAGGCTGAAACGGGGGCGGGACAGGCTGAAGATTGTATTAGAAAGAGAGGGATTCTGTGGATAACCTAAAAAAGCAGATAGACAGGGAATTACAAGACGTACATTTTGATGTGGAAGGCTTTATGGCACAATGGGGCAGGGCAAAAAAGGAAAGGCGGGGGATGGGAAAGAAAATAATGGCGGCGGCTTTCGCAGCAGCGCTTTTCTGCGGCGGCAAGGGAGCCTATGCTTCCGTGAACCATTTCTTGGAACGCGGCTCACAGCTGACCCAGGGGGAAAAAGATGCTTATGTGGAGGACATTACAAATGCCCCGGCCGATGCAGACGCTTTTTCCCGGGAACTGACAGAAGCAGAGAGGGAGCGCAGGGAAGTTTTGATGGGAAGATACTTGAAGGAGGGGCTGTTTCCAGAGGAAAAGCTGCAAAAAATCAATTCCGTGGAAGAACTGGTAACAGACCGGGTCTGCTTCCTGCCAGAGACCTCCACATTTTATCTGCCAGAGAGGGAACTGACGGATGAGGACTTGCTGCAAATCATTGACCACGACCTCATGGTGGACTATAGCCTGGAACAGGCGGGGCGGATGGAGCAGGCAGGGGAAGGACAGGAGCAAAGGCAGGGGAAGGCGGCAGAGCGAGGGGGGCAGAAGCAGCAGGAACAAGCACAGGCAGGATCTGGCCAGGGGGAGATTGGCATGGATGAGGCCGTTGCCCAGGCAAAAGAGGCAGTGCAAAAGGTATATGAAGAAAATGTGGATGGGATGGAGGTGGAGGCGGAGCAAGTGATGTATGGTAAAGAATCTGGGCAGGAATCATATTCTTTGTGGAGGATTGATTTTGTAAAACCGGGAAGTAGGGAAAAATATCATGTACAGATAAACCCTCAGACTGGAGATGCGGAAGGGGTATCGTGGTATGATAAAGCCTTTTATGATGGGAAGAAGAGGAAGCCAGGCAATTTGATGGAGCAGGAATTAGTAAAAGAAATGGAACAGAAGGCGTGTATGTTTATAGGCAGGGATTCTTCGGCAAAAAAGGGTTATTTACAAGTAATTGCAGAGCAAGATGGTTATTTATCTTTTGGGAGTGCCCATTATTATTTTGAAATGGAGGATGGGAAGTTCGTAGATGTTTGTTATAATGCTGTGGGCAAAAAAATTACTAGCTTCTATGCTTATTCCCAAGAAGATTTTGAAGCAGTAAGAAGAAGTATGGAAGAGCAAAGTAACCAAGATGGCTGCACATACCAATTTATGGAAATAGATTAAAAGGGAAAGGTGAAGAAATGTATCATAAGATGATAAAATTATATAAAGCTGGAATCATTGTGTTGGTTTTTATGATGTTGGGAAATTTCTGTTGTTTTGAAAAAGTAGAGGCAGCACAGTTGCAGGAGGAAATGCAGCAGGCGGAGGAATTAGTTTTCCAATTGGTAGCTTATGACAAGGAAAGCAACAGAGGCCTGGCAATCGTTAGGATCAGAGCAGATGGGGTGGTTAGTGGCGATGGGGTAAGGCTGCGTTCAACCCCAAGTTCATCCGGGACAATTCTTGAAAAAATGTACAATGGAGAATATGTTACCATTATGGGGGAGAGCAATGGGTGGTATAACCTCCAGAGAATGAAGACAGGTACGGTAGGATGGGCTTCTAAAGATTATATTCGGATAAAGTAGATTTTTTTATAAAAAATCAAGTAAATGAGCAACTATCCCCGCAAAATAAAGCATTTCCCCGCATTTCTTGAGGATTGCAACCCCCATTTACTACTTATTTAC
>CAJUSO010000049.1 GCA_910588965.1 uncultured Lachnospiraceae bacterium | reverse complement strand
TCGACCTACGCATTACGAATGCGACGCGCTACCAACTGCGCCACTTTGGCATGGACTATGAATCAATCCTTGTCTATTATACCTGTTCTTTTGTGATTTTGCAATCCCTTTTTTTGTGTTTTTTTATTTTCGTAAAATTAATAGCTTTTCTCTATAATTTACAGAATTTTAGATGTGCGCCGCAGGGTGCATCCTCCAGCCTATCGGGCAGGCTTCTATCTGTATTATCTTCCCCCCCTGCTGTTTTTCAATTATTTTTCAATCTTCTATGGTATAATGCCATTATAGCAGTAGAACGCCCATAAACGGTAACGGCAAATTTCCCACTTCTGGAGGTGCTCATATTGAAGCTTTTATTAATTGAAGACGAACAACGGATGGCACAGGCCCTTTCGGAAATCCTGCGCCAGGAACACTATGAGGTAGACTGCTGTGCGGACGGCCTATCCGGCCTGGATGCCATCGAAAGCGGCCTGTATGACATAATTGTGCTGGATCTTATGCTCCCTGGCAAAAATGGGCTGGATATCGCCCGGGAAGCCCGGAAATGCGGCATACGCACCCCTATTTTGATGCTGACTGCCAAAAGCGGCCTGGATGACAAGGTCCTGGGGTTAGACAGCGGCGCAGATGACTACCTGACTAAGCCTTTTATGGCCAAGGAGCTTTTAGCAAGGCTCCGTGCGCTTGCCAGGCGGAATATCCATTCTGCCGACGGCACCCTGTCTTTTGGCGATATCGCCCTGGACAGCAGTACCTTTTCCCTGTCCTGCACCGCCACGGGGCTAAGCGTACGGCTAAGCGAAAAGGAGTATAAAATCCTGGAGTACCTGATTGCCAACCAGAGCCAAATCCTTACCCGGGAACAGCTTGCCGTGAAAATCTGGGGCTATGACAGTGAGGCAGAATACAACAATGTAGAAGTCTATATGTCCTTTACCCGCAAAAAACTGGCTTTCGTAGAGTCTAAAACCGCCATCAAGGCTGTCCGCGGCATCGGGTATGAATTGAGGTGGGGACATGTTTAGGAAATCCAGGAGGAAAATCGTAGCTGCCATCATGTCCATTTTAGTATTCCTTTGGATTGGGACCCTCTGCATCATCTATGGCTCCAGCTATTTGGAAGTATCGAACCGCAGCCGGAAAATGCTGGATTGGCATGTGGGGCTCTATTTTCTGGCGCCTCCTTCCACGGACGCCGCCAAATCCGGCAAAACACCCGACACAGCCGCCCTTCCTGGCAAAACAGCAGAGCCAGGCAAAATACCGAAGCCAAACCAGGCGCCGGATCTGGGAAGGCCGCCTTTTGAGGACAGCCCTGCCTTCCAGCTGTCCACTTTTTATTCTGTCGCCATTTCTAAGGACGGCCAAATCCTGAAAACCAGCAACAGCAAGACGGAAGTCTACAGCAATGAAGATTTGGAAAACATAGCGCGTGAAGTATTGGAAAAAGGGAACCCCTCCGGCATTAAGGGCAGCCTGATTTACCGCATGGCTGACAAAGGGAGCTATACCCTGGTTGCCTTTATGGACAATACCATCATACAGGAAAGCATGACGACACTGTTCCAGTATACCTTGATTTTCGGGGGGCTTGCCATCCTTGCCTTGTATTTCCTCGCGGCATATCTGGCCAAACGGATTGTGCAGCCCTTAGAAATCAGCTACCAGAAACAGAAGCAGTTCATCTCCGATGCGGGGCATGAACTGAAAACACCTGTCTCTATCATCAGCGCCAACGCAGAGCTGCTTTCCCGGGAATTAGGGCCAAACCAATGGCTCGCCAACATCCAATATGAAAACGGGCGCATGGGCACGCTGGTGGGGCAATTGCTGGAACTTGCACGGACAGAGCATGTGGCCCCTGCCATGGAGCCTATCAATTTCAGCCGCCTGGCAGGCGGCGAAGCGCTGCCATTTGAAAGCGTCGCATTTGAGAAAGGGCTGGCATTCCGCTATGAAATCCACCGCCCGATACAGGTACGCGGGAACCCGCCCCAGCTCAGGCAGCTTATTTCCATCTTGCTGGATAATGCCATCCAGCATAGCGCCCCAAAGGGGGAAGTCCTCCTCAAGCTGGAAGCCAGGCGGGGGCATGCCCTGCTGACTGTCCTCAATGAGGGGGACGCCATCCCGGATATGCAAAAGGATCAGATTTTTGAACGGTTCTACCGTGCTGATATGGCCAGGAACAGCATGGGCAATCATTATGGCCTAGGGCTCGCAATCGCCAAAGCGATTGTAACTGTGCATAAAGGCACAATCAGCGTAAGCTGCCAGGACGGGAAGGTGGCATTTACCGCACAATTCCCGCTGCTGTGAGCTTCCTACATGCCCAGGACCCAATCTGGCGGCAAGCGCAACGCCTTTCTGCAGATTTCTGCAGAAAACGGAAGGATTTTTTCAATAAAAGTTCAATCTTTCTTCTGTACACTATCCCCTGGCAGCTACATCTTGCAGCATTCCATGCCAAAACAACCAGAAAGGAAGTGATGGGACCATGAAATACCGCCATGAATGGAAACACGAAATCAGCTTTGGGGATATGCTGGCCTTACGGCAGCGGCTCTCTGTTATCGCTAAACGGGACGCGCACGCAGCCGGTCCAGCCTATGAAGTACGCAGCCTCTATTTTGACAGCCCCTCCGACAAAGCCCTGCGTGAAAAAATAGAGGGCGTGAGCGTCCGTGAAAAATTCCGGATCCGCTTCTACAACTGGGACACCTCTTTCATCCGCCTGGAAAAAAAGAGCAAAGCCCATGGGCTCTGCCATAAAGAAAGCGCCCTCTTGGCAAGGTGGCAGGCACAGGCCATTGCCCTGGGGGATTACAGCTGGATGCCCCAAAGCGGCGTGCCCTTGTTGGCTGAGCTCTATGCCAAAATGGCGTCACAAGGGCTGCGCCCCAAAACCATTGTAGATTATACCCGGGAACCTTATGTCTATCCCCCTGGCAATGTGAGGGTTACCCTGGACTACCGGATACGGACGGGATTGTTGGGCACGGATTTCCTAAACCCTTCCTGCGTGACCATCCCAGCCATAGGCTCCCCTATCATACTGGAGGTCAAATGGGATGAATTCCTGCCGGACATTATCCGGGACGCCGTACAGCTAACCTCCTGCCGGACAAGCGCATTTTCCAAATATGCCGCCTGCAGGGCATATGGCTGACTTCCGAAGAAGACAGACACATTGCAGCCCCATAAAGATATTTCCAATGATTCTAACAGAAGGAGCAACGATTATGACTTTTAACGATATCTTCAAATCTAGTTTTCTGGAAAATGTGGCAAGCGTCAGCATCCTTGATATGGCTCTTGCGCTGGTATTTGCCTTTGGCCTCGGCCTGTTTATTTTCCTAGTCTATAAAAAAACCTACCAAGGCGTCATGTACTCTTCCAGCTTTGGCACGACCCTGGTCGCCCTGACCATGATTACTACGGTTGTTATCCTGGCCGTCACCTCCAATGTGGTGCTTTCCCTCGGTATGGTCGGCGCACTATCCATCGTCCGCTTCCGTACGGCCATCAAGGAGCCCCTTGATATTGCTTTCCTCTTCTGGTCCATTGCCGTAGGCATTGTGCTGGCGGCAGGGCTGATTCTGCTGGCAGTCATCGGCAGCGTGGCCATAGGCTTAATCCTGCTTGTATTTGTCAACAAAAAATCCTACTGCAACCCTTACATCCTGGTCTTATCCTGCAACAGCCCAGAAAGTGAACGGGATGCCGCCGCATTCCTGGGGCAGCAGGTGCAGAAATGCGTTGTAAAAAGCAAGACCGTACAGAAGGGTATGGTAGAATTGAATATGGAAATCCGCATGAAAGATAATAACACGGACTTTATCAATGCCCTAGCCGCCATGGACGGCGTCAGCAGCGCCGTCCTGGTCAGCTACAATGGGGAATACCTAGGTTAAGGAGGATACCATGTCAACACATCGGCATTTTGACAAAATCTGCTGTATCGCCCTAGCCGCCACCCTCTTCCTTACCGTATTATTCATAAACGCGGGAAAGCTTGGCATAAAAACGGCTTCCGCTGCCATGGGATATGAAAGCCGCCTCTTTGACACATCCTCGGTACATAGGATTGACATTATCATGGATGATTGGGACAGCTTCCTTGAAGGCTGCACAGACGAAGAGTACTCCCCCTGCGCCGTATCCATTGACGGCGAAGCGTACAAAAACGTGGGGATTCGTGCCAAGGGGAACACCTCCCTCACCCAGGTAAGCGCCTATGGCAACGACCGGTACAGCTTTAAGATTGAATTTGACTGCTATGACAGCACAAAATCTTACTACGGGCTGGATAAGCTCTGCCTTAATAACATCATCCAGGACAATACTTACATGAAGGATTTCCTCTCATACCAGTTGATGGCTGAAATGGGCGTCCCGGCTCCCCTCTGCAGCTATGCCAATATCATGGTAAACGGCGAAACATGGGGGTTATACCTTGCAGTAGAAGGCGTGGAGGAATCCTTCCTCAGGCGCAATTACGGGAAAGATTACGGAAACCTTTACAAACCGGACAGCATGAATATGGGCGGCGGCCGGGGCAATGGCAAGGATTTTAACATGGACAGCTGGGAACCCAGCCCAGACGGCAGCGATACAGCCGACAGGCCCGCATTCCCGCATGGGAAAATGCCAAGCTCCCCTCCCCAAGGATCTGACGGAACCAGGCCAGGCGGCAAGGATGCGAAGGGGATGCGTATGGGAAGCGACGACGTATTGCTGAAATATATTGATGATGCATATGACAGCTACAAGAATATTTTTGAAAATGCAAAAACGAAGATTTCCAGCAGCGACAAAAACCGCCTGATTGCATCCCTGAAAAAGCTAAGCGCCGGCGAAAACCTTGCAGAAACTGTAAATATAGACCATGTTATACGCTATTTTGCCGCACACAATTTTGTCCTGAACTTTGACAGCTATACGGGATCTATGATCCACAATTATTATCTATATGAAACAGACGGGAAGCTGTCCATGATTCCCTGGGACTACAACCTTGCCTTTGGCGGGTTCCAATCTTCTGGCAGTGCAGAAAGCCTGATAAATTATCCGATTGATTCTCCCGTATCCGGGGGCAGCATAGAAGACAGGCCTATACTTGCCTGGATATTTGCAGACGGAAGCTACACGGAATTATACCACCAAACCCTCCGGGAACTGGTATCCGGCTACTTTGGGACAGGGGCTTTCACAGCGCTGATGGACGCCACAAAGGCCATGATTTCCCCTTATGTAGAGGAAGACCCTACCAAATTTTGCACTTATGAGGAATTTATCACGGGGATAGATACCCTAAAAGAATTTTGCCTGCTGCGGGCCGAAAGCATACAGGGACAGTTAGACGGCGCCATTGGGGCAACCTCCGATACCCAAAGCCAGGATACCTTGATAAAAGCTGGTGATATTACAGTTTCTGACATGGGCTCTATGGGAAATAGCTTTGGGAAAGATAAAAGGCCTACAGGCTTAAAAGAAAGCAGCCAAGAAACACAGGCGCCTGCTTCCCAGCAGCCAACAGAAATGGAAGAAACCACAAAGGCCTCCTCTATGCCTGAAACAGCAGTGCCCAATACAAGCTTCCCAAATGGGATTCCTGGCACAGATGGGGCAGATTCTTCCTTCCCAAATGGAACCACTGGCACAGATGGGGCAGATCCCTCCTCCCAGAATAGCACCTCGGAAACAGACGGGGCAGATGGGGCAGATGCCCCCTTCCAGGATGGAATCCCTGGCACAGATGGGGCAGGCACTGGCTTCCCAAATAGGATTCCTGGGGCAGACGGGGCAGATAATGGCTTCCCAAATAGGATTCCTGGGCAGGAAAGCGCCAGCCTCCCTTCCCCAGCCTCTTTGCTGTTTTTGGGGCTTTCTGCCGCCGCCCTTATCCTGGGGCTGCTCTTTGCCCTGTTCTTCCGGCGGCGCAAACCCCTTGCCCCTCATTGACAGCGGATAGGCAATAACCGCACCCTTCCCCTGGCGCAGATACCTTGCACCGCCTTTGATATGCCCTGCCTTTTCCAGATACCAGGGCTTTCTTAGGCCTTACTCCCAGGCCTTGCCCTACGGCAGCGGCTCTTTCCTCCCCTATGCCAGGAGGCCATCCACCTCTTCTATGGTATCTTTTAGGATTTTTGCCGATTCCATCAGCTTCTCCTTTTCCTCCTGGCTGAGGGAAATCGGCATCTGCCCTTCTGCGCCTCCTGCCCCAACAATGGTTGGCATGCTCAGCACCACATCCTGCAGGCCATAAATATCCTCCAGCAGGACTGACACGGGCAGAATGGATTTCTCGTCCCGTACAATTGCCTCGCAGATACGGCGTACCGCCATGGCAATCCCATAATAAGTGGCCTTCTTTTTTTCTATAATCTCATAAGCGCTGTTTTTCACGGTTTCCGCAATCTCACGCATGGCTGCCTCATGGTTATAAAACCCCCTCATTTCACAGACATCATTCAAGGGCACCCCTGACACATTGGCGCTGCTGAATACCGCTATCTCGCTATCCCCATGCTCCCCGATGATAAATGCATGGATGCTCCGGCTATCCACCCCCAGGTGTTCCCCCAGCTCGCTTTTCAGCCTCCCGCTGTCTAAGACTGTCCCTGACCCAATGACCCTGTTTTTGGGCAGCCCAGAAGCTTTCAGCGCCTCATAGGTCAGGATATCCACCGGATTGGATACCACCAGCAGGATTCCCTCGCATCCATGCCCCATAATCTCCCCGACGACAGAGCGCATGATTTTTGTATTCTTATGCACCAAATCCAGCCTCGTCTCATTGGGCTTTTGGTTTGCCCCTGCTGTGATTACAATAATTGCCGCATCCGTAATGTCCTTGTAATCCCCTGCATAGATTTTCATCGGCCTTGCAAAGGGCGTCCCATGGCTGATATCCAGCGCTTCCCCTTCTGCCCGGGCTGCATCCGCATCAATCAGCACCATCTCCGAAAACAAGCCGCTCTGCATCAGGGCAAAAGCCGTTGCAGAACCCACAAACCCACAGCCAATCACTGCCGCTTTCCTCAAATCAATCTTTACGCAATCCTTTTCTGCCATATGAATCCCTCTCTATTCTGTTTTTGGATAGTTTGGCTTTTTGTAAGGTATTCTATACCATGGTTATTTTATGGAATCATGCTTTCTGCCCAAAATACGTCCTACGCCTGCACTTCTTTTTTAATCCACCTTCTTGGAGGGATCCAAATAAGAGCTATCCCCTATCTTTTCCCGGAACACCTGTGACTTATCCGCGTTATAAATATTCCGGTAGGTTACTACATCCAAGGTATCCCCAGAGATTTCCAGCCCTCCCAGGGCATCTGGTTTGTCCTTCCCCCCAGGGCTTCCTGCCTCCGTGCCGTCCGGCTCCCCCTTTTCCACGACTTCAATTTCAATTGGCCTCTCTTCCAATTTAGTCCCCCAAACCGTCACCGTCAGATCCTCCCCTTCTTCTTTCACTTCCAGCTTCACCGGGTAATCCTCCTGGTTTTTTAGCTTTAAATCCAAGGCTCCCCAGGCGACTGCCGCATCCATGCCGGGGTCTGCATAACTGGAAAGATACACATGGCACCACCGCTCTGGGATTTCCAGCCCTGCATACAGCGCCGCTTCAAAAATAGTCGTGGACACTTGGCAGATGCCTCCCCCATAAGCCTGCACTACCTCCGTGCCTTTTGTGGCAGTTGCAGGCATAAAGCCCGCCTCTGCCGTCTGTTCCCCTACGGCATCATTGAAGGAAAACACATCCCCCTTCTGGAGGATAGCCCCATTGCATTTTTGCACTGCCAGGCTGATATTGGCCCTGCGGTTAGGAGAGCCAGCTACCTTTGTAGTAAAAGATGCCAGCTGGTCTTTAAACAGCCGCTTACGCATGGCCTTTGTGGTAATCTTAGGATTTTTATATACCAGGTCAATCGCCACGGTAGCCCCTTCCTCCGCCTTTTCAAGCAATTTCCTTGCTTTTTTCTTATCGAAGCCGACTCCCTTGACAGACTTTACAATCTCATAATTGTTTTCTGGATCCAGCGCCGCGTCTGCAGGCTTTGTATGTATTTTTTTATAAATCCCCTCCAAATCTACTGCTTCTACTTCCCCTGCTTCCGTAGGGCATGGGAGCACGGTTTCAAAATCCCCAATCTGAGCCGCCGCTATCATTTGCTCAATCAGCTTTTTCTCATCCGCAACCTCCCCGGTCTTGCCCATCGTGAATACCAGCTGCTTCTTTTTCTTCTTATAAGACGTCTGTGTGGTCGTATCAAGTTCCAATAGGCCGCTGCCTTTGATCGCCTTATGCAGGGCCTCCAAATCCGTTACTTTGGGCAAGGATTGTTTCTTTGTCCCGCCTAGGAAAGCGCTTAGCCACAGGCCGCCCCTTGCAAAAAAGCTTCCCTGCCCCAGCTTAAGCGCTTCCTCTGCCAAGGCCTTACAGTCCAGCTCCAGGGCGTCCCCTACCGGCACATCATAAATATCCTCCCCAAACGCCACGTGGAACTCTGCCTTCTCACAGCGGGCAATCCAGTCAGCTTCTAAGGCCTTTGTAGCCTCCCCTACTGACATGCTCCCCAGCTGCACGCCATTTACCTCTGTATTCGGAAGTATATGCTCTGTATTTACCATCGCGCAAAGAAGCGTATAAGCCAGCGCCACCACCAATACTGCAATATCCCCAAAGAGGGCAATATAGCGTTTCTTGCTCTTCTTCGTTTCTTGCCCCTTCTCTTTTTCTTCTTTTTCCCCTTCCCTTTCTTTTGCCAGTTCTTCCTTCATTTCTCCCTCCTCCTCTTTCCCATCCTTTGCTTCTTCCTCTCTTTCCTCCGTTCCTTCCTCTCCCTTCTCCCCTTCCTCTGTTTCTTTCTCATTCCCTCTTTCCGTTCTTTCTTCGCCTCCCCTCATTTCTCCCTCTGTTCTTTCCTTTCCCTTGTCTGTTCCTTCCTTTCCCTTGCCCCTTCCTTCTGTTCCTTCCTTTCCCTCGTCCCTTCCTTTCTTCCCTTCCTCTTCCTTCATTTCCACTTTTTCCACATCCTCCCTAAGCCTCAGCCTTTCCCTCACCGGTGCAGCGCCCAATAACCCACCCGCCCTACCGCTTACCTATTTTCCTGACAGCGCTGCTCCCCAAACAGCGGCGGCGCTGTGCGCCAGTTCGCGGGATAAAAGCGCTTATTGCTTTTACGCTGTACGAGGCCTTATATTTGACATTTCTCCCGCTTCATGATACCTTATTCAAAAAGGACACACCTAAGAACATATCGGAGGAAATCCCATGGCAACTATGAAAGAAATCGCGGAACTCTGCAATATCTCCCGCGGGACGGTAGACCGCGTCCTCAACCATAGAGGCTCTGTCAAGCCAGAAACTGCCGCCCGTATCGAGGCGGCGGCGAAAATGCTGGATTACCGCCCCAACAAGGCGGGCCTAATCCTGGCCGCCCAGAAAAAGAACTTGAAAATCGGTGTCATCCTCTTCCAGGATTCCAACCCCTTTTTTGCAGAAGTCTTGGAAGGCGTCCATGCAAAAGCTGCGGAACTGTCAGGCTTTAACTGCCAAGTCCCCATCCGCCAGGTGCCCTTTGACGAAGCCTTCCAATTAGAGGCAATCCGCTCCCTGATGCAGGAAGGCATCCACGGCCTGGTTATCTCCCCTTACAACGCCCCTTCCATTGCCCAGGAAATCGACCGCCTCAGCGACAGCGGGGTTCCTGTTATCACCACCAATACAGATATCCCTTCCAAACGCATCGCCTACACGGGCAGTAATTACCACCTCTCTGGGCAGACGGCCGCCGGCCTTCTGGGGCGCATGACGTTTGGCCAGGTGTCTGTGGGCATTGTCACTGGCTCCCCCCATATCCTGTGCCACACGGAACGGATTGCAGGGTTTACAGAAACCATCCGGCATTCCTTTCCCCATGTCCATATCCTGGAAACTATTGAAAACCACGACGACGACCAGGAAAGCTTTGAAAAGGTGCAAGGCCTCTTAAAGCGCCTCCCACAGGTTAACGCCCTTTACTTTGCGGCTGCGGGCGTCTATGGGGGATGCCAGGCCGTGCGTTCCCTGGGCCTTGATGGGAAAATTAAGATTTTTACCTACGACAAGGTAAAGACAACCGCTGAATTGGTACGGCAAGGCATGGTTACCGCTACCATCTGCCAAAAGCCCTTCCTCCAGGGCTACCGTCCCTTGGAACTGATGTCCAAATACCTGTTAGAAGGGGCTCGGTTGGAAAAGGAATTTTACTATATGGACATTGACATCCGCATGAAGGAAAACCTATAAAGCCTTTCGCCTGCCGTCCTCCCATAGGCGCCCGCAGCGGTTCCTTGCGCCTTCCGTGCACAGGGCCGCCAAGCGCCTTCCGTGCCTTTTCAGGAGGCTTCAGCCATTCCCTTTAGTCCCCCAATATCCCCGCCATACGCAGCAGATAGCGTGCATTCCTGGTCGGGCAGCGCCCTTTTCGGATTTTATAATCAAACAGGATGTTATCCTGTTCATAATGCTCCATAAAATAATAATTTTCAGCGTCCGCCTCCCGATCGCTTTCCAAATCACACAATTCAAAATCGTGGGTAGTCAGCAGCGTAAAGGTATCCGGCTGCGAAAGTTTCCGTACTGTTTCCCTGGCGGCAAATATCCTGTCCGCTGAATTCGTCCCCTTATAAATCTCATCAATGAAAGATATCATGGGCTCATGCTTTTCACTTTCCTGAATCATCCTCTTAATCCGGAGCAGCTCAGCATAAAAGGTGGAAATGCCTGCATTTACGTCATCCCCCGTCCGCATGGACGTACGGATTTTCATTGGGGAGACACGCATGCCCTGTGCCGTGCAAAACCCTCCGGCATAAGCCAATGCCAAATTTACGCCTATACTGCGCATAAACGTAGTCTTCCCAGACATATTAGAACCTGTAATTACCGCCACTTTATGCTTCAGCTCTATATCATTCCCAACGGCCCCTGGCTCTTGGATTAACGGGTGGCTTACATCGGATACGGCAAAAACGGGATAGGGGACCTCCTCTATCTCAGGCAGCGTGTGCCTCTGTTTTGTGCGGGAAAGGACCCCCAGGCTAACCAGCGCTTCCACTTCCCCAACGGCCTTTAGCCATCCCAGGATTTCTTCCTGATATTTTCCCTTCCATGCCATGTACCGTTCTACACAATGGAAATCATGGAGGTACAGGCCGTTGCACAGGGCAAATCCATAGGGATTATGGCTCGTAATGATAGAGCCTACAATGCCTTCCAACTCCTGGAAAGCTTTTGAGGCAATCCCTCCTTGAGCCCGGGATGGTTTCCCTGACGAAGCTGGCCTCCCCGCTCGGGACGCATCCCCTGACGCAGCTGGCCTCCCCGCATGGGATGCTTCCACTGGCGCATCTGGCCTCCCCGCATGGGATGCCTCCACTGACGCACTATTTCTTTCCTGGGCAGAGGCGCCCTCCCGGTATCTAAGCCTCTGCTGCAAGGTTCTAAGGTAAGGGCTTTCAAATTCCTGCTGCTCCAGCAATGCCAGAAGCCTACGGTACGGCTCAATCACCTGGGCCATCTTGTAGACGGGGGACAGCAGCCTGTGGTTCTGCCCATAACATGCGCAGGCTGCAAAAAACTGCACCATTACGCAGGCCAGGAAGCACGCCGCAGCCGGCTGCCTGTAAATCCCAGCCACACCAAAAAGCAGGGAAGCAAAAGCCGCAGCCGGCAGCAGCAAGCCCATCCCTTTCCGTATCTTAGATGGGCGCCCTTCTTTTTCCAGGCTATGGAAAAAGCCATCCATCTGCGCCTTCGCTTCCTGATATCCCACATTCCGGATCCGCCTTGCGCAGACCTCCATGTTCCAGGAAAACGCCTCTTTTTGCGCCAGTTCCGCCACTGCCTGCTGCCGGGCTTTCATCTCCGGCGCCCCGCCTGGCTCCCTGAGCCAAAGAGCCAGGCTATCTTGCCCCCAGGCTGTGCCTGCCGTACAGATATATTGGTAAAGGGATTGCTTCCCAAAAAGATCCAAATCCCGGGCCTCCGGAAAATCTTCCCTTAAATAAGGCTCCCCATCCACCGGAAATCGTTTCCAGCCGTCCCCAAAGCGTGCAAGGTAGTCCTGAGCCACCGCCTGGCTATCCCTCAAACCTTCCTGCTCTTCTTCCAATTGGCTATGGCGCTGGATGAATCGCAGGAAGCATGCCAGGCATGCTGCTGCCCCTGCATAAAATGCCAGATGCCATTGGCTCCCGCCGTACAGGCACAGCCCCGCCAGAAGGAACACTGCCATCCGCCCGCGGGATACCTTTTGGCAAGAAGCCGCAGCCGCCTCGATCCCTGCCTGGCATTTTTCATTTCTTTCTTGGTACTTCCGGGATTTTTCCTTATCCCATGTTTCCTTGAGGCCCTGCTCTCCCAATCCTGTCATCCGCTTCTGCTCCCTCGCCTTATTTTTTCAAATTTCAGGGGGAAATGGTAACGCCTTCCGCAGGAGTAATCCTGCGTATATGCCCTTCTAAGCTGCATGCCTTTGAATATCCGTCGTCATCATACAATTCATACACCGCGTCCTTGTTATCCACAAACCCCAAAAGCCCCAGATGCCCCATATCCAAATCCGCCACGCTGCTTGCAGCCTTGGCGACGGGCACAAGCCGCCCTGCCCGCACGAACAGCAGCACCTCATTGGGAGCTGCACAGACAAAATGGATGCCTTTGGCGTACATCTCCTCATCCATATCCTCTGGGCTGCGCATCCGGTACAGCTTCATATCCTCTGGCAGGTATACATACCTGCCTTTTGCATTCTGCTCATATACCGGAGCAACCATAATGCTTTCCCCTATAAGCAGCTGGTCTTCTATGCTGCTCGCCTGGGCGTCCTCCGGGTACGCAAAAGCCAAAGGCTTTGCATACAGGTCGCCCTGAAGGGCTGCCTTCATATACTCACTGTAAATATAAGGAAGCAGCATATAGCGGAGCCTCAAAAGCCCCCGTAGGCTCTCGATATCTGTAAACTGGTAGGTTTCCTGCCTGCGGGTCCCAAGGGCAGAATGGTTGCGCATCAGGGGCGTGAATATCCCAAATGCATACCACCGTAGCAGGAGGTCTTCCGTAGTATCGCTCCCAAAGCCCCCAATATCCGCGCCTGTATACAGGAAGCCGCACATATTCAGGTTGGCCAGCATTTTGATATTCAAAAGCAGATGGGACCACCAGGAATGGTTATCCCCCATCCAAATCCCCCCATACCGGTGCATCCCGATATACGAAGCCCTGGAAAACAGCAGGATGCGCTTGTCCGGCTCTATCCGCCCAAATGCCTCTGACGCTGCCCGGGTCATGAAATAACCGTACATATTATGGACCTTGTCATGACGGATGTCCTGCCCGCGGTAGCTATGGTAAAAGGATTGGTAATCCTCTTGATGGTTGGAAAGCCCCCGCACCATATCCTGCATTTCAAAGAAGCTGTCAATGCCTAAGTTCTTCCCCTTATACTCCTCCAGCTTCTCAAATACCTGGGCCAAACGCCGCTCTGAATAGAAGATGGCAGGCTCGTTCATATCGTTCCAAAACCCTTCAATCCCCTGTTCTAAAAGGACTTTATATTTATCCCCAAACCATTTGCGCGCCTTTTCGTTCAGCATATCTGGGAAATGTACCCTGCCGGGCCACACTGCCCCCACAAAATCCTTCCCTTCCCCATCCTTACAGAAATACCCTTTTGCGGCGCCTTCCTCATATACCTCATAGCCTTCCTTGATTTTCACGCCTGCGTCTATAATGGGCACCAGGCGGATCCCCTTGCTTTTCACTTTTTCCACAAACCCTGGGAAATCTGGGAATTTCTCCTTATCTACGGTAAAATCCATATACTGGTCCATATAATCAATATCCAGGTAAACCATATCCAGCGGGAGGCCGTGCTCCTCATGGCCTGCCAGGACTTCTTCAATATCCTGCTGGCTTTGGTAGCCCCAGCGGCTCTGGCCAAACCCAAAGGCCCACTTAGGCGGAAGGTAGCTTGGCCCAATCAGCTTCCGGAAGGATTTCACGATATCATAGGCAGAATCCCCCTCTATCACATAGCATTTTGCATTCCAGCTGGAAAGGCGGATGCACAGCGCATCCGGCTTGCTGTAACCAATGTCAAACGATACCTTCTCCGGCGTATCCAGGAAAATCCCAAAAGGGTTTCCCCCATCCACTACTAGGAAATTATGTGCGCCATACAGGGACTCCTTGTTCTCTGTGTGGTTGGGGTCGTCACTGCTGAAGCTAGTATATTTCCAGCCCCTCTTATTGATTCCCCGTACCTGCTGGCCTAACCCATAGACAATATCATCATCCCCAAGCGGGCAGCGGATTTCCATCTCCTGTGCATCCATCTCCAAGCATGGGCAAGGTCCTTTTGCTGCCTCTATTTCATATACAGCGGCTTCTGTTTCTATGGGGTTTCCTAACATGTATTTCTTAATATTATCCATATATGGTTCCCTCCTTATCCATTGCCTGCTGGATATCCATATTGCTTTATCCATTAATGGCAGGTTACCCATGCTACTTTAAAATTTCAGCTAGTAGGCTTATCAATTCCGGGACATTAATGGGCTTGGGGATATGCCCATCCATCCCTGCCTCAAGGGCTGCCTTCCTGTCCTCTTCGAAAGCATTGGCCGTCATGGCAATAATCGGGATATCTGCAACCCCAGGCTTATCCATTGCCCGGATTTGCCTTGCAGCCTCATATCCATCCATTATCGGCATCTGTATATCCATCAGCACCAGGTCATACCGGCCAGGCGCGGCCTCCCTAAGCTTCTCTACGGCTACCGCCCCATCCCCTGCTACTTCTATCATAAATCCTGATTGCCGCAGGATTTCCACTGCAATCTCCTGGTTCAGCTCATTATCCTCCACCAGCAGGATTTCTTTCCCCTCAAAGGAAATGGCTTCCTGTGAAAGAAGATCCGGTTCCTCCTGCGCCACAAAAGGCGATTCCAGGATTTCCCGAAGTTCCGATAAGAAAATCGGCTTGGAACAGAATGCCGTAACGCCAGCCTTCCTGGCCTCTTCTTCAATATCAGACCAATCGTATGCCGTCAGGATAATAATCGGTTTCCCTTCCCCAATAATCCCCCGGATACGCCGGACCACTTCTACGCCGTTCATATCCGGCATCAGCCAGTCTATAATAAAGACGGCATACTCATCATTCTGCTCCCCTGCCAGCTTGGCACGGAGCACGGCTTCTTTCCCGGAAGTCGTCCAATCAGGCCGCATGCCTATGGTAGAAAGCATCTTGGTAACGCTGGAACAGGTATTGAAATCATCATCTACCACAAGCGCCCTAAGCCCATTCAATTCTGGGATTACCTCTTGCCTCACAGAGCCTGAGCAGGCATAGAATTTCAGCGACACCGTAAATGTGGTCCCTTTCCCCACCTGGCTTTCTACGGAAATTTCCCCTCCCATCATATCTACGATATTCTTAGTGATTGCCATGCCAAGCCCTGTTCCCTGGATACCGCTGGCCGTGCTGCTCCTCTCCCGCTCAAAGGGTTCAAACACATGCTCCAGGAACTCCTGGCTCATCCCAATCCCAGTGTCCTTCACCTGGAAATCATAGGATACATAGCCCTCCTGCACCGTACCTTTCTGCAGGATGCGGACGCCCACAACGCCCCCAGGCTTTGTAAATTTCATGGCATTGCTCAGCAAGTTCAAAAGAACCTGGTTCAGGCGCAGCTTATCGCATAAGATATGCTCATTTACCACATCTGCAGTGTCAATATAAAATTCCAGCTGCTTTGAGCTGATATCTGCCTGCACAATGGTCTTCAGGTCGTGCATAATCTCCGGGAGCGACACTTCTTTTTCCTCTAGCTTCATCTTCCCGCTCTCAATACGGCTCATATCCAGCACGTCGTTTATCAGGCTGAGCAGATGGTTGCTGGATGTGCTGATTTTAGAAAGATAGTCCTGCACCTGCTCCGTATTGCTTATATGCGCAGCCGCCAGGGAGGTAAACCCGATAATTGCATTCATCGGCGTCCGGATGTCATGGGACATATTGTTGAGGAAGGTAGTTTTGGCCCTATTGGCATGCTGTGCCGCCGCCAGGGCGTCCTGGAGGTCTGTTTTCTGTTTCTCCAGCTGCTCTTCCATTCTTTTCTCATCATCAATGTCCACAAAAAGCCCCACAAACGTGACAGGCGAGCCATCCTCACGCCTAGAAAGCCTGCCAGCCGCATGGAACCACCTCCATCCGCGATGCTTTGTGAGGAGGCGGTACTCCACATCAAAATTTTTTGCACCGGTATAATCCTTTACGGTATCCCAGTATTCCTCCAGAATCCGTTCCTTATCCTCTTCGTGCAGCAAATCCGACCAGGATTCCAGCACATCCGGAAAATCCTCTTCCCCCTGGTACCCCAGCATTGCACGGAAGGTGCCTGACCATGTACAGGAAACCATGTTTGCATCTTCATCAAATTCCATCCCCCAACGGCCAGAGCCCATTGCCGTATGGATATTTTCCATATCCGTCTGCTCCCGCCCAATCTGGGCAAAGGCAGCCCGGATCCTGTCCCCGTCCGCCTTCTCCTGCTCCAACAGGATCCTGGCATTCCTTCTGGACTGGTAAATCAGCACCAAAAATACCAGCAGCATGGAAACCACTGTAATCAGGATCTGAATCACGCTGCGCCTTATCATCCCGGAACTGATGGAACTAATCTGGCTGCTGATGACATTGTCGCGGATTAAGATGGCCAGCATCCAGTCCGTGCCTTCCACTGGGATATAACAAAGATCCTCCTGCGCAGCCCCATGGTACTGGAAAGACACCCGCCCGGCCTTCCCTTCCCTAAAATCTTTTTCTAGCTGCCCATAGCTGGCCCCATTCTTGATTTCCGCGTCTGCAAGCGCCAAAAGGAGGTTATTCCCTGCTTCCAGATACCCGAAGCCGTTATTTGTCAGGCATTGCCCATTCTTGTAATACAGGTTGCAGTAAGTCTCATTATAATTCGTCTGCAGCGTTAGGGAACTCACCATCTCATCAATATTAATCTGGATAAAGCAAACCTCAACCCGGAGTCCCTGGTAAAAAACCCCCTCTACGGGCATGGCCAGGACCACCTGCTTCTGCGCCCCATAGAGGCTTGACATCCTGATTACCGGTTCTGTCAGCTCTTCTGACAGGAATCCATACCTGCTAAGGCCTGAAGTAGTGCTGTGCTCCGTATAGACAATCCCCTTCTCATCCACCAATGCAAATTTATCCAATTGATATAGTTTTTTTACTTTCCCCAAAAAGCTGCGCAAGGATTCCTGTGATTCCAGGTTGGTATCCTCCAAAATAGCCAGCGCACTCTCCATGTAGGTAAAATTATTTTTCAATTCCTCTGAGACTACCTGAGCCCTCCGCCCAGCCAATTCTTCCAGGTAAAAATCACTGACCCTGCTTACTGCCTGGCTTGTGCTGGCGCTTGCGCTGTTTGATACCCAGATTGTGGTAAAAAGAAGGACTGCCGATATCAGGATCCCTCCCCAGACAGCAACTGCAAGCGTCTGCTTCCTTTGTTTTTTATTAATGCCATTATGCTGTGACTGTTCCATTTTCTACCCTGCCATTCCTTATCTATTCCCAAAAAACCCATGACTTATTGCTACATTGCCTCACCATACAAAAGCTGGAGCATTGCGGCCGCCCCATCTTGGTAAATGATAGTTGTGGATTCCTCTGTCTTTTCCGGATAAGCCTCCCCTGGGAGCAAGCCGTCCGCAATCTTGACCGCTACCTGGACCGTATCAAAGCCGATAGAATAACAGTCCTGTACCCCCAAGGCGTATATCGTCCCATCTTTGAGGTAATGGAGCGCTTCCTGGTCATGATCCATCCCAACAATCACAACTTCATCCTCCCGCCCCGCCTCAATCACTGCCCGGGTAGCGCCAACCGGATTGCTCATATTACAGCAGATAATACCTGCCAACTCCTGATGGCGCGACAGAAACCCCTGGGCAAGCTGATATGCCTTATCCACAGAGTCCCCATCATAGCCAATTTCCACAATCTCCATATCCTTATACCTTGCAAGCACTTCTTTTGCCCCAACTGCCCTGTCCTCATGGCAAGGCGCCCCTTCAGTCCCTACCAGGATGGCCACCTCCCCCTGGTATCCAAGCTTTTCACAGAGGGCTTCCGTAAGTGCGGCGCCATCCTCACGGTTATGGGTATTCCCCACATAGGCAATCCTGCTGCAGCCATCCTCCCGGGAGGCGTCAGAACTGGAAAACGTCATCACCTTCTGCCCTTTTCCCACCAGCCCATTGATGGCCGGCGTCAGGACGCCTACATCTGCCACATCCACGCCAATCACGTCAAACCCCCTCTTGGATGCCTCCTTTAACCGCTGCACCTGGTCTTCTGCCGATACTTCAGTGGGAGCCAGGTATTCATAATTGATGACAGTCCCTGCTTCCCCATACTGCTTTGCTGCATCTTCAATCCCTAAGGCAACTGCATCCCACCATGGATGCACCATTTTATATGTAAAATAAAAATTATATTCTTTCTTCAGCGGCTGGTATCCATCCAGCCTATGTTCAAAGGCAACCGCATTTGCAGCCTCTTCCTCCCAACTATGGTGATTTCCGCTTAAAACGGGCTCTTCTTCTGTTTTATCCCCGTTTCCTTGCATCCCAAAGCTGCATCCGCAAAATGCGATTGCCGATACCATAAAAACCAGCGCCCTGCACCGCCATTTTTTCTTCTTTGCCACGCCCCCATGAGCTTCCCCAAACATGGCTGCACCGCCTCCTCTCCAAATGCTTCTCTTTCCTGAACGTCAGGCTTTCTCCTAATCCCTTTCCATTATAACCCCCAATGGCCTTAATTTCAACCCGTCTATCCAGCCAGATAAAAACATTATCCCAAAACGGTGGGACCTGCATGGCGAAACAGCTGCCCCTAGCGGCAATCCATGCAAGCGGCGTGGCAAAACCGCTGCAAAACCTATGTTTTAACGCTTTACAGCGGCATTTACCTTCCACCTTCCAATGGCAGGCGCTTATCACAACAGCCTTCCAATGTCTACCATCCCCCATCCCTGTTTTGAAGGAGGCATCCCCAAATCCAGGGCGCGCTCATATAGGCGCAGCTTCACCTCAGCTGGGGAAAGGTATGGGTACTTGCTTAACAGGAGGGCAATGCTTCCGCTTACAATCGGCACAGCCATAGATGTCCCGCTCTTTTTCATGTACATCCCGGGGTAAACGGAACAGCTGGTCACATTCGTGCCAGGCACCACCAGCTCCGGCTTCACAATACAATTTTCCGTAGGCCCCTGGCCTGAATAGTGCGGCTTTAGCATAGACCTCCCAATCTGCTCCCTGGTATCGTCAAAACAGCCCACCGTAATCACCTTCCGGCTGACCCCCGGCACGGTGATGCTGCTCTCCCTCGGGCCGTTATTCCCCGCTGCCGCCACTACTACCATGCCGTTGTCCCAGGCGTATTCCACCGCCTGCAGCAAGCGCGCCCGCTCCCGGCTCTCTGCCTGCAGCACCATCCCAATCGATATATTTACAATCCGTATCTGGTAGGCCTTCTTATGGCACACCAGCCAATCAACCGCCCGCACCACATGCTCCGTGTTCCCATTCCCCTTCCGATCCAATATTTTTATCGCCACAAAATGGCAGCGGGGGGCAATCCCCATATAAAGCCCTTGGGAAGCCCCTCCGTCACCGCCTATAATGCCTGCGATATGGGTTCCATGCCCGTTGTCGTCATAGGGCGCCCGCCTCCCATTAATATAATCAGAAAAGCAAGCCACCCGATGCCCAAAATCAGGATGGAGGGAAATCCCCGTATCCAGCACCGCCACGCCAACCCCTTCCCCAAAATAGCCGCGCCCATATGCTCTTGGGGCGTTAATAATCTTTCTGACTCTGTCCATATATATCCCTTGCCAACTGCCCGGCGCCATCACCATGCCACAGGATTGCCGGATAGTTGCTGCTTTTTCTATTTAATATATGCCCAGCCGGGACGGATGGTTTCCTATTCCTATTGCGCGGGCGCAGATCCCTATGGAACGAAAAACCTGCCCCAAACAGGATGCAATCCTGAAATGGGGCAGGCTGCCATTCTCATTCTGCCTCTTCCAAATCCCGGGTAATGTCCTTCAGCCAGCGGAAACTCTTATAATGGCGGTAGACCACAGGGATTTTCCAAAATTCATCCAGGCACAAGATAAAATACACGGCCATAGGAGGCCATTCCAGCACAAATGCCGACAGAAAACCCAAAGGGATGCTGATGCACCACATAACCACAATATCGCAGACCATGCCAAACCGGGAATCCCCGCCAGCCCGGAAAATGCCGGCAATCAGCAGGGTATTCATGGCTTGCCCCACCACATAATAGCCGCTGATTAAGAGCATAAAGCTAAGATACCCTTCCGCCCTGTCCGTCAGGCTGAAAAATTGGAATACGATAGGGCGGATAAGTACCAGGAGGAGGCCTGTGGTAACCCCTACGCCAAGGGTCAGCCAGCAGGACCGTTTGGCGTCCCGCTTCACATCCTCGAACCTCCCTTCCCCGATTTCAATCCCCAGCAATACGGAAGCGCCTGCACCCATGGCAAAACACAGGATTGTGCACAGGTTGCGGACAGTGGAAGCCACAGAGCTGGCCGCCACCACATCTGCATTCATATGGCCCATGATGGCGGAATACAGGGAAAATGCCACTGTCCAGGCACAGTCGTTCACCAATGCAGGGACTGCATATTTGAAGAAATCCCGCAAAAGGAGCTTATGCCTCCCAAACATAATCCTGGGGCTAATCCGGAACACCTTCCCGCGTACGGCATCCAGCAGGCACAGCAAAAGCTCCATGACCCGGGCAGTTACCGTACCTATGGCTACGCCAGCCACCCCAAGCTTGGGCATTCCGCATAGGCCAAAGATAAATACGGCGTTCAGCACCACGTTCATAGCCAGCGCAATCGAGCTGATGATTGTGCTCAAATGTGCCCGTTCCATGCTCCGCAAGGCACATAGGTATACCTGTGAGAAACTCATGCAGACATAGGAGACCCCTATAATCCGCAGATAGGAAGCCCCAATGGAAATAAGTACCTCATCGTTGGTGTAAACCCGCATCAATGCCTGGGGCGCAGCCACGGCGCCAAAAGCCAATAGGGATGTGATTACCACAGCTATCTTCATGGCAATCCCCATCACTGCCTGGATGGCATTGGTATCTTTTTTGCCCCAATATTGGGAAGCCAGCATCGTCACCCCGGAAGAAATCCCAAAAAAAAGACCCGATAACAAAAACTGGAACTGGTTTGCCAGGGAAACTGCTGACAATTCCGTCTGCCCCACATAGCCCAGCATAAATACATCCGCAGAATTGACGGCATTCGTTATGAAATTTTGGATTGTGATTGGTATGACCAAGGCAGCTAATGAATGGTAAAACCTCCTGTTTTCTGTCCGCATCTTCTTGTCCCTTTCTGTATATAATCTTTACACCTTACTAGATCCATGCTGCCGTACCATACTTGCGTGGCAACGCGGCAGCGGCGGTAGCGAGGCTTTGGGGCAGTGCTTTCCGGAAAATAGGCAAACGGCATCGTCCGTAATTTGCCAGACGCCGTACCAGGGTACTAACTGCCTGGCAAATTCCGTACCTGAAGTCCTTTTCCCGGATTATACATTAAACCGGAATAATATCACATCCCCATCCTTTACGACATACTCCTTCCCCTCCAGGCCTACCAGGCCTTTCTCTTTGGCTGCAGCAAGGGATTTGCATTCCAGGAGGTCCTGGTAATTCACCACCTCTGCCCGGATAAACCCGCGCTCAAAATCCGAATGGATTTTCCCTGCTGCCTGGGGCGCCTTCGTGCCCTTCTTAATTGTCCAGGCACGTGTCTCATCCTCCCCGGAGGTCAGGTAGCTGATAAGCCCTAAGAGGCTGTAGCTGGCTTTGATCAGCTTTTCCAAGCCAGATTCTGCAAGGCCAAGTTCTTCTAAGAACATCGCTTTCTCCTCATCATCCAGCTCTGCAATCTCCTGCTCAATCTGTGCACAGATAACAAACACCTCGCACCGTTCCCCTTCGGCATGCTTGCGCACCTGCTGCACAAAGGGGTTTCCTGCGCCATCCTCCGCCAGGTCATCCTCCGCCACATTGGCCGCATAGATGACAGGCTTTGCCGTCAAAAGGTTATAGCCCTGGAACCAGGCTTCTTCATCCTCATCATCCGCCTCAAAGGTCTTGGCCAGCTTCCCATCCTCCAGATAAGCCTTGATGCGTTCCAAAAGCCCTACTTCCTTTGCTAAGGCCTTGTCCATCCGGGCTCCCTTGGAGGCTTTGGCAATCCGCCGTTCCAGAATCTCAATGTCTGAAAAGATAAGTTCCAGGTTGATGGTCTCAATGTCCCGCACTGGGTCTATGCTCCCATCCACATGGACAATATTGCTGTCCTCAAAGCAGCGCACCACATGGACGATGGCGTCCACCTCCCGGATGTTGGACAAAAACTGGTTGCCCAGGCCCTCCCCCTTGCTGGCTCCCTTCACAAGGCCCGCTATATCCACAAATTCAATGACAGCCGGGGTCACCTTTTTGGAATTGTACAAATCCCCCAGCTGCGTGAGGCGCCCGTCCGGCACGGCCACAATCCCCACATTGGGGTCGATGGTGCAAAAGGGGTAATTGGCAGACTCTGCGCCTGCCTTTGTCAGTGAATTGAATAATGTGCTCTTCCCTACATTGGGCAGGCCTACGATACCTAGTTTCATTTTATCTCAATCTCCTTTGAATTTTCTTATATTTTATAAGGTTTTCGCCTTTCAAGGTTTTGGTTACGTACCAATTTACGTACCAATTTTTCTAAACTACCTTGAGAGACGCCGCAATTTTTTCGATTTCTTTGTGCTTTTCATCTTCTGTCGTGTGAACATACAGATTCATGGTTATACCAATATTAGAATGTCCAAGTATCGTCTGCAATGTCTTTGGCTTCATACCGCCCTCGATACATCTGGTGGCAAATGTATGCCGCAATACGTGCATGGAAAATCTCGGAATCCCTATCTTGTCACACTGTTTAAACAACATAGTGTCATACGTACTGTTTTTGACTGGCGTTCCCTTTCTACATAGGAAAACATAGTCTGACCATTCCATTGGAATTACTTTGACTTCAAGATTCTTCTGTTTCTGTCTTCGTAGCATATCTATCGCTTCATCTGTCAATGGAATTGACCGATACCCTGATTTACTCTTAGGTTCTCCGATTCTCCACTCTCCAGTAGAATAACGATATTCCATAGATCGGCTAATCGTCAGAGTACGGTTATCAAAATCAATATCTGTCCATTTCAAGCCTACAAGTTCTCCCGTTCTAAGCCCTGTCTGCAACAAAAATTTGTATTGGTACTCATATGTATTTCCTACAATGCCCCTTACAAACCTTTTCTGCTGCTCCAACGTCAACGCTTCCTTCTTCTGTGTAGGCTTTCCGATATCAGACTTTACCATTCCATTACAAGGATTTTTCATAATCACATCATTCTGATACGCATAATCAAGCATATTAAACAATGTTATCCTTGCCTGATAAATAGTAGATGTACGATACCCTTCATCAGCCATCCGATTCATGATCATTTGACATTGAATCGGTTTTACTTCTGATAAAATCTGCTTTCCAATCACAGGATCAATGTTACGTTCATAACGCTCTATATAATTTCTTACCGTGTTTGGGCGCACAGTCCGCTTCTTCATGCTAATCCAATAGTCAAACCACGCCTTTACCGTCATTTCTTCCGGAAAATTCAGATTACTATGTTCGTCCTGATACTGTGAATCTGCCAGCCACTGTCTGCACTCTTGCAGTTTGCGGAATAGTTTCTGTTTCCGTTGTCCATATTTAGTAGTAAACCTACCAACATAGAACCCGTCAGATCTTTGGCTTATTCCAACGTCAAGCTCCTTTCCTTTTAAGTCCTTTCCCATAGTAAAAGCTTCTTTCAAAAAAGAGCCTTAACACCTATGCTAGTATAGCATATCAAGGCTCAAAAGTAAATCATTGTATTTCTATATTTCCAATGTACGGCTTAAAAAAAGTTCAAATTCTCTACGTTTTACAAGTTTCTTTTTCCCCACATACAGTACAAAACTACAACTTGGCATCTTTAATAATTCTTCTATCCGATTAATTCCGATATTGGAATATTCTGCCGCTTCCTTAATTGTCAAATTAGCTTTCTCCCAAATTGGTACTTTATCTATGTTATAATTGCCCATATTTTCAACACTCCCCTCTATCTATCAGCTTTTTTAGGCGTTCCATTTTCTGCTGTGCCGTTATTTTGCGGAAATCGCCGCCCGTAAAGCGGACAGGCACACACATTTCAAGCAGCCTGCCATAAATGCGTGCGTGTGGCACATCCTCCGGATTCCTGAGCTGCTCCGGCGTAAGGTTCGTTGTTGCGATTAACGGTTTTTTGCTGATATACCTGCTGTCCATCACGTTGTAAACCTGCTCAAGTCCGTATTCTGTACCTCTCTCCATGCCGAAATCATCAAGGATAAGTAGGGGATATGAACACAGCTTTACGATGTATTCATTCCTGTTTTCCGAGCCGTAGAAAAGGTTGTTCAAAATCGTTGCAAAATTCGTCATGCAGACGGGTATTTCCCTCTCCATAAGGGCATTTGCGATACAGCCTGCAAAATAACTTTTCCCCGATCCGACATTCCCCCACAAGACCAGCCCGTGGTTCTCCGCTTTCATCTGCTCCCATAGTTCCACATAAGAGTACGCTTTTTCCATCTGCGGGCATTTCCCATTGTCGTTTTCAAAAATCCAGTTCCGCATCGCCGGATTGGAAAAGCCTTCCCGTTTCAGACGCTCCACTTCGGCACTGTGTTTTTCATCCGCATCTTTTTTCTCACGCTTTTCACGTTCTGCCCTGCGGCAGTCACATTCAGACGGGTGTCGGTCACGACCAAATAAAGCCTTGCCTTTAGGAAAATAGGCTTCTTTAGGCTTGTGGCATTTCCCACAGTACAATAAACCGTCCTCACCCATGTAATCCTCCGTGTCCGGCGTGGTATCCATCATCTGTAAAATCATGTCTGTCAAACTGTTCATAAGCTGTCCTCCTCACTGTATGAATAATCGGGTATTCCCTTTTTCAGTGCATTTCCTGTGATTGCTGCCTTTTCAGCGTCCTCCTGCGCCCATTTGTAAATCGTTGCGGCATGGTTATGGTACTGTTTCCCGCTTGAAGCAATATGTACAGATAAACGGTCAATGTAATATTCCCATTTGTCGGGCAGTTCCGATTTCAGACCGTTAATCTCCGCATCAGAAAGAAAAACATTACAAAATCTCCCATAAGCGGCGGGGGCGGGCGGGTCTTTCTCTCCCTCTCCCTCTTTCTCTATCTCTTTATCTTTATCTCTCTCTATCTCTAACTCTCTCTCTACGCGGCAAATCTGTTTCAGATTGTTGCAGCCCGTTTCATTTGTGTTGCATTGCAACGCTTCCTGTCCAAGCGCAAGCTGTTTTTTCCGTTCCCTACATTCCCTTGAACGTATGGTTGACGCCGTTTCCGAGCCGATGATTGTTGGCACTTCCGTAAGCTGGTATCGTCATCATCACCAATCTCTATCAGCCCATGCCGCTGTAAAAATGCGAGCGTCAGCTTCACATTCTCTGCGTCCTCGTCAAGCGCAAGGGCAATCTCCGAAGCG
>CAJUSO010000048.1 GCA_910588965.1 uncultured Lachnospiraceae bacterium | reverse complement strand
AGCGGCAGGAGGGCAAGCTGGAAATTGAGGATATGTCGGCCGTGCCGGAGGAGGGGCAGCCCTGGGAGGCAGCAGATACCGGCCTGGGCTGGGACGCTATGCCAGAAATGGAAGAAGCGCCCCAGGAACCAGGCGGCTTTGGGATGGCTGTGGATCCCTATGGGGAGGAAGCGGATATACCGCCTGTCCTGCCCGAAATCCATGTGAACCTGGATGCCGAGTATTTTAGATGGAAAGACGGGGAAGGAGACGGGGGGCAGGAGGAAGAGGAGAAGAAGGAAAGGCATTTTCCTTTTAAGAAACGGTAAGCGGAATATGAAATGTGTCCCGGCGTACTTGCTATCATTGGGTGAAAATGGTAAGATGGAAGCAGGGCATTTGGCTGGATGCCATAGGGGCGCGCCTTACGGCAGGAATGGGCGTCCCAGAAGCCCTAAGGGAGGAAAGGGAGCAGCAGGAAGCGGGAGGCGTCCTTGCGGCTGCCCCAAGATACGATATGCGGAAAGGAGAATTTGTTATGGGACATATACGGCAAAAGATGGGGCGGATAGGAAAAGCGGCCGTTGCATTGGTATTGCTGTTGGCGATGCTGTCCACGGCAGTTCCAGTCCAGACAGAGGAAATGCCATCCGTGCCAATCAAAAACACAGCCAGCCAGGCAGGCATGCAGGGCACAGAAGCGGAAAATACCGATGGCGCACAATCAGAAGCTGAGACTATTCAGGCAGGCCGGGGCACAGGAGCGCGGGGGGAAGGCAGCCTTTCTGCCAGTGTATTCCCAGACGCACAGGAGGCGCTTGGCACAGAACCCTTTGCAGGCCAGGCGTTAGGGAATGCAGGGGATAGCGTGTTCTCAGAAGGCCAGGAAGTGAGTACAGGGCAGCCATCCGGCGCAGGGAGTGCAGGGGATAGCGTGTTCTCAGAAGGCCAAGAAGGGAGTGCACGCCAGGATACAGGAACTTCAGCAGCTTCGGAAGATACGGTACAGAACGGCCTGGTGCAGGAGGGAAACCGCTTCCGGCTTTATATAGACGGTAACCAGGTCACAAAAGAGGGCTGGCAGGAGATGGATGGTGGGAAATACTACATAGGCAGCAGCGGCTATGTGACCGCCCGCATGGAGGAGATTGCCGGCAATTGGCGTTTCTATGAGTATGACATAAACACATCCGGCTGGGCAATGAAGAAAAATGCCTGGAGCCATGTCGTCGGTACCGATTATTATTTTAATCCTGAGGGGGCATGCGCTAAGATTTACGATGGGGCAGCAGGGCAGCTTTCGATCCTTGTGAATGGGAAGATGCTTCCGGCTGCCAACCAGGTGCAGGCGCTCAGCGACGGCAAGCTGTATTATTTTGGAGCCAAAGGAATCCGGGCGGCAGCCCAGGGCTGGAAAAAAGCCACAGCCTGGGAATGGTATTTTACGGACAGCCAAGGCGCCGTTTCTGCTAAAATAGAAAGTACAAACGGCATTTGGCGCCATTATGCTTACCAGCCTCCTGCCTGGAAGGCCGCAGGGAATACGTGGAAAGCGGTGGACGGGAAAGCGTACTATTTCGGCCAGGACGGCAAATGCACCATAATCTTCACCCCGGCCGCCGGCAAATGCCAGGTGTACAATAAGGGCAAGATGGTATCGGCCAAGAAGGAGGCCATTACCCTCCAGGATGGCAGGATGTACTATTTCAACGGCAAAGGGAAGCAGGTTACGAAGGCGGGCTGGCAGAAGGTATCTGGCAGTAAATACATGCAGGTAGGCAAAAAAGGCTATGTGGCCGGCAAGCTGGAAAAGGCCAAGGGCATCTGGAAATTATACAAATACAACTATGGCAGCAAGAAATGGGAACTGCGGAAAAATACCTGGGAAAGGGTAGATGGGAAGGCGTATTATTTTGGCAAGAGCGGCAAATGTGCAACGATATACGACATTGCCAAGAAAAAATGCCAAAAATACACCAAAGGCAAAATGGTTACCCAGAAAAATACCCTGTGTACCCTTGAGAACAGCAGGATTTATTATTTTAGCGCCAAGGGCGTCCGCTCTGACAAGGCAGGCTGGAAAAAAATCTCTGCCAGGCAGTATGTGAAAGTGGGCAAAAAGGGTTATGTTACCCATAAGATATCCAATACAAGCGGCGGGTGGAGGTACTATAAGCGGGATTACCGCGCCCTCAAATGGCTGAAGCAGAAAAAGGCTTGGATAACTGTAAGCGGGAAGAAATATTATTTTAACGGCAAAGGGGATTGTACCCTGATTTACTATACCAAAGATAAAAAATGCTACGATTACAAAAACGGGCATATGACGTCTGTCCGGAATGATATCCGCAATATCAGCGGCAAAAAGATTTATTTTGGTGCGGATGGGCTCCGGGTGCGGGCAGCAGGGCTTTATATTACGTCCTCCGGCAAGCTGATATATGTGAACGGCAAGGGTTATGTGGCAAAAGAAATCCGGGGCATCGTGATGGATTATACCTCTTCCAACGGCAAAATCATCAGTTGCAAGGTAAAAGAAGACAGCAGCCTCTGCTACTATAATGGGCAGGGCATCCTTACGAGGAAGCTGGATTTAAAGGGGAAGATGGTGGCGCTGACGTATGATGACGGGCCGTCCCAATACACATCTGTTATCCTGGATGTTTTGGGCCAGAACCATGCCGTGGCGACCTTCTTTGTCCTGGGAGAGCGGGTATCTGCCCATGCGTCTATCATTAAGCGCGCCTATCAGATGGGCTGTGAGATTGGCAACCACACGTATAACCATAAAAACCTGGTCAGTATAGGCCTGCCTTTGGCCCAAAGCCAGGTTTCTTCCACCAATACTGCCGTCCAAGGCGTGACGGGTGCGCCTTGCGTGGTGATGCGCCCGCCAGGGGGGCAGTACAACAGCGCCGTAGCCGGCAGTGTGGGCATGCCCCTTATCCTGTGGTCTATTGATACCCTGGACTGGAAGACGCGGAATGCCCAATCTACCCAGTCTGCCGTCCTGAACCATGTAAAGGATGGGGATATTATCCTGATGCATGACTTGTATAGCCCAACGGCTGAGGCATCCAAGGTTATTATACCGGAATTGATCCGCCAGGGGTACCAGCTTGTGACGGTCAGTGAGCTGGCCGACTGCCGGGGCGGCATGATAAAAGGGATGGTGTACAGCGCCTTCCGCTAAACCCGGCCAGTTACCTCAAGGGAGGGACACCCCGCCATTTTACCAGCAGCAAGGCAAAATGGCGGGGTGTTTGGCGTGTTTAAGGAAATCCCAGGGGATACCTTTTAGCCATACGGCGTGTTTAAGGAAATCTTAATAATTTCCCTTCCAAGATATTAACTTTCATCTGCTACCATATCCCTACGGAAAAAAGCCTTTTTCTCCCTGGGATTTTTATTGTATAATAAACATGTCAGAATAAATGAGGAAAGGCGAGGTGAAGAACATGAAACGTATTCTGGTCTGTGATGATGACAGGGAAATCGTAGACGCGATAGAAATTTACCTGCAGCAGGAGGGATACTGCATCCTGAAGGCCTATGACGGGGAGCAGGCCATAAGGGTCTTGAAGGAGCAGGAGGTACATCTATTGATTATAGACGTTATGATGCCCAAACTGGACGGCATCCGCGCGACCCTGAAAATCCGGGAGGACAGCAGCATCCCCATTATCATCCTCTCCGCAAAATCTGAGGATGCAGACAAGATCTTAGGGCTGAACATCGGCGCGGACGACTATGTGACGAAGCCCTTCAATCCCTTGGAACTGGTGGCGCGGGTGAAGTCCCAGCTGCGCCGTTATACCCAATTGGGGAACGCTACGGAGAACAACAAGCGCGTCTACCAGGTCGGGGGACTGGTGATAAATGACGACTTGAAGGAGGTAGTGGTGGACGACGAGCCAGTGAAGCTAACCCCGATTGAGTACAACATCCTCCTGCTGCTGGTGAAGAACCAGGGCAAGGTGTTTTCCATCAACCAGATTTATGAGAGCATCTGGAATGAGGACGCCATTGGCGCGGATAATACGGTGGCGGTGCATATCCGCCATATTCGGGAAAAGATAGAGATTAACCCCAAGGAACCTAGGTACCTGAAGGTGGTATGGGGGGTAGGCTATAAGATTGAGAAATTAAAATAAGGGGGCAGGCCCAGGGCTTGCTGGCTTTTTAAGAGGTGAAAAGGTGGTGTTCATATGTCGAAAATGCGTTATTCTACAGGTATGAAGGTGGCAGCCGTCGTCTTCCAGGAAATCTTTGCAGTTATTTTGGTATTGACAATTGTGATTCTGGGCGCATTGTTAGAAAAAAATATCCTGGATTTCGGAAATCTCAAAAATAATTCCTTTGAATCCTCCCGCTATTTCGCATCTAAATTCCAGCATGCTACGGAAGAGGTATTCCAATTTATTGACCTGCGCAGGAAGTTTGAGACGGATGGGAATTATGATGATGAAAAGGTAATAAATATTTGGGATTATTGTAACAGCCACCAAGTACAGGAGGCAGGCCTGGGCAGGCCGGGGAACAGTTACCTGGTCAGTTATTCTTTAGGGGATTTGGCGGAATGGTCCAGGTCTTTTCGCACATCCACCATGGAATTTGTCTCAGAGTATTATCTGGATGATGGGATCCACCAGTCAAAGACTGTCTATCGGAATGGGGAAATCCTCTTAAAAGAAGAAAAGCAAATCTCCAGCCTGGGGGAAATGACGGCAGAGCTCCAGGAAAACATCATCCAGCATGTGGAGCATTATTACGGCGGTTCCTACAGTGTGGCTATGGAGTCCGATGGCTGGGATATATCCACTGCTTCTGTAGGCACGGAGCCAGAGGAGGAGTCTGAGAAAAGCACGGGCAAGAGGCTTTCGTTGGACAAAATTGTCCAGAGAGTGATTTCTGGGGAACTGTTCGATCTGGATGGGGAGGAACTGGAACTGCTGCTGCAGGAGATTGACATGTCTTTTTCCCAGAGCAAGTCTATGTATGAATTCGTGGAGGAAGATTATATACCGAAAGGCGGCACAGGGATTTGGGATAGCTTCCTGAAAGGGGAAATTACCATGTGGCAGATGTGCGATACGTTTTCTGCCTTGGAATTTACGCTGGGGCGTATCGGCATAGAAGTGAACCAGTATAAAAAGTGCCTGAACCGCTATAACCTCACGGAAAATGGGACTAATGTCTATTACTGGATTAGCCGTGGGAATGAAGACGTAACCTACACCAATATCAGCCAGCCCATAGACCAGCAGCTGGCAGAATATGGGGAGAAGGCGGGGAAATATATCTTCTACCAGGAAAATGACGTGCGCCTGGAAACCAATGTGGTAGGCATGGAAGACGTGTTTTATGATAGCCTGGAGCCGGAGTATGGGGGGAAGGGGAATGTGTTTTTCGTCTGTGTGGATACGGCTTATCCCAACCAGGATGAATTCCTGGAGGCAAGGGATGAATATAACCGGATGCGCCCATGGATTTACATCAGTATCATTGGGGCTACGGTCAGTACATTGGTTTTCTTGATTTGCTTTATTTACCTGAGCCTTGCGGCTGGGAGGCGGGAGGATAGCGGCGCGGTATGCCTGAACCTGTTTGACCGCCTGCCTACGGAAATCATGTTTGTCATTGCCGTGGCGGAGGGGATCCTGCTATTGCTGCTGTTTTGGCAGGTGATATACCGGTTTGACAATGAAGAGCTGGCGGGGCGGCTTTTGATGTGCGGCGTGCTTGCATTTTTCGGCACGGCCAGTTTCTTGGTGTTCTATTTAAGCTTTGTGCGGAGGATCCGCGCCGGGGTGCTGTGGAGCAAGAGCATCCTAGGGTGGTTTGTGAATGGGATTTCCCTGATGTTCAGCAATTGGAAGGCGTCTTCCAAGATGATTTTCTGGTTTGGGCTGCATTTTGTAATCTGTGTCTTCCTGTTCGGCCTAGTCGTGAACCATTATGATTTAATGCCGGGGATCCTGTTCTTTTTCCTTTTGAGCGGCGCGGAGGGGGTCTTTATCATCAGGGAAAGCGTCCAGCGGGGCAAGGTGCTGGAGGGGATCCATAAAATTGCCGCTGGGGATTTGGAGTACAAGATAACCGCAGATGAGCTGAAAGGGGACAACCGCCAGCTGGCGGAGGCCGTGAATACCATCGGGGACGGGCTTTTCCATGCCGTAGAGGACAGCGTAAAAAATGAGCATTTAAAGGCAGATCTGATTACAAATGTATCCCATGACATCAAGACGCCGCTGACCTCGATTATCAATTATGTGGATTTGCTGAAGCGGGAAAAATTGGAAAATGAGCGGGTGCAGGGGTATATTTCCGTCCTTGACACGAAGTCCCAGAGGCTGAAGCAGCTGACGGAGGATTTGGTGGAGGCTTCTAAGATTACATCTGGGAACATCAAGTTAGAAATGGAGCGGATTGATTTGGTGGAGCTGGTGCACCAGACAGAAGGGGAGTTTGACGAGAAATTTGAAGCCAGGGCGCTTACTGTCGTTACGAAGCTGCCGAGGGAACCGGTGGTCATCCTGGCTGACGGCAGGCGCATCTGGCGTGTGCTCGAGAACCTTTACAATAATGTGGCAAAATATGCCATGGAGCATACCCGGGTCTATGTGGACATGGTGCGGCAGGGGGGATACGCCTGGTTTTCCATTAAGAATATATCGGAGAATGCGCTGAACATACCGGCGGAGGAGCTGACAGAACGGTTTATCCGCGGGGATATCTCCAGGAGCACGGAAGGGAGCGGCCTGGGGCTTTCCATTGCGAAAGACATTACGGAATTGATGGGAGGGACTTTTGAGATTTACCTGGACGGGGATCTGTTTAAAGTTATGATTGGGTTCCGGGAAGAAGCCCCATTGTGAGATAATCCTGTTTTTGGTGAAAAATCATATTGCAGGGAAGGGAAAAAAACCTTATAATAAATGTTTAGCAAGGACGAAAATTCATAGGAATTAGGAGGATGGAAATGGTTAAATTACATGACGGCGGCGCCTATCTGGTAAATGGCTCTACAATCGTGGCGGAAGGCGCAAAAGCCCAGGAAGCCATCCAGGCGGCAGCCGGGAAGGCTGTAAGCCGGGAAGAGGCGGCGCAGAATACGATTGCTTATGGAATCCTGTCGGGGCACAATACGTCCGGCAATATGGAGAAGCTTAAGATAAAATTTGACAAGCTGACTTCCCATGACATCACTTTTGTAGGGATTATCCAGACAGCCAGGGCATCCGGGCTGGAGAAATTCCCAGTGCCCTATGTGCTGACCAACTGCCACAATTCCCTGTGCGCGGTAGGCGGCACCATAAATGAGGATGACCATATGTTTGGCCTGACATGCGCCAAGAAATACGGCGGGGTTTATGTGCCGCCCCATCAGGCAGTCATCCACCAGTATGCCAGGGAAATGCTGGCTGGGGGCGGGAAGATGATTTTAGGGTCGGATTCCCACACCAGGTACGGCGCTTTGGGCACGATGGCAATGGGGGAAGGCGGGCCGGAATTGGTCAAGCAGTTATTGGGCAAGACCTATGATATCAATATGCCCAAGGTAGTGGGCGTGTACCTGACAGGTAAGCCCGAAGCGGGCGTAGGGCCACAGGACGTTGCCCTTGCCATTATCGGCGCGGTGTTTGGCAATGGCTATGTCAACAATAAGGTGATGGAATTTGTAGGCCCTGGCGTGTCAAATTTAAGCGCAGATTTCAGGATTGGCGTTGACGTGATGACCACGGAGACCACCTGCCTGTCTTCCATTTGGCAGACGGACAGCGTGATCCGGGAATTTTACAGTATCCATGGGCGCACAGAAGAATACAAACAGCTGGAGCCTGGCCAGGTGGCTTATTACGACGGGATGGTAGAAGTGGATTTAGGCAAAGTGAAGCCAATGATTGCCATGCCGTTCCATCCCAGCAACACCTATACCATTGAAGAACTGAAGGCAAACCTTATGGATATCCTGGACGACTGCGAGAAGAAGGCGCAGGTAAGCTTAGGGGGCGCTGTGGACTTTACCCTGAAGGATAAGGTACGGGATGGGCAGCTTTATGTAGACCAAGGCATTATCGCCGGCTGTGCAGGCGGCGGTTTTGAGAATATCTGTGATGCTGCGGATATCCTTAAGGGCGCAAACATCGGGGCAGATGCATTTACCCTGAGCGTTTACCCGGCCAGTATGCCGGTGTATATGGAACTGGTGAAAAATGGCGCGGCTGCCTCCCTGATGGGCGCAGGTGCAGTGATGAAGACGGCATTCTGCGGCCCTTGCTTCGGTGCAGGGGATACCCCCAGCAACAATGGTTTTTCCATCCGCCATTCCACCCGGAATTTCCCCAACCGGGAGGGCAGCAAGCTCCAGAGCGGGCAGATAGCTTCCGTGGCCTTGATGGACGCGCGTTCTATTGCAGCCACTGCGGCCAACAAGGGTTACCTGACGGCGGCTACGGATCTGGATGTGGCTTACGGCCATCCCAAATATTATTTTGACAGCCAAATCTACGCAAACCGTGTATTTGACAGCAAAGGCGTGGCAGACCCGGCCCAGGAGATTAAGTTCGGCCCCAATATCAAGGACTGGCCGTCTATGAGCCCGCTTCCCCAGAACCTGGTGCTGAAGGTGGTTTCTGAAATCCATGACCCGGTTACCACCACGGATGAATTAATCCCCTCTGGCGAGACCTCATCTTACCGCTCCAACCCCTTGGGCTTGGCGGAATTTACCTTGTCCAGGAAGGATCCCGCTTATGTGGGGCGCGCGAAAGAAATCCAGAAAGCGCAGGCAGCCATAGAGGCAGGGAATTGCCCGGTAGAGGCTGTGGACGGGCTTGCCCCTGTTATGGAGGCCATCCATGCTTCCTTCCCGGGGAAGGCTTTCGCTGAGAACCGGGAAACGGGCTACCTGGGGTTTGGCAGCACGATTTTTGCCGTAAAGCCTGGGGATGGCTCTGCCAGGGAGCAGGCTGCCTCCTGCCAGAAGGTATTGGGAGGCTGGGCAAATATCGCCAATGGGTACGCCACCAAGCGTTACCGCTCCAACCTGATTAACTGGGGGATGCTGCCATTCTTAATCCCAGCAGGGGACCTGCCCTTTGCAAACGGCGATTACCTGTTCCTGCCGGACATCCGCCAGGCCATCGTGGACAGGAAGTCCCAGATTCCCGCCTATGTGGTGAAAGACGGCGCACTCCATGGGTTCACCTTGGAATTGGGTGAGCTGACAGAAGATGAACGCACCATCATATTAAAAGGCTGCCTGATTAATTATTATAAGGGCTAGCATACAAGGGGCGGCCCGGCTGCGAAGACACGGTAAAAGAAGCCAAGGGCCGTCCCCCTGTAAAGGCTGCTGCCCTGCCCCCTGAACAGAAGAGAGGAATTATAACTTTGCAAGAACAAGAAAAATCCCAGACAAATGAAAAAATGAATTGGAACATTAAGCCCTATTTAGCCATGGGGCTTATTGCCTTTTTAGTAATTGTTATGAGTATATCTTTTTTCTTCCTGATATACCGTTACCATGGCATCACGAAGAACCTGGGCGTCCTGATGGACATCCTGCAGCCTGTTACCATCGGCCTGGTGCTGGCGTACCTGATTACCCCTATCGTTAATTTCGAGGAACGGCACCTCCTCCCCTTTGCCCTTGGCAGGATGAAGAGTGAGGAGAAGGCGAGGAAGACGGTCCGCGCTGTCAGCATAGTTGGCGCATTGGTTTTTGTGGGTGCAATTATAGGCATCCTGCTCCAGATGGTCATCCCAGAACTGTACCGCAGCATTAATGGGATGATTGATACCATGCCAAAGCAGGTCAACAGCTTTATGGACTGGCTGGGCAGCTATGTGAATGCGGACAGTGAAATCGCCAGTTACCTGGAAATGGCCCTTACAAAAGGTACAGATTTTTTTGAAAACTGGGCCAGGACAGAGTTCCTCCCACAGACCCGGAACCTGATAGCAGGGCTGACCTCTGGGGTCATCATTGCCGTGCGTATGCTGTTCCATGTGATTATCGGCATCATTCTCTCTATCTACATCCTAATGAGCAAGGAGGCGCTGATAGGCCAGAGCAAACAGATTGTATACGCGCTTTTTTCCGGCAAAAAGGCGAACACCATTATCCGTACCGTGCATAAGAGCAATGAGATTTTCGGGGGATTTATTTCCGGCAAAATCCTGGATTCCCTGATTATCGGGATCCTCTGCTTTATCTGCCTGTATTTTATGAAAATGCCTTATACCGTGCTGGTCAGCGTCATCGTAGGCGTAACGAATGTCATCCCATTTTTTGGCCCATACTTGGGGGCGGTGCCCAGCGCCATTTTGATAATGCTGGCAGACCCTATCAAAGGGCTGTATTTCATATTGTTTATCCTAGTGCTGCAGCAGGTGGATGGGAATATCATAGGACCCAAGATTTTAGGGGATTCTACAGGGCTCTCATCGTTCTGGGTCGTGTTTGCCATCCTGGTGGCCGGCGGGCTGATGGGCGTGTTCGGCATGATTATCGGCGTGCCGCTTTTGGCTGTTATCTTCTATATGGCCCGGAATGCGCTGGATTATATTATGGAAAAGAAGGGATTGCCCAAAGACCCAGGCAGCTTTGTGGAGGCGGAACGCCTGGATGTGGAAGCCAACCGCCTCGTCCTGCGGAAGGCACAGGAGGAGCCGCCTGCCAAAAAGCTGCAAAAACCTGAGAAAAAAGGAAAAAAATGACAGTACTTGCAGGATAATTGCCCCAAATGTGTTATTTTTTTGACATATATGGGGGAAATATGGTAGACTATACCATATTGCAGAAGTTCTGAGGTGGGATTGTTGGATAGATATGAATATAAACTAAAGGTAGAGCAATTAGAGCACTTGCTGCAGGAGAAGGATTACGAGACGGCGGCAGAGATAGCGGATACTATAAATTGGAGGAAAGTCAGGAGTGCAGCAACTTTGTGCATGGTTGGCGAGATATACGATAGGAGCAAGCGCTATGAGGACAGCCGGGAAATCCTCCTTATGGCGTATGACAGGGCGGCTGTGGGGAGGAATGTCCTATACCGCCTTACTTTGGTTGCGCTGAAAATGGGCAATGTGGAAGAGGCAAAAGATTATTATGAAGAGTTTTTGGACGTAGCGCCCCACGATAATTCCAAATATGTGCTCCGTTACCAGATTGCCAAGCTGGAAGGGGCTTCCCTGCAGGCGCTGATTGGGATACTGGAGGAGTTTAAGGAGCGGGATTATACAGAGGAATGGGCGTTTGAGCTGGCTTACCTATACCACCGCGCTGGGGACGGGGAGCGGTGCGTGGAAGCCTGCGACGAGCTGGAGCTTTGGTATGGGGATGGGAAATATGTGGAAAAAGCTTTGGAAATGAAGATGCTGTACCAGCCCTTAGACCAGAGGCAGGAGGAAAAATACCGCCAGTTTAAGCGACAGAAACGGGGCAGGGGGAAGGGGGCGCTGGCAGCAGGCAGCAAAGCCCAGGAAGGGATGCCGGAAATCACCCCGTCCCCCAACCGGTTCAATACCGCCAACCTGCAGGCAGAACTGGCAAAAAGCATGCAGCAGATTATGGATGCCAACACCCAGGAGAAAGTATCCGACACCATGGACAATATTAAGCGGATGGTGAAGGGTATCCCATACCTCCAGGTGCCTGTGCAGGGAGGGACGCTGGAGGCAGAGGGGCAGTTCGGCCATATTGAGACAGAAGAGGAAATCGACCAGTCCCTAAATTCCCAATTTAATGAGATGCTGGCAGAGGAATGGGATGGGCAGTACCGGATGCATGTCCCCGCAGGCGACGCCTATGAGCCGCAGGTGGAAGGACAGATGAATATTGATGACGTCCTCTCAGAGTGGGAGCGGACGCAGCGGGCCTATGAGGCAGTCATGGAAAATGCCAAACAGAGGAAACTGGAATCTGCCAAGGCGAGGGCATGGCAGGAGGCGCAGGAACTGCTGGAGCGCCTGAACCATATTATACCAGAACTGGAAGCTGGGGTATCTTCCCAGGAACTGCTGGAGGAACGGTATCTGCAAGGCGGCGGCCAAGGCGCCGGAAGGTATCGGGGGGAAGACGCAGGCAATGCCTGGGAAGGCAATCCGGAGGGTACAGATTCCTCAGAAGATAATCCTCAAACAGGCAGTACCTGGGGGGGCTACCTAGAGGGTATAGAATCCCCAGGATATCGTGCAGAAACGGGTGATGCCTGGGGGAATGGCGCAGAAGATGCGGAATCCCTGGGATATCGTGCAGAAACGGGTGATGCCTGGGGGAATGGCGCAGAAGGTACAGCTTCCCCAGGATATCGTGCAGGAACGGATAATGCCTGGGGAGATAGCGCAGAAAGTACAGCTTCCCCAGGATATCGTGCAGGAACGGATAATGCCTGGGGAGATAGCGCAGAAAGTACAGCTTCCCCAGGATATCGTGCAGGAACGGATAATGCCTGGGGAGATAGCGCAGAAAGTACAGGATTCCCGGGATATCGTGCAGGAACGGAAAATGTCTGGGAAGATAGCGCAGAAGGTACAGCTCCCCCAGAATATCGTGCAGAAACGGGTGATGCCTGGGAAAGTAACCCGGAAGGTGTAGCTCCTTTGGGATATCGAACAGAATCAGGTGATGCCTGGGGGAATGGCGCAGAAGGTACAGAACCCCCGGGATATCGTGCAGGAACAGATAATGTCTGGGAAGATAGCGCAGAAGGTACAGCTCCCCCAGAATATCGTGCAGGAACGGGTGATGCCTGGGAAGGTAACCCGGAAGGTGCAGGGACTCTGGGACCTAGCACCCAAATAGATAGTGCCTGGCAGGGATTCCAGGAGGATCCAGAATCCCTGGAACCTAGCCCAGGAGGAAGAGATGGCAAAGAAGGTTCCCCAGAGGGTTTCGGGTTTCCGGGATATCGTACAGAACCAGGCAAAGCAAAAGAGGGTTCCTCCGAGGGTTTCGGATTCCCAAGATATCGTGAAGAATCCGGCAATGCTTTAGGGAGGGATTCAGAAGAAGGCTATGCCCAGGATGCGTATGCAGGCTTGGACAATATGAAAGAAAGGGCGGATGCCCAAGATACATATACGGCAGCTGGTGATGTTCCAGGAGGCTTTCCTGAAAGAGGCAATGCCCCAGAGGAATATACAGAACCAGGCAGTGCTTTGGAAGGCTTCCCAGAAGGAACCTGTGCCCAGGATGCCTATAGAGGTACGGAAAATATCCCAGGGGGATTCCCGGAAGATATCCTTTCTTCAAAGGGGGATTACAGAGGAGGCCGCAGGAAAGGGGAAAATGCAGCAGCAAGAGAAGCGGCTCCGCCAGGTATTGGTTCCGCTGAATCATATAGACAGGAAGCTTGTCCCCCAGAGGGGGACTGGCAGGAAGAGCCTACCCAGGAAAGGTATGTCCAAAAGGATTCTATCCAGGGCAGTTCTGCAGAAGGGGGTCTGGAGGAAAACCATATACCACGGACATCCCCCCAAGAAGGATATACAGAAGGAAACGTTGGCCAGGGTGAATATTTAGAAGGAACCATTGGGCAAAATGAAAATGGAGGAATGGACAGCCAGCAGGATCCCCCAGAAGAAGCGGCTGGGGAGAGCGGGCAGGGGCAGAAGCAGAAGGCCCATACGGCACGGGAAACCTCTGTAACAATTCCTTCCATAAAGGGATTTGGGCGGAAAACGGCCCTGGCGCAGGGCATATTAGCGAAGGCGTCCAATATGGGGGATCCTGGCATAAAGGCGGTTCATCTAGAAGGGCCGGAAGCCCCAGAGGGCGGCTCCCCCCAAGAAGGGATTGTGGCTGCAGAAACAGAAAACCGAGGGCACAGTTCCCAGGGAATGGAACCCCAAGAGCGGGATTCCCTGGAAACAGGCAGCCAGGACCCCAGGGAACCGGAGGGCGCCAGGCACAGGCTGGGCCAGGGGCGGGAAGAGGCTTTTGCACGGAGGCAGGAGCGGCCATACGGCACGCCGTTCCCAGCCCATTCCCGTACACTTAGGGAAGCACAGAAAAACAGTTCCATTATTCCATTAGAAAAGCTGATTGAAAAACAGGCTGAACAGGAAACGGCTCGGAATGAAGATAAGGACGCGGAGCATTGCCTGGAATCCGCCTTTCGCGCGGCAAAGGCCTCCAGGGAGGAAAAACATACCATCCCTAAGATAGAATTGGAACCAGAATCCCCTTCTAAGGCAAAGCTTAGCCCAGAGCAAAGGGAGATTTTTTCCTATTTTGTCCCAGTGGTAGGCATGGAACAGCAGCTCTGCCAGGTATTGGAGGGCGTTGCCCGCAAGAAGGAAGGCAACAAGACTTCGTCTAGCGGCAATATTGTAATTATGGGAGGGAAGGGCAGCGGGAAAACCGTGCTGGCCACGGATTTTATTAAAGCCATACAAAAAGGGGGCGCACAGCCCAATGGGAAAGTCGGCAAAATAGCAGGCGGTTCCCTGAACCAAAAGGATTTGAGCCAACTGCTGAAAAAAGTGGCGGGCGGCTATTTAATCATAGAACGCGCAGGGGAAATGGACCATGAGACAGTCACCCGCTTAGCCCTCCTGATGGATCAGGATACCAATGGGCTGCTGGTGATTCTGGAGGACACCCGGAAGGGGATGGAGAAGGTTTTAAGCCTGGATGTGAATTTCGCAAAGAAATTTACGGAACGGATTAAAATACCCGTCTTTACCAGCGACGAGCTGGTGGAGTTTGCCAAGGCATATGCGGCGGAACAGGAATGTGAAATTGATGATATGGGGATTTTAGCCTTATACAACCGTATCAGCAATATCCAGAAACTGGATGAGGCCACCACGCTGACAGAAGTAAAGGAGATTGTGGACGAGGCCATCAGCAGTGCGGAAAGAGGTGGATTGAAAAAATTATTCGGCAGGAAAAAATTTAGCCCGGAAGGGTATCTTTACTTAAGGGAACGGGATTTTGATGATTAAGGTTTTTGGTGCAGCCAATACGCTGCGGGAAAAATAGAAAGGTGGCCGGTGCGCCACAGGAGGGTATTGCTATGGAACATTTTTCAAAATTAGACATGTATTATTTGGGGCAGGGGACACATTACGATATTTATAAGAAATTAGGTGCGCACCCCGTTACGGAAAAAGGGGAAAAGGGCGTGTACTTTGCAGTCTGGGCGCCAAATGCGAAGAAAGTTTTTGTGATAGGTTCCTTTAATGATTGGCAGACAGACGCTGACGAGATGGAACGTTTAGAACCGATGGGGATTTATGAGCTTTTTGTGCCGGGGGCGTCCGTTGGTGATTTATATAAATTCTACATTGAGACCCCAGACGGCAGGCAGCTCTACAAGGCGGATCCCTACGCCAATTATGCGGAACTGCGCCCAGGGAACGCTTCCCGCGTGGCAGATATCAATGCGTTTAAATGGAGCGATGCCAAATGGATGGAAAAACGCAGGGCATGCAAGGATATCTACAGCCAGCCGATGGCCATTTATGAAGTGCATCCCGGTTCCTGGATGCGGCATCCGGGCAGGGAAGACGAAGGTTTCTACACATACCGCGAGTTTGCCATCAAGGTGGCGGAATATGTAAAGGAAATGGGGTATACCCATGTGGAACTGATGGGCATTTCCGAATACCCCTTCGACGGTTCCTGGGGATACCAGGTGACAGGCTATTATGCCCCCACGTCCCGCTATGGCACGCCGGAAGACTTTGCTTTCCTGGTAAACCATCTGCACAAAAATGGGATTGGCGTCATCCTGGATTGGGTGCCGGCCCATTTCCCAAGGGATGCCCATGGGCTTGCTGAATTTGACGGCACTTGCCTGTACGAGTATGCAGATCCCAGGAAAGGGGAGCATCCGGATTGGGGAACCAAGATTTTTGACTATGGCAAGACAGAGGTGAAGAATTTCCTGATTGGCAGCGCATTGATGTGGATTGAGCATTACCATGTGGACGGGCTGCGGGTAGACGCAGTGGCGTCCATGCTGTACCTGGACTATGGCAAGCAGGATGGCCAATGGGTAGCCAATGAGTATGGGGAGAATAAGAACCTGGAAGCCATTGAGTTCTTCAAGCATATCAATACCCTGATTTTAGGCCGCAACCCCGGCGCGGTAATGATTGCCGAAGAGTCTACGGCGTGGCCGGGCGTGACGAAACCTGTGGAAGAGGATGGCCTGAATTTCAGCTATAAGTGGAATATGGGGTGGATGCATGACTTCCTGGACTACATGAAACTGGATCCATACTTCCGCAGGGATAACCATAACAGGATGACATTTGCCATGAGCTATAACCACAGCGAGCATTATATCCTGGTACTGTCCCATGACGAGGTGGTTCACCTGAAATGCTCCATGATTAATAAGATGCCTGGGGAACTGGACGACAAGTTCGCGAACCTGAAAGCGGGGTACGCCTTTATGATAGGGCATCCAGGCAAGAAGCTGCTCTTTATGGGCCAGGAATTTGGGCAGCTTAGGGAATGGAGCGAAGAGAGGGAACTGGACTGGTTCCTGCTGGCAGAGCCGAAGCACCAGCAGCTTCAGGCCTTTGTCAAAGACTTGCTTTCTATTTACAGAAAATACCCCGCTATGTATGAAAATGACATCCAGCCTGATTACTTCGAGTGGATGAATGCCAATGACAACTTCCGCAGTATTTTTAGCTTTGTCCGCAAGAGCAAGAACGGTAAGAATAACCTGCTCTTCATCTGCAACTTCACCCCTGTGGAACGTGAGGACTACCGGGTTGGCGTGCCGCTGAAGAAACAGTACAAACTAATCCTTAACAGCGATGATAAGAAATACGGCGGCCAGGGCGCAGACCGCCCGCAGGCTTACCGGGCAGTGAAGAAAGAATGCGACGGCCATCCCTTCTCCTTTGCCTACCAGCTGCCTGCCTTCGGCGTAGCGGTATTCCAGTATTGACAGATTAATGCAGCGGCGCACAGGAGAGCGTTGTGTATCATAAAGCCCCAAGGCGGTTAGCCTTGGGGCTTTATTCCCGCGAGCAATGAGGAAAATAGCCATGTTTGCATGGATATTTGACGAATGCCGCGGGGTTTTTGATTATATGATAGGAAGGGCCTTGTTGCTGTGAAGGGTTAAGGCTTATTGCTTTTCAATATAAAAATATTATGCGCACGCGTACAGAAGGCATTATGCCGCTGGTACGGCTGTACGCGGCGCGTCAAAAGGTGCAGTCCTCTCAAGGATGAGGGGAAAGGAGGCGGAGGGGGGTTGCCCCCATTGTCCCTTCATAGGAAAACGGCCCGCCATAGGCGGAGAATCATGCATTACAGGACCCTTTGTATTAGTTCAAGTAATATTGCACAAGAAAATTAGTAAATTTTCGGTAAATTTTAACTTGAATTTAGCGATATTATCTGTTATACTAACATTACGTTGGTCTCGTGGAAAAATGCATAAAAAATAATGGTATTTCGAAGAAAAGTATATAATTATACCAAAGGAGCCGTAATTTCCTTGCATATTGCTATGGTAATTTTGCATAACGCTTTCTATGAATTAAATGTTTGGGTTGTGTGGCTTCTTTTTGATGGTTTTAGGCAGTATTTTAGTGTTTTTGTAATGGGAGCCGCAAAATTATGAAAAATGCAGAATCTGTTTAGTAATGTTTTCTTCGCATATCGGGCTGGCTTGGGGATATAGCGCCAGCATTATCCAAGCAATGAGTCAAGGGAGTTTTTATAAATCAGGAAACCGTCCTGCCATAACATTGCGCCCAAGGTTTTCCTGTCGGGATTGGGGCAATGCCTGCGGCTAATAGGTGCCGGCATTCCCATGGGACAACTTTAGGATATATTGCAACTATTAACGATGGTTCTAAAATGTAACTGTTGACACAAGTTTAGGTAGTAACTATTGATTGTATGGATGGGATGGCCTAAGGGGATTCCTGGCAGGGATATCGGATCCATACCACCAGAAAGGATAAGCCAATAGCCTTCCTATAAGGCTGCGGGCTTAGGACATGAGGTGATTGCTTATGAAAAAGCGGAGTGTTACAAAATTATTAAGCTGCGTGCTGGCGATTAGCATGGTGGTGACGGCAGCGCCTATGACAGCATGGGCAAGCGAAGTTCCTACGGTAGCGGAAGAAGCTTCGGAGGAGGTTCCGGATGAAGTTGAGGAAGCAAAGCAAGAGGATGCAGAGGTTACAGAAGGTGAGGGGGGCCAAGAGGCTCCGCAGGAAACAGAAGGCGTAGTAAGTGAGGATGCGCCCCAGATTGAAGGCGAAGCAGAGGATGAAGCGCCGGAGGTTATGGCGGCAGCAGAAGAGAATGCCGTGCCGGAAGCCGAGAAGGGTGGAAGGTCTGTTGCGATAGACGGGAAACATGATGCATGGGTCCAAGATCCCCAGACGGTAATCGGGGACGATGCCGTAATGGAAATGTATAATGGATACCTGCATCTAAAGGCAGGTACGGAAAATGGGAATGACATATCAGACACAAACGGATATCCAGCAATGTTTGTGAACCCCAATACATTTGATTTTACAGAGGACGGGTATTTTGAATATGAGATTTTCCAGGGTTCGACAAATGCGAATACCCGTTTTGGCGTGTATTTGGACTATACGAATCCTGCGCATGGCGTGTTCTTAGGGTATGATAGCGGCGGCTGGTATTGGCAGAAGTATAATGGCCAGGGTAATCCCTACCAGCCAAGCGGCGTAGCAGCCCCAGGGCAGAGTAAATGGACAAAGGTTAAAGTTGAGTGGACTGCCGATGGTAAGTTCAGCATGACGGTTGGCGGGAATAAGGTTTTTGAAAACGAGCCAAACGGCATGGAACTTGGGAAGGAAGGCAAGATTGCTATTAAGTGCGCAGGTTACAGCGGTAACGTGACCGATGTATACTTAAATAATATCTTTTACGAAGGCCAGGCCCAAGTAGAAGGGAACCATATCACTGGTAAAGTGGTAGATGAAGAAGGGAACCCTGTTTCAGGCGTGAAGCTTGAAACGGGCAGGTATAGTGCGGAGACTGCAGCAGACGGAACGTATGATTTGGAAGTTCTGGACGGGACATATAACATTACAGTAAGCAAGAAAGGCTATATTTCTGAAAGCGTTAGGGTTGTAGTGGAAGGTGAAAATGTAGCCGCAGATGATATTGTAATCTGTTCACAGTCGGAATTTGCTACAATGGATTTGAATACCGATGATATGAAAGTGGTAGTAGCAAAGGATTTCCCCAGCATTGTTAGATATGAGATGAAAAAAGGCGACCTTGCTGGGAAGACTTTCTACGGCCAGGTTAACAGGCTGGTGAATTTCAAGATTAACGGCGTGTCCTGCAAAGTGACAAAAGATAATTTAAAAACCACTTTTACAAATACGTCAGCAACTTATGAAATGGCATTGAAAGGCCAGAATATTGACTGTGTAATTACAGCAGTCATTACAGTGAAAGACAATACGGCATCCTTTGACATCACAAAGGTTGAGAATAACCTGAAGGATTTGGACGAAAATGGATACCAGCTGTATCCGGTGCAGACCATTGAGGTTCCGGACCACAGCCTGATATCTGTCAACAGCAAGCAGGCAAACGCGCATCTGAAAGGCGCGAAGATGTCCAGTAATACCCGTATCAGCGGTGACAGGGACTTTGATGTGGTAAAGGGCATGAAGCTGACCAACAATGCGGCAACCGAAGATTTTATCTATGGGTTTATTTCAAATAACGAGATGAGCGCAGGCTTGTGGAGCAACTCTGAATACGAAGGGACCCATGTGGCTTCTTACATATCGTCTGGCGGCGCAAGCAATACGCGTGTGCTGGCAACTGTAACAGATTCGGAAGATGCAAGTACCTTAGGGCTTGCAAGTACACAATGGTATTATGACAGGAAGGTTACTACCAATGTAGTGGTTGATAGGGTTGCAGTGGATGGCAAGAACCAGAATACCACAGAGCAGCGCACCTATGTGGTAGAGCATGAGATTATGCCGAGCGCAAAGGTTGCAATTGCAGGCGATGCAAATGGGGATGGCGACATTGACTGGCAGGACGGCGCAGTGGAGTTCCGTTCTATTATGCACAACCCTTACAAGAGTGAGGAAGTGCCAGAACTGGTAAATTACCGTATTGCTATGAACTTCGGCAGCCATGCGGCTAACCCGTTCTTAATGAACTTAGATGGAGTGAAAAGGGTTTACCTGAATACGGAAGGTTTGGGTCAGGGCGTATTGCTGAAAGGCTATGGCTCAGAAGGCCATGATTCCGGGCATCCGGACTATGGCGATATCGGACGGCGCATCGGCGGTGCGGACGATATGAATACACTTATGGTAGAAGGTAAGAAAATGGGCGCCCTGTTTGGCATCCATGTGAATGCGAGTGAAATGTATGCTGAGGCAAAAGCATTCAGCAACGAGCTTTCCCAGGGGAACTTCGGATGGAACTGGCTGGATCAGGGTATCGGTATCAATTCCAGGTATGATCTTGCGACCGGAGCCAGGGAGGCTAGGTTTAAAGAATTATATGACCAAGTAGGCAATAACCTTGACTTTATTTATGTAGACGTATGGGGCAACCATACATCTGGCGGAGAGAATGAGGATTCTTGGGCTACCCGTATGCTGTTCCGTGAAATCTCAGGCCTTGGCTGGCGTGTAGCTACAGAATGGGGCCCAACAGGAGAATATGATTCTACCTTACAGCACTGGGCGGCAGATTTAGCTTATGGCGGCAATGCTGCAAAGGGTGAGAACAGTGCGGTAATGCGTTTCCTGCGTAACCACCAGAAGGATTCCTGGATTGCAGATTATCCGTCCTACCACGGCGCAGCGCAGTCACCATTGCTTGGCGGCCTGAATATGACAGATTTTGAGGGGTGGCAGGGGCGTACAAATTATAAAAATTATATTAATGTTATGTTCCGGCATAACCTGATTACAAAATACCTGCAGCACTATCAGGTAGTAGATTGGGTAGACGGTGAGGCTGTTACTCTGCCAACAGACGAGAGGGAGAGCTGGACGCCAGAAATGCAGATTACACTGAGGAACACCAAGGATGCAGCAGACAACTCAGAAGTTGTAGTTAGCAGGAAATCCAATGATTACACGAACCTGAGGGATTTCAGGAGCAGGACAATTACGTTAAATGGCGTGACAATTTCAGAGGGCGCCCCGACTGGCGGCGATGGCTCCAACGTAGGGGATGAGAAATACTTAATCCCGTGGAATTGGGACTGCAACGGCAACAAGCTGGCGGCAGACGATCTGAAGATGTACCATTGGAATACGGCTGGCGGCACCAGCACCTGGACATTGACCAAAGATTGGCAAGGGCTTTCCAACGTAGTTGTATACAAGCTGACTGATGCAGGAAGGACAGACAAAAAAGTTGTAAATGTAGTAGACAACACCATTACATTGGAGGATATGGAAAGAGAAATCCCTTATGTAATATTCAAAGGGGAAAAGGCTCCTCTGGAAGTGGATTGGCAGACATCTAAGTATGTGTATGACATGGGATTTAACGATCAGGACGTAGAAAGCCATAGGACAGTTACTGGTCCTGGGACTGCAGAAATCGTGGATAATTCCAGCGCAAACCATATGCTGAAACTGGAAGGCGACGTAACTGTCAGCACGAAACTTACAAACCTGAGGAAAGGGCAGAAGTATGCACTTTATGTAGGTACGGACAACAGGAGCGATTCTAAGGCACATGTAACGGTAACGTCGGCTGGCGGGAAGGTTTTGGGGACGAACTATACGGAACAGTCCTATGCATTTAATTATGTGAAATCCGACCAGCACAATACGAATACCCATACAGTGGCAAGCCAGCAATCTTACAGCCGTTTCCAGAACCTGTATGTGTTCTTTACAGCTGAAGGCAGCACAGCCACACTGACATTTAAGCGTGAGGCAGGGGCAGGGGCTACTTATTTTGACGATATCCGTGTGGTTGAGACAAAGATGGATGTCGCTTTAGAGACAAACGAAGATGGGATTATTACATCCTTCTTCAATGATTTTGAAGAAAATGCACAAGGGCTTTATCCGTTCGTTGTTGGTTCGGCAGAAGGCGTAGAGGATAACCGTGTCCACCTTTCAGAGAGGCATGATCCATATACGAGCAAGGGCTATATCAGCAAGAGCGTAGATGATGTGCTGGATGGGAATTGGTCCCTGAAGGTAAATGGGCTGTCGCAGAGGAACAGGATGGTTTACCAGACCATTCCGCAGAACTTCCATTTCCAGCCAGGACAGACGTATTATGTATCCTTTGATTACCAGATGGGCAGCAACCGCGTATATGAAGTGCGCCTCGGCGATGGGGATGATAATAACGTGAGAAGCTGGTCCTTAGCTGGTACCCCAGGTGAGACAAAGAGGTTTGGGTTTAGTTTTACAGCAAGTGAGAGCGGGCAGAACTGGTTTGGTATCTATTCTACCGGCGTAGCGCCGCAGACGGGCGGATATTCAGGTTCAATGCTTGATTTCAGCGGCTATAAAGATTTCGTCCTTGATAATGTGAAGATTGAAAAGGGCGTCATGGACATTGAAGAGGATTATATAGAACGGGATAGCGCAGAAGAACCTATCCAGCTTCATGCAAGGTTTACAGACCGTTGGGTTAGCCCTGGCACGAAGATGGTATGGAAATCTTCCGATGAAAGCGTTGCACGGGTTGATGAAAACGGCACAGTGTATTTCGTAGGCTTCGGCACAGCCGTTATTAGTGCGAATGCAACAGTAGACGGCGTGGATTACAGCGCAAGCTGCGTGGTTCATTTGAATGATGGGTATGAAAAAACAGCTGCTTCTGAAGGGGTATGGGCAAATACCGAAGCGCCTGAAGAAGGCGGCAGCAATGGTGTGAAAGGGGCTGTGGCAGATGGTTCCGCTTCCACATTCTGGCATTCCCAGTGGAGCCCATCAGTATTTGTTGTATCTGACGATAATCCGGCCATCATTACGGTAAAATTTGAAGAAGACGCCAGCGCGTATGATACAAAATCCTTCCAGCAGAGGCCTTCAGGCTCAAATGGGATTGTACAGGAATATGAGTGTATTGTAGGGGATGAGTTTGATCCTGCAACCAATACGATTACCGGCGATAAGTATACCACTGGTAGAAAGAAAACAAAGAATGAGGCGGCTGCAGCTGGTAAGACAGAAATATTAGATGTTCCAAAAGATGTAAATGGGCATTATATGCAGATTAGGGTTTACAAGGGCGCCGGCAATTTTGCATCACTGGCAGAAATTTGGATGCAGACACGGATTTCCTATGACACACCAGAAGAAAGAGCTTTTATGGCAGCAAATGCAGAGGTGTTTGCACCGAAAGACCTTGCAGAAGCAAAAGACCAGCTTACATCCGCTATCAGTAATGCACAGGATGTTTACAGCGCTGGGGAAAGCCTGTATTCAAACGCTACCTGGACTGTATTTGCGGAAGCATATGAAGCAGCTAGGCAGGCAGAAAAGACAGGCACATTAGAAGAAATCAGGGAGACAAAAGCCGCCTTGGAGGCAGCACAGGATAACCTGAAGCTGTTGACTGAGACAGGCAAAGAACTTGACAATGCTAGGAAGGCATTAAAGGCAGCCATAGATCAGGTGAAGCCCGCTTATGAAGCTGGAAGAGGCGACTATTCCACGCAGAGCTGGGAAGCCTTTGAGGATGCATACACTGAAGCCAGGTTAGGCTTGGAGTCTGAGAGTATTTCTAAGGTAAACAGGCTGGCGACAGCATTGCTTGCAGCCCATGGAGGCCTGAAGACCCCGGATGAGACACTTCCAAGCGAAGATGAGAAAGAACTTGCAGAAGCAAGGAAGAACCTGAATGATGCGATTGCAGAAGCAGAAGCGGTAACGCGCGGCGATTACTCTGACGAGACTTGGGAAGCCTTTGAGGAAGCCCTGGTAGCAGCCCGTGCAGGCCTGGATTCCGCTAGCGTGACAAAGCTGAACCGTCTGGAGCAGGATCTTAAAGATGCCCAGCAGGCTTTGAAGAAAGCAGAAACACCTGAGCCAAGCGAAACAGAGAAACAGCTTGAGGCAGCCAGGAAAGCATTGAATGATACCATTGCAGCTGCAAAGGCAGTATATGATGCAGGGCAGAAAGACTACAGCAACGCAACCTGGGAAGCATTTGAATCTGCTTATAATGAAGCAAAGGCAGGAGTGGATTCTAGCAGCAAGGCACAGTTAGACCGCCTGGCAGAAACCTTGACAGCAGCTAAGAATAACTTGAAGCCAGCTGACAAAAATGAACCAAGTGAAATAGAGAAGGAACTTGAGGCAGCCAGGGCAGCACTGGATACCGCAATCGCAGCCGCAAAGGCAGTGTACGATGCAGGCCAGAAGGACTACTCCCATGCAACCTGGGAAGCATTTGAATCTGCTTATAATGAAGCGAAGGCAGGAGTGGATTCTGGCAGCAAGGCACAGTTAGACCGCCTGAAAGCAGCCCTTATCTCTGCACAGGATAGCTTAAAGGGCGATGAAGAGCCAAGCGAAGATGAGAAGAAGCTCCAGGAGGCTAAGAAAACCCTGAAGGCAGCAATTGACGCAGCCAAGAAAACCTATGAAGCTGGCAACAAGGATTACACAGACACCAGCTGGGAAGAATTTGAGGCATATTATGTAAGGGCAACAAGGGCATATGAGAAGACGGCAAGCTATTCTAAGATGAACCGCTATGCAAAAGAACTTACAGCCGCCCAGAAAGGCCTGGAGAAGAATGCGAAGGTTGGCGATACCTTTACCGTGAAGAAGATCCGTTATAAAGTGACCAGCACTTCGAAGAAGACAGTTGCAGTAGTCAAAGGCACGGATAAGAATGCCACATCTGCATCTATTGCTTCTACCGTGGAATTCAGGGATGTAACCTTCAAGGTTACCAGTGTATCCGCCAAAGCATTCAAAGGCTTTAAGAAGCTGAAGAAAGTAACTATTGGCGCTTATGTACAGACTATCAAGAGCGAAGCATTTGCCGGCTGTACAAACCTTGCCCAGGTATCTATCGGCAAGAGGGTATCTACAATCGATAAGAAGGCGTTCTATGGATGCAAGAAGTTAAAGAAAGTGGTATTCTTGGGCACAGCCATTAAGAATATCAAAACCCAGGCATTTAAAAACACAAGTGCGTCTATGAAGGTTACCCTTCCGCAGAAGGCCAGCGCCAAGAAACGTGCCAGCGTAAAGAAAATCATGAGAAAAGCAGGCATGAGTACCAAAGCGACTGTAAAGTAGGATAGTGAATATATGCAAACAGCAGATTGTATGTAAAGGGATGCGCAAGGGAAAGATGGCGTAACGGTGCAGGAAAGTTTGCTGGCATAAAATGTAAGGAGGGAAGGCGGAATCCATATATTGGGTTCTGCCTTCCCTTTATGCTGGCATGTGGTGGTGCTTATATAGATACTTGAAGAATACCGCGGGGGTAAGCGCCCTATAGATGCAACCCTCACGATGTCTGCGGAAGGGGCTGTTTTAGGAACTTTGCAATAGGTGTTCTTTCCATATATGAAAGGATTGCCTATAAACAATTTCCCATATGTTAAAAGCTTGCCTATAAGTAATTTCCCATAAAATGTAAAAATGTGTAAAAACCCGTTGACAGGAGCGTGAAGGTGTGCTATTATAACAAAGCTGTGTGCAAGCAGAGCAGAGATCACAGGCTGGAATTGCAAACGAGTAAATTTCAATTATTTAAAAAATAAAAAAGTTGAAAAAAGTTGTTGACAAATCCGAAAAGCTGTGATAATATAAATAAGCTGTCGCGTGAGACAGCAGATAAGACCTTGACAACTGAACAGTGAAATAACCTTGAAAGATTCTAAGAGTT
>CAJUSO010000047.1 GCA_910588965.1 uncultured Lachnospiraceae bacterium | reverse complement strand
AAGACTGTCTGGAAAGTTTGATTGTTTTCAGCCGGAATAGATAAGCGATATTAAAAAATAGTCCGATTTCTCTTTAGATGATGAAATGGCGATAACCGGGGAGAGCCGGGAAGAACTTTTACAGAGGATAGAGCAATGCAGACAGGAATTGATAGAAGCTGGAGAAAACCCGGACGAGTATTTCAAGCCGGCAGCAGTCTATTAGCATGAAGCCTTGGGAGGCTACCACCTTCAGTATTTTTATGAACCATTGATTCGGCGCCAGAAGCAAGGGTTCCTTTCTTTAAGCGCATCATCTAACCCCAATTGCCTGTTTTCCCTTGCCAATAACAGCAACAACAAGTATAATTCCAGTATAGATTCCCTTCTAAACTGACATACTATTTTCACCAAATACCACACAGATTGGAGGAAAATAGTTATGGTACAACCAGACACCATACGGCTCATGCGGGAATGCGATGCTGGGATCCAAATGGGCGTCGGCGCAATCGACGATGTCCTGGACTATACCAAGGACAGCACGCTGCGCCAATGCCTGGTAGACTGCAAGAACAGGCATATCGTCTTAAAGGACGAGCTACAGATCCTCTTAAGGAATTGCCATGATGAAGGGAAGGAGCCAAACCCTGTGGCGAAAAGCATGTCTTGGATTAAGACAAACGCAAAGCTGGCCATAGATAATTCAGACAGCGCCATTGCCAGCTTAATTACGGATGGCTGTAATATGGGCGTGAAATCCCTAAACAAGTACCTGAACCAGTACAAAGCTGCTGACGGACAGTCCACGGATATCGCAAAGCGCCTGATTAGCCTGGAAGAAAACCTCGTAAGCAGTATGCGCCCTTACTTATAATGCCAGCCCTTGGCAACGGCAAGGGGTCGGATCTGCCGGGCGCCCGCCTCTTCTGGGGGCAGGCCAAGGCTGCAGCAGGTTCTGGATAGGAACAGTTAGATAGGTGGTAGGATGCAAAGGAGCAGGCGGCAACAAGCATGTGGTTACAATCCCTATGATAGATATGCCAGCGGGAGGCTTACGGCCTCCCTGCTTTTGATGTCCCTATCCCTGATACTCCTTTTATCCCTTCATTTCCATATCTGGAGCGGCAGATGGCAGGAAGGTGACTTAGAGGACCGTATCCAGCGGCTGGAAGCATTGCTCGGCACTGGCATAACTTTAGAAGAAGGCCCAGCCAGGCGCCCCTCGGATGGGATTCCTAAAAAGAGCCTTATCCCCTCTCCCATCGGCCTGCTGCCCTCCCCATTCTTATTGCCTGGAACCGCTTCTTTTCCAGTTTTTTTTCCTGTACCGTTTTTTCCTGGATTCCTGCCATGCATTACCCTCTGCAGCCTATCTGTACGGATGGACTGTTGATTTCTCCTGATATACCCCATTTTTCCGTATCTATAGATTCCTGTCCTGCACTCTTGCCTTCGGCTGCAGGCGGCGGGATGCGGGCAGGGCGTTTTTTTAATATCAGGAGGATTCTTATGTATGCATTAGAAGCAAAAAACCTATCGAAAAGCTACCGCACAAGGAAACAGGAGGTGGCTGTCCTTTTGGACGTCTCTTTGCAGGTACGCAAAGGGGAAATGGCAGCCATTATGGGGCCTTCTGGCAGCGGAAAGACTACTCTTCTGCACAATTTAAGCGGGATTGACCGGCCAGACTCAGGGCAAATCCTGGTGGATGGACAGGATTTATCTGCTTTTTCCCAGGAAGGGCTTGCACGGTTCCGCAGGAAACATTTTGGGATGGCTTTCCAGGACTTCCAGCTGCTCGAAAGCCTTACCGTGGAGGAAAACATACTGCTGCCCATGATTTTAGACAGGCAAAGCCCTAGCAAGCAGGCACGCCAGCTGAAAAAAGTGCTGGAACTGACAGGGATTGGGGATTTCAGGGACAGGGGCATTACCGAATTATCCGGGGGGCAGAAGCAAAGGGTCGCCATTGCCCGGGCATTGATACAGGAACCAGACCTGATTTTTGCAGATGAGCCCACCGGCAGCCTGGATGCAGAGGCAGCGGAAAATATCCTGTGCTGCATGCAGGACATAAACAGGCAGGCGCAGGCCAGCATATTGCTTGTGACCCACGATGCCCATGCGGCCTCCTTCTGCCACCGCATCCTCTATCTGGAACATGGGGAACTTTCTGGACCAAAGGCGCCTGCCTGCCGCAGGGACAGGGCGAGAAAGGGGGGGCAGGGATGACATATTTTATGATTTCCAAAAAAATGCTGCGGGCTAATTTCAGGCGTTTCTATCTGTACTTTTTATGCAGCTTTTTTGCCCTTACGCTGTTTTTCTGCTTTGCAGCGCTTTTTACGGACAATTCTTTTATGGGAGGGGCAACCGTAGATTCCCTTATTTCCAGTAATGTTATTTTCCCAAGCATCCTGGCTGCGGCCTTCCTGCTTTTGTTTGTGCCCTATTCCTATTCTGTGTTCCTTTCTGCCCGCAAGCGGGAGTATGGCATCCTATTTTCCCTGGGCATGAGCCGCCTGGAATCCTGGAAATGCCTGCTTGCGGAGAGCCTTGCCCTTGGAGCCATTGCTCTGGGTGCATCCTTCCTTGCTGGGACAGCCGCCTCCTTTACCTTCTATGGCATATTGGCTTATGCCCTTGGGATTCCCCTGCCGGGCTGGGGCATTCCCTACCAGGCCTACGCCGTTACTGCCTTGCTCTATGGGATTGTGCTTGCCATTACCGCCGCCCTCCAAGGCATCCAGCTGCTAAGCCGGCGCATCGGCTCCCTGCTCTTGTCCCCCTTCCAGGCAGAGAAAAAAGGCAGGGGTTACCAATGGCTGAAACAGCATTTCCCAGGCTATGCAACAAAACGCCTGCTGGAATGGTCCCTGCTCGCCCGGCACAAAAAAGATTGGGCTATACGGTATCTCTTTTCCTCCCTATTGTCCAGCGCTGCGCTATACCTGGCAGGCTTCTGCACGGTAATCCTGCCTTCCCTTCTCTACGATGCCCAACAATCCTGCCCTTATGACCTGGCATACTCTGTGCTTTATGGGCAGAACCAGGTCCCAGCAGATGCCTGCCGCAGCATCCTAGCCCAGCATGGCGTCACCATTACGGAGGAAATGGTAATCCCTTACGCAAGGGATGCTGCCTTTAATTACCTCCCCGTATCAGAGGTAAATGGCAAGCTAGGCGGCAGCTACCAAATCCCTGCCGGGACATTCCTGGAACTGTTCCAGGAAAATCCCCAGAACGGGTATGGGCACAGCTTCACCACAATCCCCCAAGTCTCCATTTCCCTTGATCCAGTTGCAAAAAACCCGCATAAAACCCAGGGTACAGAAGAAAGGCATATGCTGGAATTAAACTCCTGCGGGAGCGATATCAGGGTTCTTTTCAATAAGAACCCAACCCTTGCAGACCGCACCCTTGTCTTAAATGACGCTGATTTCCGGAAAATCGCATCTATCAGCCCCTATTGGCAAAATGAGATGCGCCTCCTCCGGTTCCAGGATTGGGAATCCTCCGCTGACGGCGTGGAGGCCTTCCAGTCACTGCTCCAGGCAGCCAATGGGCTAACAAAAGAGGGGCAGCGCCCTTTACGGGCTTCCTCAAAAGCGGAAGATTTACAAAAAGCAAGGCAGTCCTGCCAATTTGGGATATTTCTGATGGGGTTTGTGGAACTGCTCCTGCTGATGGCTGCGTTCCTGCTCATCCACTTCCGGATTGCTGCCGAACAGGAGGAGAACAGGCGGGCGCTGCAAAGCCTTTTTATGGTTGGGATGGCGGATTCTGAACAATTTCGCCTCTTCCTGTTTAAAAACCGCATGCGGTTTCTGCCTCCTATCCTGGGCGCCCTCTTCCTTTCCCTTCCTTTCCTCTACCAAACAGGGGAAAGCGTTTACCATTCCGGGAGAAAGATGTGCATGGCCGGCATCCTGGCCGCCCTCCTGTTTCTGTTTGCCTTATGGGGATTTACCATCCCTTATACAAGAAAAGAATGGCTTGCCACAAAATACGGCCGTTAATGGGAGGGGGCAGCCCCCTCCCATTCCTTCTCCTTATCCTTCTGTCCCATTTGCCGCGGCGGCTCCCCCGGCGTTTTCCCCTGCTTCTGTCCCGGCTTCATTCCCTGGGGCTGTACCCCCGCCTGCGTTTTCCCCTTCACCAGCCCCGGTGGCGCCTTCAGCGCCAGCGCCTGTATTCCCGCCGTCTGTAGGGTTCCCGCCTGCTGTGGCAGCCCCTGCCCCGGCGCCCGTCTGGATGGGCGTAATTATAATATTCTGTGCTTCCACATTTGTCTTCCGCTTTACAATATCCTCTACCTGCGCCCTCTTAGCATCCGTAACTTCCCCCATGTTCAGTACGACGTCCGCATTCCCGTCCGTAATGCTCACTACCACATCCGTAAATCCCTTTGCCTGCAGCAGCATCTCTGCAGCGGCTTCCCGCTCTGCAATATCCGTCATGCTAATCATCGTGCTGACGGCTGACTGCTTCTGTTCCTCTGTAATATTCGTATTATTGATAATCTCCAGCAGGGATTCCTTATTCTGGGAACGCACCTGCTCCCGGTTCAGCTTCACTTCCGATGCAAAATCCACATTGCTTACATCCGTGCTGGTCAGGACTGCCTCCCCCGGGTTATCCACATCCTGCCCGGTTGCCTTGGCAATATCCTCCCCGGTCTGGATTCCCAGGCCTGCATCCTGTGCCTCTGCTGAGGTTTCCTCACTTGCCTCTGTGTCTGTAAATATGTCCTCCGCGCTATACATATCCTCATCCGATATTTCATATGTACTTTCCTTGGTGTCCGCGCTCGCCTCCTTGGCCAGATTGCTGTCTTTTTGGCTTCCGGTATATTGCAGATAGCCTGCTACAGCAATCATCAGAGCCAGGGCTGTAATGATAATCTGGTTTTTCTTAAATACTTTCTTCAAACTGGTGACCTCCTGTCAATTCATTTTAACTACCTTAATTTTATGTACTTCCACTGGAAATAATGCCAAAACGGCATCAGAAATATTTTTTGCTACCTTGGGGTCCCCGCCCCCTTCTGCCACCACTAACACGCCTTCTACCTTCGGCATCACCTCCCTTGCTACAAACGGCTCCCCGCCGCTTCCTTCCCCCTGGGAAAAGACGGTTTCTTCCTGGTACTGCTTCTCCTGGGTGCTGCGGGAGACGTCCCCGTCTTTTTCAGAAACCGACTGCCCTGTCTGGGACAGATCCTTCTCCACGACCCGCTCCCCCTCATCCTGGAGCGTAATCATAACCTCCGCCGCCCCTACCCCTTCCACTTTCTCCAAGACCTGCTTCAGCTTCCGTTCCAGTTCTTTCCCATACCTGCTGTAAATGCCCGCCTCCCTCCTATCCTCCCCTGCCGTCTCCTGGACGGCCTGCCCTTCCTTTTCCTTGCTGCCTTCCTGCCCTACAGGCATAGCAACCACCAGCAGCAGCACGCCTACAAGCGCACCGATCAGCAGATGGTTCTTTGATATCCCTTTTAACTTTTCTGGGGAAAACCAACCTTTCTTATCCATCCCTGCTCCTTTTCCTGTGCTTCCCTTCCCTCTCTACCCCTCCTGCACATTAATCTCAATCTGGCTTTCTGTGATTTTGTAGAATTCCATCAATTCCTGCTTTAGCCGGTAGACTTCCGGGTATTCCTGGCTGTTGTCCCCATAAGATGCCTTGCGTATAAAAATCCCTTCCCCCCCGGCCAGGCTGATATCCATGGCAATGGACTCCACCTGGTAGCTTTCTGACAGATGAACCTCTACCTGGTTGGCATAAAGCTGCTTTTCCTCCGCCATCCTGCTGACATCCATCCCGACTGCCCGCTCGTATTCCCTCAGGTACGCCTCCTTCTGTGCCTGCTGAAGGTGCGCCGTATCCAGCTTTAGGTTATCCATATCCTGGAAAAAGCCTGCCTGGCTGATTTTCTGCCGGATTGTATCTTCTTTCCCCAGCAAAGACAGGATAGGGGAAAATACCAGCAGCATCAGCAGCATGCCTGAAAAAAAGCGTACATATTTCTGGTAATTATTCCGCGGCAGCAGGCGCAGGATTACCGTCAGGAATATATAGAAGCATACCAGGTTTTTTACCCATGCATAAACTAAGCTTACCATTCCTTTCCTCCTTTCCCCCTCCCCTTAATGGTTAAAGGTTGTTGCCGCCGTCACCATGGCTATTGTCACAAGGAACATGACCGTGGTTGTCACCACGACCTTGCCTAAAAGCCTGCCGCCTTCCCCTGCGCTGCTGATGCACCCAATCATCCGCTTATCCGAGACCGGCTGTATCACTGCTGCCAGAAGCTTATATAAGAACGCCATAACGCCAATCTTTACCAACGGGCCGGCGCACAGGGCCAGCAGCACGCACACAGCCGCAAGGCCAACCCCATTTTTAATGATAATCCCAGACCCCACCATAATCTCCGTCACGGCGTTGATGGATGTGCCAAGGCCCGGGAGCAGCCCTGCCGTCTTGGCAATCAGGCCGGACTTAAAGGTATCAATCACAGGCGTCAGCAGGTTCTGCACCACATTAATCCCAATGACCACTGTAAACAGCACTTTCATGCACCAGAGCACGCCAGACTTCAATAATTCTGTCATCCGGGAAAGCATCTCTTCCTCCGTCAGGTAATTCATCAGCTCCAAAACCACGTAAATCTGCACCGCCGGTACGATAAGGTACTGCATCAGCCATTCCAGCCCATAAATTAATAGGAACGTCATCTCATAGAAAGCCGCTGCCGTGCTTACCTGGCCGGAAAAAGACATGCTGACCGCAAAGGTTGGGATCAGCACCTTTAAAAACACCATCATATCCTGCAAGACATCCACAGCCACGTCCCGCAGGATGAAAAATGAATGCATCAAAAGCACCAGGAGCAGCATGTACACCATATAGAAGCTGATTTCCGTAACTGCAGGGTTTTCAAAGACATTGGCAAAATTATATAAAATGGCAAACACGACACATAAAAACACGATTTTCATGATTGTCCCGCGGAAGGAGCCGATTTCCTCAAATACCATGGACAGGATGTCCATCAGCAGCTTCCCTTTATCGATTTCCTGGCCTTGGATGAGCGTCTCCACCAATTCCCGGAAATCCATCCCTGCCGTGCCGTCCTGGCTTCCTAACACCGCATCGATGCCTGAAAAGTCCAAATCCTCCAGGTAACCGGAAAGCGCCTCTTCCTCGCTGGGGCTTTCCCCTGCAGGTTCCCTGCCCCACCCTTCTTGGGCGCTCCCGCCATAGGCTTTTATCCCAAATCCCAGAATCCCAAACAGAACCCCAAGGGCCGCCAGGTATCCTCTCCATCCTCTGATCCTCATGCCAGCTATCCTCCTATCAGCTTAAAAACTCCCCAATCGTCTCCAGCAGCACCAGCAGGACCGGCATGCTGATTACCAGGATGGACAGCTTCCCAAACATCTCTATCTGCCCGGCTACCGCCTGGTATCCTGCATCCTTGCAAAGGTTGGCGGAAAATTCTGATACATAGGTAATCCCTATCATCTTTACCAAAATTGCAATATAGCTGGTGTCCAGGCTGACATATTCCTGCATCTGGTTTACCACGGACAATACCAATTCCAGCTTTGACATGATGAAGTAGAAAATGCACAGGGACACCCCCAATGTCACGAACAGCTCGTACTCTTTCTTCTGCCCCTTCAGCAGGATCCCAAGTAAGGTCCCCGCAATGCCAAAGGCTGCAATCTTTACAATATCCATCCCCTGCCCCTTCCTTACAGCGCAAACAGGTTTTTCATGGTCTCAAACAGTTCATAGATATACGGCACAATCCAAAAAAGCACAATCAGAAGCCCTGCCAGGCTGGTGAGGAATGCATGCTCCTCCCTGCCGCTGTGCTTTAAAACCTGGCTCAGCACAGTGACCAGGATCCCCACCGCCGCAATCTTAAAAATCAAACTTATACTCATAGTACCTCCGCCTTTTCTATACCAGAAGGATAATCACAAACAAGCCGCACATCAGGCTCAATGTCCCGGACAGCTTCTGCCTGTCCTTTAATTCCCCCTGGGCTTTTTGGATTAGCGTCTCTGCCTGTCCGATATACAATTCCAGGTTCTTAAGCTGCATCTGCCCATCCAGGTAGCCGAAATTCTCCCCTGCCCGCTTTAAAAGCCCCCTCTCTTTTGCCGTAAACAGGAAACGCCCTGCCTCTTCATCCACCAGGCGCCCCCAGAAGCTGCCCATGCTCCCTTCCTGCCCCTCCAGCCCTTCCGCGGCCCGGCGCAGGAAAGAGGCAAATGGCTCCTTCCCCTGTGCGGCAATCTGCAGGAACGCTTCCTTTAAAGGCGTCCTGGCATAGGAAATCTCCCCCCACATCATCAGGAACATCTCTTTCATCCCCACAAGCTGCTCCACATGCTCGGCATATTCTGCCTTTACCTTCCATCCATACAAAAGGGATGCCGCAAACACCAAAAGGCTCCCCGCAATCTTCAACATAATTTCCCAAGCCTCCCATCATAAACGGAAAAGCCCCTCTTCCCCCCTTCCCCTATATCCAGGAATAGGAAGCGCTCAAAAAACCCTTTTTCCATCCACTGGGACAGGTACGCTTTCTTCCGGAGCTCCCCGATTTCCCCCAGGTGCATTGTTCCTAAAATCCTGCATCCGCAGTGGAGCGCTTCTTCCACAGCCTGGCAGTCCTCCTCGCTTCCCAGTTCATCTACTGCAAGAATCTGGGGCGACATGCTGCGTATCAAAAGGCGCATCCCCTCCGCCTTGGGGCAGGCGTCCAGCACGTCTGTGCGGCAGCCCAGGTCATTCTGCGGAATCCCGAAATAACAGGCGGCAACCTCGCTGCGCTCGTCCACCAGCCCCACCTTCTGCCCCGGCAGCCCCGACGCCCCTTCTGACAGCAACCGGATGCAGTCCCGGAGCATCGTCGTCTTCCCCAGGCCAGGCGGGGATAAAATCAATGTATTGTAAATACTCCTCCCAGATATCAGCCATGGGATAGCTTTGCTGGCGCATCCCTTCTTCTGCCTGGCCACACGGATATTCAGCCCGCAGATATTGCGGATTGTCACCACTTTCCCTTTTTCGCAGACAGCCTTCCCCGCAACGCCAATCCGATGGCCGCCCCGGATGGTAAAAAAGCCGCCCCGGATTTCTTCTTCCAGGGCATACATGGAATACTGGCTCATACGGGCCAGGGTATCCTTCATATCCGTATCCTTCCAGATATAGCCTTCCTCTGCCCTTCCCTGGAACAGCCCCTTGGTGCGGCTCCAGAAATACTCCCTGCCTTTGCCCTGCGCCATCACAGGCTGTCCCACCCGGAGCCTGATTTCTTCTGGTTCTGCGCCGCTTTCAAACAGGGAGCGGCAGAATGGGCGGAATGCGCCTGGAAACGCCTGGATGATTTCCTCCATGAGTTGTCCCTCCCTTCGGCACCCCTTCTTCCCTCACCTGTTTTCATTTATATGCGCCAGGAAGGGGGGATATTCCAAAAAACTATTGACGGATAAGGAGCAAACAATTATGATAGTAATTGGCTTGCCTGGGGAAGCAGGTGGGAATCCTGCGCGAGCCCGTCGCCGTAAGGCACCGTTCCATAGGATTAATCTGACCAAAGGCCACAGCTTTGGGAAATGCCATTGGGGGAAGCCCTGAGAAGGCCGATTAATAGACCCTGGCAGCCTGATGCTATAAGCAAAACAGCTGAAGTACCGGGCTGCCGGGGCGGCAAGATGTCAAGCCGGAATATCCAGGCAGGGACAATCCCCCTGATACCGCCGCGGGCGCCGGCCGCTGGGGGAAAGGAATCGAAAGGAGAAAAGGATATGAACAGGAACTTAGGCTTAAGGAAGAAAACATTGCCATTCATCCTTTGTATTGCGCTGATTGTGGCTATGGCGCTGTGTACATCTGGCTGTAATGGCAGCAGCGCGCCTTCTGGCGCTGCAACGGAAGGGGACGCCCAGGACGATGGGCAGGTGCTTGGGACAGGCAGCACAGAATTTACCTTCCAGACCGTAGATTTGGAAGGCAATGAAAAAGAATTCGAAATCCATACGGACAAAGAGACCGTCGGGGAGGCTTTGCTGGATGTGGGGCTGATTGCCGGGGACGAAAGCGGCTATGGCCTCTATGTGAAGACTGTAAACGGCGTGACCCTGGATTTTGAGGAAGACGGTGCATATTGGGCATTTTATGTCAATGGGGAATATGCCCAGGCCGGCGTAGACGCCACCGAGGCCAAAGCGGGGGATACTTACGCCTTCAAGGCTGAGAAGCAATGAAGCTGACCGTCCGGGAAATGGCCGTATTCGGCATGCTGGGAGCAGTGATGTATGCTTCAAAATTCCTGCTGGAGGCTGCGCCGAATATCCACCTGCTGGGCGTATTTGTGATTGCCTTTACGGTAACCTACCGCAAAAAAGCGCTGTACCCCATCTATGTATATGTACTCCTAAACGGCGTCTTCAGCGGATTTTCCAGCTGGTGGGTCCCATACCTCTATGTATGGGCTGCCCTCTGGGGCGCTACCATGCTCCTGCCGCAGGACATGCCCAAAAAAGTGCGGCCTATCGTCTATATGGCTGTCTGTGCAGCGCATGGCTTCCTGTTTGGGACATTGTATGCCCCGGCACAGGCAATCCTGTTTGGGCTAAGCTTCCAAGGGATGGTTGCCTGGATAATCGCCGGCCTTCCCTGGGACTTCATCCATGGGATCAGTAATTTCTTCTGCGGGGCGCTGATTGTGCCCCTGATTTCCGTATTAAGGCGTGCCGAACAGGCCTCCTACCGGAATTAAGAAAGCGGGCAGCCCTCTCATAAGTGAAGGGGGCTGCCCGCTTTGGTGCGCAGTGCGCGTCATCATTTCTGGTTAATATAATTTATCAGGCCTTCTGCCTGGATAATCTTCTGCATAAATTCCGGGAATGCCTGCCCTTGGTAGGACGTCCCTTTGGTCTTATTGGTAATTACGCCGCTGTCAAAATCCACTTCCACCTCATCCCCTGCCGCAATCCCTTTGGCGGCCTCTGGGCATTCTATGATAGGCAGCCCGATATTGATGGCATTCCGGTAAAAAATCCGGGCAAAGGTCTCTGCAATCACACAGCTTACGCCTGCCGCCTTAATGGCAATGGGCGCATGCTCCCGGGAAGAGCCGCAGCCAAAATTCTTGTCCGCCACAATCAGATCCCCTTTTTGGACCTTCCCCACAAATTCCTTGTCAATATCTTCCATGCAATGGGCTGCTAACTCTTCCGGGTCGGAAGAATTTAAGTACCTTGCTGGGATAATCACGTCTGTATCTACATTGTCTCCATATTTAAAAACGGTTCCGCTGGCTTTCATGTCGTCCTCCATTTCTCCTATTCTCATGCTACACATATCTGCTATTCGGCAGGGGCTGCGATCTTGCCGGCAATGGCGCTGGCTGCCGCGACTGCCGGGCTTGCCAGGTATATTTCAGACTCCACATGCCCCATGCGGCCTACAAAGTTACGGTTGGTGGTGGACACGCACCGCTCCCCTTCGGCCAGGATACCCATATAGCCGCCCAGGCACGGGCCGCAGGTAGGGGCGCTTACAATGGCGCCCGCCTCAATGAAAATCTTTAAGAGGCCTTCTTCCATGGCGTCCAGGTAAATTTTCTGGGTGGCTGGGATAACGATGCAGCGGATCCCTTTGGCTACCTTCTTCCCTTCCAGCACCTTGGCTGCAACGCGCAGGTCGTCCAGGCGCCCGTTGGTGCAGGAGCCAATCACCACCTGGTCAATGCTTACCTCCCCCGCCTCTTCTACCGTCCTGGTGTTTTCCGGCAGGTGGGGGAAGGCTACCGTCGGCTTCAAGGCGCCCAGGTCAATGGTGTAGGTCTCGTCATATTCTGCGTCCGGGTCTGCCTCATAGATTTTAAATTCCCGGCTGGAATGCTCCTTCATGTAGGCTACGGCTTTCTCATCTACAGGGAATATGCCGTTCTTGCCCCCCGCCTCAATGGCCATGTTGGCAATCGTGAAACGGTCGTCCATAGAAAGGCTGGCAATGCCCTCCCCGGTAAATTCCATGGACTTATAAAGGGCGCCGTCCACGCCAATCATGCCGATGATATGCAGGATGACGTCCTTGCCGCTGACCCATTTGGAAAGCTTGCCTACCAGGTTGAACTTGATGGCAGAGGGCACCTTAAACCATGCCTTCCCCGTTGCCATGCCGGCGGCCATGTCCGTGCTCCCTACGCCTGTAGAGAAAGCCCCCAACGCGCCATAAGTGCAGGTATGGGAGTCAGCGCCGATAATCACGTCCCCTGCAACGGTAAGGCCTTTTTCCGGCAGCAGGGCATGCTCAATCCCCATCTCCCCTACGTCAAAATAATTGCGGATTTCATGCTTGCAGGCAAATTCCCGGACGCATTTGCAGTGCTGTGCGGACTTGATATCCTTATTGGGCACGAAGTGGTCCATTACCAGTGCGATTTTGTCTTTGTGGAATACGCCTTCTGCCGTAAATTTGTCCATTTCATGGATTGCCACGGGTGTTGTGATATCATTCCCCAGCACCAAATCCAAATCTGCCTCGATTAATTGGCCTGCCTTCACTTCCGGAAGGCCTGCTGCTGCAGCCAGGATTTTCTGTGTCATTGTCATTCCCATCTTCCTATCCTCCTGTTTGTTTTCTCCCAAATACAAAATTCCTAAATACAAATTCCCAAATGCAAGTATCTTACTGCTTGCTATTTTAGCATAAGATGTATTATAATAGAAATACATATTAAATATAATTATTATAATCCAAAGTTATAAAAGATCGCGGTGTTCCCAAGGAAAAGGAGGGATTTTATGGAACAGAACCTTTCGTCTTACCGGATTTTCTATGCGGTCGCCAATACGGGGAATATCTCCCGGGCAGCCAAGGAACTGTATATCAGCCAGCCGGCTATCAGCAAATCCATCCAGAAGCTGGAGGAGAACCTGGAAGTAAAGCTGTTTGACCGCAGCTCCAGGGGGGTGTCCTTAACGCCGGAGGGGGAATTGCTCTACACCCATGTGAAGTCTGCATTTGAGACCCTGTCCCTGGGGGAGGACAGGCTGCGGCGTTCCATTGCCCTCGGGATGGGGAACCTGGCCATCGGCGCCAGCGCAACATTGTGCAAATATGTGCTGCTGCCTTACCTCAGGGATTTCATTAAGAAATACCCGCACATCCATATATCCATTGCCTGCCATTCCACCCACCAGACCCTAAAGCTCTTGGGGGACGGGAGGCTGGACATCGGGCTGGTCGGGCGCCCCCAGTCACTGAAGAATATCGGGTTTTACCCACTGCAGGAAATCGAAGATATTTTCGTCGCCACCAGGAGTTACCTGCATAACTTAAAAGCCCGCGGCATTGAAAAAGGCCATATCCTCCAGAATTCCACCTTATTGCTGCTGGACCGGGAGAACATGACGCGGCAGTACATTGACAGTTATTTCCAGGAAAACCATATTATGGCGCAGGATGTGATTGAAGTGTCCAACCTGGATCTTTTAATTGAAATGTCTAAAATCAGCCTGGGCGTAGGGAGTGTCATCCGGGATTTTGTGCAGAATGAATTAAAGGCAGGGTCTTTGCTGGAAATCCCTCTTGGGACACCTCTCCAGAAAAGGGAGATTGGGTTCGCTTACAACCTGGATGGGAAAATCTCAAAACCGCTGAAACAGTTCCTGGCATTTTATGAGGCTTATAAAGGAGGGCATTAACAAGGGGAAGGCCGCTTTGCACCTTCCCCTGGATGGCCGCTACAGCCTTTGGTAACGTTCTGCCGTTTCCGCCATGGCAGCCTCCCGCTGCTGCTGCAGCATTTTTTCCAAAACCCCTGCATCCGCCATGGCTGCCTCCGCTTCCGCCTGCATCCGCTGCCATCCTGCCGCTGGGAACATCAGCCTTTCTGCCACAAAACCCGGATTATGCGCCGTCTCCTGAAACGCAAAAATTAAGTGGTTATGTAAAAATGCCCGATACACTGCTGAGACGATTTCCGATTCGTGGTTGATGTCAAAATAATAGTCACAGGTTTCAAACAGTTCTTCCAAAACCCCCATCTTTATGCCTGGATAGAGGCTCACATTACTATAAGCATCCATTTCTGCCAGCTTGGAGGACATTTCCGTCAAAGCTGCGATATGGAAATGCATCTGCGGCAGCGCCTTAGCCAACTCCCTGCAATGCTCGATATTGTCTGAATTTGTACAGATCAGCGCCTCTGGCTGATGGGCGTTCTCTTTGGAAAAAGGATAGAGGAAGCCCAGCTGATGGACCATATCCTTTGGGGCGCCCAAGGCCAGCAGCTTGTGATAGGCCTCCTTTTTCTGTACCATGACGGTGGCCGTGCGGCTGGCTTCCCCCTTAAAAACCAACTGCATATTGCCTGGGATCTCATCCCTGGCCGGCTCCTGCCAGAACAGGATATCCCGCTTCACCTGCGACTTCATTTGGCTGGACACGAAAAACGGCGTAGACAGGGAATTAAAGAAAATCCTGCTTTGGGTAAAGCGTGCACGTACGAAGAAATGCAGCACAAACTCCGTCTTATTGTGGAATATCCGTACCTCATCCCCCTCATTTAAGATAATGTCGCCTGTCACAAAATTTTCTACTATGGCCTCCCGCCCATCTGCCGAGAAATACGTCTTATTCACCTTCTGCCCTTTGGCGTTAAATATTGTCCGGCCATAAACCGCCCCATAACGGTTATAATGGTCGCTGGAACGGACTACCCCCCGCTCATCATACCAATCCACGATTTTCACAAGCCGTTTATGACGCGGCTCTGCATAAAAAATCCTACCCCGTTCCTTGTATAAGTCCTGCACCTTGCCGCTGCTGTTCGTCCCGCTGATTTCCCAATATTCCGGGACTGTGATTTCATTAAAATATTTCGGTTTCGCCCTATCCCCCAATGCCGCTTTAAAATCACCTAGGAAAAAGCCATACACCGACATGACATCATCTGGCAGGAAGCCGTCGTCCTCAATGGCCACTGCTGGGCAGGAAAAACCTGCCAGCTTGAAGGAGGTATGCAGCGCCTGGCTGTCCTGCCCATAATTGTCAAACAATAAAATGGCGTCGTTTAAATTTTTATCCATCTTCTCTCACTCCCTTTGCAACGTTACCGGTTACCCTGCGCTTCTTCCTACAACGGCCTCCGTACCCTTTTCAGTAAAGTTTTCCATTTCCCCTCTATCTCTTCTGTCATATACATCTTTGCTTTTTCATAAGCATGCCTCTGGAATGCCTCCAAGTCCGCTTCTGTAAACAGGCGGACGATACATTCTGCCAAGCGCTGCACACGTTCTTTCTTTTCCATTTTATCATGCACTGGGATCAGATACCCATTCTTCCCATCGTCGATAAAATTCTGGTTGCCATACCGCACGTCAAAGCCAATGATTGGAAGGCCTGAACCCACTGCCTCCATGAGGGTAAGGCCAAACCCCTCGCTCGTAGAGCCTGCCAGGTATGCTTCATACCCCTGATACACCTCATCCAGGTTCTGCTGGCCGCAAAGCCGCACATACCCGCCGCATCCTAAAGCTTCCATCCGCTCTTTCAGCCTCGCCTCTTCTGCGCCCTTCCCATAAATATCCAGCGTAACGTCCGGCACCTGCTCCCTTGCTTTTACAACGGCCTCTATCAGCCAGTCGATATGTTTCTCATCCGCAAGCCTGGATGCTGTAATCAGGGAATGCTTCTTCCGGCCTTCCTTGGGATGTTTCTGCTCATCAATGCTCCCCACTGGGATGGTCACAATCTCTGGGCTGGCGCCTGCATACTTCTGGAACTGTTTTTGCAACAGCTGTTTCTGCGTATCTGTAGATGTAATGTAAAAGCTGATATGCTTATGCTGGGAAAAGGCATATTCATAATAATTGTTCCATAGGATATGCTCCTCATCGGTGCTCCCTTCGCTAAAATGGTCCGCATGGATGACAATGCCCACCCGTGCCCGGGCGGCGTTCTGCAAGATTGCCTGCCCAATCCCTGTTGTCCGGTCGATGATTACGGCGTCACGGTGCGTCAGCTTCAGGCGGGATACCAAATAGCCCACCAGTTCCTCCTTCGAGCAAATCAGCCTGTCTGGGAACTGGTACGTCACGATGCCGTCATCGGTTATCTCCTCATAGGCCACTGTCCCATTTTCATGAAAAAACCTCCGTTGGTATAAATGTGCTTTATTGTCCAGAGGGGCGTAGTATTCGGAATAAATCCTGCAATAAGTATAATAATCCTTCCGTACCAGGCATCCGTTGGACACCATTTCTACCCGGTGCACCCGGTTTTCTTTCTCATTTACCAAATACGCCATATAATAGATGTTCGTCCCTGGAAAGGTATATTTTACAGTAGCCCCGTCCTTGGTACTGGTAAATTTCTTACTGCCAAATGTCTGTTCCAGCTGCTTCTGCGTAAAGGTAACAGGGGAGGTTTTACAGTCTGTAAAAAATGTGTACAGCCAGATAACCTCTGAATCCAGGAACCCGATATTCTCCGCCATGTGCTGGATATTATCCCTTGGGAACATGTCTGTAAAAATAAACCTTGCCTCCTGCCCAATCCTCCGCAGCACCTTTGCCCGGTAGGCCTGTGCGTATTCCACGCCGCTGCTGGCCCATCCGATGCCCAAATTAAAATTGTAAACCATGTCCGTCCCTCCTATTTTCTCTTCCTTCCCTGCGGTTCCTGCATACCTGTATTTGCCTAGCCAAATCCCCTGGCAGCTTCCCCTATGCATCCCCCCTTATGGGAACACAATATGCAGTTTCTTTTCCTTGTCCACATATACATTGCTCAGCATGATATTGCGCATGGCACTTTCATAGACCGTGCGCTCCATTCTCTCAAATGATTCAAAGGCCTCGTTCTGGTACTCAAACAGAAGGTTGCGCTGGGCCGTAGCCCTGCCAGAAACCGCTGCCTGGAGCTGATGCATATAATCCACCTGCTCCACCCAGGCATTGTCGATGGCGCTCAGCATTGCCACACGGACAAAGGCATTCGTATCCGCCGCCCCCAAATCCCTCTCCCGTTCGTCCAGGCGCTGGCCCACCTTTTGGAGCAGGTATTCCATCGGATCCACAGAAGCATCCGACGAACGGTCCGGGATATCCTTTTCCAGCCGGTAAGAAATGTTGTCTAGGATATATCTGGTAAGCTGCCGCCTGTCCAGGTTTTTTTCCGCATCCAAAAACCGCTTAATGTTCTTCCCAGCCATCTCTAAAATCTGCTCCCGTTTTATTTCCCCGCCGTCCAGCAGATGGTTCCTAGTCGCATAGATTAAATCCCTCTGCCGCTGCATAATCTTATCATAATCCACAGACCTTTTCCTGGACAGCACCGCCGACTCCTCCCCAATGGCCTGGGACTTGTCAATGATTTTCTTCAGCTTCCGCCTGCTAATCCGCTTCTTCCCTTCTATATATTTATCATATTTGCCAGATTCCCCGCCATCCACCACGCTGTCCTCCAGCGAGACGAAAAACTGGCTGGAGCCCACGTCCCCCTGCCTCCCGGCGCGCCCCCTCGCCTGGCGCTCCATCCGGACATTCCCCATCCGCCCAATCCCTATGACGGCAAGGCCGCCCAGATTTTCCACGCCCTCCCCCAGCTTAATGTCCGTGCCGCGGCCGGCCATGGAAGTGGCCACGGTCACTGCGCCTGGCTGGCCGGCCTCTTTAATGATTTCGGCTTCCCAGTAAACATTATTGGCGTTCAGCAGGTTGTGGGGGACTTGCTCTTCCAGCAGGATTTTGGAAACGGACTCCGTGTCCACAATATTAGACGCCACAATCAAAACAGGCCGCCCCATGGCATGGAGCCTCAGCGTCTCTTCCACTGCCGCCTGGATCTGCTCTTTTTTATTCCGGAAATAGCGGTCACGCAAATCAGCCCTCTGCCTGGGGCGGTTCGGCGGGATTGCCATTACCTTTGCCCCATACACGCCCCTAAGTTCCTCGGAAGAATCTATCATCGTGCCGCTCATCCCTGACATTTTGGGGAACATCAGGAATAAATTCTGGAAGGTGACGGCCGCCACGGAACGGTTCTCCTGGGAAATCTCCAGCCCTTCCTTGGCCTCCAAGGCCTGGTGCTGGCCGCCCCGCAGCTTCATCCCATGCATCAGCCGCCCTGTGTCCCCATCTAAGAGCACAACCTCCCCATCTTTTGATACCATATAGGCGTCGCCCCGCTCAAGGGTGGCATGGGCACGCAACGCAAGGGTCACATGGCGGTTGATTTCAAAATATTCTTCGCTGTAAAAATTATCTATCTGGAAGAAAGTTTCTGCATACCGGATCCCCGAATCCGTCAGCCATACCGCCTTGTCTTCCTTTTCATAGTCCACATCCTCTTCCATCGTAGTGACAAAAAAATCCGCTATCCCATAGAGGTTCGACTGCACCCTGGGCGAACTGGAAATAACCAGCGGCGTCTGCGCCCCGTCCAAAAGCACGGAATCCGCCTCATCAATAATTACATAATAAAATTCCCGCAGGAACCGGTCCTCCGCCCTGGTCACCAGGTTATTCAATAAATAATCAAACCCTAACGCACTATGGGTCGTATATACGATGTCCGCCCCATACATTTCCTTTTTCCATACATTTTGGGATTTTTCATATTTTGCAACCCCGTCCTTGCCTTCCTCCTCTTCGCTCCCTGCCGATACGGAAAGCCCCATGAACTGGTAGACAGGCCCCATTTCCTCTGCGTCACGCTTGGCAAGGTAATCGTTCACCGTCACTAATATGACGCTTTTTCCCGTAAGCGCATTGAGGTATAGGGGCATCGTCGCCACTAAGGTCTTCCCTTCCCCTGTGTTCATTTCTGCCAGATACCCCTTATGCAGCGCAATCCCTCCCAGGATCTGCACATCATAAGGAGCCATCCCCAATATCCGCTCATCCGCCTCGCAGATGGCCGCAAATGCCTCAGGCAGGAGCGCATCCAGGCTTTCCCCGCCTGCCAGCCGTTCTTTAAATTCCACTGTCAGATGGGATAATTCCCCATCGTCCAAAAGCTTCATCCGTTCCTGGCATTTCCTGACCTGGCGCAGGATTTTTTTCAGCTTCCTTCGTTTCCTTCTCTGTCCCATTTTCCCTATTTCTTCTTCCGCGTCCCTGTTTTTATTTTCCTGCTTCCGGCTCTTCTCCTGCTGCAATCTCTTCAATCTCAATGGAATGGAAATGAAAATGCGTCATGCCCCCATTGATAAGCTGCATACGGTAACTGTAAGTCTTAAGCGGGCACTGGAAATCCATCACCTTATCCCGGATGGTGGCGCTTCCCGCCTCTATGTCATATTTGTCATAAAATACCAGCCGTATGATCCATGCCTCGCCCTCCTGGCAGCCTATATGGACAGTCATCCGGTACTCGCTCTCACCGTCAATCATCGGCAAGGCCGGCTCAATCCTCTGCATCTGGTAATTCGTCTTGGAATACCATTGCTTTATCACTGTCCCGGGGGGCATCAGCAAATTTTTAAATTCTACATCGTTCTTCTTGTGATACCATATTTCCGACCCATAGAGGTAGGTATCCGAAGAATGCTCCCTCCAATAAATCCTCCACTTCTCTCCTGTCATCCCTTCTCTTTCCCCCTGCCAAAATCATCCTCTAATACGGCCTGGTACTGCCCCAAAAACCAGTTGACAATCCCATCCGTATTATCATTATGCCGTCCATGGAGCCCCTTCCCATATACCTGAGCCCCCTCCGAATGGATATGGGAAATCAGCGTCTGGTAGGCGTCCGCATCATAATCATCCTCTATCATATAAGAAACGATAAACTTTGTATTTCCCCAATCCGTCGCTTTAAATTTGCGCCAGAACCTTGCGTTCAACGCTTGGACCGCCTTGGGATCCATGGAGCCGCACTGGCGCCACAGCACGTCTAAGGAGGTGGGGAAGCCGCCTGGCCGGCTGTATTTCTCATTTGCAGCCACGTTCCCTATGCTCGCTAGGGGCTTCCCCAAAATAATGGCATGGGGCCTGATATCGCATCCATAATACAAGGCCCCAAAGGTGCCCATGGACAGCCCCGACAGCACAACCTGGCTTGCCGTAAAGCCAAGCTCCTTCATATATTTTTGGATGATGCGGGCATACAGCGACTCGTATTCGATAGAACCCATATAGAACCCTCCGCCTTCCAGCCTTGGCTCAGACACCAGAAGGAACGGGCATCCCATCTTGCGCATCATATAATACCCTTCAAATCCCTGCAGCGTCTTGTATCCTGAAAAATAGACACAGAGGGGCGGCTTTAAATCGCCTGGGTCAAAATAACAGAACGCCTCTTCCTTGTCAGACGTCACATAACGCTCCCCCCCTGGCAGGAAATACCCATGGCTCCCCCTGGAATTCCGGCAGTGCAGGGCGATAACCGAAAGTTCCCCTGCCCCTTTCGCGCAGACGGAAAGAAACAAGGAACCGTCCACCGGGCTTTCCAGCTGGATAACCTGCTGGAGCTTTCCCTCATCAAATTCCCAGTGTGCAACGGCTTGGGAACCGCCGCTTGCAAACTGTGTAATTTCCAAAGAGACCGAGACCCCTGGGCTTTTCCTGTACTCCAGCCACAGATCCACTGCCTGCCCCTGGTTTAAAAACGTATTATAACGCCAAAACACCACTTGCCGGAGCGTTTCCCCAAACTCCCCTTCTAAGGCCACGGCATAATTCCCATTCCACTTTACCTTCCCGGAAAATTCCTGGGAAACCGCCACATCCTTTAAATTAAATTTTTCGCCGTAAGGTTTTGCATAAAAAAATTTGGTCTCTTTTAACAGGAATCCCTGGATATCTGCCTCCGCGATATGCTGCGCCTTCTTGCAGCGGCAAAGCCATGCAGTCCTGCCGCCGATTTCCACATTTTTGGTTACAAACAAGGTATATGCCCTGATTAGCTGGAACAGCGGCTCTATCTCTTCCTCCCGCGGCGTCCTGTCAAAGAAGAACATGTCATAAGGCTTATCGGAACGCCTGCTGCCCGGCTTTTTTGCAAAGCTTTCCGCATGGTCTAAGCGCACCCATTGCGGCAGCTCATAGATTTTATTCCAGTCCTCTCCCCCCAGCTGTAAAATACGAATCTCCACCAATTCTGCCCAGCACCTCCCTCCATTTTCCCAGCAGCTTCTCTGTTGTATATTCCTTCACAAGCTCATAGGAACAGACCATTGCCTGGTTCCAGTTCCTTACCCCTTTCAGGTAGTAATCCAGGGCTTCCTGCAGCTGCTCGGGCCGCTGCAGCACAATGCTGTTTTTGCCATGCTCTGCGAATTCGTTGCCTACACGAACAATCTGCGGGATCCCTATGCTGATGGCTGTAATCTGCAGGTACAGTTCGGGAACCTTACGCATATCCACAAGCAGCCTCTGTTCCCGCATGCACTTGCTCACAGACAATTCATCCACGCACTGCTCCACAAAAAACCGAACGGGGACCTCCTCCGAAAGCTCCAGGTTATTTTCCGAAACCTGCTCTTCTTCCTCTGCTGCCCATCCTTCCTCCAGGCCTGCCCGCCGAAGCCCCTCCTGGGCACGCCCTAATACGGTTTCCTTCCTGTCATACTCCGCCCTCCTGGTAAACAGATGGATACAGGCCTTCTCATTGGCCAGCAGGTACTTCCCCAAAGAAGCTATCAAATCAAAGAAGGCACCGCCCTCAATGCCGTCCACCGGCACCAGTATCTTCTGCACGCTGAACTGCTGGCTTATCCCGATGTCTACCCGGGAATCATACGGCGGGATTGCCATAACAGCCCGGAATTGCAGGCCAGGTTCCTGCCGCAGCCTTCCTGCATTTTTCTCCGAATCCACCACCAGGTAATCCGCCCCCTCCACCATGCCAAACGCCTCTGGATGGTCAGAAAGCGGGAACCGGTCTTCGAAAAAAGACAGGATTAGCTTCTTATCTTTCAGGGCTTTCCCCAGGAGGCCCGCATGCTGGCCATGCATGGCCACACAGAAAATATCCTGGGCGTCCGTCAGGCCCAGGTAGGAAGCCAGTACCTCATAAATCACTTGCTCCATACTGCCGTACGTCAGCTTGGAAAACTGCTTCACCTGTTCCTCCCCCTGGTACTGCAGCAGGTACGTTGGGCATTCCCCATTGACTTCCACATGGCCGTCCCCGTGGAACTGCCGCAGTTTCCATACCCCGTCCTCTGTCAGGTAATCCTGGTAAAGGGGCTGCTCCCCCTCATAAATGGCTGTACTGGAGACAAATCCCCTGTCGTCATAAAAATTCCGCCGCTGCAGCTTCCCGCCCTGGAACAAATCGACCCGGATGGGGTTGCCATCTTCCCCGAAATCAATCTGTGCAAACTTTTCTTTCTTCAGCATGGCAAGCACTACGAACGGGGTATAGACAAATTCAACCCCTTCCGGCCAAGCCAGGTTGTGGAATGACAGCACCATTGCCTTCTTCCGCTTCACCTCTTGTATGGCGTCAAAGCAAGACCAGTAGGGCGCATGGTATACGCCCTGCCGATGGAGGAAATGGCGGAAATTCGGCGCAAAGCTTAGGAGCATAATCCGGTATGGGTGAGCCTTATTACGGTGAAACAGCTGTACCTGCTTTACCGTATCGTCAAATTCCGTATGCATTCGCCTTTCTGTCCATCTCTGTTCATTTTCGCACCATTGATTCTGTTGATACCAAGCTGGAATAAAATATAGCATCTCTTCCTCCAAATTTACTACCGTCCTGGGCGGTAAAAAACCATATTAAAACAGCAGCCGGCAGGCATCGTCCATGTTAAAACAAGCGGCCAGCAGGCATCGCCCATGTTAAAACAGCGGCCGGCAGGCATCGTATTTGTGGATGGACACAACTTCCCGGAAAATCGTACACCAGAAGCTGACCATCATCATTATGGAAGAGGGCAGCATCGTAAGCCCGCTGTCTATATTCCCTTCCAACTGCAATACCAACGGCACCAGGATGCACACCCCCATAACCGTAGCGCTCACAAAACTGATACACCACATGGCTCTTTTCAGATACCGCCTTGTATCACGCCCCGCATGGAGGTTTACGATACTGTCCCCGTTCTTTAAAAACTGCTCCGTGATATCTTTGGGGTTTATCATAAGCATCGTAAAGCTAACCGTCAGCAGGTACTCGCATAGGATATACACTGCTATCCCCGCTGGCCTGGACAGGACCATGTTCTCCTGCCACCAGGCAATCCCAGCGTCCTGGGGGAACAGATATCCCAGCAAGGAAACCACAAGCCTTGGCAGCATAAACACTGCCGTGGAGAACATTACTGGCATGACGCCTACCGGATTGAGCTTCACCGCCATATAATTCTTGTCTGCATAAACATTATGGATGGACACGCGCTGCACCGGAATCCGCAGCTCTGCATTTTCCATAACCAACGTAACCAGCATGACAGCCGCGGATATGGCAAGCGGGACTGCAAGGCTTTGCGCATCATGGTTCATGATGGTAACCACAACCCGTTCCAATATATTAATCAGGCCCACAATCATCCGCCCGCCAACCCCATATTTCGCATTCCGGTTAGACAGCCACATGATAACCATGACGCCTGTTACCATTTCTGTAATGGCTACTGCCTTCGCCCAAAAAAGCATTCCCTCTGCCACCATAAATTTTAACTGGGGCACCTGGGCAAATGCCTGCAGCACAGCTATGGCAAAGGTCACTGCAGCCATCGCACGGCCCATTGCCCTTGGGGAAAGCTTCGTTTTGGTAAACAAGTTCCGTACCGCAAAGGCAACCTGTACCAATATGCCGGATATCATAAACGGAAAAATCCCCAACGTGAAAACAGAAGAACGGTACGCATCCCCGCTAATCGCCTGCATAAGCACTTCCTCTGCGCTGACTGCCTGATAATCTTCAGAAGCCAGGCCCACGCCATACAAGGGGATGCATTTCCCTAATATATATACAAGAAGAATCAAGCCTGTATATGCCAGCTTATACTTCATTACATTCTCTTTTTGTGTTGTCTGTGACAAAATAAACTCTCCCGATTTTCTGATGTTTCCCTATACTTTTCCCTTTTTTACAAACCGGCGGCCACCATACAAGGTGGCCACCAATTTTACCTAACGATTCTCATCACTGGTTTTGTAATTCCTTCTTCTCTTTGTTCAGTTTATGATGCCTTATGAAAAACAAAGCTGTAACTGCAACCAGAAGTATCAATGCCGGAAGGTCCCACCAGCAAAACCCTAATGTCAAATCTTCAAAAAATCCCATCTATCTTTTTTACCTCTCTTCGTCTCCATGCCCTTTTTTCATCTTGGCAATTTCCCGCTTCTGCTTCCTTGTGCTTCCGATATAAGCACCGCCTACAACGGCTGCCATAAGCAGTTCCATGAAATGAAGGACGCAGTGTTTTACGCTTTGGGCAAGATTCGTGTTATCTAACGGAACTTCTTCATCCTGGACCTCTGTAAATTCTTGGCCGCCGCCCGCTTCCGTTATCAAAGTTTCTTCCTCTTCATCTGGCATAACTGGGATTGGCACATCACCCCTTGGTACCTGCTCTGGCGGCGTTACAATAACCGGCTCTTGTGCTCCCGGAGCCGTTCCCTGGAATGGAGCGACAGGGGTTGTTCCCGGAACCGCGCCTGTAACAGTCGGTGCCGTCGGGCCATTCCCCGCTGGGGTAACAGGGCCGTCTCCGCCTGGTATTACGCCACCTGGGATGGAAGCGCTCAGGCTCTCACTGATGCTTTCACTTACGCTCAGACTCTCGCTCGTGGAAACGCTCAGGCTTTCACTTGCTGAAACACTTAAGCTCTCGCTGGCGCTTTGGCTCTCGCTTGCAGAGGCACTTGCGCTGGCGCTTTGGCTTTCACTTGCAGAAGCACTTGTGCTTGTGCTCTGGCTTCCGCTTATGGAAGTACTTACACTGGCACTCTGGCTCTCGCTTGCAGAAATGCTTCCACTTACAGAAGTACTCTGGCTCTCACTTGCGGAAGCGCTTTCACTGGCACTTGCACTTACGCTAGCGCTGGCAGACTCACTTGTACTTGCGTTTACACTCTCTCCAGCAGAAGCGCTGGCACTTTCACTTACGCTTAAGCTTGTGCTCTCACTTGCTGAAACGCTGGCACTCTGGCTTGCGCTGGCTGACTCACTTGCACTTGTGCTGGCTGAAATGCTGGCACTCTGGCTTGTGCTGGCTGACTCACTTGCACTCGCACTGGCTGATAAGCTAGCACTTGCACTGGCAGAAGCGTTTTCACTAACTGAGATACTCTCGCTTGCTGAGATGCTGCTGCTTGTGGAAGCGCTTAAGCTTGCTGAAATACTTTCACTTACAGAAGCTGACGTGCTCTCACTCTCTGAAGCTGATATGCTTTCACTTGTGCTGCTCTCACTTTCACTTGTGGATGTGCTTGTACTCGTACTAATGCTTACACTTCCGCTCGTGGATGTGCTTTCGCTTTCACTTTCTGAGGTCGATACACTTTCACTTTCAGAAAGTGACGTGCTTCCGCTCTCACTTGTGCTAGTGCTTTCGCTTTCAGAAATCGATGTGCTCTCGCTTTCGCTTGTGCTCGCACTATCAGACATTGATACGCTTTCGCTCTCACTTTCGCTTGCGGAGGTACTCTCGCTCTCGCTTACGGAAACCGAGGTGCTTTCACTTATGCTTGTGCTCTCGCTTTCACTTACAGAAGCTGATGCACTTCCACTTGCAGAGGTACTCTCGCTCTCACTTATCGAGGTTGATGTACTTTCGCTCTCGCTTATGGAAGTCGAGGTACTTTCACTCTCACTTACAGAAGCCGACGTGCTCTCGCTTTCACTTGTGGACGTACTTTCACTCTCGCTTACAGAAGTTGATGCACTTCCACTTCCACTTGCAGAGGTACTCTCGCTCTCACTTACGCTGGTGGACGTACTCTCGCTCTCGCTTACTGAAGCTGATGTGCTACCGCTTATTGAAGCTGACGTGCTTTCGCTCTTGCTTGTGCTTACACTCTCACTTAGGCTGGTGGATGCACTATCACTTATTGAGGTCGACGTGCTCTCGCTTACGGAAGCTGATGTGCTACCGCTTACGGAAGCTGACGTGCTTTCGCTCTTGCTTGTGCTTACACTCTCACTTAGGCTGGTGGATGCACTATCA
>CAJUSO010000046.1 GCA_910588965.1 uncultured Lachnospiraceae bacterium | reverse complement strand
GCCGGTCACCCGACCTACACCCTTAGCAGGGGCGCCTCTTCGGCCTCTTGAGTACTTCTCCGAACTGACATTTTCTATTATAAAATTGTCATCTGCGCCGTAACGCAATAATTATTCTACTAGAAAAAACTTCATTTGTCAACAAGTTTTTTCAATTTTTTTTCTATTTTTTCCCAACCATTTTTCAACCTCCCTTTGGTACTCTATGGCAGCATATGCCGCTTTGCTGTATTTATTCTTCCAGGCTCACCTTCCAGCGGTAAATGCCATTTGCCCCCGCCTCCTCCAACACCGTCATAACTAACCTGACCGCTGTTGTAGTGACTGTTTCAAAACGTATGGTATTATACCTGTCGGCAGCTATCACATCCTGGTACTCTGAGAACAGCTTGGCTTCCTGCCAGCTGCCTCCCCCGTCCAGATACATAACCTTTATGCTGCCAGGTATCCTAGTCCCGCTCCCATCATCATACCAATACACCTCAAACTTGTTCATGGAAATTTCCATATCCCATTCATACTGTACATAATGCTCGCTGCCTGCCGCCTGGTAGTAATTCCCCCATCCTAGGCCGATGCGCCCTTGGTTGGAACTTTCCGGCTCCCAATTAGCCTTTATGCCATCTAAATATTCCCACTCGGCCGTATAATCTGAATATGCAGTTGCCCGGTATTCCAAATGCGCCGGATCTGGCACAGGCGCTTTGATAGGGCAGAAACTTCCTGTAATCTCTAAATCACTTTCTATATTTTTAATAATGTAGGTATTGTCGCTTTTTATCTGTACTTCCTTCTGATTAATAATCAGGTTCTTTACTCTGTACCCTTCCTTCGGGGAAGCTGTAACGGTTATTTCTTCCCCATCTTTTACCATATCCGTGCTTAAGGTAAAATCCCCTCTTTTGGGCGTTATATTCGTAATCTTTGCTTCATGCCATATTGCCTTCCCATCTGCGGCTGGAATGGTTTTAAAATAAGCATGGTAGCTGCCTTTGGCATATTCCGGCGCAAACAAAGGGAGGAAATCATCCTCTTTCCCTGTCAGTATAGGGAACCCATTAGCTGGGTTCACAGACGCCTGGAAATACTCCTCCAAATCCTCTGGCAGGACCAATGTCTTCCATTCCTTGCTGCTGCCCCTGGCTGCCATGACAAAGGGGCCATACATGAGGCTTGCCACAGTGGACATGCCAATCATATCCGGCGTCTTATCCAGGTGGGGCGCCCAAGGCATTTCAATTGCCACTAAATCCCCAGCCTGTATATGTTCCAGGGTAAGATAGGTGCTTGGCTCCGGATCCTTGGCAGCTTCCGCCCCATTAACGGTGACCCGAAACCCTTCCGCCGCCCAGTAGGGCACCCGCAACTTCATCTGAAAAGGCTGGGCCTCCATCCCAGGCAAGGCTGATACCACAAGTTCCGTAACCTCAGAAGGGAACTGCGTCTTCTGGGACACCTTCACCCCTTTCTCCTGCCAAGTAACAGAAGAAGGCAGGTAGAGCCCCACATATAAAGTATCCGCCGCCTTAAAATATGCTGCCTCCTGGTATTTCACATGGCTTTCCATCCCTGTGCTGTGGCAGCAGGTAAAAGATTTGTAATCATCGCTGTATGACCGATAGCCGCCCGGGCTGATGGGAATGGCAGATGCAACCCCATGATGCATTTCACTGGCGCTGTCGGGCAGCTGGGAAGGCAGGATATGGTTATATAGGGTCCTCTCGTAATAATCCATATATTCCGCAACGTCCGGTTCATATTGGTTCAGCATAGCTGTAAGTTCCAGCATATTGTATGCCGTACAGGTTTCACAATTGTCCTTGCCAGAAATACTGGATGCAAGCTGGTAGCTTTCTGTAAATTTCCCATTTGCCCCCACGCCCCCAATGGAATAAGCGTAGCGGGACACAGCCAAATCCCAGAAATTCTTCGCAATATAGTAATAATCCGTTTCCGGGGCGCCCAAAGCCAGGGTCGCCCCATATACCTCCAGGGCGCCTACGGCCTGAGCCACATGGCGGTTCGTCTGCTTCCCGGCAATATCGTCCACATTCTTTGACATCCTATGGAAAAAATTTGTATTGTCAAAAAGTTTTGCCCCTTCTAGAAATTCCATTTCCCCTGTATATTCATATAATTTCGCCAAAGACCCATTGCAGCTGCCATACTCGCCTGAAGTATCCATCCCCCACATCTTGGAGAGCTTCTCCCTGTCACATGCATGGAGGCGTCGGCAAACCCACCTGCCCAGATCCTTGGCGCACTCCAAGGCTTCCTCATTCCCCGTATATGTATAGGCATCCAGCAGCCCTGCCAGTAATTTGTGCATGGTATAGTAGGGCGCCCAAATCTGCCCATAGGGCGTATACTGCTCCAGCAAGGCAAACTGGTCTGGCGGATAAGCGCTAAGGAAGCCTTCCCCCCAGGCGGTATAATCCTTGCTCCACAATGTCTGATCCACCCCTTCTGTAGAAAAAACCTGGGGGGATCCCTGGGAAAGTACCTGAAGGCTGCGGAGCTCATGGACAATCCAATCCAGCTTTTCTTTCAGCTCCCCATCGCCCACCGAAGCATAGGCAAGGGCTAAGGCAGACATATAATGCCCTGTGGAATGGCCACGGAGCAGGCCATCTGGCGCTTCCCACCCGCCTAGGGGCTCTATCCCCTCCATCTTTTCTTCCTGCCCAAAAGTTTTATAGAAATTATAGAGCATGCGCCGGCCATCCAGCAGCTTCAGGTATTCCAGCGCCCTTTCCCTGTTCTGTGTCAGGAGGGATCCGTTCATGCCTATTTTATCTAAGGTAATGTCCGATAAGGAAAAGCCTTCTGCCACAGCTTCCTTGTGCCCCCTCTTCCCGTCCACTACCGTTACTTCTGCTGTGATTTTTGACTTCTCCCCTACCAGGGATCCCTCTACTGTGAACTGCCCTGGGGCTGAATATTTATCTGCATTTATTTTATCCGGCCATACTGCCTTTAATTTGCGCACAGAGCCGTCCGAATAAACTGCTTTGACATAATGGGGCAGGGAGGGGCTCTCCCAGACAAAAGTCTCCACTGCTATCCGCTCGGTTTCCTCCACCGCCAATGATTTCCGGTAGGGAAGTACCTGGAACGGGATACTGGTTTCTGCCTGTTCTTTCCCATAGGCCAGCGTAGCCTTCAAGGTCCCTTCGGCATCCTGCTCCCCTACCTTCGGCCTGTCTACCTCGGCCAGGCCTAACCGGACTGTAAGGGCAGGGTTATCGCTGCTCCACTGGATGGAAGACCCCCACTCCCCCTGTGTCGGGAGGATAATATCCTCTGTCAGCATGGACAAATCACCCACTGCTTCTTTCAGGGCGCTGGCGTCATGCTCTACCACCTGCCTGCCTGAATATTTCGGGAGGACTGTCACAGGGAATGCTTTCTGATCCGATTCCCCGCCGCAGGTAACTGTAGCAGTGATGGTTCCAGTGGCTGCTTGCGCCCCCTGGGCAGGGCGTGACACTTTTGCTATGCTGCCCTGTATGGAAATCGCTTTGTTTTCCGACGTCCAGGATATCGCCGAGCCATTAATCCCGATGGCAGGGAGGCTGATATTTTCTGTCACTGCGGAAAGGTCTCCCATATCTAAATCCAGGATATCTGCGGAGACAATGCCGGCATCATCCACTGTATACATGGATTTTATCTCTTCCCCAGACAAAGCCCTGTTGAAAATTTTAACTTCCGCAAACCAGCCTGCCGTAGGGTTTTCCGTAAACTGGCCGTAACCCAGGTAATTATTCGTCGTGGCGCCCAGATCTGCCAGGCAAATCCCTGTATCCACCGTATTGCCGATTTGCCTGCCGTTTTCATACAGGGACATTTCCGTGCCATCCATCACAAGGGTAGCAAGTACCCAGCGGTTCTTGGCAATATTTTCCTTCTTCTGTATGCCCTCTTCATTCGTCCATCCATTGGTGGTAATGGCGGAGGCATATCCCCAGAACCCTGTATTGCGCCCATCGGATAGAAGGTATATATATTTATCCTGCCCTGTGCCAAAGTCCCAAATCCTCTGGTATGCATTATTGGTTGTAAGCTTCACCCAGGCGCTGATGGTCACTGCCTCGTGGCCATATAAAATCCCATTGGGGAACTGCAGGTATGCCCCAGTCTCCCCGCCTGACAAATGAAGGGCATGGACGTCTTTCCCGTAAATGCTTACCTCTTCGATGGAATACGTGCCATCCAATTTTCCATTGGCATTTTTCAGTTCGCCAGAATTCTGGCTCCCAGAGGCATCGCTGATGACGGTGGAGCCATTATTCTGCAAATGGAAATCATAGTATAGGATTAACCCATCCTCTGGCTCTGCATGTACAGGAAGGATTCCTGCCAGGGGAAAAGACACAAGGAATAAGGTTAGGGATAATGCCAAGGATATCAGGGATATGGGCTGTCTTTTTCTTATTTTCATAGAATGGGCACCTCTTACGTTATCTTTTTGTGTTATGGTTTTGTACCTTTTATTATAGCAGAAAGAGGATGATTTCAAAATAGTTTTTTGCTTTTGCAGAAGCAAAAGCCCTTGCCAGGGATTTAGGCAAAGGCTTCTGCACTTATAAAAGAAGGGGTTTATTCAAAAATGTTGTACATTTTTGGTGATTACTTATCACAGGCATATCATAACATGTTTTGGCGCTTTAAAAAATGTATATTTTTTTCATGTTTTAGTAGTATTTTCTTTTTTGCAGGGGATTTTCCGAGATTCGGAAGCGGCTTTTGTGATATCTGGGATTTCCATGGGCTTTATATCAGAGCCCTCTTCCTGATATGGGGAAGAAGGCTCTGTCTTTAAAAGAAGGGATTTATTCAAAAATGCTTAGCATTTTTGACAAATGGAATCATGGCTCTGCCACTTCAGCCCTTACAGAGGATGCAATAGGCCTGGGTATCGCCATTGTTATTAGCTTACACTATTTTAGGAAGGGTTGATAGGATAAGAATTTATGGATTTAGCATTATTTTAAACAAAAATCTGAATGGACAGCAGAAAGCCCTGCCGGATATCGGCAGGGCTTCCGTCCCTTGGTTGGTCCGCTTATATTCGCGTGACCGCTGGTTTTATTTCACTTTGCCGCTCTTTATTGTCCCAAAATCCGTGTAGGTTTTCTTTGAGCCGTTTTTCTTGTATGCCCTTACTTTGTAATAGTGGGCGCCTTTCTTCTGCTTCTTAAATACCTTTTTCACGGTCTTGGCGGATCTTAAGTCGGCGGCTTTCTTATATTTGCCGTTTTTCTTTGTAGCAGTATAAATCTCGTAACCAGAAGCCTTGGCAGATTTTGCAAAGGATACGGTTATGTTCTTCTTGGATACCTTTACCTTCAGGCTTGCAGGCGCTTTCAGGAGGTAAGCGCTGCTGATGCTGCTGTAGGAGCCTTTTGTCTTGCCATTATAGGTAAGCACTTTGTAGTAAGCTGTCTTGCCTGGCGCTGCCTTCTTATCGGTATATGCCAGTTTGGTTGTAGTGCCCAGTTTTGTATACTTCCCATTTTTGCTGTAGGAACGGTATACGACATATTTTGTGGCCTTCGAAGCCTTCTTCCAGGTCACTTTGACATTCTTCTTACCTGTCCAAAGAGCCTTTACAGAGGCTGCCTTGCCAGGTTTTGCCGGCGCTACGGTTACCTTCTGCAGTGCCTTCATGGCATCCTGCAGGTCTTTTGCAGCTTTATCTACCTGGGCCTGGGTAGCGTCTTTATTGCCGTTTACAGATTTGGCTGCTGTAAGGGCTGCCTGGAATTTACTCCAGCTGGCTGCTGTGTAATCCTTCTGCACCTTCTTGCCTGCCTCTGTGATAGCGGACACAAGAGCCGTTTTGTTTACCTCTGCCTGCACTGGTTTTTTAACTAAATTCTGGATGGCGCCCAACAGGTCTGCCGTTGCCTTGTTTACTTCTGTCTGGGTAGCATCTTTATTGCTATTTACAGATTTGGCTGCTGTAAGGGCTGTCTGGAATTTACCCCAGCTATCGGCTGTGTAATCTTTTTCCGCCAATTTACCTGCGTCTGTGATAGCGGATACAAGAGCCGTTTTGTTTACCTCAATAACTATTGGCTTTTTCTCCAATGCCTTCATGGCATCCTGGAGGCCTTTCAATGCTTGGTCGACTTCTTCCTGGGTGGCGTCCTGTTTGCCGTTCACTGTATTGGCCGTAGTAAGGGCTGTCTGGAATTTGCCCCAGCTGTCGGCTGTATAATCCTGCTCTTTCAGGTTCCCTGCGTCTGCAATCGCTGCTGCGAGAGCCTTCTTGTCCGCCGTTACAGGGGTATCCCCGGCCGGGCCGCTTACTTTCCAACGGTAAATACCGTTTGCTGCAGCTCCTTGTAATACGACCATGTTCAGCCTTACAGTGAAAGTTTTAATTTCATCAAATGTAATGGTGTTGTACTTATCGGTAGCAATGATATCTTCATATTTCTCATTTATCTTAACTTCCTGCCAGCTTCCGTTCTCATCTTTATACAAGATTTGGAGGCTAGCGGGAATCCGGGTTCCGCCGCCGTCGTCGTACCAGAAAATTTCAAACTTATCTATGCTTACAGGGATATCCCAATCATACTGCACATAGTGCTCACTGCCTTCTGCCTGTGACCAGTTCCCCCATCCTTTCCCGGTTCCGTCATTTGACTTGGTGGGTTCCCAATCTGACTTAATCCCATCCAGTTTTTCCCAGCTTGCCGTGTAGTCGGAAAAGGCCTCTGCTGTAAATTCCAGATGTGCAGGATCTGATGTGGGCGCATCAATCTTGCGGAAGCTTCCTTCTATTACTATGTCGCTGCTTACATTCGGGATAGTATAGGTGTTATCTGCTGCCATCTGGACTGCCTTGCCATTGACAAGCAGGTATTTCACCATGTAGCCGTCCTTCGGGGTTGCTGTGATTACAAGGTTCTCGCCTTCTTTAACCATCGTAGCGCTTACTGCAAATTCCCCGCGGGTTGGTGAAGAATTGGTAAGTTTCACTTCGTACCAGTTGCTTCCGTCATCATTTGTCTCAATTATCTTGAAATATGCATGGTATGCTTCCGTTGCATACTGCGGCGCAAACATCGGGGCAAAATTGAAGCCTTTTGCTGTAAATACCGGCAATCCATTGGAATCCGTTGTGGCTGCTGGAATAGAATCCTCTAGGTTTTTAGACAATACTAATGTCTTCCATTCTGTGCTGCCATTCTGCGCTGCCATTACAAATGGCCCATACATAACACTGGCTACCTGGGTAGTACCAATATTGTCTGGTGTCTTATCCAAATGGAGGGACCATGGCATGGAAATCTCAATCACATCGCCTGCTTTGATATTTTCCAAGGCTGCATAGGTACTAATTTCCGGATTGCTGATTTTCACCTCTCCATTTACTTTTACCGTAAAGCCTTTGGTTGCCCAATAAGGAACACGCAGTTTCATATTAAAGTTCTGGGCTGTGGCTCCTTCTATCGCAGATACAGCCAATTTCGTTGTCTCTGATGGGAAGGATGTTTCCTGCGTAACCTTTATGCCCTTCTCCTCCCAGTTAACAGTAGACGGGAGATACAGGCCTACATATAAAGTATCCGCTGTCTTTGAATAAGCTGCTTCTTGATATTTCACATGATTTTCCATCCCTGTGCCGTGGCAGCAGGTAAAGGAATCATAATCTCCGCCAAAACCACGGGTAGACCCAGGACCAATTGGAAGCATATATGTGGTTCCATTGTGCATATTGTTTGTCACATTCGGACTCTGGGACGCAAGAATCTGGTTGTACAGGGTTCTCTCATAGTAATCCATATATTCTGCATCATCTGGATTGTAATTGTTCAGCATCATGGTGAGTTTCATCATATTATATGCTGCACAAGTCTCGCAGTTTGTGGTTCCTGCAATGTTATTCGCCTGCTTATAGGGCTGTGTGAAACGCTCTCCCGTGCCCACGCCGCCGATAGAGTATGCATACCTTGGAACTGTCAGATGCCAGAAATTATTTGCAATATCAAAATATTTCAACTCTGGCTTCCCAGATGCTACGGTTGCTTCGTACATCTTCATAGCACCGACAATCTGGGGGATATGCTGGTTGGCATGGCGCGTTTTGATATCGTCCACATTTTTCTCTAAATTATTAAAAAATTTCGTATTATCAAATAATTTTGCTGCTGCCAGGAAATCTGCATCATTTGTATAGATATACAGCTGAGCCAGGGATTCATTAAAGCCGCCGAATTCCCCTGCAATATACATATCCCACATCTTCGTAAGCTGTTCCTGGGGAAGGTCTTTCAAACGGTTATATACCCATTTCCCAAGCTTGGAAGCAGTTGTCAGCGCCAGTTCATTTCCGGTATAAGTATAAGCATCTAAAAATCCTGCAATCAGCTTATGCAAGGTATAATACGGCGCCCAGATGCCAGATCCGGGGCTTCCATAGGGAGCATAGATTTCGAGCAACCCAAACTGGTCTGGTGAATATGCACTGATAAAGCCTTCTCCCCATTCCTCAGGGTTTGTGCTCCATACGGAAGGATTCACACTGCCGACAAGGTCTCCGGGAACCCTAATGCTGAAATCTGCTGCATTGCCTTTGGATTTAGACTGCAGCCGGTTCATTTCACTAACCATGTTATCCAGTTTTGCTTTAAGTTCTTCATCGCCCGTAGAAGCATACGCAAGCGCCAAAGCTGACATATAGTGCCCTGTGGAGTGCCCACGGAGAAGCCCGCTCGGCTCATCCCAGCCGCCCAATGGCCTTACGTCTGCAATTTTGTCATCTTCCCCAAAGGTATGGTAGAAATTATATAACATACGCTTATTATCCAGTAATTTCAAGTAAGCCAGGTCACGGTCACGGTTCTGGGTCAGGATAGAGCCGTTATCCCCCATTTTATCTAAGCTGATATCATTCAGGTTGAAATTCTCAGATACAACATGCCGTACTACTTCTTCCTCATTAACTACTGTAATGTTAGCTGTCACTTTATTTGTTTCGCCAACAATAGCACCTTCTACCACGAAGCTGCCTTCTGCCGCATATTTGGAAGAATCAATGGTATCAGGCCAAATAGTCTTTAATTTATTCGTAGTGTCATCGGAATATGTAACCTTTACAAAATTAGGCAGGGAAGGGCTGCGCCCTACCAAAGTAGTTACATTCACTTCCTCTACACTTTTTATTGTAACTGCTTCCCGGTAGGCAATGACTGTCACATTTATTTCCTGCCTGCCTTTTCCATCTGCTCCATAAGCAGAATCCACATATAGCTTACCCGTAGCATTCTGTTCGCCAACAGCAGGCCTTGTCACCTTGGCAACGCCATTTTCAATTTTAATTGCCGGATTATCTGTACTCCATGTAAGCACAGCGCCCAAGCTACCTTTTGCCGGAAGGGGGATATCCCCTGTTACAGACGACAAGTCTCCAAGCTGCTGGATCGCCTCAAAAGCATCATGCTGGGCAATATAGCCATCCGCATATTCTGCTTTAACAACTACTTCAAATACTTTTGTGTCCTTTGTTTCGCCACAGGCAAGCGTTGCGGTCAGGTTTACCTTTGCATCTTCCGCACCCTGTGCAGGCCTTGTGACTTTAGCAGTAGTGCCTTCAATTGCAATTGCAGCGTTATCACTTGCCCAGGTAATGGATGAGCCGTTTACGCCTACAGATGGAAGTTCAAAATCTTCCGTTACAGCCTCTGTATCACCTAAATCTAATTCTGCCTTATCTGCTGCTACGATATCTGTATCTGTAACATAATACATCTCGCCAACTTCTTGCGGCGTCAACGCCCTGTCGTAAATCCTCACCTCTGCAAATTGGCCTGTGGTAGGCGGCTGGTCAAACTGGCCCAGGCCGATATAATTCTTTGTGGTATTCCCAAGTTCGTTTACTTTAATCCCAGTATCTACTGTTTCGCCAATCTGCCTGCCATTCTCATACAGGGACATATTGGAACCGTCCATAACAACTGTGGTCAGTACCCAACGGTTTTTACCAATGTTGCTTCCCTTCTGGACACCTTTTTCTTTGCTCCACCCAGACTTGGTAATGGCAGATGCATAGCCTTCAAACCCTGCATTTCCCCCGTCTGATATCAAATATATGTATTCTGTCTGGTTGCTTCCGATATCCCAAATCCTCTGGTAAGCATTGTCTGTAGAAAGCTTCACCCACATGCTGATGGTCATGGATTCGCAATCCTTTAAAATGCCATCTGGGAGCTGTAAGTACGGGCCATCCGCCCCGCCTGGCAGGTTTAACGCTTTTACTTCCCTGCCATAGACATTCACCTTATCGATGGAATAACTTCCCCCTACATCCCCTACGTCACGCCTTAAATGGCCAACATTCCCATTTTGTGACACATCGGGAATCTCTGTTGCATAGCTGTTCTGCAAATCGAAGTTATAATACAGGATCAGCCCCTCTTCCCCTTCTGCCGCCTGTACCGGCGCAAGCCCCTGGAACGATACGCCTGTAAGCGCCATCGCCAGTGACAGGAAAGCTGCCAACAGCTTTTGGAACACTTTGTTTCCTCTCTTCATACGATAAATCCTCCTTCTTCTAAAATATGCATTTGGGGAATCCCTTTCCTTGAAACAGCAAAAAAAGAAAAGCCCCAAGGATGCTTAAAGTGCATACGTCTGCTATTTTAAACTCCCCAGAAGGCTTTTCCTAGGATAATAATTTATACTTCTAGCAATATTTTAAACTAAAACCTTAACCCCTTATAAAAGATACGGGACGCCCTTTATTTGCTTCCTATGGCGGCAATATAGCCTTTCCAGATATCCTCTGCGGAAAATTCGCTGCCGAAGCTCTGGTAGAGGCTCTCCGAAAGGGCAATGCGGACTTCCTTCCAATTGGGCACGGAAGTCCTGCTGGTCCCTTCTTCCATCTGTGAGACAAAGACCTCCATATTCTCATTCCGTTTCCCATAGGCTTTTGCCAGCTCTTTCTTCGGGGGGATATTCCACATAATCTCCGAAATCTCTCCCATTACGTCATCTTGGTTGTAGTAATCCATAAATGCAATGGCCCCGTCCACATTTTTGCCCTGGATGACTGCCAGGTTTTCCCCGCCCACGATAACGCCCTGGGTCACGTAGGCTGGGAAGGAGAAGATACCGTAATCTATGCCGGAAGCCTCTATCTCCGGAAGGGCCCAAGGGCCATTCTCTATCATAGCCACTTTCCGTTCCACAAAGACCCTGGTAATGTCATTCTGGGACCAGTTCATGCAATCATGGGGCATGCTGCCGCTTTCTAAAAGTTCCTCCAGCAATTCAAAGGCATGGATTGTCCTTTCATCTGCCAAATTTTCCTCTGTGGCACCAGTGGCAAAAATCCAGGGCATGAACTGGGAAGCGCCCTGTTCCCCGCTGAACGCTGACATGGCGAAACCATACTGGGGCTCCCCCTCTGTCTTTCCCAAGGCTTTTGCAGCCTTTAGGAACTGCTCCCAGGTAACAGGGACGCTTACGCCTGCCTCCCGGAACATCTGCTTATTATAGAGGATGACCGTGTTATTGCAGCCAAAGGGCACGCCGTAATACCTGCCGCCATATTCCACAGAATCCCACACTTCTTCATAGTAATTATCCACAAATACCCGGCTTTGGAGCTGCTCTGTCACATCCTCCAAAAGCCCGCTTTTAATCAGGCTCTCCATATCTGTATTATCCAAAAGCACCAAATCCGGCAGGCGGTCTGAGGACAGGGCAATCGAAAGCCTTTTGACAAAATCTACCATCGGCACATACTCCCAGGAAATCCTATACTGATTCTGGGAGCCGTTAAACCCGCCTACCAGCTTGTCCAGCCCCTCCTTCTGCGCCTCTGTCTCATAATAAGACCAAAGCAGCAGTTCTTCTTTCGCTTCTTTTTTCTCTTTTTCTGGTTCCTTGCCGCACCCCGCGAGCCCCAAAATGAAAATTATCAGAATCGTATTTGCAAAAAATTTCTTTTTCATAATCCACCCACATTATCCTGTGATATCCCCTGCCTGCAATATCCGCCCCTACTGCAGCTAGCCCCCATTAACGGTATTCCGCTGGGGATACGCCTGTTACTTCTTTGAATATCCTTGCAAAATAATTGGAATTGCTATAGCCGCATTCCTGCGCCACCTCATAAATTTTCATATCTGTTTCCTTCAGGAGCCTTTTGGCATGGCTAATCCGGAATTCTTTTAAAAAGATGGAAAAGTTCATCCCCATTTCCCTTTTAAACAGCATGCTCAGGTATTCTGGCGTGATATTCAGCCCCTCCGCTGCTTTTTCCAGGCTGATGCCCTCTTTATAATGGTTGCGGATGTACTCCAGGGTCCGGTTAATGGTATAATTGCCAATCCCATCCTTTTCCTTCCTGTCACAGATCACCTGCCCCGCCTTTTCAAGGATCCCCTGGAGTTCCCGGATTGTGTAGACATGGAGCATTTCCTTAATATAGTCCTTCTCCCGCAGCGTCTCAAAAGCCCTCTGGTTAATCTCCTTGGCCATGTCTGACATATTTGACATCAGCTTCACAAGGCTGTGGCGTATTTCCTCCGCATCGTATCCCTCATTGGCCACCTGGGCAAAAAACTCTTCTATCCCTGCCCTTGCCTTGGCATTGTCCCCCGCCCCCAGCGCCGCCATGATTTTCTTTTCTGTCTGGATAGGGTAGTCAAACCCTTTGGTATCCCTAGAAGAAGCCTCCCAAGCCCGGACTACCCGCCTGCAGCCTAGGGAAAGGCATACCGAAAGGGCTTTTTCGTTATTCCAGAAAGCTTGCCTCCATCCGGAAATCCTTTCACAGAAATCCACCCCCCAAGGCGTCTCTTTGCCCTTTGTCTGCCAATCGTATTCCAGCATATCGTCAAAGGCACGGATAAATTCTTCTGCTTCTTGGCGCTCCCCTTTCAGGACGACAATTTTAAAATGCATCTGCTCATTCCAGGCGTCTAGGAAATCTATGTCCGGGAACTGGCTTTTTACATTGCGCAGCAAGAATTCATTTTCCTTCATGGCGCCTGGCTTTGCATTCCCATAATATCCCAGGAGCACGCCGTATTCCTTCCCCTCTTCCTCTGGGAAGATGATAGAAAGCATCTGCCCCGCTTCCCGTTTTTCCAGGTCGCTGCCAAAAAAATACTCCCGCACATAATTGCCTGGCTGCTTGACAATCCGCTTCCTTTGCTCTGACAGCTTCCGTTCCATCCGTGTCAAGGTTTCCTGTAAGACGTCAATGGAAATGGGCTTAAGCAGGTATTCCTCCACCCCTAGCCGCATGGCTTGCCTGGCATACTCGAACTCTGAATAGCCGCTGATAATAATGCTGCATACCTTTTCCCCCATGTCATGGAGCGCGGTGAGCATTTCCAGGCCGTCCATATCATTCATGCGGATATCCGTTATGACCAAATCCGGGCCGCAAGACCGGATTGCCTCAATCCCCTCCCTGCCATTCTTGCATTCCCGGACCACAGTATGGTCTGTGTCCTTTTTGATCATATCCGCCAGGCCTTCCCGAATCAGCTTCTCATCTTCCACTATCACAATTTTCATGCTCTCCACCTTCTATACCGTCGCTTTTTCTGCCAGGATGGGAATCAAAAGTTCCACAATCGTCCCCACGCCCTCCATGCTGCTGATATGCCATGACCCCTCTTTCCCATAATAGAGCTCGATACGTTCAAACACATTGGCCAGCCCAATGCCCTTTTCCCCCGTCCATTCCACATCCCTCTGGTTATAGAAACGAATTTTCTCCTCGTCCATCCCTACGCCATTGTCTTCAATGGCCACATGGATTTTCCCAGGCTGCTCCGCCATACCGATATCGATCCGCAGCAAGCCTCCCTCCATATCCCTGATGCCATGGAGGATGGCATTTTCCAGGATTGGCTGGAGCAGCAGCTTGTACATCCGGAGTTCCTTTACCTCCTCCTCCACATGGATTTTGAATTCGAAGGAATTGCCGTAACGGAGCTGGTAAAGGGACACATAGGACTGCAGCCATTCTTCCATTTCATAGATGGCCACCATCTGGTTGCTCTGGTTCATGCTGTAGCGCAGGATCATCCCCAGGCCGCTGATCATTTTGCTGATTTCATATTCATCCCTTTTCACGGCCATCCAATTTATGGCGTCTAGGGTATTGTAGAGGAAATGCGGGTTAATCTGGGATTCTAAGGCCTTAATCTCCGCCTGGTTTTTCTTTTCTGATATCTCCGTGACCTCCTGGACCAAATTCTTTACTTCTGTGGCCATCTGGTTGAAATTTTCCCCAATCCGCCCAAACTCATCCTTGCGGTCTACCTCCAGGCGGACATTTAAGTTCCCCTGCTCCATCTGATGGATCGCATCCATAATCTTGGAAAGGTATGTCATAAAATAATGGTTGATGGAATTGATAAACAGGAAAACCACCAGGACATCCAGCGCCAGCAGGCCTGCATAGATATTCTGGATGTTCTTTACATCCTTCATAATATAATTCCCATCATATACATTATGGAAAATCCAGCCCGTTTCCGGGTCTTGGTAATAGATGCTGTCTAAATTCCAGCCGCTGAACATTTCTATGTCCCGTATAAAACCCAATGCATCCTTTCCCATCGGCAGGCTCTTGCCAATATAGGACTCATCCGGGAACGAAATAATCTTCCCTCCTGCATCTGTAATGAAATTCGTGCTGTTCCCCTGCTTAAGGCTGCCTTTTTTGCCGTTGCAGATCCCTTCCAGCTCGCTTTCATATATCCCCATGATAAAGGTTGCCACCGCGCCCTCCTCCAGGTTTTCCGCATCATATAATTCTTTTCCGATAAAAAAGATTTTCTCTTCCTTGCCATTCTTTGCAAACCGTTGGGTGGGCACTAGGACAACTTCATTCTTCCCGGCCGTCATCCGGTAAGGGACCGTCAGGCGCAAATCGGAATAATCCTTCCATAGGTTGTCTAAAGCAGAGCCTGTCTCACTGTCGTATGTGATGCTCTCCCCAGTCTTGCAAACAAGGCTGATGCATCGGATTTCCCCTTTGGATTCTGCATATTGCTTCATCCGTTCATTGATTACAAAGTATAAGGACGCCTGCTCCCGCTTGCTTGCCCTGTGGTACTGCGCCAAGCTCCGGGTCAGTTCCCTGTCCAGATAAGCCTGGTATACGATGTCTGTGTAAGACTCTAACTTTAGGGAAAATTCCTTTGAAATCTGCATGAGGTTGTTACGGGTCAGTTCGTCAATCTGCCGGTTCATGGACCGTATGCTGATTTCTGAAAAAAACACCTGGATAAGAAAAACAGGAAGAATACAGACACCCAGGCTGATGCTCAGAAATTTCTTTCGGAAGCTTAAATCTTTATACCATTGTCTTATATTTTTCCTGTTTTTTCCCATGTCCGTCCCGCCTTCTGGTTATTTGACAGTTACCTTAACCGTTTTGCTGGCCTTACCGAAAATCTTGGCTTTCTTCGCATTCAGGCGGTAAGCCTGGACTTTGAAATAATAAGTGCCCTTGCTTAATTTTTTCGTCGTCCATTTCGCGGCCTTTTTCGAGCTGATGGTTTTTGTCTTTACGGATTTTTTGAATTTTTTATCTTTCGAATAAGTGATTTTACAGCCATTGGCCTTAGCATTATTGAGACGGAAGGTTATCGTGGCCTTCCTTCCTTTCTTGGCCTTGACGGAAGATACCGTTGGCTTTTTGATTTGGCTCCATTTTGCATCCAGAACAAGGTTTTTCGTAACTTTTTTGCCAAAAGAATACGGTTTCTTATTCAGATACCAGCCTTCAAAGTAATAGCCTTCCCTTTTCGGCTCTGTAGGGGCTTTTACTTTTTTCCCTTCCTTTACGGATTTTACAACGTCCTTCTTCCCATTATGGTAGGCAAACTTGACCTTAAACGTCTTTGCTGCAGGCTCTGGCTTCTCCGGCCCTGGACCTGGTTCTGGTTCTGGCTCCGGCTCTGGTTCCGGTTCTGGCCCCGGACCTGGTTCTGGCTCCGGCTCTGGTTCGTCTGGGCTTTCATAAGTAAAATTATCCGGCACTGTCCCATTTTCCCAGGGGACAGGCAGGTATTGGTCAGAGACATATATTTCTGACATGAAGTCATAGGCTTCCCTGTCATAAGCCTTTAACTCCTCCCTGGTATTGATAGGGCCGCGGACGCCGTCCCACATCCCATTTTGGGTGTCGTCCATCGCATTAAACCATATGGCTGTCAATGTTGCAAAATATTCACTGGAATTAGACCCCGCATAGGAATTATCCCATTTCCCTTTCGCCCTGGAGGCCTTGAAAATCTCCTCAAATTCCTGCTTCTGCCCATCGCTCAGGCCATAATTCTGCACGGTATGGCCAAATTCATGGGACAGGATAGATTCATTGGGGTATCCCGTCGTATAATTCCCGCTCACCAGGCGCAGCACATTTGCATCCTTAATAGAGGCAAGCTGCGTACCGCCAAACCCTTCTACATAAAGGAGGTTTTCATCATAACCGTAACGGTGCTCCAAAATGTCATAAGCAATCTCCCCTTCCCCATAAAGGCCCAGCATGCATCCTGCATCACCCATACGTTTTGCCACAGCCTTGTTGGCAAGGAGGACTTCCAGCATTTCGGCAGCTTTTCCCATGGCCTCGGGGCGCACCTTCTTGGAACCCAATACCCGCACGCCGCAGTCAAGCTTCACTTCCTGCTGATAGAAAGGCTCATAGGTATCCACCGTCACTGTCTGCTGGGGTACATAAGCCCCTGCCTCGTTACGGATGCTGCCTGCCTTAATCTCCACCTTAATCTCTGGGAGGACCGCATCCTTATTGCCCACAGGCAGCCCAGACACTGCGGGAATCCCTTTGGGCAGGCTGATGGACGTCTTCCATTGGTCTGGATTGTCTGGATAGAAGGAATTCCTGGTGGTATAACATACAATCCCGCCGGGAAGCCAGCTCCAGCTTTCTTCATCCCAAATCCAAGGTTCCTTTGTGATCTCTATCTTCTTCCCGTCCACTGTTACCGCAAAGCTGGCTGCGGCATCCGCCCCAACCACCTTCTGGTCCCAATAGATTTCAATATCCCGGGCGCTGGCTAGCTGCGCCTTTACAACAAACGGCTCATTTCCTGCTGCCTCAGCATGGAACGGCATCAGCAACCCAAATACCAATGCCAAAGATAGCAGTATGGATACTCCCCTGCTACATTTTTTCCTTCCTAGATGCCAAAAATTTTTACTGCATTGTTTCATTTTTTCCATAATACTTTTTCTTACTCCTTTCTTAGGGTGTGTCCTGGCTGCACGGCGGCAGGCAGAACAGCTATCCTACAAACCTGCAATAAAATATGGCAATATCTGACTTATTTCTTGGCAATATCTTTCGGCAATATCTGGCTTATCCCTTGGCAATATCTTTCGGCAATATCTGGCTTATTCCTTGGCAATATCTTTTGGCAATATCTGGCTTCCCCAAGCTTAGCGGTGTATCTGCAGCAGCTTGGCCTTCAGCTCTCCCTCCATGCGGTTGATTTCCATTTCTGCCTCCCGGCGCTTCTCCTTTCCCTCTTGTTGGATACGCATTACTTCATCCAGGGTGGAAATCAAAGACTCATTGGTCAGGCGGAGCGTCTCCATATCCACAATCCCCCGTTCTGATTCCCTGGCGGTCTCAATGGTGGCAACCTTCAGCCGCTGGGCATTTTTCTTCAGCAGCTCATTGGTAAGGTCCGTCACCTCCCGCTGTGCCTGGGCTGCCTGGGCGGAATGTTCCACGCCCAAAGCCAGCACCATCTGGCTTTTCCACAAAGGGATTGTATTCACAATCGTGGATTGTATTTTTTCCACCATAATTGTGTCGTTATTCTGCACCAGGCGGATTTGGGGCGCTGTCTGGATGGAAATCATCCTGGTCAATTCCAGGTCATGGATTTTCTTCTCAAACCTGGTGCATAACGCTTCCAAATCCTTTGCATCCTGCGCATCCTCTGGAAGGCCGGAACGGTCCGCTTTCTCAATCAGGGCCGGGAGCTCCGTTCGGCGCACTTCTTCCAGCTTCTTTTTCCCAGCCAAGATATACATAGAGATTTCTTTGAAGTATACTTTGTTCTGTTCATACATTTTATCCAGGATGGCCGCGTCCTTCATCAGCTGCATCTGGTGGCCTTCCAGTACCTTGCAGATTTTATTGACATTCGTCTCTGCTTTGTCATACTTCATCTTAAGGATGCTCAGCTTATTCACAGGCTTCTTAAACAGGCCCAAAAAGCCCTTTTCTTCTTCTGCATCAAAACCCTTCAGTTCCGTCACCACGCCGGTAAGCAGGCTGCCGATTTCGCCCAAATCCTTGGTCTGGACATTTTCCAGGGCTTTTTCTGAAAAATCCGCCATCTTTTTCTGGGTGCCTGCACCATATTGCAAGATAATGTTGGAATTGTGCAAATCAATCTGTTTTGTAAACTGATCCACCATCCGGCGCTCTTCTTCGGACAGCATAGAATCATCCCATCCCGGCTCAGCAGGCTTCTCCTGCTGCACCTGCACGGGAGGCTGCGGCTGGCCCTGGAACGGATCTAGGGTCAGCACAGGTGTTTCTGTGAAATCCTTAAATTCTTCACTCATGTTTTTCTCCCATCTTGTTATCGTATTTTGTCAATGCCTTCCGGCTGTATGCGGATAAGCTATTCCCCCTTACGGAAATCCCCTTCCGTCAGGCCCTCCTGTGCCAGCATTGTGTGCAGGACAGAAATATCTGTGGATACATCCCAAGCTACATCCTCAAACAGGCTGTCCAATAATTTCCCAAATGCAACATAGAGCGTGTCCAGGGTTTTCTCAATCTCCTGCTTAGAGGATGTGATATTATCCCCCTGGATTGGCTGGCATTCTAACTGGCGGTAAGCTTCTAGCAGCTTTACCGTGGTAGGCAGGTAATATTCCATTAATTTATGGATATCCTCCAGGGATTCCGGGGATTCCTTTACACGCTCAAATATCTTCTGCACCAGCGTCTCAATACGGGAGATTTTCCTGGAAATCTCTTCCCCAGGGATTGCCTGGTTGCACTCTTGTATTTTCCTCAAATAGGAAAGGCCTTCTTCTACCACCTGCCCAGCCCCATCTTCCTCTTGGATGGTTTCCTGCCTATCCTGGCTGCAGGGCGCCAGCCTTTCCTGCTCCCTGCGCTGCTGCTGGATGGACTGGTATTCCTGGTATGTATCATGGCTGACAATCAGGCATGTAGCTTCCTGGTCCAGGTGCCCTTGGCAGAACCAGCCCTTGGCAATCATTTTCCTAAGATCTTTTAAGACAAATTGTGGGGATTTCCCATTCCGGTCTGACAGTTCCTTGATATTGCAGTATGTCCTTCCGCGCAGCCCGGAAATATAACCCCGATACCGTTTCAGGGCGGAGAGCATGCTGCTGCCCCTCCAAGCCATAAGGCTGCTGCCTGCAAATAAAGGGAGTAAGATGCCCAATGCAATTTTAATGCCTATCGGGGCGGCGCCCAAGAAAAATGCGATGATGAGCAAGACCATAACTGCAGTGCCTGTCACGCTGCTAAGGGTATAGCCGCAAATAGCCAATGCCCAGCCCCCTGCGCTGACAGAAGTATTTTTCCGGAAGAGATCCGGCCTGGCAGGGTTATCCTGCGGGGCGGCTTCTTTTCCCTTCCCCTTTCCCCTCCAGGTCCCTGCAGGCGGCTGCTTTTGCCAAGGCGGAGCGCCCGTAACTGCTTTCCCCGCAGCCCTGATCCCTTTATGGATATCGTTGACCGCTTCGTTTACCGAATTGGTAATGTCCTGGTTCAGCTGTTGGAAATTCTGGGTATTGACGGCATTCTCTACCAGCCTGCGGATGTCCCTGCCATATTTTTCCCAATTGCTGTTCATTCTCCTCATTCCTTTCCCGCCATAAAGATGCTCCCCTAAAAATTCTGCTAGTACTATTATGTACCATGAATCTTGTAAAAGCAAGTTATTTTTCTTGAGTTATTTTTAGTAAAATGGTAAAATTATGGACGGAAAACAGCGCTGTCCATAAAACAGCAAGGAATCAGAAATGGAGGGACTATGAAAACATCAACAGATTTAAGGGAATTGCTGAACCGGATTGACCATAAGGGATATCCGGCTTACAAAGATACCCGGGGAGCATACCAATTTGACGGATACGTGCTTTCCATCGACCATGTCCAGGGCGATCCCTTTGCCGCCCCTTCCAGGGTAAGCGTCCATGTCCCTGGGAAAATGGCCAATTTCCCCGCAGATTTATATGGGGAACGGCATAAGCGGGTCGCCTTGCAGGATTTCCTAATCCGCGGCTTTGCAAAACAGATTGAGGCTTTCACCTTTAAAGCCAAGGGTTCCGGCAAAAGCGGCCTGATGTGCGTCAGCCGGTGCGGCCAGGAAATATTAGAACGGACCGCATGTGAAATTGAAAAAGACGGGAAAGTCATTGTCCGTATGGAAATCGGCTTCCCAGCCAACGGAAGGACCATTAACAGCCGGGAATTAAGCCGCATCCTCTTTGACTTCCTGCCTGGATGCGTGAAAAAATCCCTGTTCTACCGGCTTCTGGACAAAGAAGCCGTCCAAAAGACAGCACAGCTGGCCGAAGACCAGGATTACATCCGCAAAGAGCTCCCAAAACATGGGTTGGTGGCCTTTGTAGCCAACGGCGCCGTGCTGCCCAGGGAATCCGGCGTATCCGACCGGCCCATGCGCGGGGCAATCACGTTCCAGGCGCCGCCTTCCATGGAGATTGAACTGCAGCTCCCAAACCACGGCCCCTTAAAAGGCATGGGGATCAAAAAAGGGATTACCTTAATCGTAGGCGGGGGCTACCATGGGAAATCCACCCTACTGAAGGCTCTGGAACTGGGCGTTTATAACCATATCGCCGGGGACGGCCGGGAATTTGTCATCACAGACAACAAGGCCATGAAAATCCGGGCAGAGGATGGGCGCAGCATCAAGAACGTGGACATTTCCATGTTTATCAACAACCTGCCTAACGGGAAATCCACCTCCCGGTTTTCCACAGAAGACGCCAGCGGGAGCACCTCACAGGCGACGAACGTCATAGAAGCCATGGAATCCGGCAGCAGCCTGCTGCTGATTGATGAAGATACCAGCGCCACGAACTTTATGATCCGGGACGAGCTGATGCAGCGGGTCATCCACCCAAAGGCAGAGCCCATAACGCCGTTTATCAACCGGGTGCAGGAGCTCTACAGCCAATATGGCATATCCACCATCCTGGTGGCGGGCAGTTCCGGCTCTTACTTCCATAAAGCGGGGTGCATCATCCAAATGGAACGCTACCTGCCCAAGGACATTACTGCCTTTGCCAAAGAGGAAGCCGCAGCCTTCCCTATCCCAGAAGAAAGCATTGCCCCCGGCGGGCAGCCGTCCTTCCAAAGGGTTGTAAAAATTGACCACAAATTCAAAGCAAACGACAGGCTCAAGATGAAGACCTTAGGGATGGATTCCGTAATGCTGAACCATGATACCATCGAACTGCGCTATGTGGAGCAGCTGGCCGATACGGAACAGCTCTATGCCCTGGGATGCCTGGTAAAATATGCGCAGCTGCAGGTGTTCGACAACAGGAAAACCCTGGCGGAATGCGTGGACATCCTAGACCGGCTCCTAGAAGAAAAAGGCCTTGCAGCCGTCTGCGGCGGCAGCTTTGTGCCCAGCGGGCTGGCAATGCCCCGGCGGCAGGAAATCTTTGCCTGCCTGAACCGCTACCGGGCGCTGAAGCTTTAAGGGAAAAGGGCATTTTCCAGTATCCCTACCAGAAAATGCCCTCCCTAAGCCCCCATCTCCCTTTCGCCAAAGGCCTTGCAAACATTTCGGAATCCAGGGGCTGCCCTTCTACTTCACCTTGATGGTAAGCTTTGCTTTCTTCCCATTAAAAGCCTTTACGGTAATCACAGCCGTCCCCTTTCTCTTTGCTGCTTTTACCAAACCCTTCGAAGAAACCGTTGCTACCTTCTTATTATTCGAACTGTATGTCAGCTTATTGCTATAGGTATTGCTGGGGAATACCACCTTAATCTGGAACTTCTTGCCCTTTTTCAATGTCTTCTGATTGTTCTTCCCATTTAATCTGAGCTTTTTCGGCGCATTCTTTACGGTGACCGTACACTTTGCGATTTTCCCATTGGGCGTTTTAGCGGAAATAACAGCCTTTCCTGTCTTCAATCCTTTCATTTTCCCATTCTTCACAGATACAACGGACTTTTTACTGGATTTCCAGGACACCTTCTGGGACGCCTTGGAAGGCTTTACGGATGCCTTAAGGGTATAGCTTTCACCCTTGCCGATTTTTAAAGTTTTCCCTGCATTGAGCTTCACGCCCGTGGGGTTGGGCTGTGCGGGCTTCTTCTTTAGGGAAGATTTAGCTGCTTTCAGCTTGTTATACTCATTGCCCAAATCTTGGTCCTGGCCTGCCTTTGCAAGGGCATTCTTGGCGTCGGCCAAGGCCTTAGCAAACTTTTTCCAGGATTCCGCCGTATAATGGGAAGACTTCAGGCCTGACACACTCTGGATGAGCGCCTGCAGCTCAGGTTTTGAAATGGCAGGCCGCTTCACCAAGGAGGCAACTGCGGACGCAAGCTTACGGTAAGCGCCGTCCACATCCGCCTGGCTGGCGGATGCATTCCCCAATACATGATTGGCCTCTTCCAAGGCCTTGGCAAACGTATCCCACGATCCCTCTGTGTAAACGGAAGGTTTCAGGCCGGAAGCCTCCTGCACCAGTTTCTGCAGGCTATCTTTTTGCACTGCCGGTTTTTGTGACAGCGGGATACGGATTACATTTACAGAATACCTAGGCAAGCTGTAAGACAGCTGGTCCTCTGTAATCTGCATGGACAAAGCAGCCGGGGCAATCTTCTCATCCCCAATGGCATTGGCTTCGTTAAGCCCGCCAGTCAATACGGTAACCTCCGCTTGGCCCAAGTGCGCCAGGTTTGCAAAGCTTAACTGGATATCCTTTGCCGTTTTATCCGGGTTCACCAGCTTAATGTATACATTGGAAGCATCCTTCGTTACAACCTGGTAAATATCTGTCTGGTACTGGTTCAGCTCACTGGAGAAATCATACTTCGCCGTATCTTCGCTGCTGACATTTGTACTGGTATAGCTAGCTTCTAACTTATGCCCCACGCCAAAATTAAACCTGGCCGCCATCGGGTCATTTGCCTGGATTTTTGTGACAGCGCCTGTATTATAATACTTGTTCGGGTAATTATTCCCAAGGGTTTTCGTCGTCAGGTTGGACGAATTCCGCTCTGGGCGTGTCACTTCCATAGAAGCCCCTGCCCCGTCCTTCCCGATATGGAACCAATAATACTGCTGCCCATGGCCTGCGCCAACCACAAACCCGCCGCTCCCGGACGTCTTTGTTAAGCCCTCCACCTCAATGCGGAATTCCTTCCATTTCTCTTCCACCGCCTTTGGCAGGTAAACAGCATTTATGCCGCTCGTCCCTGTAAAATTCAGGCGGCCATTACTGATGGTAAACCCGCTGCCGCTGCCAAACTGCGCCCAGCCATTGGGGTTGGATGCGTCATTGAAGTCATCCTCCAGGATGACCTGGTTGTCTTTGCCATAAACAGTCACCTTGTCAATGGAACCTGCCGCAGAGCTGCCGCCCAGGACCGGGCTTCCATAATTAGAAAAATCCTTCTCGGAGGAGGCAAGCTCTGTCTCAACCAGATCCGTGCCGTAATTGTTGGCAAACATCTGCTGCACATAATAATTTGTGGATTTTGCCGTGTTAAATTCATCAAAATAGATTAAGTCATGGTCCCAGCTTACGCTGCCCACTTTAAACAGCAGCGGCGCATAGGAAATATTCGTTACCACGTCTGCATTCCGCTCAAGCCCCGTAATATAGCAAGCCTCTGCCAAAGCCGTATTATAACGGTTATTGCCCCTTACCGCATACTCGCCTACAAAAATATTGCTGCCGCCCTGGCCTACCCGCTCATAATAATCATAACGGTCTGACTGGTTATACATAAAGCTTTCCGACTGGTAATAATGCTCATCCACTAAAGTCTGCCCCGGCATGGTCTGCCCCAGGCGGTCATAAGCATACTCCAAGGCATAGTGGAACGTGCTGCTCCCATCCGGGCCGCCGGCATTTGGCCCTGCGCTGGAGATAATATGAAGCTCATGCCCTGGATAATTCGCATTGGCATAACGTTCCACTGCTGCCTTAATTGCATCAAAATTATCAAAATATTTTTCCTTGGCGTTTTCATTCCCAATGCCCAGGTATTTCAGCTGGAATGGTTCTGGATGCCCGTTTTGGGCTCTTTTGGCCGCCCAGGGGTTCGTAGCGGCATCGCCCCAGCAGTAATCCAGCAAATCCGTAGCCATATCCACAAAATACTGCAGGCCGTCCCCTGTCTTTGCATTTACGCCGTTCGTCTCATACTGGCAAAGGACGCCAGCGCTCATAATCGGGAAGGGCTCCATGCCAAAGTCCTCACACAAGGACAAAAGTTCATGGTAGCCAAACCCATAAGACTGCATATAGCCCCAGGTACGGTTCTGATTGTTCCAGTTCTCCCAACGGTTCGTGTTGCTCTTGCGCTCTTCCAAAGGCCCTACGCTGTCCCTCCAGTCGTAAAGCCCTTCCCAGTTAAAGCCCTCTACAATACAGCCTCCTGGGAAACGCATAAATTTAGGGTTCAGCCCCATCATTAGGTCAACCAGATCCTGGCGGACGCCTACGCCATAGGCATAATTCTTGTTGCCGTAGCCATAGCTGTCATGGGGCACCACAGATACCATATCCAGGGAAAGCTTGTCATTTGCCCCTGCGCCTTCTACAGACAGCATCAGTTTTCCCTTCGTATTGGCGGTTACCGCAGCGGTCAGCTCAGCGGAAACCTTCTTCCAGCTGCCGTCCGCCTCCAGGGAAACCTCCTGCTCATCTGTCAGGGCCGTTCCGCTGTCATTGACCAGCTTCACCCGAAGCTTCCCTGCATAGCCCTTGTCCGCCTTTGTAAATGCAGAAAAGGTATAAGTCCCTGCATTTTTACTGAAATCCACAGGCTTCACCGGCATAGCCGCGCTGTTTGGGCTGTTCTGGGGCGCAAAGCCGCCGTTTTTCAGGGTGACGTTGCCCGTAAGGATGGCGTAATGCGGGTTATTTTCATTCAATTTATCACTCGTGCCCTGGGCGCTTTCGCTATTAATGGCAAAATTCCCAGAAGGGGAAGCCTCCCAGTGGAGTTTATAATTCCCCCTGGTCTCATAGCCGTTCTGCTGGAAATAGGCATTGTCGCCCCCTTTCTGCACATAGGCATTTTCAAAAGAATAATTCTTTACCATCTCCGGATAGAGGCCGCCGTCTGCAGCGCTATTAATGTCTTCATAAAACAGCCCGTATAAGCTGCTGCTCAGCTTCTTGGAAACCTTGTTGCCGTCAATAGCCATGGAATATTGGGCAGACCCGGGCTGTTTCCCCACAATCTGGTTGATCTGCGCCTCCGTCAAGGCATTTTTATATATGCGGAAATCCTTGAAATCCCCCTTGTAAAGCGGGTCGTCATAATTGGATTTCCCTATGTAAGACTGGAGGCCTGTGCCAAAGTCGCTGACCTTCATCGCCAGGTTTTTCTCTTCCCCCACCCATTCCCCGTCAATGTAACAGGTCATGGAGCCAGGCTGCAGGACAATGGCATAGTGGGTCCACACGCCGTGGTAATTCTCTGTGCGGATGCTGTTGCGCAGCCCCCTTTCCGTGTCCATAGGCCTCGCCTCATTGGCGGAAGTGGTCATAACAGACTTCAAGGTATTATGCTGCTTCTCACAAGGCACAAAATAATAGTAATATGTGGGGAACCCGCTGCTGTTTTTCTTCGTGCCAAAGAAAAACGCGCCCAGCCAGTTCTCCCTAGGGTCATTGTCCCGAAGCCACATAGAGATTGTCAAGGTATCCTGCCGGTCAAACATCCCTTCCGGTAGGGTAATAAAGGCAGAGCCGTTTGCACTGCCGCCCGGGAGGGAGGCAACGCCGTCTTTTACCGTTACGCCTGCGCCAATCACCGCATTGTTGTTATTCCCGGAAGAATCCTTCCCGCCTTCTGTAAATTCATAATGCGCCAGCAATTCCGTCCCGGCCAGAAGGCCTTCGTCCTGCGCTGCCCACGCACGCGCCATGCCGGCCGGCTGCCATAAGCCTACAAACAGCATCGCTGCTAACAGGACGCTTATGGCGCGGTTCCATTTCATTCCTCTCATGTCTGAATCTCTCCTTTCTTTCCCAACAGCCATTAGGCGTTTGCGAAACGCCAGAACCCGCATAAATACGGGATTCTTTTTGTCACAAAATAAAACAACTCCTCACTGGTTTGTGGTA
>CAJUSO010000045.1 GCA_910588965.1 uncultured Lachnospiraceae bacterium | reverse complement strand
AAACAGCAAGAAAACCCCGTAAAATCAACGGGTTTGGCAATTAAACAATTGCCTAATGATTAGGAGGATAAGGAGGGTTCCAGATGAAAAAAAGATATATGGCAATTACGGCAATGTGCCTTTGCGCCAGCCTTTTGGCAGGCTGCCAGGAGACGCCAAAGGATTCTATCGTAAGGGAAAAGGGGGCGGCGAGCCTCAAGAAATATGAGAGTGCAGATGAGGCATTAGATGCGGCAGCGGATAGCAGCGGCGCAGCAGACGGGAGCCAGGAGGGGACAGGAGAAGGGGCGGATGCAGGGCGCTTACGGGAATTATTAGGCGCACCAGAGCGTTATGAAAACCAAGCGAGCTATGAGGAGGGAGCTTTGGTTATCAATACGGATGCAGAAGTTATCCTGCCAGAAGCCAGCGCCATGCATACCTATGGGGTATCTGCCATGGAGGCGGACCAGGATATGATTGACCGGGTGACAGAGGCGTTTTTTGAGGGGGATAAGGTGTACCATATGTATTCTTATACGGAGTGGACGAAGGAAGATTACCAAGAGGAGATTACCAGGTTAAAGAAATACAAGGCAGAAGGGAATCTGGATCCGTATGATTACGGGACGGATGAGGAAGGGAATTTAATGTTTGACATTGATGCATTGATTGCCAGGGATGAAGAGGACATGAAAAATGCGCCCGATGAGGCCTTAAAGGAAGAGGTGAAGCCTTCTTTTGGCCTGGAGTATGTGGATGGGAAGGGTGACGAGGCACAGAAGGCAGTGGATGAGGATTTCTGGGGCATTGTGGAAACAAGCCATGGCAATTATGAATACCATATCAAGCATGAGATTGGGCCTGGCATTACTATTCATATCAAGAAGCAGCGCGAGGATTTGCCAGACCCGAGGGAATACACCGCATGGCAGGAGGGGCAGTACCTGCTGGACAGGGAAGGGGACGAATCTGTTACCATGACAGAGGAACGCATGAAGGAAATGGCAGGCATTTCCCTGGAGGACGCCCAGGAGATGGCGGAGGAACCGGTGAAGAAGCTGGGCTGGGATTGGGAAGTGTATGGATGGGATTATGCCGTATTCCGCCGCGGGGAAGATTGGTCAAAGGAGGATTCGGCAATTGATGGGGGCTATTATTTCCATTTTACAAGGGTATTGGACGGTGCGCCCCTGACTTATACGGATTCCTATGGCGGGGGGCTGGAGGATATGGACAGTACCCTGGAGCCCTGGGGCTATGAGAGGTGTGACGTCGTAGTGGGCGACGACGGCATCCAGAGCGTAGAAATCTGCTGCCCCTATGAGGTTGGGGAAATACAGACAAAAAATGTTAAAATGATGGATTTTGGCAGCATTATGAAAATTTATGAACAGATGATGGAGGTGTCCAATGCGGATATTTCCGATTATGAGCAGCAAAGGACATACAATATCCGGAAAATCACCTTGGGGTACAGCCGCATTTATGATCCGTCTACAGAGAATGACAAAGGGCTTCTGGTGCCGGTGTGGGATTTCTTCGGCGGGTTTGATATAAAGGGCGAAGAGTATGAAAGCAAGAATTCCGGGGAGCATTCAAACCAAAGCTTCCTAACGGTTAATGCGGTGGACGGGACGGTAATCGATCGGGGATTAGGGTATTAATCCCTGGCAGCAAGGAAGCCAGAATGGGGCAAATACCCAGAAGTCGGAAAGCTGGTATGGCGCTGTTAGGAGGAAACCAAGATGGGGCAAATACCCAGAAGTCGGAAAGCTGGTATGGCGTTGTTAGGAAGATGCAGGAAGGAGGCAGGGGTATGGAAGCGGCAAGGCAGGTTGCGGCAGTCGTGCGGTGGAATTTCCAAGGTTTTTTTAAGAACCCGAGGGTAATCATCACGTTTTTGTTTTCCTTTGTGCTCTGCTTTTTCTTAAGCAGCAGGGCAATGAGGGTGGCGGAATATTATGAATCCTCCATGCAGGCATTTGAGCCCTTTATCTGGACCTTTGGGGACGCCACGTCCATCCTGCTGTGCTCCCTGCTGCTGATATTACTGTTTATTGATTTGCCAAAGCTGAGCCCCTTTACGCCCTATATGCTGCTGCGTATGAAAAAACGGAGGTGGCTGCTGGCGCAGTTCCTCTATATTTTCCTGGCGGCAGGGCTGTATATGGGGTATGTGCTGCTGGTGACCAGCCTGCTCTGCATGCAGAAAACCTTTGTGGGGAACATATGGAGCAAGACGGCGGCGCTTTTGGCCTATTCCACGATGGGGAAGGATCTGTCCGTGCCGTCTTCAGTGAAGGTGATGGAGAGCACCAGCCCAGTGGGATGCAGCCTGCAGATTGTGCTGCTGCTGGTATGCTATGCGCTGACGCTGGGTTTTCTGATGCTGCTTTTCCAGATGAAAGCCGGGAAGAAGGCGGCAGTGGGTGCAGGGCTTTGTTACAGTCTGTTCGGGTTCCTGCTCGATCCCAAGGTACTGGCCCAGATCTTGGGGAAGGAGGAGTATGAGATGTTCTTGATCCGGCGTATTACCGGCTGGGTTAGCCCTTTGAACCATGCCACGTATGGGATGCATGATTTTGGGTATGACGTTTTGCCGTCGATGGGGCAGTCCTGCATGATATTCCTGGGGATTTTGCTGATTTTGGCTGGAGGGTCGTTTTTTATCTTAAAGAAATACAATTTTTCCTCTTTTACGGGAGAATGACGTTGTGAGGCAGATAAGGGGAGGAAGGGACGGTAGATGATGAAGGAATTAATACAGGAAAAAGGGCTGTGGGCTGCCGCGCTTCTCTGCCTTGGGGGGCTGGCGGCGGGATTTCCGTTTTATCAAATGGAAGCGCCTCTGGCGCCTGGGAGTTTCCTGGATTTCTGCCAGGCGGCCCTGCAGGGGCAGGTGCTGCTGTTTTTGGTTCCCGTTGCCGGCGTGCTTCCCATGGGGGCGGCGTTTGTGCGGGAATCCTCCAGCGGGTTCCTGAAGCTGTACCTTACCAGGACGGACCGGATGGAGTACATGAAGAGGAAGACGGTGCAGGTTTATATGGGGGGGTTCCTGCCTTTTTTCCTGGCGGGTGTATGGATGCTGGCATTGGCATTTTTGTTTGTCTATCCCCTGGAGCTTAAAGGCAGTGTGGATGGGGGGAAGCTTTGGGAAGTTGCGGGGGTATTGCTGCGGGTTTCGCTGGCAGGGGGGATTGCGGCAGGGGCGGCGGGGATATTTGCAGCTGTTTTTATGAATTATTATATGGCGTATGGGCTGCCCTTTGTCTGTTATTACTTGCTGGTTATATTGAAAGAACGTTATTTTGCGGGGATGTATGCGATGTATCCGGCAGAATGGGTGGCAGCGGAGCAGGACTGGGGGACGGATGGGAGTGGGATCTGGGTATTTTTAGGGGTATTTTCGGCAGTGGTGATGCTTCTGCATGGGCTGGCGTTGTATGTAAGGCTGCGGGAGGTGTAAGGGATGGCTTATATTGAGGTGGAACATGTGACAAAAAAGTTTGGGGAAGAGAGGGTCCTGGATGATGTTAACCTTGCGATGGAGCAGGGGAAGGTGTATGGCATTTCTGGGAATAATGGCTCAGGGAAAACCGTGCTGATGAAATGCATTTGCGGCTTCCTTCCAGTGACGGATGGCAGGATCCGCGTGAACGGGAAGCGGATTGGCATTGATATTGATTTTCCGGAACGCATCGGGGTGATAATCGAGACGCCGGGCTTTTTGGCAAACTTAAGCGGGATGCGGAATTTGGAGATATTGGCAGGCCTGCAGGGGAAGGTTGGCAAGGAAGGCATCCAGGCTGCCATCAGGAAAGCAGGGCTTGACCCAGGGCTGAAAAAGCCGGTATCGAAATACTCCTTAGGGATGCGCCAAAGGCTTGGGATTGCCCAGGCAATCATGGAAGACCCGGAATTTTTAATACTGGATGAGCCGTTTAACGGGCTGGATAAACACGGCGTGGCAGATATACGCAAACTGCTGCTGGAATTAAAAGGACAGGGGAAAACCATTATCCTAGCAAGCCATAACAGCGAGGATATCCGGATTTTATGCGATAAAGTCTATGAAATGGACGGCGGCAGGATACGGGAAAAATAAGGGACACAGAAAATAGCGGGAAGAGGTTGCCGCAGATGAAGGAGAAGCTGCAGTTCCCAAGGAAAAGGGGATATGGCAGGCCGCAGAATAAATGTCAAGAGGAATTGGATGTGAGCAAATTGCAAAGCAAATATAACAGGCTAGGGGAAAAAGTAAAATATGATTGGGGAGGGGAAGATAGGGTGTCTGCTTCCATAAACCAAGAGTGGGGGGAGGATAAAAGGATGCAAAGGCATAACGCTTGGGGCAGCGGTAGCCAGAGGATTATAGCCATAGAAAGCAATGGCCAGAAACGTATGGGGCAAGGGAGAATGCCAGGAGGCAGCAATAGGCAGAAAGTTATGGTACAAAGGGGGATGCCAGGAAGCAGCGATAGGCAGAAAGTTATGGCACAAAGGGTCATGCCAGGAGGCAGCCTTTGCAGAGGTTGGCGTCTTGGGGCGGTTGCCTCTCTTTGCTTTGGCCTGCTCTGCCTCTTTTTGCTTTTCCCCCTTCCGGCCCAGGCACAAGGCATGATTGCCATTGACGCCAACCGGAGGTATGAGGGGATGGGGGCTTCCTTTGCGAAGGGATATGAGCCTGCCATCCACAAGGATACCATGACCCTTGTGGTTCCATTCCTTGCCAAAATGGAGGTGGAAAACCATCGGCTCCAGGTCGGGGTATCTTTTGAAAAAGAAGAAAACAGCCCCTTTTATTACAAAAATTACCAGAAGAGGGTGAAGGAATCGGAGGACGGGGTATATCTCTACCAGTGCAAGCTAAAGCTGAAAAAAGACCGTGTCAATGGCCAATACCCGCTGCATTTGCTTGTGCAGGCACAGACAGGGGAGGGGGTGGTGCAGCAGGATTTTACGGTATATGTGGAAATCAGCGATGGGCGGCCGCAGCCTTCCGCCGAAGGGGAAGAGGCGGGTGTGCCAGAAGAGGGAGGGGGCAGCTTAGAGCCAGTGCTGCCGGATACAGGAGCCTCCCAGCCTTTGGGGGAATCGGTGCAGCAGGAGGAAACCGTCCACCAGCCCAGGATTATGGTTGTAAGCAACAGCCTGCAAGGGATGGCCTTACAGGCGGGGGAGAGCAGCCTGTGGGCCGTGGAGGTGAAAAACTGCAGCAGCAGGCAGCCGATTTTTAACCTTAAAATTACATTGCTCTGTGAGGCCGATAGTCTTTCCTTTGAAAAAGCTTCCTGGTATTTTGAACGGGTAGCAGCAGGGCAGTCCCTGGATCTGTCCCAGAATATTACCGTAAGCAGGAAAGCTGCCGCGGAAGCAGCCTCCCTGCAGCTGCAGTTTGACTATGAGGACAGGAAGGGGACGGCCTACAATGCGGCAGAGAGCCTAAGCCTGCCTGTGAGGCAGGTGCAGCAGGCAGAACTGGCCAGCCTTACGTTCCCGGAGAGCATTTATGAGTCGGATACGGGTTCTTTGGCCTTCCAGGTACAGAACACGGGGCTGGCTGTAATCTATAATGCGAAAGTGCGCCTGGAAGGAAAAGGCCTGTTCCCGCAAAAGGAATTATTTCTGGGAAATATGGAGGCAGGCACGTCTTTGGATGGGGAGATCCCAGTATTTGCCGGGACGTTGGATATGGATGCCGATGGGAATATCATAGAAGGGGGCGGGGAGAAGTATGGGGATACCATTGGCACGGTTATTTTTTCTTATGAAGATGAGCAAGGCAAGGCCATCGAGCAGAGCCAAAAGGTGCATACCTCCATTAAGAAGCCCAAGGTTGTGGAACTGAAGGTGGAAAAAGAGCCGGAAAAGACCAACCAATGGTGGATAACAATTATAATCCTTGTGGCGGCGGCCATGGCGCTTGTGATTGCCTGGCTGTATTTGCGCATGAAGCATTACCAGCGCATGGGGATGGAAGCTTCCTGATGGTTTTGTAGGAATGGATGGTAGGGATATGGAAAAGCGGAATATCTATAAGGATATCGTGGCAGCAGGAGCCGCTGCCCTGTGTATTTTTTTCCTGGCAGGGAAAGCAAAGGCCTGGCAGCAGAGCCAGGAACTGTGCAAAATGTCCATCCAGGCAGGCGGCAGCCTGACAGAAGAGGTGGTAGAGGAATTTGGGAAACTGCCTGGGATTACCTTATTCCTGCCAACAGACACGGTTACGGTAAACATAGCGTTGGGGGAATACGCCATGGAAACGGAGCTTATGGGGGTTGCGTTTGGGGAATACCCCCTGGAATGGGAAACGGCAGAGCCGGAAATCCGGTTAGGCAATACAGCCATGCTTTTTGTGGGGAAAGAATGCTTCGCTTCCTTTTTGGACCGGAACGGTTACGCCCCGACCAAGGGGCAGATTGAAAAATGGCAGCAGGGCTATCCGCAATTAGAGTTAACCATAACGGATGAAACGGGGCATGCCAGGAAAGCCAGGATCTGCGGCATCCTGAAAGACCCTGCCGCCCAAATCTGTATGGAACAGAGCCAGATGCAAGAGGTATTCGGGAAAGCAGCCAGCGCCAAAGGCGGGTATATGGAAATCCAAGGTGTGCAGAATGCCGAAAAGGCGCGCAGGCTGCTGGAAGGGGCAGGCTTCCAGGTGGCGGCAGAAGGAAGCGCCAAGGAATAAGGTTCCTGTAAAAAAGTACAAAAAAACAAAAAAAATTCCATAGAAATATTTGCCCAGTTTCTTTATAATATTGAAGGGAAGGTTTGTGTATATTAGCTCTATTTTTTGTGGTTTCCAGGAAAATAGGGGCAATCTGCACAAACCGGATACAAATATTACATAAAGTAGGAGGGCGCAAAATGAAGCATCAAGTGAGACGGTACTTGGCAGCGCTGTTGGCGGTTGCTATGGTATTCACCATGTTTCCTGCATCGGCTGCCCAAGCGGCAGAGGCCCGGGATGCAGCATCTGTTGAGGTGACCAAGGGCATAAGCAGCAGCAAATATGTGACAGCAGGAAGCAAAAGCGCAAAAGAAGGGACAGACGGGATAGAATCCCTTCTGGTTGGGACGAATGAGAAGACGGCAGAAGGCACAGTGAAAGCTGCGGCCTTTGTGGATGGGGAAACCGGGAAAGGCGACCAAAATGTAGGCAGCGCAAGGGTTGCCGCAATGGCCTTTGCACTGCCCCAAATTGATGCGGCAAAGGTTTCCAGGGCAACCGTGGAAATTACTATTTTTGACGGCAACGACCGCCTGAGCAATGGGACAGAAACCAAGGCGGCCCTGTTCCAGGTTGCGGCAGATAAGTATGAGGGCATGAAGGATGATAATGCCCAAGATGCGCCAGGGGCAACCTTCCCGGCAAAGGATGATGATTATAGCAAAGATAAGACGGTATATGGGGATGCGTGGATTACTTATCACAATTATGCAGCGCAGGACCAGAAGGTGGTTTTTGATGTGACGGACTGGCTGAAAGAATCTCTGGCAAACGGGGACGCCCATGCGGTTTACCGCCTGCAGACAGTGGTTGGCGGCTTTTTCGTATATACAGGCGGCAAATTTGCGCCGAAGCTTTCTATTACAGCGGCAGTGCCAGTATCAGAAGCGGTTGCACAGACGCTGGCAGATATCAGCCTTCCCAGGATTGCAAGCGGGGATATTGCGCTGCCGGCAACAGGTGCAGGCAATTCCCAGATTACCTGGACATGCCGTGAGGAGGACAAGGCTTATATTGCCATTGCAGACGGTAAGGCCACGGTAACAAGGCCTACAGGCGGCAATAAAGAAGTGCAGCTTATGGCCACTGCAGCCTTAGGCGGCATCAGTGATTCTAAGGTATTCCGTATCATCATTGCGGGAGTGCAGGGAGAGATGCCAAAGCCTATGGCGTCCTTTGATTTTAACACAGAGGCACAGGATGGCAAATTTGTATCTGGGGATGTGGTGGCAGCCATAAACGGCGCCGTGCAGCTTCAGGACAGGGATGAGGCAAACGGCAAGGCTCTGTACCTGGATGGCTCTGCCAGCTGGCTGAGCCTTAAGAAGGCAGATGGCACAAGCCTTCTGACCGGGTTGGAGGATGTGACGGTTTCCTTCGATGCCAAGCCAGACCGTACAAGCACCAACTGGGCATTTTATGCTGCGCCGAATGAGAATAGCCAGAATGGCGTAGAGACCTATATCGGCGCATTGATTAATGGCGGTAGGACCACAATCGAAAGATACCGTAACGGCAGGTTCCCAACGGCGTCTTTAGCCACCGGGACAGATTGGTCCCATGTAGACGTAGTATTTACAGAGAAGGAAACGGCCCTCTATGTAAACGGCAGGGAAATGTCCGTTGCTGCCAGTGAGGTGCCGTTATCCGAGATATTAGGCGATAAGAGCATTTTCCAGATTGGCAAGGCCAACTGGGGGAACGGGGAATACACCAAAGGATGGATTGATAACTTCCAGATATATAACCAGGCTTTAGAAGTCGGGCAAATCTGTCCGCCGGAAGTGCTGGACCAGATGGTACAGGCAGACAAGGAGGCATTAAAGCTGGATCTGGAAGGCCTCCGGGCAGACCAGGATTTCGCCCTTCCTGCCAAGGGGCAGAGGGGCTGTAACATTACCTGGGTTTCGGCAGATGAGGGTATTATAGCCATTGACGGCGGCATGGCAGTGGTAAAAAGGGCTGCAGATGCAGATAAGACTGTAAAATTAACCGCGTCCATCTCCTTAGGCGGCGTTTCAGATACGAAGGAATTCCAGGTGACGGTAGCCCAGGAAGAAGCAGACGCAGTTATCGTGCAGAAGGCTTTGGAAAAACTCCAGGCTATGCCGAACAAGGATGATATCCGTGATAATATCTACATGCCAAATGAAATCGAAGTGGACGGCACGGAAAAGAAAGCATCCGTTACCTGGACGTCCAGCAATACCGCGGTTGTTACGGCAGCCCCAAGCGCAGACGGCAAGAAGGAGCCAGGTATTGTAAACCGCCCAGAGCCTGGGCAGGGCGATGTGCAGGTTACCCTGCAGGCAACGGTGAGCAGCGGGGAGGTGAGCCGGCAGGCAGAGCCGATTACCGTTACGGTAAAGGAAAAGAGGAAGCAGGAGAAAAATACTTCATACCTGTTTGCCCATTTTACCGGGACAGAAGGCAGCAGGACAGACGAGCAGATTTATTTTGCCACCAGTGAGGATGGCAGCCAATGGACAGACATGACAGCCAGCGGCAATCCGGCTTTGGATGCTTCCAATATCGAAGGCGGCGACGGGGGCGTCCGCGACCCATACCTGCTCCGTTCCCAGAACGGGGATAAATTCTACTTGATTGCCACGGACCTGAGCATCAACCGCCGGGGCGGCTGGGGCAATGCAGAGGCCACGACCAAGGGAAGCAAGTACCTGGTGATCTGGGAATCTACGGACTTGGTAGAATGGACGGAGCCGCGTTTAGTGGATGTAGCCTCCAGGATCCCAGGGGCAGGGATGGCATGGGCCCCAGAGGCATATTATGACCCAGATACCGGGAATTACGTGGTGTACTGGGCAACGGCTTCGGATGAAAGCAATAAGCTTGGGGACCGTACCAATATGTACTATGCGGTTACCAGGGATTTCTATACGTTCTCTGAGCCGGTGCTTTGGATTGACCGCCAGCATTCTATCATCGACACCACGATGATTTATGACGACACCACGGAAACGTATTACCGCGCTTCCGGCGATGGGCAGATTACCATTGAGAAGAGCAAGTCTATCTATGACGGATGGGAAATTATAGGGACTTTGTCCAGCATTTTTAACAACGACAATTACAGCGGCGCGAAACTGGAAGGGCCGGAGTTCTTTGAGTACTGTGAGGATGACTGGCTGAAGGATAAGGATGGTAACCCGGTGCGTACCTGGGGCCTGATGTGCGACCAGTATGCAGAGGGGAGAGGCTATCTGCCTTTCCGTACCACAGACCTGGCGGACATGACCACAAACAGCTGGTCCCCAGCTACGGATGTGGATTTCGGGGCTTTAAAGAAACGCCATGGCACTATCCTGCCGGTTTCCGATGCAGAATATAAGGCAATCATGAAGAAGTACGGGTTCGGCGAGGATGAGACAGAGGAAAAAATCCTGGCAGATTTCGACTTCGATACAGAGGCGGATTTAGGCGGCGGCACGAAGGGATTTGCCAGTGATAATGCCAAAGCCTCCGGCAGCTACACCTTACAGGACAGCTATAACAAAGAGGCTGGGAAAGCCCTGTATTTAGACGGCAGCAATACCAATTTCCTGACAGTGACAGACAAGGACGGCGGCAGCCTCCTGGCAGGCGTCAGCGAAATGACAATTTCCTATGAGTTTAAGCCAGACCGTTCGGAGACGAACTGGGTAATGTATGCAGCGCCCAACAGCAGCGCACCGAACTACACGCATGAGAAATACCTGGGCATCCTGGCGAACGGGGGCACGACGACGTTAGAGCGTTACAACAACAGCGGGAGCAGGCCGTCGAATCCAAGCGTCCAGACCGGAAGCGGCTGGAGCAGGGTGGATATTGTCATCACAAAGACAAAATCTACGATTTACTTAAATGGTGAGAAGAAGGCCGAAGCAGCGAATAGCTATCAGCTGCCAGCCATCCTGGGCGCCGCCGGCATCCTCCAGATTGGGAAGGCAAACTGGGAAAACGGCGAGTACTGCAAGGGGTGGATTGACAATTTCCGGATTAAGAACAAGGCCAGCAGCGAAGCGGAGGTGAAAGAGCTTGCAGCCCCATTCGTAAGCACGCTGCCAGCTGTTTCTGCAGCAGTAGTGGGTTCAGCTCCCACCAGGGACGAAGCCTTAGGGTATCGGGGGACAGATAACCATACAGCTATTACTTCACTGATTGACAGCACGAAGAAGGAAATCCAGCCTTATGTCCGCAGGCACGCAGACCTTGCAGAGGTTCCGGTAAAGTTTGAGCTCGTAGGCGATGTAGTACTTAAAGTAGGCAGCCAGGTGTTTGAGAACGGCGCAAAGATGGATCTTACCAATGACGTCCAGATTGTGATGGAACGGGGCGGCAAGGCAGAGACATGGACAATCAAGAAGCCTATCCTCAGCAACAACCCCGTACTGCCGGGCCAGTATGCGGATCCAGATATTGATTATTTTGATGGGAAATTCTGGATTTACCCGACCACGGATGGTTATCCGGGCTGGAGCGGGACGGTGTTCCATGCTTTCTCATCCCCAGATATGGTAAATTGGAAGGATGAAGGGGTTATCCTGAAACTTGCAGACCAGACCCCAGAGACAAATGACCAGGGCATCCAGATTGCCACCTCCCCATGGGCTGTAGGGGGCAGCGCCTGGGCTCCTACCATTGAAGAGAAGAACGGCAAATACTATTTCTATTACTGCGGCAAATTTGAAAACGGGCAGTCAGCCGTTGGCGTAGCAGTGGCAGACCAGCCGCAGGGGCCTTATACGGATAAGGGATCCGCCCTCTTGACCAAGGCTATGACAGATGCAGCAGGAGCCGGTGTCGGCCAGGCAATCGACCCCTCCATCTTTACGGATGACGATGGGACTTCCTATATGCTCGTAGGGAATGGCAGCGCAGTGATTGCAGAGCTGAATGAAGACATGATGAGCATTAAGGAAGGGAGCATCAAGCGGATTAACGGCCTGACAGATTTCCGTGAATCCGTAGTCGTGACAAAGAAGGACGGCAAATACCATTGGACCTGGTCCTGCGACGACGCCAACAGCCCCAATTACCATGTGAATTATGGGGTAAGCGACAAGCTTTTCCAGGAGAACGGGACAGTAAATGTAACCTTAAAGAAAAAGAACCTGCTGAGCAAGGATGAGGGCAAGAATATCCTGGGCTCTGCCCATCAGTCCGTTGTCCACGTAAAGGACGCAGCCGGCAGGGACAGGTACTTCATGGCTTACCACAGGTTCTATACCCCGCTGGATATCTTTACATCCGGCGACGGCCTTGGCGTGCACCGCGAGACCTGTGTAGATGAAATCACATTTGATGAACAAGGCGAAATGGTGGTTACGCCTACCTTAGAAGGCGTGCCAGCAGTGGAAATGCCTTCTGAAGGCAATGTGGAAGTGACAGGCGTAACCTTAAATAAAACAAGCCTGGAACTTGCAGCCGGCGCTAGCGCAACGCTAGAGGCAACGGTATTGCCTGCAAATGCCACAGACAAATCCATCCGCTGGTCCAGCAGCGCCCCAGGCGTGGCAAGCGTGGAAAATGGCAAAGTGACAGCCAAGGCAGCTGGGAAAGCTGTTATCACGGCGGCGGCAGCCAACGGGAAATCCGCATCCTGCACCGTAACGGTCAAGGAAGCTGTAGTGGAAGCTGCAAGCGTAACATTAGATAAGAAGAGCCTGACCCTTACTGTGAAACAGCAGCAGAAGTTAAAGGCAGTGGTTGCCCCGTCCAATGCCACAGATAAGGCCCTGACCTGGAAATCCAGCAGCCCTACGGTTGCTTCCGTGGCTCAGGATGGGACGGTCAAAGCATTGAAGGCAGGTACTGCCACGATAACTGCCCGCACGGCAAATGGCAAGAGCGCTTCCTGTAAGGTAACCGTTAAGGCAGCTGTTGTTGCTGTGAAGAAAGTAACGCTGGGCAAGACAAAACTGACCTTGGGCGTAAAAGAGAAATTCACTTTGAAGGCAAAGGTAACGCCTTCGGACGCTACCAGCAAGAAGGTAACCTGGAAGTCTGACAAAACAAGTGTTGCCACGGTATCCGCAAAGGGCGTGGTAACGGCCAAGAAAGCCGGTACGGCAAAGATTACCGCAACAGCAGGGGGGAAGAAGGCTGCCTGCAAGATAACGGTGAAGAAAGCGCCTTCTAAGATCACGCTGAATGCCAAGAAGAAGGCCGTCAAGAAGGGCAAAACATACCAGCTGAAGGTGAAGCTGCCGAAGAATACGGCCAGCAACAAGATTACTTACAGCACCAGCAACAAGAAGGTAGCAACCGTGTCTGCTTCTGGAAAGGTGAAGGGCGTGAAGAAAGGGATCGCCACAATCACGGCTAAGGCCTTTAACGGCAAGAAGGCAAAGATTAAGATCACGGTAAAATAGGCGCAGGCCTTGCAGTTAAGGCCCGATGGGCCGATGCGGCAGGCATGCACAGAGGGGAAAAGAGCAGCCTCTTGGAGGAAGGGATCCAAGGGGCTGCCCTGCTATTTCCCTTCGTAAAGAAAGCCATGCCCGCTTTGATTGGGCCTATAAAAAATGGCTGAATTTACAATAGATATTCCATATGAAAACCGTTCCGTTTCCAATATAATAGAATTAGGTCCTATATCATATCACTTATTCACCCATTCCCACACAAGGAGGATTAATTATGCAGCAAAAGCGGACGTTTAACTTGCGCATCTTTTCTTTCCTGTTAGCGTTTCTGCTGGTAGTTACCGGCATACCGATGCAGCAGGTACAGGCCGGGCCAGAAGCCCAGGCAGGGGATGCCTCACTCTTGGCTAGGTATCCCCTAATCCAGGATGCCAACGATATTTCAGGCAATAACAAGAACGGCGAAGTACACGGGGCAGCCGCCTGGGGCGAAGGCCTGACGCTTCCCGGAGGCAAAAAGACCAGCGCTTCGGATGCGTCTTATGTGTCCCTCCCAGGCAGTATCTTTGCAGGCAGGGAGGAGCTTACCATTTCCGTATGGATAAAGAGCGCAACCGACAAGGGGAATTATGCCGCATTGTTCTTCGGTACGGCGCCCCAATCCAACAACATGCCTTTGAATTATTGGCTGTTTAACCCGACAAACCCCGGCGGCCTGTTTAAGTCCGTTTTTACAGACTCCAATAACAGCGGTACGCCTTATAATTCAGAAAAAGGCGTGGTGGCAGGCGGTACGGAGGCTTATAAAGGGAAGTGGGTGCACTATACCACTGTCCTGACAGCTTCATCCGTAACAGGCTATATCAATGGGCAGAAAGTGGGGGAAGCTGCCAAGTCCAAGAAGGTAGCAGACTTCGGCACGGAAATCCAGGCTTATATCGGGCGTTCCAATTATGTGGAGGATACCACTTATGCCGGCAGCTTCCAGGATCTCCAGGTGTATGGCAAGGCTATGTCCGACGCCCAGGTGCAGGAGCTTTATTTTGATACCACCCAGATTAGCCAGCCGGTGCAGGAATCCCTCCTTCCGGAAATTTCCAACCAGCTGTCTTTGGCCGGCCAGACGGACAACGGCGTGGTTATGGAAGCAAAGAAGCTAGACCTGCCCGCCCAGCTTTACGGCGCCAGCATCCAGTGGGCCTCTGACAAAGAGGATGTCATTTCGGGGGATGGCCAGGTAACCTTGCCGGCGCAGCAGGAGGTTGTTACGCTGACGGCAACCCTGTCCCTGGGGCAGGCGGAGCGTACGAAGGAATTCCAGATTACAGTCCTTCCGGCTGGCGGCTCCCTTGCCTATGTGGCAGAGCATCTGCAGGCGCCTTATGTGCTGGACGCAAGCACCGTGCTCCCCATAAATTCTGGCGGTGTGTCCATCTCCTGGAGCGGGAGCAGCGCTGTCCAAAGCGATGGCAGGATTGTGCCGGATTTTGACGGCAAGCAGGAGGTGGCGCTGAAGGCTGTCTTATCCTCCAACGGCCAGACGGCAGAGAAAACCTTCCGATGCCAGCTGTTTGGGCGGGATGCGGCCTATGTGCAGTCCTATACCCGGAATACATCCGGCGACATGGTGAATAAGCTGGCCCGCAGCATGTTTTTGGCTTACAGCGAGGACGGCAAGGGCAATTTCCTCCCCCTCCATGACGACTATGGGGTGCTGTTCATGCGCGCGGAGAGCAATGCCAATACGACCCTTACGCCAAAGGGCTTAAAGCACCCATACCTCTTCTACACGAAGGATGGGGGCTACGGCGTCGTGGCGGTGCGCACAGAGGAAAATGGCGGCAAAGATTCCGCGAAAGCTTCTTCTGTCATGTTCTATACCAGCGAGGATCTGATAAATTATGATGAAGTTGGGTTTGTTGAGCTGCATGCGTCAGCCGCTGTAAACGAACCGGTCTGCGAGTACGATCCAGGCAAAGATGTTTACCGCATCACATGGAATGACGGCGCTGGGAATTATTACCAGAATACCTTGCCCAGCCTCCAGGCAGGCAGCCAGGCCTCTAAACCAGAGAGCACGTTGCCAGTATCCATCCGCAGGGCCAATATGGGCCTTTCTGGCACGAATCCAGGAAACCTGCTGCCTTTGGAGCATGCCAAAGGCATAAAGCTGAAAAATAAACTTAGCAAGCTCTGGAATACGGATGTGTCTGTCCCAGATACCGTGTATGCCCGCAGCGCGGCCGATGTGGAAGAGGTACGGGCTACGGCTTATTACAACGACGGTTCTGCGGCCAGCAAAAAAGTGCAGTGGGATTTGTCCGGCGTTTCTTTTGATACGCCAGGGAGTTACCAAGTACAAGGAAAGGTGACACAGCCCACTTTCCACAACAGCAGCCCCTTGTTCCATGCCCGCCCAGACCCAGAAATGGCGAAATACAATGGGAAGTTTTATTTTATCTCTACAGATGAAAGCGGGCAGGGCAGGATCTATATCCGGGAAAGCGATACCTTGGAGGGGATTAAAACTTCCAGCGAGACCCTATTGCTGGATGGGAATTCTTATCCGGATCTGTTTAAGGCGTGCCTTTGGGCCCCGGAACTGCATGTGATTGAAGGGAGGCTCTACGTGTTCTTTGCAGGGAGCATGACGGACTGGTCTGGGGTGCAGTCCCATGTGATGCGCCTCAAGGAAGGCGGGGACCCCAAGAAAACTGCCGACTGGGAGAGGCCTATCCGCGTGAAGGCCCAGGACGGCAGCAACCTTTATGATGCCAATAGCCAGGGGATTACCTTGGATATGACCTATTTTGAAGTAGGGGATCAGAGTTACGTCGTCTGGGCACAGCGCCAGCGGCATCCTGTAGACAACGGCTCCTGGCTCTATATTGCAACTGTAAATAAAAACGAACCATGGAAACTTACCAGCGATCGGGTATGCATCTGCAAGCCTGATTACGGCTGGGACAACAATAATACCTTTGTAGTAGAGGGGCCCTTTGTGCTCCAGCGGGATGGCAAGATTTACATGACTTTCTCCGGAGGCGCAACAGACCACACCTACTGCGTGGGCATGATGACAGCCGCAGCAGGCAGCGATTTGCTGAATCCGGCTTCCTGGCGCAAGGGGAATTCCCCTATCCTTACCTCCTGGTCTGTGGAGAACCAATACGGCCCGGGGCATAATGCTTATATTTATGACGATGATGGGACTGTGTACAATACATACCATGCAAAATGGGACCGGGGCACAAGGAGCGCCAGCATCCGCCGGGTGCATTTTGACATAGACGGCGACCCGGTTTTGGATTTGGTGGAAGAACGGGATTTGGTAGACGAATTCCGGAATAAGTCCTTTGAAATGCAGGTGGAAGTGCTTGACGCTTCTTATGACGCCAAGAAAGAACTGCAGGAACTGTATGATACCTATCGGGATATCACAGAAAAGCCGGAACAAGTTTCCGGGGAAGGCTGGGCGGCGTTTACGGCAGCCCTCTCTGCGGCAGAAGGCCTGTTGGCGCAGGCTAGCCCGGCAGATAAGGATTTGCTGGCGGCTGGCAGCCGCTTGAAGGAAGCCGCGAAGAAGGTCACCGTTATGGTGGGATTGGAAATTACCAGCGGGCCTACCAAGAAAACTTACCGCCTGGGCGAAGCATTGGATACGGCAGGGCTCCGTGTGTCTGCCGTAGACGGCAAAGGGGTGAAATTCATCCTGGGCAAAGGGGACTACACCCTCAGCGGGATGGATTCCAGTACCGTTGGCGAAAAAACCATAACCGTAACCTATCAGGGCCTGACAGCATCCTTCCGGGTTACCGTGACAGCAGCGGATAAGAGCCTGCTGCAGGCCGCTATAGCCAAGGCAGAGGCATTGAAGGCAGAAGATTATGAGGCAGGCAGCTGGGCCAAGCTGTCTGATGCCTTAAGGAAGGCCAAGGCAGCGGCAGCCAAGGCAGATGCGCTCCAGACAGAACTGGATGAGGCGCAGAGAGCCCTGGAAGAAGCGGTAAATGGCTTGGTTCCGGCTTCTGCCCTTGCATATTTCCCGTTTGAACAAGATCCCCAGGATGGGAAATTCACATCCGGCAATGTGGCGGCAGCCATTCAGGGCTCCGTAAAGCTGCAGGAACGGGATGCGAAAAATGGCAAGGCATTATACCTGGATGGCTCCGCAAGCTATCTGGATCTGAAGAAAACAGACGGCAGCAGCCTGCTGGCAGGGCTGGAGGAAATCACCATTTCCTACGATGCCAAGCCAGACCGTACCGGGACAAACTGGGGCTTTTTCCTGGCGCCGGATACGAATAAGCAGGAATACCAGAAGGAACATTATATCGGCGCGTTAATCAACGGCGGCAAGACGACCATTGAACGTTACAACAACAATGGCGCAAGGCCGGTAAGCGCCTCTGCTTCTACAGGGAATGGTTGGGCTCATGTGGATGTAGTATTGGCAAAGGATTCCACAGCCATTTATGTGGATGGCATAAAACAGGATACCGTAGCAAGCAGCTATCGCCTGCCAGATATCCTGGGGCAGGACAGCATTTTCCAGATTGGGAAGGCCAACTGGGATAACGGAGAATACTGCAAGGGATGGATTGACAATTTTACAATCTATGGCAGCGCATTGACGGATGCAGACCTGATTGACCCAGAGAAAGCAAGGCCCCTGGTACAGGCGGCGAAGGAAGCCTTGGCGCTGGAGAGCCTCCAGCCGGTTGATTTCGCCTTACCGCAGGAGGGCAGCAGCAATACGGTTATTTCCTGGGAGGTAAAGGGAAGCAGCAGTAACCTGTCCATCCAAGGCGGCGTTGCGAAGGTAACACGCCCAGGCCGCGGGCAGCAGGATGCAAACGTTACCCTGGTGGCCACCATCCAGTTAGGCAGGGTGGAAGATACCAAAGAATTTACAGTTACCATCCCGGCCCTGACGGCAGAGGATATCAAAGCAGCCATTGTCATCCCGCGTTATCTCACGGGCAGCCTCCCTTCTGAGGTAAATGGGGAGAAAATCACTTGGTCTTGCGATGTGCAGGGCTTTGTCAGCCCAGAGGGCAAGGTAACCCTCCCGGCAAACGGGGCGGGCAGCCAGAAAGTGAAGCTGACAGCTTCCCTAGAAGATGGCATAAAGGTGGCAGGAGAAGCGGAAATCCTCGAATACGGCGGAAGCCTCTTAACTTATGTCACGAAAGGCGCAGACCTGCTGGCTTATGCAGACAGCCGCAGGACAGACGGGCTGTACGTGGCTGCCAAGACAGAAGCCTCTGGGCAGTATGAGCCTTTGAACAAAGGCAAAGCCATCCTCTATGTTAAATGGGAAGGGAGCCAGAAGGATTACCCGGACCGCCAGATGGGATCCCCCTCCTTCTTCCGTACAGCAGAAGGCAAATTAGGTGTGATTGCATCTGCCAACAACAACACGGACAGCATTTACCTGTGGGATACCAAAGACACCGTGAATTTCACCAACCAGCGGACCATAAAATTAAATGGGAGCGGCATGGCGGTGCAAGATCCTGTCCTGGTTTATGACAGTGCGTCTGGCAAATACAAGGTGTCCTGGAGGAATGAGCACGGCGCTTCCTACCTGACCACATTAGAGAACCTAAAGGATGCCCCCAAGGCAGGCAGTACCATCGCCGTCAGCGGGCAGAAAGCATCCGTTACAGCCAAGGGGCCGGAACAGGCAGATATGGCGCAGGCTTCTGAATTTGTGATGTCCCCAGGGGAATACCAGGCATTTACACGCAAGTACGGGACCTTGCACAATACGGGCATGAAGCCTGTAAGCCTTACGGCAAAGGAAGGGGAGAAGATACAGCTGCCAGGGACTGTGACTGCTGAATACAGTGACGGCAGCACCAAGGACCTGGGCGTAACTTGGAGCCAGGAAGATTTGGCGAAATTAAATACGGCAAAGGCGGGCACCTACCAGGTGAAAGGGCAAGTGCAGCAGGACGCCTATGCCTACCCCTTTATCCAGGAACGTGCAGACCCGCATATTTTCTACAATGAAGACGATGGCTACTATTATTCCACGGGCTCCTACTATGAAGCCAATATGGCTTCCAATAACGTAGCCCAGTCTTATCGGAAATTAGATATCCGGCGTGCCAAGACCATAGAAGGCCTTAAGACGGCAGAGGAGCACTATATCCGGGAGTCCAAGGTGGGCGACCGCTGGGGCGGCTTCTTCTGGGCGCCAGAGTTCCACAAGATCAATGGGACATGGTACTGCCTGGTAGGTGCGCACGATTTCGGTGCAGGCGGCATTACAGACAGTACAAACTGGAACAATGCCAACTGGTGCAGCCGTTCCATCTTAATCCCATATAAGGGGGATGGCGATAACAGCACCAGCATTGAGGAAGATATCAAGGCTGGCGGCATGCTGGACGCTTCCCAATGGGGCGACCCGATTACCTTAGACCTGCCTTCCAGTGCAAATGCTTCCTTCGATATCTCTTACTATGAAGCAGAAAATGGCCAAGGCTATTATATCATCCCAAGGGACGCCAACCTTATGATAATCAAAGTCAAGGGCGGCCAGGGCGTGGTGCCCCAGGCCGATGGGAATGCCGTAACGCTAAAGGGCCTGGAATGGCCGTGGGAATATGGCATTTATGAGGGCTCTGTGACAGCCAGCAACCCAAAAGGCGACGACCAGGGAATCGTAGAGGGGCCGTACCTCTTTGAATATGGCGATAAAGTATATATCAGCTATTCCGGTGCAACCGTAGACAAATACTATTGCCTGGGCCTGATGATGGCGGACAAAGGCAGCAACCTGATGGATCCTGCCAGCTGGACGCACCTGCCTTACCCTGTCCTGTCCTCTTATGACACGTATAAAGGGCAGATTGGCGGCGGCGCTCATGTGGGCGGCGGCCATAACTCTATTGTATTGGATGAATACGGCAACCTGGCTTTGGTGTACCATGCAAGGCCTTACCCAGACCCGCACGAGGGGATGGCTGGCGCAGGCGGGCTTTTTGACCCCTGCCGCCATACCGTTGTCAAAAGTATTAATGTGGCTTATGACGGCAGCCTGGTATTCCATATGACAGCAGAAGAAGAACTGGCGCCTGCCAACCGGACAGTGACGGCCACCGTTACGGTTACAGGGAATCAGGAGCCCCCGGCAGACGTAGCCGTTACAAAGGTAGCCCTAGATAAAACCGCAATTACCCTTACCCAGGGCAAGAGCTATACCTTAAAGGCAGCCATAACCCCAGCCAATGCCACCAACAAAACCCTGTCATGGAAATCCAGCAACGTAAAAGTGGCAAAGGTAAGCCAGTCCGGCAAGGTGACAGCCCAGAAGGCCGGCACAGCTACCATAACCGTAAGCGCTGCAAACGGCAAAAAAGCTGCCTGCAAGGTCACGGTAAAAGCAGCCCGGATTCCGGTAAAAAGCCTGAAGCTGAGCCTGAAAAAGGCTACCCTGGGCAAAGGGGAGAAGCTGATTCTAAAGGCGGCGGTATCCCCCTCCAATGCCACCAGCAAGAAAGTGGCCTGGAAATCCAGCAAGCCCAGCGTGGCCAAAGTGTCATCCAAAGGCGTGGTTACCGCCAGGAAGACAGGCAAAGCAGCCATTACGGCAGCAACAGCCGGCAAAAAGGTGAAATGTACCATTACCGTGAAGGCGGCGCCGAAGAAGATTACATTATCTGCCCAGAAAAAGACGCTGAAAAAGAACAAGCCATACCAGATTAAGGTAAAACTGCCGAAGAATACGGCAAGCTACAAGATTACCTATTCCACCAGCAATAAGAAGGTGGCAGCCGTTTCTGCTTCTGGTAAGGTAAAGGCCAAGAAGAAAGGCACGGCTACCATTACGGCTAAGTCCTTTAACGGCAAGAAAGCAAAAATCAAGATTACCGTAAAGTAACCAGCCGTTAACATTAAAACAAAGCAGCTGCATGTAAGGATCCAGTTCCTTGCCATGCAGCTGTTTTTTATTTTAGAGGAAAGAGTGTGTTGCTGTAAAGCAGGAAAGCCCATGGCTTTCCTATCAGATAAAACCCTCTGGGGGATGTGCGCTTGCACACTAGTACATCAAATCATTACTATCTGCCATTTTCACTTGCCTATACTTCCGATAGCACAGGACAAAAAGCCTCAACGTAGCCCGCTGCGCCTGCGTTTTTGTCCTGCACTCTCGAAAGCATATCCTGCGTGATTATAGCAGTTATTTAATTTTCGATGTACTAGGTAAAAGATTGTTTCGCAATTGTGCCCGGCGTGTCGAAGCGTGCAATCCCTTTCAGATGGAGGGGATTGTAATCATCCATTGAAATATGCAAAGGGATGCGTTACTATAGGGGAAAGGGATGGAACAGTTTTATCCTGCAAAATAGGAAACAGGGAGGGCTTACTGTGTTACAGATAAGAAGGAAACAGGCGGGGAAACCTGGCAATGCCATGTGGCCATATTGCTTTGCCATGGCGCTTTTGCTGTGTGGGTGCGGCAGCAGGGAAAAGGAGGCCGTAAAAGAATATGCCCATATTTCCCTGTTTTGTGATGTGGATTTTTGGGTTCCCCCGGAATGGGAGACAGAGGAACGCACCATTACAGGTAAAATCACCCAAAAGACAGGTGTGGTGGTAGATACCAATGTCCCGCCTCAGGACGCCAACAGCCACCTGCGCCTGATGCTTGCAAACGGCCAGCTCCCGGATGTGGTTTCCGTAACGGATGGGACTACGGTTAGCCAGCTTGTCTCCTCTGGGAAGGTCTGGGATCTGGAGGAATTGTTGCAGCAGTATCTCCCAGATTCCCATTTGCTCAGGGATTTTCCCAAAGACGTAAGGGAGGGGCTGGAGCAAAGGGATGGGGGATGGTATTCCTTTCCTTCCCATCTCTATTGCGGCGACGTGACGGCCATATGGCCTCCCAGCTCCCAGTGTTACCAGGATATGGTAGACTATGGGTATAACAATGGCATCCTCTGGAATAAAAAATTACTGGAGGAACTTGGCCTTTCCATCGAAAGCCTCAAGACCGAAGAGCAAGTGCTTGGGGCATGGGAAACGGCGTTGGGGAAAAATAGGGCGGGGCAAAGGGGAGAGGCGGTTATCCCCCTTTTGCTGGATGGGCAGAACTACCAGGAATCCAGCTTGATTTTCCTTAGGGATACCTTTGGGACGGAGCCGGTGGATGGGAACGGCGCATATGTTGATTTTTTCCTGCAGCCGGAAATGAAGGATGCCCTCCGCTTTTTGAACCAGGCGCTGCAAAGGGGCTGCCTGCAGCCTGGGATGATGACCTTGTCCAATGCGGAAATCCGGGACTTGCTGATGGAAGATCGGGTGCTCTGTTTCATTGGGAACACAGCTAATATCGATATAGACCCCAGGGAGTGGGAGACCTCAGGGCCTATATTTCCATCATCGGGCAAGCATCCTGTTTATGGCAAGGAGCAGGACGCTTCCTTGGGCTGGATGCAGACATTTTTCTCTAAGTCCTGCGAGCATCCCAAAGAGTTGGCAAAGTGGCTGGACTATATGACCAGCAGTGAAGGGATGCTGCTGTGGAATTATGGGGAAGAGGGCGTGTATTACGAATGGGAGGAAGGCCTTGTCAGGCCAAAGGAGGCCTGGAAGGAGGCGCAGAGGAATGGGGGGAAGACCGGCATCGGAGCCTGGTGGATGTTTGCGAATACGGCATGGGAACGGCATATGTTAGCGCCCTATGAAGAGGGGAGCCTGGAGGATGCAGACCAGAGGATACGGGTTACTTATGGCAAAGCTAAAGAAACCCGCAGGTACGATAGTTCCCTGCTGAATTTTTCCCTGGAAGAGGACATGAAGGTGCTGGAGTCCCAGATTGGGGAGTATAAATCCTCCCAGGTGGCGAAAGTTGTCCTGGCAGGGGACAATAAGCAGTTTGAGCAGGAATACCAAGCGATGCTGCAGGGCCTGGAGCAGCTTGGCATAAAGGAACTGGACCGTAAGAAGGATGCTAAGTACCAGGAAAATTGCAGGAAGCGTGGGCAGAAAATCCAGAAAGTGAATTAAGGTTGCGGCATACAGGCCTTTGCCTAACATCCCCAGGAGCCGGGGCAAGAACGGGGGATAGCGGTATCTTGGAACCATGTGAGGAACAGGCGCAATCCGTACCCAGGAGCCGGGGTGGGAACAGGGTAAAGCGGTATCTTGGAATCATGTGAGGAACAGGCGCAATCCGTACCCAGGAGCCGAAGGGGAAAGAGGAGGTAGCGAACCTTTGGAATTGCAGTGAGAAGAGGTTATTGCTATTTATCCCAGGAACCGGGGGTGGGAACAAGGTAAAGCGGTATCTTGGGATTATGTGAGGAACAGGCGCAATCCGTACCCAGGAACCAGGGTGGGAACAGGGGATAGCAGTATCTTGGAATCATGTGAGAAACAGGCGGTTGGGCGCCAGGAAAGAAGGGAGGCGGCACAAGTGGCAGGTAAGAAAGAAAGGAGGCAGAGTGTTTTCCGCCAGCTATCCCTGATGGGGGCTGGGCTGATGCTAGTATTGTTTTTGGCCTTCCTTATTTCAAACAGGCAGATGCAGTCTGTCTGGCGGGAAAAGACCTGGAATGCCAACCAGAAACTTATGGCGCAGGTAGAGGATAAAATGGAGGAGTACTACCAGCTTATGTCGCAGGTTGCGGCTATGACGGCCTATTCCCCCACAATTTATACCTACTTTTTCCAGGATCCGGTTGGCAGGGTTATTTCTATGGAAGATGTGAATATGGTATTTTCCAATACCATTTTGCTGGAAGAAAATATTGCAGGTATCTACCTCTATGATAAAAGGATGTCATTGGTTGCCAGCATGGGGAAGGGAACCCAGGAGGTGGAACGCATGGGGCTTGTAAAGGATATGAAAAGCGAACTGGAATACAGCAGCCTGTTTTATTTTTCAGATTCCAATACGCCTTATTACGCCATTTATTTCCCTATCTTTAACCTGAACAGCAATCTTTATGGGCAGCAGCTGGGGATGTGCATCCTGATTATGAAGCCGGATAAATTCCTGGGCATTTTGGAAGGGGCGCAGGCTACGGACCATACCCAAGTTTACCTGTTGGACAAAAATAACAGGGTATTGGCATCGAAAGGGGCGCCGGAAACAGGCTGGCTGGAACCGGGGAAAATGGAAGATTCCCCAGAGTACCAGGTGGCTGCAGGCAGCTTGCCCATGGGCGGCTGGAAGATTGTCAGCAGGCTCCCTACGGCAGAACTTTATGGCGGGAGGGATGGGCTGGCAAGGTTCCATACAGGTGCTTATCTACTGGCCTTAAGCCTCATGTTCTGTATGATAGCTTTTTGCTACTGGCGCTTGGCAGTCCCCATACGGGAAATGGACAGCTTTGTGAAGCGTGTGTCTTATGAGCCCGAAGCCAGGATTTTGGCCCGCAGGCAGGATGAGATTGGCAGGGTGGAGGAGAGCCTGAACCAGATGTTAGACCGCATAGAGGAGAAAAACCAAGAAATCCAGGATGCCAGGGAACGGGCATACCAGATGGAATCTGCAGAAAAACAGCTTCAGATCCTGGCATACCGCAACCAGATCAATCCCCATTTCCTATATAATACCTTAGACTGTATCCGTGCGATGGCGCTCTATCACGACGAAGATGAAATTGCAGAAATCACGCTGGCCTTGGCGAAGGTATTCCGCTTTGCCGTAAGGGAAGGGAATATCGTAAGGGTGGAAGAGGAACTGAATTACATCAAGGAGTATGCCAATATCATTGAACATCGGTTCCGCGGCAGGATCCAAGTCGTCACGGAGGCAGAGGAAAGCGTAAGGCAGAAGCCTATGGTGAAATTGCTGCTGCAGCCATTGATTGAAAATGCTGTTTTCCACGGCCTGGAGAAGAAGATAGAGGGAGGCCGGGTCAAGGCTTCCATCAAAAGGGAAGGGGAAGGATTTCTCCGTTTCGTGATAGAAGATAATGGATGCGGCATTGGGGAACAGGAATTAGAGGAACTGCAGCAAAGAATAAAAGAATGGAAAAAAAGGGCAGCTGGCGGACAGGCAGCCAAGAAGCAGGCAGGGGAAAGCCAGGAAGCGTCTCCTATGAGCCCAGAATCCGGAACTGGCGGCAGGCCGAGCCGGGAAACAGCGACAGTGAGCCGGGAATCCGGAACTGGCGGCAGGACGAACTGGGAAACAGCGACAGTGAGCCGGGAATCCGGAACTGGCGGCGGGACGAGCTGGGAAACAGCGACAGTGAGCCGGGAATCCGGAACTGGCGGCGGGACGAACTGGGAAACAGCGACAGTGAGCCAGGGATCCGGAACTGGCGGCGGGACGAACTGGGAAACAGCGACAGTGAGCCGGGAATCCGGAACTGGCCGCAGGGAAGGCCAAGCGGGAAAAAGCCAAAGCGGCATTGGGCTGGCAAATATCTGCCAGCGCCTAGGGCTTTTCTATGGGGAGCAAGCTTTCTTCCAGGTAGAGAGCAAAGAAGGGGCAGGGACAAGGGTTACCATGATTATCCCGGAAAACATTGAGGAGGGAATCACTTAGCCATGTATAAAGTTGTTTTAGCAGATGATGAAACATGGGAAATAATAGGGCTGAAAAAGCTGATTGGGAAATGTGGGCTCCCCGTGGAAGTTGTAGGGGAAGCTGAAAATGGCATTGCGGCTTTAGCAGAAGTAGAGGCGAAAAAGCCCCATATCCTGATTACAGATATCCGGATGCCGGGCTTAAGCGGCCTTGATGTATTAGGGGAAATCAAGGAAAGGGAAATCAATACGGACGTAGTAATTTTAAGCGGCTATGCAGAGTTTTCCTATGCCCAGTCCGCCATCCGGAATGGGGCGAAAGATTACCTCCTAAAACCTGTGGAACTGCAGGTATTGAAAGGCTCCCTGGAGAAAATCATTAAGGCAAGAGAAGCTTTGGGGAAAAAGGCGGATAGCCCGGCGGCCAATGAAAGCACGGAAAATGCCACCGTGATGGAACAGATCCTGATGGAAATCCAGGAATCCTATAGGGAGGATATCACGCTGCAAAGCCTGGCCAGAAAATACCATATCAGCGAAAGCCGTTTAAGCGTGCGGCTGAAGGAACTGCAGGGGATGTCCTTTTCCAAATACCTGACCTCCAGGCGCATCCAAAAGGCCAAGGAGCTTTTAGCGGATGAAAGGCTGTCCGTGGAGCAGGTTGCGGGGCTGGTGGGGTATAAGGATTATTATTATTTTACAAAGGTGTTCAAGCGTACCGTCGGGTTATCCCCAAGCAAATACCGGAAAGGATTGTAATTTTGATATTCTGAAATTTATGCCGAAAACCCCTTGACATGCTAATTTTATCCTTATATAATGTCTAAGTGTGCGAAGTTGGCACATACTTATAAAAACAGGAGGTGAAAAGAATGCCAACATTTAACCAGTTAGTAAGAAAAGGAAGGCA
>CAJUSO010000044.1:16523-28483 GCA_910588965.1 uncultured Lachnospiraceae bacterium | reverse complement strand
CGTGACCTCCACACTGCCAGTGTGGCGCGCTCCCAGCTGCGCCAATGCCCCATTGCTTTTATTATAACATAGATATTGCAAAAAGCAAGAAAAATTTTTAGTTTTTTACATTTTTCTATGGAATGGTTTATGGCGGAAAGTCAGCCGCGGGGGTTTGACAGTGGTATAGAAAAGCCTTATAATGAATGGTATCATTCAGAATTTAGCGTGATAAGGATGGAGGGAAAGGAGTTGGTTATATGAAATGCAGTAAAATGGCATGCCTTATGCTTACGGCGGCGGTATTGGCCGGGAGTCATCCTGATATGCCGGCGGACGCACGCCAGCAGGCCTATTATGTACCGCATCTGGAAGGGCAGCAGGGAGGACAGCTGGTTTCCGGGAATATGGACAGCCCAAGCAAAGCCTGGCCAGATGAAGTAGGAATCCCGAAGGGAACAGGCATCTTGGGCGATAAAGCAAGCCCCAGGTGGGAGGGAAGCGCAGGAAATAGCAGAATCCCAGAGGGAACAGGCACCTTGGGTGATAAGGCAAGCCCCAGGTGGGAGGGAAGTGCAGGAAATAGCAGAATCCCAGAGGGAACAGGCATCTTGGGCGATAAAGCAAGCCCCAGGTGGGAGGGAAGCGCAGGAAATAGCAGAATCCCAGAGGGAACAGGAAGCCCAGAAGATAAGAGGAGCCTCGGGGAAGCGGGAAGCTTAGTAGATAAGAGGAGCCTCGGGCAGGCAGGAAACCTAGGAGATAAGAAAAGCCTCGGGGAAGCGGGAAGCTTAGAATACAAGGTCGGCCTGGGGGAAGAGAGTATCCAGGAAGGTAGGATAAGGCCGGAAGAGACAGGCAGGCAGCCAGAAGGGATATTTATCCCAGAAGGCGGGATAGGGCCAGGCAGCCAGTCAGATGAACTGGAACCAGGCGTCCAGCCAGAAGAGCCAGAGGAATCAGGCAGCCAGTCAGATGAACTGGAACCAGGCATCCAGCCAGAAGAGCCAGAGGAATCAGGCAGCCAGTTAGATGAACTGGAACCAGGCAGCCAGCCAGAAGAGCCAGGGTCAGAAGAGCCAGGGGAGTTAGGAGGCCAGCCGGAAGAGCCAGGGTCAGAAGAGCCAGAACCAAACGGCCAGTTGAGGGAAGCATTTTCAGTACAGGAAGGGTTGCAGAAGGACGCCTCAAAGCCAGGCAGCTTTACTGGCAAGGAAGGCGCTGCCAATGCCGGGGAGGCAGGAGAGGAGGCAAGCCTTAGCCTGGGGCAGCCGAAAGGCGCTGCCGCGGTGGTTACCCCGAAGAAGCCAAGCGCCAAGCTGGCAGGTGAATCTTCCAACAATCGTGCCGGGAACGATTATAGAACGTATGGGAAGGTAGTCGGTTCCTATTTATCCGAAAATGCAGACGGCACCTTTGACCGGATAGAGAATATTGCCACGTCAGGGATCGGCAGTATTTCCCAAAAGCTTGTGGTGGAAACTTATGATTCTGTAACCAAAAAGCGGAAGCGGAAACAGGAGATAAAATCAGAACTTCCGATTTTCGGCGGCTTTTTCAGCGGGGATGCCTGCAATTATATTGTCTTTGGGCAGGGGAACAGTACGGAAAGTGATTCCAAAGAAGTCCTGCGGGCTGTAAAATACAGCAAGTCATGGAAACGGCTTGGCAGTGTATCCATTTATGGGGCAAATACGGTTACCCCCTTTTACAGCGGTTCCCTGCGCATGGAAGAGGTAGGCGGGAAGCTATATATCCATACCTGCCATCTGATGTACCGGTCTATGGACGATATACGCCACCAGGCTAATATGACGTTTGTCATTGATGTAGGTAACATGGAGCTGGTACAAGAACTGTCCATGGTTGCCAACAATAGCTCTGGATATGTTTCCCACTCGTTTAACCAATTTGTCCAATCAGACGGGCAGTACGTCTATCGGGCGGACCATGGCGACGGCTACCCTAGGGGGGTCATGATTTCCAGATGTGAGGCGGACGGGCACATTGCAGACGTAGAATGCGCCTATCCGATAGAATTTGACGGCAGCTGGGGGCAGAACTACACGGGAGCCTCTATCGGCGGCTTTGAACTGTCGTCGGATGCCTGCCTGGTTGCCGGGAATTCCATAGCCCAGGGGGAGGGCCAGGGGCTTAAGGAACAGCGGAATATTTTCGTTACCGTGACAAGCAAGGACTTTTCCAATAGCAGCATAGCCTGGATAACGAAGCATAAAGGCGGGGATATTGCCGTAAGTACGCCGCACTTGGTAGAGATTACCGAAAGCCAGTTCCTGCTGCTGTGGGAAGAAGAGGACCGCAAAACAGGCAAAAAGGCCACAAAGCTGGTAACCATAGACGGGAACGCACGCCTTACCTCAAAGGTTACAACCTGTTGGCTGCCCCTTTCAGACTGCAAGCCTGTGCAGTTCCGGAATGGTTTGGTAAACTGGTACGTGACAGAAAATTCAGCCCCGGTGCTGTATTCTGTGAACCCGTATGATTTAAATGCGGCAAAGGAAAGAAAGGTAAGCAAAATTTCCATTACAGGCCTCTCTGGGAAAATTGCCGCGGGGAAGAAAATCAAACTGTCCGCAAAGGTAACGCCCCAGAATGCCACGGACCGTTCCGTGAAATGGAAATCCAGCAACACGAAGGTGGCCTCTGTCAGCCAGTCCGGCGTAGTAACGTTAAAAAAAGGCTCTGGCGGCAAATCGGTGAAAATCACAGTTGCTGCGCAGGACGGCAGCGGCGTAAAGGCTACTTATAAGATTACCTCCCAAAAGGGCGTGGTAAAGAAGGTATCCATTTCTGGCAGGAAGCCTGTCAAAGCAGGGAAATCACTGCAGCTGAAAGGGAAGGTATCAGCCTCTAAGGGCGCCAATAAGAAGCTGAAATGGGAAAGCAGCAATAAGAAGTATGCAACCGTAAGCAGTTCTGGTAAAGTGAAGGCAAAAGCGGCAGGGAAGGGCAAGAAAGTAAAAATCACGGCCAGCGCCACGGATGGCAGCGGGAAGAAAAAAACCGTAACGATAGCCATAAAATAACAGGGATGCCGCAAAGGGGATGAAGGCGCCGCGAAATCATCGGATGAAATGATTTTGCGGCGCCCTCTTTTCTGTTCAACGCAGGCGCTATGCGGCTGCGGGCAAGCGGCCTATAGAATAGATATCACGAAGTTAATTTTACCGAATGAATAAATAATCGGCAGTAGGTAAGCGGTGGCTTCTGTGTCCAGCGTAGTGTCTTCATGGAGCGCTGGAGGCTGCAGGTGCAGTTCTATGGAGAAATCATTGGACATGTTCACGGCATAGAGCCCATTGTTCAGGTTCAGGAAATCCCCAATGGAAGCCTGGACGTATTCATTCATCTCTGTAAATTCTTTGTCAGCATACCGGCATGCGAAGTCGATGGCCACGTCTTCCTCCATATCCAGCGCAGAAAGGAAGGAGAAAGAGCCGTCTAAGGTCTGTGAAACACAATAATTGGTAGGGACCTCTGGCAGGGTGATGAACTTCAGGGGGGTAAAGTCTTCCCCGATAAAGCGGATAAAGCTATTAAACAGGAGCTTCAGGTAGAAGAGGATATCCTTGAGGTTGTCAATCTCTTCCTGCGGGCAGAAGCTCTTTAAAAGTTTGTCCACCATCTCTTTTTGTTCATCCAGCAAATCCAGGTCATAAATTTCATAAGTATTCTTATATTCCGTCAGGATGTCTTCAAACTGGATTCGTGTCATGAGTTCTTTTTCCACCAGGATCTGCCCCAGCAGCATGTAATTGGGTAGCTGCATTTCCAGGAGCTCATCCACCTGCGCCTTGGTCAGATACCCCAGTTCAATGGCAAGTTCCCCAAAACGTTTATCGCAGCGGGTCTGCAGGCTGCAGACGTCCTCTACCTCATGGGCGGACATATAGCCGGCATGGATGGCCAGGGTGCCGATTTTCTTGTGGGTGGAGCTTTGGATTTTCAGTACCTCGATGAGCTGGTCCGGGGTGATGACTCCCTTATTAAGTAAAAAATTGCCAAAAAATTGTGTGTGCATCATAGCTGTTATCTCCCTTCGAAACGTCCTTTTAATATTTCTGCAATTGCAGAGAAAGTATAGGGCTTCTGGACAAAATCCCGCGCCCCTTCCAATATGGCATTTTTTAATTGCGTCTGGGTGCCAACAGAGGAGACAACCACGATATAGGCTTTTTTGTCAAACCTGCGGATTTCACGGATAGCCTCCACGCCGTCCTTGATTGGCATCACAATATCCATAAATACCAGCTGCGGCTGATGGAGCTGGTATGCTTCAATGGCTTCCTGGCCGTTAGCTGCTTCAGCAAAATTCTGGCAGCCGCATTTCCTGGCAATATCTTTTAACTGCTGGCGGGCTAAGATAGAATCGTCGCAGATTAATATTTTTTCATTTCCCATTCGAATCGCTCCTTGCTGATCGTGCAAATTGATTGATATACTATAATTCTACACTAAATAGGGGGAAGTTTCAATCTTTTTTTGCGATACCATTTGCAATGGCTTTCAATTACTAGTATAATAGTAGCAGCATTTTGTCTGATAAAGCAAGAGAAAGGAGCCTATCGCTATGATATTGATATTTGACGTGGTGGTGTTAGTGTATGGGGTTTACACGATTTATTCTGCTATTAATATGAAAAAGACGCAGAATATCAGCAATTGGCTGGTGGGCACAGAGACTGCCGCCTCCATCCGTGATGCAAAAGGCTATATTGACTTCATTTACCCCAAGATTATCATCCTGGGGGCAATAGCTGTCATTTTCGGAGGGGTTAGCCTGGTCAATGACTACATCATGCCGATTAAACTTGTAATGCAGGTGATGGTAGCGGCCTTTTTGGCAGTCTGCGCCTGGTTCAGTGTTACGGTAAGGAAGGCAAGGGAGAGGTTCTGGTAGTCAGCGCTGGCCCATAGGGATGTAATCCCGGTGTTCCTGGACGTTTTTGTATGCGGGGCGCATAATCTTGCCATTGTAATTAAGTTCTTCCAGGCGGTGTGCGCTCCAGCCGGAAATCCTTGCAATGGCAAAGATTGGGGTATAGAGCTCTAGGGGCAGGTTCAGCATGCTGTAGGCAAAACCGGAGAAGAAGTCCACATTGGGGCTTACGCCTTTGTAAATCTTGCGTTCCTTTGCGATTATCTGGGGTGCAAGGCGTTCTACGGTAGAATAGAGGGCAAATTCATCTTCCCGCCCTTTTTCCTTGGAAAGGCGTTCTACAAAGGTGCGGAACAGTTCCGCCCTGGGGTCTGAGAGGGAATAAACCGCATGTCCCATGCCATAGATAAGCCCCGCCCGGTCAAAGGCTTCTTTGTTCAGGAGCGCTGTCAGGTAAGCGCTGATTTCCTCTTCGTCCCTCCAGTCTTTCAGGTGGGATTTCATGTCCTCAAACATCTGCACTACTTTGATATTGGCGCCGCCATGCCGCGGGCCTTTCAGGGAGCCTAAGGAGGCTGCGATGGCAGAGTAAGTGTCGGTGCCGGAAGAGGATACCAGGTGGGTGGTGAAAGTAGAATTGTTACCGCCGCCATGCTCAATATGTAAGATTAATGCAATGTCTAAAAGCTTAGCCTCCAAGGGGGAATACCTGCTGTCCGGGCGCAGGATGTGCAGGATAGTCTCAGCCGTAGAGTGCTCTGGCTTGGGGGAATGGATAAAGAGGCTGGCGCCGTCATGGTAATGGCGGTATGCCTGGTACCCATAGACAGAGAGCAGCGGGAATAGGCTGATAAGCTGCAGGCATTGGCGCAGCACATTTGGGATGGAAATGTTATCCGCATGGCTGTCGTAGGAATAGAGGGTGAGGACGCTCCGGGCCAATGTATTCATCATATCCTGGCTGGGAGCCTTCATGATGATATCCCTGACAAAGCTGGTGGGGAGGGAACGGTATCTGGCCAGCTGTGCGCAGAAGGCGTCCAGTTCCTCCTTGGTGGGCAGCTTGCCGAATAAGAGCAGGTAGGTGCATTCTTCAAAGCCAAAATGGGACTGGTCCGAAAGCCCGCGGATCAAGTCCTTCACGTTATATCCCCGATAATAGAGTTCACCGGGGGCAGGGACCGATTCCCCATTCACAATTTTGGTGGAGCAGACATCGGAAATCTCTGTAAGGCCAACCAGCACGCCCTTGCCATTTAAATCGCGCAGGCCGCGCTTCACGTCATATCTCGTAAACAGTTCTGGCTGTATGGTGGCGGCTTCCTGGCTCATTTTGGCCATGCGTTCCAGTTCCGGTGTAATCTCATAAAAATGGTTCGTGTTCATGTAAAACCCCCTTTAGGTTCTTTGCTTCTGTTGCTATAGTAACGTATTAGATAAATATAACATATTTTTTTGTTTCAGCACAAGGCGAATCTCTTTATTTTCACGGAATGTTCATAGTTTATTCAAAATATCCCGGAATTTATAAAAATTTTATTGAATTTTAACAGATATTTTCGTAGATTTTTCCAGCAAAATAGTATAAAATAGTATCAGCGTATTGCGCTGCCAACTTTTTTGCAGAGATTTGCAAAAAAAGATTGACAAATTTTTTTTAAAAGGATATTCTTAAAGTAGCAAAGTTTTTAAATTTAAGGAGGAAAATACACAATGGCGACAAAGGCATATTACCCAAGGACAGAGATTGGGCCCAATAAGGTTGGATTTGCAAAGACACGCTCCATCATTGAGGCTGCTTTCTATGGGAACAACGTAGTGAAGGTTAACACTTTGAAGGAAGCTTATGAGCTGGCAAAGAACTCTCCAGGGACAGTTGTGACAGACATGCCTGTATATAGGGGAGAGGAATTTGGCTTGGAGCCGGATGCCAAGGTACTGCTGTTCAATGACGGATCCATCACAGGGCGTTATGCACCGGCCAGGAGGATTACCGGTAAGCCAGGGGTTAACACCACAGAACTGGACAAGATTTTGATGGACGCAGTTTATGACACCAGGTGGAGGACTATGTACCATGCAGAGGTGTTCATTGGCCTGGATAAAGAGTTCATGGTAAAAGCCCATCTGCTGATCCCAGAAGGGGAAGAGAACCTTCTGTATTCCTGGATGCTGAACTTCCAGTATATGTCTGACAACTATGTGAAGATGTACAAAGAGTCCAAGGTTTATGATAACGAGCCGGATATCTATATTTTCTCCGATCCGCAGTGGACAGGGACTGATAAGACGGATATCTGCGACCCGAACTGCCTGTGTTACTTCAATACAGATACAAACTGCGCAGGCATCCTGGGCATGAAGTATTTCGGCGAGCACAAGAAGGGTACATTGACCCTGGCATGGGCATTGGCTAACAGGAACGGATACGCTTCCTGCCATGGCGGGCAGAAGGAATACACCTTAGAGGATGGCTCTAAGTATGTTGCAGCTGTATTCGGCCTGTCTGGGTCTGGGAAGTCCACGCTGACACATGCAAAACATAACAACAAGTATCCTTCCATTAAGGTACTTCACGATGATGCATTTGTAATCAATGCAGAAACATGTGCTTCCGTTGCATTGGAGCCGACATACTTTGACAAGACAGCAGATTACCCAACCGCTTGCGAAGACAACAAGTTCCTGCTGACAGCACAGAACTGCTCCGCAACCTTAGATGAAGAAGGCAAGGTTGTTTTGGTAACTGAGGATATTAGGAATGGGAATGGCCGTGCTATCAAGTCCAAGTTATGGTCACCGAACCGCGTGGACAAGATTGAGGCTCCGGTAAATGCAATTTTCTGGATTATGAAAGACCCCACCATCCCGCCAGTTGTAAAGTTAAAGGGAGCTTCCCTGGCATCTGTCATGGGCGCAACCTTGGCTACGAAGCGTTCCACCGCTGAGCGGCTTGCAGCAGGGGTAGACCCGAATGCATTGGTGGTAGAGCCTTATGCAAACCCATTCAGGACCTATCCATTGGTAAATGACTATGAGAAGTTCAAATCCCTGGTAGAGACCAAGAATGTAGACTGCTACATTATCAATACCGGCGAATTCATGGGCAAGAAGGTTCAGCCGAAGGATACATTAGGGGTTCTGGAAGCCATCGTAGAGAAGAAGGCAGACTTCAAGCCATGGGGACCGTTCTCTGATATTGAGATTTTTGAGTGGGAAGGGTTTGTGCCAGATTTATCTGACAAAGAATATATTGAGCAGCTGAAGGCACGTATGCAGGACCGCCTGAATTATGTGACGAACCTGGACGAGGCAGAAGGCGGGTTCAATAAACTGCCAGAAGACGCTGCCGCTGCTATCAAGAAGGTTGTAGACGAAGCAAATACATTGTAATAGAAACAGCAAAGTTACCATATCTCCCACAGGATAAGTATATTCTGTGGGAGAATGCGTATTAGGCGTTTTGTAAGTAAGTTGTAAAGAAACCAGGAAAAATTTTTAAAGCGTTTTACTGTAACGGCAAAAACAGTAACAGGAGTTGGAGAGGCTGAGAATGAATAAAAAAAAGATTGTAACATCATTAATATTTTGCTTTTTGCTGGCAGCATCTGTTTTCCTTTTTAAAGGTGAGGTGAAGGCAGCAGGCCCATATACCTTGCAGATCAATAAAGGCACGAATGTAGTGACGGTGTTCCGCAGCAATGGCACGCCTGAGAGGGCATTTGTATGCTCTACGGGGCATGACACGCCCCTGGGTACTTTTAGCACCAGCCAGAAGTTAAGGTGGCATGAACTGATGGGCCCTAGCTGGGGGCAGTACTGCACGCGTATTGTGGGCGGCGTCCTCTTCCATTCCGTATGGTATTATGAGAATGGGAATTATGCGTCCCAGTCCTACCGGGAATACAATAAGCTGGGGACAACGTGCTCCCATGGGTGCGTCCGCCTGACGGTGGCAGATTCAAAATGGATTTATGACAACTGCCCTTTGGGGACAACGGTAAGGATTATCTATGGCTCCTCTGCCAACGACCCTCTTGGGAAGCCTGCATTTATCCGTGTGCCAAATGTAAAGCAGGGATGGGATCCTACAGACCCGCATCCATCCAATCCCTATCGGAATGCAATGCCTACCATTAATACAAGCGGGGCGCAGAAGACCATTAGCTTTGGTTCTGGCTTCAATCCCTATGCAGGCATCAGCGCAAGGGACTCCCTGGGCAATGATATCACCAGCAGGCTCAGCTATGCAGGGAGTGTGGACACAAGGAAGCTGGGGAGCTACCAGATTACATACCGCGTGACAGACGCTTTAGGGCGTACATCTTATGCAGACGTGATTTATACGGTGGCAGACACCCAGAAGGCAACAATCCGCGGCGTAAAGTCCTCTTTGCAGAAGGAATATAATTCCAAGCTAAACATTAAGAAGAACGTAAAAGCTTCCAATGTGACAGGCAAGAGCCTGACGAAAAAAATCAAGGTCAAAATTATTTACCCAGGCTCGAAGAAAGAGAAAGGGTATTCTAAGAGCGTCCTTCAGTTTAAGAAGTTAGGCACATATAAAATCAATTATTATGTGACGAACCCCAACAATGGGCTAGTGACGAAGGTGACCTGCAAGGTAAAGGTAAAAGATACCAAGAAGCCGAAGCTTACCGGCGTGCCCAGCAAGAAGACCTTGGAGTATAATACCACCAAGAACCTGCAGTCTGGCATGAAGGCGAAGCTGGTATCAGGCAAGAACCTGACCTCTAAGGTAATCATTAAGATGAAGAAGCCAGGGGATAAGACCTATACAAAGCTTTCTTCAAAGAAATTTAAGAAGTATAAATTCACAAAGACAGGCACCTACCGGGTGGCATATATTGTATCGAACCCTTATAATAAGAAGGCTGTCACCAAGAAGACCACTGTCATTACCGTGAAGGATACGAAGAAACCGGTAATTTCGGGCGTAACCGCTGAACGGGCAGCAGATTATAACTCCACCTTGAACCTGAAATCAGGCGTGACAGCGAAATTACTGTCCGGCAAGAGCATGACATCGAAGATTGTGATTAAGGTGAAGAAGCCTGGGACGTCCGTGTATGTGGAATTGAGCGCAGCTGCCTACAAGCAATATAAGTTTGATGCTGTTGGCACTTATTATGTGGCATATTCCGTAGCGAACCCCAATAAGGCTTCCTCCGTGGCTACAAAGAAAATGAAAGTTAAAGTTGTGGACAATGGCGCGCCTGTAATCAACGGCGTCAGCGAAACCAGCCGTGAGGCAAAGGTCGGGGATGGCATGGACCTGCGGGAAGGGATTTCGGCAGCGCTGGCATCCGGTACGGACCTTACATCCAGCATCGCTGTGAAGGTTACCGCCCCAGACGGTACAACGCCGGAGTACATCCAGGGTGCGTATACCTTTGAGCAGATGGGTATTTATACCGTAGAATATTCTGTGGCTAACCCGAACAATCCGAAGGCAGTTGCTTCTGTAACAATGAAGGTGGTTGTCAGCGAAGGGGAAAACCCGCCGGTAGACCCAGATAACCCGCCAGTAGAGCCGGAAAATCCGGATCGTCCATCTGTGGATCCAGAAAACCCACCAGTAGAGCAGGATCCTCCATCTGCAGCTTCCGAAGGCCTGTCCGAAGGGAACGGCCTGGCAGATAGCCAGGATCCATCCCAAAAGCAGGAGATATCGGAGGATCAAGGGCTGCCAGAAGAGGCTGGCGCAGGAAGCCCAGAAGCATCCCAGCCGGCTGCGGCTGGGGAACAGGAAGGGACAGAGGCTCCAAGTGGAGCCGAAGCCCCGGAAGTTACATCCATTCTGGGAGTGCCCGAATAAAAAGAAAGCATGTTTGGAAAAAATTGTGCCTTTAACATGAAATTAACATTAATTTTTAGTTGATAATCGGGGCATAATAGAGTATAATCAAGTTAGCGGATTGGAGAAAAGTATTCCTGGGGTGTTCGATACCCTGCTATTTTGAACCTACATTTATTTTCATGGGATTCCTATATTGCCGATTGGATGCCAGGCCGTCATTACGCAGCGGAAGGCAGAAGAGAGGTTGCGGTTACCCACCTAGCTTGGCTAGGAGTCAAAATTGCAGGAAACGGCATTTTGGGTGTACTTTTATGAAAAGCAATAAGCTGATAATTTTAACAAATGAGGAATTGCTTCATACAGAAGAGAAAATGTTTTTACAAAAGAGGAGTTGCGCAGATGTTTCAAAAGACAACCTCGTAAAGCCACGAAAGACAGGATACACGAAAGAATTAGGGAAGACGAAAGATATATTTACGGAAGACAATTTTGGATGATATACAAAAGAGGAAAAGGCTGCTTTGTTAAAAGCAGCCTTTTCCTTTCTATAGCTGCATATTTGCATAGATAGAGGCTTTGCGCGGCATACATGGAGGCATATGGGGGAAAACAGGTACAAGAAAGGGACATATTGCAGCGGAAGGCAGCTTATAATATACATATACGGCCGGCAATCTTCCATTGCCAGCCGTATCATACAGATTAAAGCGTAACAGCAATCGTATCTGGCCTGTTGCGAGAAGGGGAAGGGAAGCAGTATGGATAGGAGATATCTGAAGGATAAAAGGCTCTGCACGATGGGGGCGGCGCTTCTATTGGCCGTGTTTTTGGCCATTGTTTTAATCAGCATCAGTACAAAGGAAAAGGCGGTTCTGGAATATAGCGACAAGTACGTGGCAATGGCAGAACTGCCTTCCCAGTTAAGCTTTACATATTTTGGGGAAGAAGAATGGAAGGAGAAAGTGAAGGCGGTAAATGGGGGGGAGGATTTGAACGGGAAGCTAACCTATGGGAAGCTGGGACGGCTTTTGGAACAGCTGTCCGTACAGGATTATGTGGAATACGAAGGGGAGGTTTCCTGGAAAGAGGTGTCCCGTGCTCAGTGGGATGGGATTTACAGCCAGGTATTGGATTTGCTGGATGTGGAAGGGCGGGTTTCCCTCCGCAATTTTGTATTTTTGGAAAAGGATACAGACAATCCCCAGGATGCAGAAGGGGAAGCGAGCCAGGAAGGACAGGATTTGGAAGAGGAAAGGAGCC
>CAJUSO010000044.1:0-16423 GCA_910588965.1 uncultured Lachnospiraceae bacterium | reverse complement strand
AAGAAGGACAGGATTCGGAAGGGGAAGGAAGCCAAGAAGGACAGGATTCGGAAGGGGAAGGAAGCCAAGAAGGACAGGATTCGGAAGGAAAAGGAAGCCAAGAAGGACAGGATTTAGAGGGGGAAGCGGAGGAGAGCGGCCAAGAAGCGGGGGAAGAGCCTGGGGGATTGCGTAAGCTGACCCAGGAGGGGTATTATGAAGTGGCAAAAGGCGTAGACTATTTCCACTATTACGATATGTACCAGGCATATGTGATGGACGGACGTATCATTGGGATAAAAGGCAGGTGCCAGGAGCCGGTTACCCTCAAAAATGTATTTGTGCATACCGCGGGGGAGGGGCAGGCAGCAATCCTCTTTGAGGGTAGGGAAATCCCCCTGGATGTGGAGGGGCTTAATGAAGAAATCCGGGATACAATCTGCGATATGGAATGGAAGGGCGGCAAGGTGTCCGCTGTTTATAAGAAAGAAGATGTGATTTCCGGTAAGGTATTAAGCTTTGATGATGAGAAAATCGAGATTTCCGGATATGGGGCATTGAAGCATAGCGGGAACCTGAAAATATATAAGACGTATGGGACGGTAGAGCAGCTGGACGAATCCAAGCTGCTGGTGGGGAACCTTAAGGCAGATTTTGTGGTGGCAGAAAAGGATGTCTGCGGCATTATCCTTAAGGAGCCCGCTTCTATGGACAATATCCGGGTATTGCTGCTGAACGGGGAAAACGGCATCTTCCATGGAGACCCCATGTTTGTGGCAGATGCAGGCTGTACGGTTACCGTAGGCGATACAAAAAAGAAGATTAAGAAAAACAAGCTTATCCGTGTGTCGGAATATTTTGGGGACGGGGAAGACTATGTGAAGGTTTCCATGAAAAAGAAGGATGGGCGGTTTTATTTCTCAAATGGGGACAAAGAACATATTTCCCTGGGATACCGCGGCACGCTGGAAATCCGGAAATACCCGGAGGGTTATGGCGTGGTGAATGAGCTGCCTTTGGAGCAATACTTGTATGGCGTCGTGCCCAGTGAGATGCCGGCTTCTTATGAACGCCAGGCTCTATGCGTCCAGGCGGTCTGTGCCAGGAGCTATGCCTATATCCAGCTTCTGAACAATAGCTACGCGGCTTACGGCGCCCATGTGGACGACAGCACCAGCTACCAGGTGTACAATAAACAGCAGGAGGATCCCAAGACGAACCTGGCAGTGGATGATACGGTGGGGGAAGTGATAAAATACCAAGGGGAGGTTGCGGAGGCCTACTTTTTCTCTACTTCCTGCGGCTACACCCAGGATATTGGCGTCTGGAACCTGCCGGAAGATGAGGCGCACGGGTATCTGAAAGGGATTCCGCTGGTGACGGAGGGCGGGACTTCGGATCTTTCAAAAGAAGATGCTTTTGAGGCGTTTATCCAGGGGAAAGAGGTGCAGGCCTATGACAGTGACAGCCCATATTTCCGCTGGGAGGCCGTTCTGGATACCAAAGGGAAGCTGGAAGCTATAAACGGCGCAATTGTATCCCGCGCCCAGGCCAATGGGGGCAACGTACTGTTTGTAAAAGGGGATGGGTCGCCTGGTACAGAAGGGGATTTGCCTGGGTTTGGGAAGATTGTGGGGATTGAGGCCAAGGAACGGGAAGCTGGCGGCTGTCTGCGGCGGCTGTGCATTTCCTATGAGAAGGGGAGTGTGGAGCTGCTTACCGAGTATAATATCCGGTTTGTCCTGGGGGCTGCCGCTGTGCAGGTGACAGACCAGGAAGGGAATCCCGTTGATATGTCCCTGCTTCCCAGCGCCTGCTGCATGGCGGCGCCAGAGAAGGAAGGCTTCCATGTGTTTGGGGGAGGCTATGGCCATGGGCTTGGCATGAGCCAGAACGGGGCCAACGGCATGGCAAAGGCCGGCATGGGATATGTGGAGATTTTAAAAGAATTTTACCATGATATCGCCATTGAAAATATTTACAATGGGGACTAATTGCAGTATTTTGGCTTTTATAGTTGCAATTGCGGCAGTTAGGAAATATAATGGGATGGGAAAAGAAGAAAAAGCCTGGAACAGATGGAGATGGGGATATGATGTGGAAGGTAATTGCAGGAATCAGGGAATTTGCAGCAAAATGCAAGGAGGATGATATTAGCGCCTATGCGGCACAGTCGGCGTTTTTTATTGTGCTGTCCTTAATCCCCTTTGTGATGCTGTTTATTTCCCTGGTGCAGTATACGCCGGTCACAGAGGCAATGGTCTTAGAGAGCGTGAACCGGCTGATGCCGGATTATATTTCCCCGTTCCTGATTGGGATTATCCATGAAATTTACAATGATTCCGTTGGGATTGTATCGGCTGCGGCAGTGGCTGCAATGTGGTCCGCGGCAAAGGGCATCCAGTACCTGGCCAACGGCCTGAATAAAGTGTATGACATTGAAGAGACCAGGAACTGGCTGTTCCTGCGTTTCCGGGCAATCCTATATACCGTAATCCTGGTGGTGGCCATTATCGCTACCCTGACCCTTCTGGTATTTGGGAACAGCCTGCAGCATCTGATCCGGGAATACCTGCCCATTGTAGCGGACATTACCCAGGGCGTCCTGAGCCTGCGGGCGCTTATCCTGATTGGGGCGCTGATGCTGTTCTTTGCCATGCTCTTTAAGATGCTGCCCAACCGCAAGGCAGCCATCCGCAGCCAGCTGCCAGGCAGCGTGATGGGGGCGGTAGGGTGGTACGCCCTGTCGTTTGGGATTTCCGTATATGTGGATTATTTTAATGGGTTTTCCATGTATGGGAGCCTGACTACGGTGATTTTGGTGATGCTGTGGCTGTATTTTGGGATTTATATCTTGCTGGTGTGCGCAGAACTGAACAATATATACGAGGAGCATTGGAAGCGCTTTTGAAGCCCTTTTCCAAAAAATGCTTGCAGATTTTCTTTTTTGGTGTTAGAATAATAGCCATGAAGTTTTTAGCAATCCAATTGGATGAGCTATACAAAGGCGAGGAAGGTGCCTAGTAGGACGCTGTGCTGCTTACAGAGAGAGGGGGTTACCAGCTGCAAGTCCCCTTAAGATAAGGCAACGCCCGAAATTCCCACCGGAGCCGCATACCAGAACAGGGCATGCATGGAGCATGCTTTAGAGTAAGGTATGACGTTTGCTGCACGTTACGCAGGGAAAGAGCCTGGGGGCATCATGCCCTTGGGAACCAGGGTGGTACCGCGGAAGATTCCGTCCCTATGCAGAAACGCATAGGGATTTTTTTATCTTATAGGGAAGACCGTGTTGCTGTAAAGCGATTGCTCCGCAATTGTGGACATGTTGCATGTTAAGGAAGAGAGGTAAAGAAGGATGAAAGAAAAACTGGCACAGATGAGAGAAGAAGCAATCCGCCAGATCCAGAATTCTGACGGCCTGGCCAAATTAAATGACGTAAGGGTCGCATTTCTGGGAAAGAAAGGGGAGCTGACAGCAATCTTGAAGGGCATGAAAGACGTACTCCCAGAGGAACGCCCCATTGTAGGCCAGCTGGTAAATGAGACGAGGGAAAGCATTGAGAGGCTGATTGAAGAGACGAAGGCAAAGCTTGAGGCTGCTGAGCGGGACATCCGCCTGAGGCAGGAAGTGATAGATGTTACCCTGCCTGCCAAGAAAAACCGTGTGGGGCACCGCCATCCCAACACCATTGCGCTGGAGGAAATCGAGCGGATATTCGTGGGTATGGGCTATGAGGTAGTGGAAGGGCCGGAAGTGGAGTACGATTATTACAACTTTGAGGCGCTGAATATCCCGGCAGACCATCCGGCAAAGGATGAGCAGGATACCTTCTATATCAATGATAAAATCCTGCTCCGGACCCAGACCTCCCCCGTGCAGGTACGGCAGATGGAGAAGGGGAAGCTGCCAATCCGCATGATTGCGCCTGGGCGGGTATTCCGTTCGGATGAGGTGGACGCTACCCACTCCCCCTCCTTCCACCAGGTGGAAGGGCTCGTGGTGGACAGGCATATTACGTTTGCAGATTTAAAGGGGACCCTTGCAGCATTTGCCAAGGAACTGTTTGGGGAGGGGACGAAGGTGAAATTCCGCCCCCATCACTTCCCATTTACAGAGCCAAGCGCCGAGGTGGACGTTACCTGTTTTAAATGCGGCGGGAAGGGCTGCCGCTTCTGCAAGGGCTCTGGCTGGATTGAGATTTTGGGCTGCGGCATGGTGCATCCAAGGGTGCTTAAAATGAGCGGCATTGACCCGGAGGAGTATTCAGGGTTTGCATTTGGCATGGGGCTGGAACGGATTGCCCTATTAAAGTATGAGATTGACGACATGCGCCTGCTGTATGAGAATGACGACCGCTTCCTAAAGCAGTTTTAGCAGGGGGCAAAGCAGGACGGAAGGCAGCAGGCCTTGCCAGGCGCAGCAGAGGGATACAGCAGTATTAAGAAAGGATTGGTAAAAAATGAATACATCGTTATCTTGGATAAAGGCATATGTTCCGGGTTTGGATGTGACAGCGCAGGAATATACGGATGCGATGACCCTTTCTGGTTCTAAGGTGGAAGGGTTCGAGGCGCTGGATGCAGATTTGGAGAAAATTGTGGTAGGGCAGATACAGAAGATTGAAAAGCACCCAGATGCAGATAAGCTGGTGGTCTGCCAGGTAGAGGTTGGCGCTGGGGAGGTAATCCAGATTGTGACAGGCGCACCGAACGTGCAGGAGGGGCAGAAGGTCCCTGTGGTATTGGACGGCGGGCGGGTGGCCGGGGGGCACGACGGCAAGAAAACCCCTGGCGGCATCAAGATTAAGAAGGGGAAGTTAAGGGGCGTTGCTTCGGCAGGCATGATGTGCTCCATTGAAGAGCTGGGCTCTAGCCGTGAAATGTATCCGGAAGCCCCAGAAGAAGGGATTTACGTCTTTGGGGAGGATGCTGTAGTGGGGGAGAGCGCTGTCAAGGCCTTGGGGCTTGACGATGTGGTGTTTGAGTATGAGATAACCTCCAACCGTGTGGACTGCTTTGGCGTGCTGGGGATTGCAAGGGAAGCGGCGGCTACCTTCGGCAAGGAATTTAAGCCCCCGGTTGTGCCAGAGACAGGGAATGGGGAGGACGTCAATGATTATATCAAGGTTACGGTAAAAGACACGGAGCTTTGCCCCAGGTACTGCGCAAGGGTGGTCAAAAACATTAAGGTTGCCCCTTCCCCCCAGTGGATGCAGCGGCGGCTTGCTTCCCAGGGGATCCGCCCTATCAACAACATTGTGGATATTACGAATTATGTCATGGAAGAATATGGGCAGCCCATGCATGCTTATGACCTGGACCGGATTGCAGGCAGGGAGATTATCGTACGCAGGGCAGGCAAAGAGGAAGCTTTTGTGACTTTAGATGGGCAGGAACGCCAGATGGATGATTCCGTGCTGATGATTTGCGATGGGGAGAAAGCAGTGGGGATTGCCGGCATCATGGGAGGGGAGAATTCCATGATAACGGACAGCGTACAGACCATGCTGTTTGAGGCGGCCTGCTTTGACGGCACCAATATCCGCCATTCCAGCAAGAAGGTAGGGCTCCGGACTGACGCCTCCGGCAAATTTGAGAAGGGGCTGGATCCGAACAATGCCTTAGAAGCCATGAACCGGGCCTGCCAGTTAATGGAAGAACTGGGCGCCGGGGAGGTCGTAGGGGGCGTGGTCGATGTCTACGGCAAAAGAAAGGAAGGCAGGAGCATCCCTTTTGACGCTGGGAAGGTCAACCAGCTGCTGGGGACGGAGATTGCAAAGGAAACCATGATAGGGTATTTCCAGCAGATTGGCTTATCTTATGACGGTGCAAAGGAGGAGGTGGCAGTGCCCTCCTGGCGGCAGGATTTGGAATGCCTTGCAGATTTGGCGGAGGAAGTGGCCAGGTTCTATGGGTATGACAATATCCCCACCACCCTCCCTACAGGGGAAGCCACCACGGGGAAATTATCCTTCAAGCTGCGGGTGGAGGAAGTGGCCAGGGATACAGCGGAATCCTGCGGCTTTTCCCAGGGCATGAACTACTCCTTTGAGAGCCCTAAGGTATTTGACAAATTATTAATTGCCAAAGATAGCAAGCTGCGCCAGGCAGTGGTGATTTCCAATCCCCTAGGGGAGGATTTCAGCATTATGCGCACCATTTCCCTGCATGGGATGCTGTCTTCCCTGTCCACCAATTACAACCGCAGGAATAAAAACGTGCGCCTGTATGAACTGGGGAACATCTACCTGCCCAAGCAGATCCCAATAGAAGAACTGCCAGAAGAGCGGATGCAGTTTACCCTAGGGATGTATGGGGAAGGGGATTTTTATACCATGAAGGGCGTGATAGAGGAATTTTTCAGCAAAGCAGGGCTTTCTGGGAAGGAAATCTATGAGCCCAATGCAGGCAGACCGTTCCTCCATCCTGGCAGGCAGGCGGATATCATTTACGATGGGGAGGCCGTAGGGTATTTGGGGGAGGTGCATCCCCAGGTTGCAGATAATTACGCAATCAAGGAAAGGGTCTATGTGGCAGTGGTTGACATGCCAAAAGTAGTGGAGCTGGCTACCTTTGACCGGAAATACGAAGGGATTGCCCGGTTCCCGGCTGTGTCCAGGGATATCAGCATGGTAATGCCCAAGGATATCCTGGTAGGGGAAGTGGAGAAGGTGTTTGACGCCAAAGGCGGCAGCTATCTGGAGCATTATGAGCTGTTTGATATTTATGAAGGCTCCCAGATCCAGGCAGGCTTTAAATCCGTGGCATACTCCCTTACCTTCCGTGCCAAAGACAAGACGTTGGAAGAGGCCGATTATATGCCGGCTATGGACAAAATCTTAAAATCCCTAGAAGGCATGGGGATTGAATTGAGGAAATAGCCCGCAAATGCAAGAAGATACCATGTTAGGAAAGGTTGGCAGGAGATGGATGTAAAAAATTTTTATTATGAATTGCCCCAAGAATTGATTGCCCAGGATCCATTGGAGGACCGTTCCAGTTCCCGCCTCCTGGTGCTGCCGCGGCAGGACGGCACGCTAACCCATACCCATTTCTGCCATATCCTGGATTACCTGGATCCAGGGGACTGCCTGGTCCTCAATAATACGAAGGTAATCCCAGCCAGGCTCTTTGGGGAGCGGGAAGGCACTGGGGGGAAAGTGGAAATCCTGCTTTTGAAGCGGAAGGGGCAGGATACCTGGGAGGCGTTGGCCAAGCCTGGGAAGAAGGCGCGCCCCGGGGCCCGGCTCCTCTTTGGCGGCGGGCTGCTGGCGGGGACAGTGCTGGAGGTGGTGGAGGATGGCAACCGGCTCATACAGTTTTCCTATGAGGGGGTTTTTGAGGAAATATTAGGCCAGCTGGGGCAGATGCCCCTGCCTCCTTATATTACCCACCAGCTGCAGGACAAGGACCGCTACCAGACGGTTTATGCGAAATATGACGGGTCTGCGGCTGCCCCAACGGCGGGCCTGCATTTTACGCCGGAACTCTTAACAGCTGCCAGGGAAAAAGGCGTATCCATTGCAGAGGTGACGCTCCATGTGGGGCTTGGTACGTTCCGCCCAGTGAAAGCCAAGACCGTGCAGGAACACCATATGCATTCAGAATTTTACCAAGTGGATGAAAAGGCGGCAGAAACCATTAATGAGGCAAAGCAAAAGGGCGGCAGGATAATCTGCGTAGGGACTACAAGCTGCCGTACCCTGGAGTCTGTGGCCGCAAGGATGGCAGCAGAAGAGGGCAAAACCGGGCCTGGGGCTGCAGCGGGCGGCTATGTAAAAGCCTGCAGCGGCTGGACGGATATTTTTATTTACCCAGGCTATCAGTTTAAGGTGATGGACGGGCTGGTGACTAATTTCCATCTGCCGGAATCTACGCTGCTTATGCTGGTGTCAGCCTTTGCAGGGCAGGAACGGGTGATGGGGGCTTATAAGGAAGCGGTGAAGGAACAGTATCGGTTTTTTAGCTTTGGGGATGCGATGCTTATCTATTAACAATGTTTCCGTACATCTGTAAACAAGCGGAGGTGAAAAAAGGGCTGGGAAGCTTTGCTTCCCAGCCCTTTTGTGATACAGGGAAAGATGCCGGGCATTGTGTATGCCAAATGACGATGCCCGAATCTGTAGCCCACGATAACATTTTTTTACCCATAATCCCATTGATACCTCTTTGTCAATGAGGTTCTAATAAGTTACCCATACGCTATGATCGATTTGTATAAAATAATTTATTGAATTGAACTATAGCATTGACAACTGTTTTGATATTTGCTAAAATAAACCAAAAATAAAATTATAGGAGGTAAACCATATGAGCAACATTGAGGAATCCATCCAGAAGCGGTTAAAAGTGTTAGAAGAGCAGCCGAAAAAACAGATTACCATTTCCTTGAAAACGGAATTTATTAACCAACTGGATATCATTGCCAGGACACTTTCCAAGCAATCTGCCAGGAGCACTTCCCGGAACATGATCATTGAGGATGCAGTGGAAGCTTATATCCAGGAGGCGATGCAGATTTTTGAGGAGGAAGGGATTCCGGTAGAAACAGCGGATCCTGAGTATGCTTTTTTTGATACGGTTGTTTTCCCTGCACATGAGGAAGGTTTCCGGAAGGCTTTTTTGGATGAGGATAAATGGTACTATGTCCGTATGCAGAAAGAGCGGATCCCCCATCTCAAATACATTGCTATCTATGTAGGGGCGCCGGTTTCGAAAATTACACACTATGCGAAAATTGCACAAGATGGTTTTGAATATAATGAAGATGAAAAAAAATATCTCATCCGTTTTGAAGGACAGGCAATCGAGCTGGAACATCCCGTGCCATTAGGGGAAATATCAGCAGCTTCCACACGGGCGCCTAGATATACCACATTGCAGAAGCTGCTGACAGCAGAAGAATATAGGGATCTTTCCCTGGGTTAGGTTGGGTTTCATGGGCTTTTGGGGCGGGTAGGGTCTGGCGTTGCCTGGAATTCCACGGCTGCCTTAAACTGGTCGCAGTCTATGGTTATGTCAAAGCTGCCCCCTAAGGCTGCCGTATAGGTATTTACAATGGCCAGGCCCAGCCCATTGCCTTCCGTGGTACGGGACTCGTCCCCCCGGGCAAACCGCTCCAAAATCTGCTCCTTTGTAAAATCCATAGGGTAATTGGAGGTGTTTGTAATCTCAAACCGTACCTTCTGTCCATTCTCTTGGGAGCCTGGCTGGCTTTGCCAGTTTACGGCGGAGGACTTAAGGAAGATGCGGGTGCTTTCCTGGGAGTATTTTAAGGCGTTTTCTATCAGGTTCTGGACAATCCGGTACATATGGATGCTGTCAGCGGTAAAAGCCGTGGGTTCCTGGGCCAGGGTTACCACTAGTTCCCTGCGGCTTTGTGTAACCTGTTCTGCCATGTCTGCCAGTACCTGCTCAATCAGGCGGTTCATTTCCATGGATTCAAATTTCAGCTTCACGTTCCCGCTGCTGGTTTTGGCCAGGTCGAACAGGCTGTCAATCATTTGCTTTAATTTCTGCGCCCTGTTGGAAATGACTTCTACATAATCAGACATGACGTCATCCAGTTTTTCTTTTTTCAGCAGTTCGATATACCCCACCATGGAAGTGAGGGGGGTCTTTAGGTCATGGGAGACATTGCTGATTAAGTCCACCTTCATTTTTTCATTGCGGACGGCTGCCTCCAGGTTTTTCTGGTTGATTTTTTCTGCATTTTCCATAAAGCTTCCCAGCCATTTATTCAGTTCGTGGGCAATGGTAACCTGGCATATGGCCCACTGGATGGCAAGCGTCCCAATCAGGATGTAGCCAACCGCGGAAGTCTTCAGGAGCATGTAATTGACGCTGTACACCTTCGTACGGTCTGATTCTGTCTTTACAACATAAAACAAGGCCGCCGCAAGGGCAGAAAAAACAGTTCCGTAGAGAAAGAGCAGCCGGTACATGTTCCGCTTCCGGCAGAGCCATTCCTGGAAGAAATGCATAGACGTTGTGCCCAAGTTCCATTTCTGGCGTATTAGGATGTATTTTATCAGGCTGATGCCCCCTAAGGCAAACGACAGGTTTATTTTCAGGGCCAAAAGGGACATATGCTTTGGGATGGCGTCCTTTAAGGATCCCGCCAGCCGGAAGCCGAAAATATAAGCGCCTATCCCCAGGAGGAGCCAGAGCCAATCCTGTTTCCAGAGGGAGGTAAGATAGGGCAGTAGCTTAGATAGGTAACTAGTATTTTTCCATTTTGTATCCAATTCCCCACACCACCTTTACATATTTTGGGTTTTTTGCATCAATTTCCAGTTTCTCCCGGATATGGCGGATATGTACCATCACGGTATTTTCCACGGTAAAGTTAGCCATTTCCTTCCATACCCGTTCGTAAATTTTTTCTGCCGGGAATACCTGCCCTGGGTGTTCCATCAGAAGTTCCAGGATTTTGTATTCCTTGGCAGTTAGCTTAACATTTGTGCCGTCAACGATAGCTTCTTTGGTGTTCCTATCCAAGACCAGGCTGCCGTTTACCAGCTGGTCCTCCTGTGCCTGCGGGGCGCTGCCGCCCCAGGTATGGTATCTGCGCAGCTGTGCAGCCACCCGGGCTGTGAGCTCTGCCGGGTTATAGGGCTTTGAGATATAATCATCGGCGCCCATAATCAAGCCGGAGACCTTGTCGCTTTCCTCTGTCTTAGCAGACAGGATAATCACAGGTATTTTGTAAGTCTTGCGGAGCCGCATCAGCGCGGACAGCCCGTTTAATTTCGGCATCATGATATCCAGGAGGATAAGGTCCACCGGGGCTGTGCGCAATACTTCAAGGGCTTCCAGGCCGTCATAAGCTTTTTGGATACGGTAGCCTTCATATTCCAATAGCTTTCCTAGGGAAAACACGATTTCTTTATTGTCATCTACCACTAAGATTGTCTGTTGTTCCATGTCTGTACTCCTTTGCTTGGCCGGCTTTGCGTGCTTTTGTGAAGAGGCGCCTTTGCATCTGTTAAGTATTGTAAATTTGTTCTGGTATGGTTATTATACTAGCTGTTTTCGAAATAAAACTCAATGCATTTCTTAAAAAAAGCTTAAGTTTTCCAACGGGATTTAGGTGTGTTTCTGGGAAAAAAGGGTGTTATCCAGAAAATTCAACAAAGTAATTGCTTGGCATAAACTTAAAATAATTGGCAGCATGGTATTTTCCCAAAACCGCACTTCCATGTATGTTTTTGAGAAAGAAATGCAAAACTAAGTATAACCATTGCATGTCCGGGCATCAGATGCCTGGGAGAGTGATGCGGTTGGAGTTATCCTACGCAAATATGGTTGAATAGGAGTGATGCTATTATGTTGGCAATTCATAACTTACTGAGGAATATAGCCTGTTTATTTCGGAATATATCAAAAAAAACGGTCCAGAATTGTGCTGTCCTGATTTCCGGGTTTTCTGTTTTTGTGCTGGTCTCCTTACAGGCACAGGGAGCCAGAAGCGTCGGGAAGCATGCGGGGACGGCGGAAGGCGGCCAGACCGCAATGCAGGAGGAGGCCTGTGAAGCCATGGCCGGGGCGGCAGGGGAGGAAGCAGGGACACAAGAAAACCTCTTAGCGGCCAAAAGAGAAGGCAAAGGGGAGGGGTTTGTATCATCCTGCCAGCGCATGTTGGAGAGAGGCCAGAGCGTTGCCCTTGCCGCAAGGATAAGCCAGGGGCAGGAGGAAGAAACCGTGGCTGCCTGCGCCAGCATACAGCCCATGTACAACGAAATGCGGCCGGAGCCGGCCAACCCTTATGGGGACATCTCAATCACAGAGAAGGATTATGAGGCTCTTTTACGCATTGTAGAAGCAGAGGCAGGCGGGGAAGACCCCCAGGGCAGGACGCTGGTGGCGGAAGTGATACTAAACCGGGTGCTGGCGGATCAGTTTGCCTCCACCATATATGAGGTAGTATTTGAAAGGACCGGGGGAAGCCCCCAGTTTGCCCCTACGGCAGACGGGAGGTATTATACGGTAGAGGTGATGCCGGAAACCGTAAAGGCAGTGGAACGGGCAATCCATGAGGAGGATCTGTCCCAGGGGGCGCTGTTTTTTTCTGCCAGGAGCAAGGCGGAGGAAAATGATATGGCATGGTTTGACCGTAACCTGAAGTGGCTGTTCCAGTATGGGGGCCATGAGTTTTATACCCTGCCATAGATCCGCAGGGAACTGGCTGTAAAGATGGAGATTGACAGCGGGATGGAAAAATCTTATAATGGGGATGGCCTTTGGGAATGGCAAAGGAAGCTTATGGACAAGAGAAAGTAAAGGATGGATGAGGATATGTTCTATAGAAGTACAAGGAATAGCGAAGAGAAGGCAACGGCATCCCAGGCAATCCTGAAAGGGCTGGCAGAAAACGGGGGGCTGTTTGTGCCAGAGGAAATCCCCTCCCTGGATGTCCCCATGGAGAAGCTGGCGGATATGGGGTATCAGGATACAGCCTACGAAGTGATGAAGCTGTTTTTCACGGATTTTACAGAAGAGGAGCTGAAGCGCTGCATCCAGAATGCCTATGACAGCAAATTCGACACCCAAGAGATTGCGCCGATAAGGAAGGTGCAGGGCGCTTATTATCTGGAACTGTTCCATGGGGCAACCATTGCGTTTAAGGATATGGCGCTGTCAATCCTGCCCCATTTGCTGATTACATCGGCAAAAAAGAACCATGTGGACAATGAGATTGTCATCCTGACGGCTACCTCCGGGGATACCGGAAAGGCTGCCTTAGCAGGGTTTGCCGGGGTAGAAGGGACGAAGATTATCGTATTTTACCCCAAGGACGGGGTAAGCCCTATCCAGGAGAAGCAGATGGTGACACAGAAAGGGGAGAACACCTTGGTGGTGGGCATCCATGGCAATTTTGACCAGGCGCAGACCGGGGTGAAAGAGATGTTCGCCGATAAGGGGCTTGCAGAGGAAATGGCTGCAGCGGGCTACCAGTTCTCTTCAGCCAATTCCATCAATATTGGGCGGCTGGTGCCCCAGATTGTATATTATGTGTATGCATATGCCCAGATGGTGAAGAAGGGATGGCTAAAGGATGGGGAAGCTATGAATGTAACCGTCCCTACGGGCAATTTTGGGAATATCCTGGCGGCTTATTACGCAAAGAATATGGGCCTGCCTATCGGAAAGCTGGTCTGTGCCTCCAATGAGAATAAAGTGCTGTATGATTTCTTTGCAACAGGTATTTATGACAAGAACAGGGAATTCATACTGACCTCCTCCCCTTCTATGGATATTTTGGTTTCCAGTAATCTGGAACGCCTTATCTACCAGATTGCAGGGGAAGACGCCCAGAAAACCCGGGAATTTATGGCGTCCCTGCAAGAAGAAGGGAAGTATGGGATTACGCCGGGCATGAAGGGGCAGCTGGAAGGGTTTTATGGGAATTATGCCACGGAAGAAGAGACGGCGGCAGCCATCCGGGGAATTTATGGGGAAGCAGGGTATGTCATCGACCCCCATACGGCTGTGGCAGCAGCCGTGTACCAAAAATACCTAAAGGAGACAGGGGACAGTACAAAGACGCTGATTGCTTCTACGGCAAGCCCCTATAAGTTTACCAGGAGCGTGATGGCGTCCATCGATGGCAAATACCAGGACAGGCCGGATTTTGAACTGGTAGGCGAATTGGAAGATTTGTCCGGCGTAAAGGCGCCGAAGGCCATTGAGGAAATCCGCAGCGCCCCAGTGCTCCATAGGGCAGAGTGCGAGGTTTCAGGTATGAGGGACGTAGTAAAGGGATTTTTAGGGAAGCGCTAAGGAGCAGGCAAACAGGGAAAGGAAAGCCCGCCTTGTAATCATCCAGATTATGGGGCGGGCTTTTCCTGTCACAACTGTATGTCCGGAAGGGGGATGGTCCGGCTTTTTTTGTGGGGTTTGCATAGAAGGATCCGTTCTTATCCTATAGAAATTCTGCCAAAGTGCATAAAAATACCCACCATAATCCCAAAAATCTCCTATTTTTACACAATATATATCATGGTATAATTTTATCATATCATATATATTGTCGTATTTTTTCGCGAAAAAACGATAAAGATGTACAATCTGTGGGAAGGATTGTGCAAAAAGAAAAAGGAGAGGGATCATTATGAAAAGGAAAAACATGACCAAAATCTTGGCCGCTTCCCTGAGCTTTGCCTTGGCCGTCTCAGCAGCCTTTGGCGGGATGCCCAGGGTACAGGCACAGACGCAGAAGGAAGCAGGGCAGGCGGTTGGCGGGGAACAGGAAGCTGCCAACGAATACGCAGCCATGCGGAAGAAATTTTTTGACATGGCGGTCGGCGGGGAATATGACCCCAATGAGCCAGGGGTAAAGCTCATGATAGATTCTATCAATGAGACTGCCCAGCTATACTGGGAGAAAATGAACAAAGCCCCGGTGTGCAATGCCATCAACGGGAATTACCTGAACAGCAGCGGGGTCCTTGACCCTGCCTTAGATGCCTCCAAGGATTATATCTTTGCAGAATATCCCCTGGGGCACAGGAGTTCAGACGCATATATGAATGCAAACTCCATCCATTTTACCTTCCAGTATATCCGCGCCATGGCCTTGGCATACCAGACAAAAGGGTGCGGGCTGTACCAGAATAAGGAAATGCTGGCGGATATTAAGGACGCCATTGCCTATGTGTGGGAGAACCACTACAATGGGGACAGCACGGTAAAATATGGGAACTGGTTTTCCTGGGAACTGGGCGCACCCATTTATTTTGGCGAGACGCTTATCCTGCTTTATGATGAGTTTGACGAAGCAGAGGTGAAAAAGTACGCCGCGTCCACCCGGAAATTCCTGAAGCAGACAGGTTATACCGGTGCAAATGCCACCTGGTGCATGCGTGCGCATATGTACGGGGCTATTTTGAGTGAAGATGAGTCCTATTTTGCAGTCATCAGAAAAACCATGCCGGAGGTACTCCAGTACAGTACGTCGGGGGATGGGTATTACACGGACGGGACCTTCGTCCAGCATGTGTTCTATCCTTATAACGGCGGGTATGGCCTGATGTGCCTGACAGATACGGCGCTGCTGTTCCATATGCTGGCAGGGACCCAGTGGGATTTGGGGCAGGAAAATGCAGAGCTGGTCTACCAATGGGTGAAAGATTCCTATGAGCCCATTGTGTACAACGGCCTTTGCATGGATATGTACCGTGGGCGTGAAATCACCAGGACGGACACCACCCAGCCAAGGGGCGGGCTGGTCATTGCCAATGCAATGCTGATGCTGGCGGAGGCTGCGCCCAAGGAAATCGGCGACCAGTTCAAAGGCGTGATTAAGCAATGGTTCAGCAACCCGTATATGATGGACCAGATGTACAACAGCGCAGATACCCCCTGGTATAAATTCCCGCTGGATACTGTGGTGAAGGTGAGCAATATCATGGAGGATGAAAGCATAAAGCCCATTTCCTTTGACGGCATTACTTACCAGATGAATGCAGGCGCCCGGACCGTCCATTGGTCCAAAGGGGGCTGGACATATGGGATTTCCATGGCCTCCCGGCGGATTAAGACTTATGAGGTAGGCGATTCCAACCGGTATGGCCATTATACGGGCAATGGGGCCACCTACCTTTATAACAAGGATTTAGAGCGGTACGACGGGCTGCAGAAGCCCACCATGGACTGGTACCGCCTGCCAGGCGCAACCGCCATCTATAAAAACAGGCAGGCTGTCCAGTATAACCAGAACAGCTTTACCGGCGGCGTGACGGACGGGGCCTACGGCGTTACTGGGACGGACATGGCCTTCAGCAATAAGCTTAGCGCCAAAAAATCCTGGTTCCTGTTTGATGATGAAGTAGTGGCCTTAGGCAGCAATATCAACGGGCCTGGCCAAGTGGAGACCACCCTGGAAAACTATATGCTGAAGGAAGGGAACCGTACCTACCGCATCAATGGGGAAGAGAAGGAAATGGCCATGGACGGCCAGGAAATAGAATACAGCGACGTAAAGACTTTACATATGCAGGGGAATATCCCGCAAACTGACATTGGCTTCTATTTCCCTGGAAGCACTGCCCTGACAGCAAAAAGTGAAGTAAGGAAAGGGAAATGGACGGACTTAGGGGAATATAATACAGACCCAAGCGAGCAGCAGGCAGGCTATTTTACAGTCTGGCAAAAGCACAGCCAGGACGGCCAGGCAGAGGACGCTTCTTATGCCTATGTGCTGCTGCCGGATAAATCAGAGGGAGAGACGCAGGCCTATGCGGCAGACAGCGATGTGGAGATACTCCGGCAGGACGGAAGGGCGCATGCTGTCTATGAAAAGACGATGGGGACCTTGGGCGTGAATTTCTGGCAGGATGGCTACAATTCCATTGATTTGGGAGGGGTAAAAAATTACCTGACCTGTGACAGCGCGGCGACCGTGATGGTGACAGAGGATGACGACGCCCTGGATCTGGTT
>CAJUSO010000043.1:29483-29608 GCA_910588965.1 uncultured Lachnospiraceae bacterium | reverse complement strand
GAAGCTGCGGAGGATTTTAAGACTGCCGTAATTGGCGGCATTACATACTCTCACTCTTTTTCGTGGGAGTAAATCTATTTAAGGAGGTCACGCCTATGTGCAACAAAACCAAAGACACCGCCCGA
>CAJUSO010000043.1:0-29473 GCA_910588965.1 uncultured Lachnospiraceae bacterium | reverse complement strand
GGGAGAAACAGGCAGAGATAAGGTCGGTAATGGATTTACTGGATGAGATTGAGAACGAAACTCTGTATCTTGCGTTAGTCACAGTGGACAGGCGTACATTACAAATCGTCGTGCTGAAAATGCAGGGGTATTCCACAAAGGAGATTGCCCCACTTTTGCATTTGACGACGGGTGCTGTCTATGCAAGGTTAGACCATTTGCGGAAGAAGCTGCGGAAAATTTTATAGCGTCTTAGACAGCCTGCCGTCCTGCGGGCCACTGGATGATGGGTGGAAATTCTCTCACTCATTTTTTAGGAAGTAAGCAGGATGGCATACAGAGTTAAGGCTTACATGCTTCGGGAAGAATCCATGGAAAGCGGCACGGGGTATTCTATCAGCTTCAAGGATGGCAGGGTGCTTATCACGCGAGTTGGAAGTATCAGAACAGTTCTTTATGGAGTTTCGGCAGATAGAAAAGCATCTCAATAACTAACAGTTTGATAATTCTATTGTTTTTATGTTTGAGATATTTCCTTTATGTTCTCTAACGAGCTTTCACAGATATAAAATAAACAGAAATTTACCAAACATACGTCAGATAAATTTCTGCCAGTGCATGACAATCAGACGATGTGTCTGGGTTCATATGCGAAGCCTCCTTAAAAGGGGGATAGCACAGGGATGGGATCTGGGGAAGCTATGCGGACGGTTTCCCTCCACCAGGACGGGGCATGGCTTTCCTGTACAGTTCTTCCAGAGAGGCACGCTTGCGGTTAAAGTACAGCTCTAAAAACAGCATGGCTGTGCCGCATTCGCATTTTAGCGGGCCATAGCCAAAAGCAGAGAGGATGATGAATTAGAGACAGACAGGAGGGAGGAACTGAACAGAGGAAACAGATCTGATTGAGTCTGCCTATGGCGCATTACGATGAGCCGCTTATTCTGATTGGTTTTAAGGGTAAGCGGTTTTTTAGTTCCTATATCCTTTGGGACAGGCACATAGCCGCCTTGGCAAATCGGCTAAACCTATGGGAAAGAAGGACATACCCCATGCTATAACGTCTAACCTTTATATGGCAAAAACGCGAGATGGAAAAATCCGCAACCATGTGTTAAAATGATAGAGAAAGCGAGAAAAATACGTTCCAACCAGTGGTTGGGTTTCCCCAATCCAACTGCTGGTTCGTGTAAAAAACATACAATCAGGTATATCATCCAAGGCGAAAGGAGAAAAAATAATGAATCAGACAGAGATTGGAAAATTTATTGCCAAATGCCGCAAAGAGAAGAAACTAACGCAAGCGCAGCTAGCAGAAAAACTGGACATTTCAGATAGGGCAGTATCCAAATGGGAAACAGGGAAAAGCATGCCCGATTCATCTATCATGTTAGAACTTTGCGAAATACTGGGAATCACGGTAAACGAGCTCTTAAGTGGGGAGGAAATTGACACGCAAAGTTATGGAAAAAGAGCAGATGAAAATTTGGTTGCCTTGAAAAGGAAAGATGAAAATAACATGGCCATGAATGTAATGATTGCAATTCTTTATTCAGTAACGCTTTTGGTAGGGATTATGGTATGCCTTATTTGCAATCTTGCAATTTCCGGCAATTTAACATGGTCACTCGTACCTGCCAGTTCCATTGTCTTTGCATGGGCCATCTCTTTTCCAGGTATCATACTAGGGAAAAGAGGGATTACTGTAAGTTTAATATCGTTAAGTGTTTTCATCTTTCCGTATTTATCCTTATTGGGCAGTTTCATTAAAATGGAAGAAGTATTTTCGGTGGGTGCAGCGGTGGCGGTGGCTTCCATCATATTCATGTGGATAATAGCTGCAGTTTTTTACTGCTTTGGCAAAGAAAGTAAGTTGGTTGCTTTCGGTATCACTTTTTTATTAGCCATTCCATTTGAGGTTATCATCAATGCCATACTGTCAAAAATGATAGAGGAACCCGTTTTCGATGTATGGGACATGCTGTCTATCTTTGTGCTGTTGGTATTGGCATTTGTCTTTTTTATCTGTAACTATGCTAAGAAAAAGGGATTGATGAAATAATTAGGATAGCTTTGTACAGATAACAAAAGCGTCCAGGCAGCAACCGTAAGATGGATGCCGTTTTGTCCTTCTGTTGGCCGCCCTGCCCGGTTTCACCATTGGGAATTTACATATCTGCCGTACAATATCTAATCATCTTTGTATAAGCAAAAGGCAGCAGGGAGAAATCTCTGCTGTTTTTCTCTTATTGGCAAGACATAGTTACTGTGAACTGTTAAAGTTTATGGATATCCTATAAGAGAAAACCTTCCAGGGGATGTGAGCTCACGCAAGAGGTAAAAGATTGCTTCGCAATTGCGCCGCCGCGGCAAGCCGCCCAAGTTTTTTGGGATTGAGGGGGGAGGGGAATGGATAGGGGGTCCGCTTTGTTCAATAAGCATGCCTGGTGCCGATGCAGGGTACGGAAAGGATGATAATGAAACAGCATACAAAAATAGGTTGTAGATAAGCGGAATTCCCATAAATACTAGGGATGCAACTAACAGTTGACAAATTGGAGGGTGCTGGTTGGTGGAAAGCAGCTTGAAAAAAAGGTAAAATCTGTGCAGAATAATCACACAAGGAGGAGTTTGGAATGATTTTTGCAGACAAACTAATACAACTTCGCAAAAAAGCAGGTTGGTCACAAGAAGAATTAGCGGAACAGATGGATGTTTCAAGACAATCCGTTTCCAAATGGGAAGGAGCGCAATCCGTACCAGACCTTAAGAAAATCATCCGCCTTTCAGAGTTGTTTGGCGTAAGTACAGATTATCTTCTCAAAGATGGAACCGAAGATGTAGGATGTATGGTTCGGTCTGATGATGCGCCTACGCCAAGGCGCGTATCTATGGAAGAAGCAAATGCCTTCCTTTCTGTAAAAGCTGCGACATCAAAGTCAATAGCATTGGCAGCTTTTTTGTGTATCCTATCACCTATATGCCTATTGGTATTAGGAGCAGTTAGCGAGAGCCCAGGGTATGGCTTAGAGGAACATGCTGCAGGAGGGATTGGCATGATAATTTTACTTCTTTTTGTCACGGCAGCGGTAGCTGTATTTATTTCAAGTGGTAGGAAAACGGCGGCATATGGATATTTGGAAAAAGACGTATTTGAAACAGAATATGGTGTTAGTGGGATGGTTACAGAGCGGAAAGCACAATATAGCGGGACATATACAAGAAACAATATAATCGGGGCCAGCCTTTGTATTATGGCGTTAGCCCCTCTTTTAGGAGGGGCAGTTATTAATGAGGGGGATGGATTGCTGCTAACGCTTATGCTATCTGCTTCTTTTGTCATTGCAGGTATTGGCGTAGTTTTCTTTATCAGTAGCGGCATCGTATGGGCAAGCTATGAAAAACTTTTACAAGAGGGGGAGTATTCAAAGGAAAACAAGGAAAACCAGCCAATCATAGCTGCTGTCTCGGTTGCATATTGGTTAATTGCTACCGCTACATACTTGGGATATAGCCTTTCTACAAATAATTGGGGATATAGTTGGGTTATTTGGGTAGCTGCAGGCATAGTATTTCCTGCCATTGTTATGATTACCAAGTTACTCACGAAAAGAAAATGACGGGGACCATACCCTAATCCGTACAGAAGGATGCCCTGTAAAGCAGGTTGCAGACAGCGGGTAGATGGTGTGGGGCTGGGGGGATATCTTGCTGATATTGGGCAGGCTGGCATGGCAATGTTTTGTTAGGCTTGAAGGGCAGATAAAATAGGCACGCAAGGCAGCTAAAAGAAGAAAATGGCTTAGAAGGGATGGGGAAAATGAATAACTTCTTGACAAACATACTGTTGGTATGTTAATATATGTACATACCAGCAGTATGTTAAGGAGGTGGGGAAACATGGCAAGAAAAAAGCATCCAGAAGAGACCGTCCAATTAATATTAGATGTTGCGTTCCGCTTATTTATGGAAAAGGGATATGAGCATACTTCCATCCAGGATATCATCGATCATTTAGGAGGGCTTAGTAAAGGGGCTATCTATCATCATTTTAAATCGAAGGAAGATATTTTATTTGCTGTTACAGACAGGATGGTATCGGAATCTAACCAGATGCTTGCAGCCATCCGTGACCGTCCTGGCCTTAGTGGGAAAGAGAAGCTAAAGGTGATTTTTAGGGAATCCATCAGCCGGCCGGTACAGGACGATATTTTTACAGTAGCCCCGGATTTCCACAATAACCCGAAACTTCTTTTCAGCCTTCTGCATGATACCATAGAAAACGCAGCGCCAGACTATATTTTGCCGATTATAAAGCAGGGTATTTCAGATGGTTCTATTAAGACGGATTATCCAGGGCAATTGGCAGAACTGATTTTGCTTGTGGCCAATGTCTGGATGAATCCTATGATTTTTGACAGTTCTGCGGAAGAATCCTACTGTAAGTTTATGGTATTCCGGCAGATGATGCAAGGCTTTGGCCTGGATATTGTGGATGGTGAGATATTAGGGAGGTTGCAGGAACTGGCGTCTATCTATCAAAAGAACAAGCAATAGGAAATACAATCTGCAAAGTCCCTATTGCAATGCCAGAAATGCGTGTGTTTTTTGCAATAACCTGGTTTTGTAAATCATGTATGGAGGTTGGAAGAATGGATCAGAAACTATTTTCAAAGGATTTTACGCTAGTGGTCATCGGCCAGATTATTTCGTTGTTCGGCAATGCAACCATAAGGTTTGCATTACCGCTGTATTTATTAAATTTAACAGGCTCATCTGCACTTTACGGAACGGTTACGGCATGCGCCTTCCTTCCGGCTATTTTGCTGTCGCCTATTGGCGGCATTGTCGCAGACAGGGTAAATAAAAGAAATGTTATGGTGATACTGGATTTTTTTACGGCGGCGGTTATCTTGGCCTTTACCCTGCTTATGGATAGAGGGAACCTCATCCTTCTGCTGGCGGTTACGATGATGCTTCTATATGGCATTGCGGGGGCATACCAGCCATCCGTGCAGGCAAGTATCCCTGCACTTACCAATCAGGATAATTTTATGGCGGCAAATTCTATTATCAATACAATCAGCTCATTTGCCGCGTTGATTGGCCCTGTGCTTGGAGGGGTTTTATACAGCGCCTATGGGTTAAGGCCTGTATTGTGGGTTTGCATGGTAAGCTTTATGATGTCTGCGGTTATGGAAATTTTCATTAAAATACCGTTCCAGAAACAGGCTTCAAAGGGCGGTATTTTGAAGACAGCCAGAACTGATTTTGCAGAGAGCATCCATTTTATCCGGAAGGAACAGCCTGTGATTGGAAAAGGCGTTCTTGTAATCTGCGGGATAAATCTGTTCCTTGCTGCAATGATTATCGTCGCCCTGCCATATTTGGTAACAGAGGTGTTAAATATCGAAGCTTCACAGGCAAACAGGCTATATGGCTATGCAGAGGGGGCATTGGCGGCAGGTGGGTTGGCAGGAGGGATTGGGGCAGGCATTTTTGCAAACAGGCTGTCGGTCCATAAATCAGGCAATCTCGTAATCGCTTGTGCATCATGCGTATTCCCGATTAGTATATCCTTGATACTGTTTTCCTCTGCAATCATAAATTATATTGTCATAACCGTATGCTGTTTTGCCATCATGGTGTTTTCAACACTTTTTACCGTGCAGATGATGTCCTTTATCCAGGCAGAAACCCCGCAGCATTTAATTGGTAAGGTGATTGCCGTCATTTTTACTGTTTCCATGTGTGCACAGCCGCTGGGCAATGCGTTTTATGGCATCCTGTTTGAAATCTGCAAAGGTTGTGAATACGCGGTTGTTTTATTTTCGGGTATTGTATCACTTATGATTGCCATGAAAGCCAGAAATATTTTTAAGGTTTTCTCAGCCGGATAAAAAAGGGCTTCGGCAGGAGGTAAAAAGCGGGGCGGAAGGATTTCCAGAATCTTGAAAATATTTGGGAATATGGTATAATAAGCCTTAATATGCAGAATCAGATGCCAAAAGAAGGATGGTTTTGTATTTTATCAGGAATGTGTAACAGGAAACGGTTTGGTAAGGGTTGTAAGCAGCGTTTAGGCCAGGAGGCGCCATATGTCAATTGAAAAAGTAAGAGGGTATTTCAAAACAAAGGGGATGGAAGGAAGGATACAGGAATTTGGGTGTTCAAGCGCAACCGTATCCCTCGCGGCGGAGGCTCTGCATTGCGAAGAGAGCCGTATTGCGAAAACCTTGTCATTCCATTTAGGGGAAAGGGTTATACTGATTGTTGCAGCGGGCGATACCAGGATTGATAATGCAAAATATAAAGCGCAGTTTGGGATGAAGGCAAAAATGCTGTCTTTTGATGAAGCGGAGCCTTTGGTCGGGCACGCTGTCGGGGGTATCTGCCCTTTTGCAGTCAATCAGGGTGTGGAGGTTTATTTAGATATATCGCTCAGGCGTTTCCAGGCTGTGTACCCAGCCTGTGGCAGCCCGAATAGTGCAATTAGGCTTTCGTTGCAAGAACTAGAAGAACATTCTGGCTTTTTAAATTGGGTTGACGTCTGTAAAATCGGAGGATAAGGGTTCCTGCCGCTTGGGCGGCAGTGCCTGGTGCGTAAAGCGTGCAGCCCCTTCAAGCCAGAGGGCAGGGAGCGGAGGCGGGCTTGTACTAGGCAACGCGGGCTGGTTGCCCGTGTCCAAGGATATCAAAGCATCATAATCTAAGAAAGAGGTGGTTGGAATGGCGACATCAAAGGAATTCCATGATTATGTTATAGAAAATCTCCAGAGGGTCGGCGATGTATCTGCCAGGAAGATGATGGGTGAATATTGCGTTTATTATCAGGGGAAGCTGATAGGGAACATCTGCGATAATTGCCTGTTCCTAAAACCGACGGAATCCGTGCTCCGGCTGATGCCGGATGCAGGAAGGGCTTATCCCTATGAGGGTTCCAAAACATTGATGGTAACGGTAGAGGATGTGGGGAATACAGAACTTATGGCAGAAGTGCTGGATGAAATGTACAAAGAGCTGCCGGAGCCGAAGGCGAAAAAGAAGAAGGAATGTGGATAGCAGGAGGTGCCAGATAGGCAGGCAAAAAAGGAAGGATAGGAAGCATAAGGAAGGCGGACAGGATTTATGGGCTATGAGAAAGTTTATGCCATGAGTTTTGCGAAGGTTTACCCCTTGCTGGCTGCAAAGGCGGAAAAAAAAGGGCGGACATTGGATGAATTAAACACGGTTATTTGCTGGCTGACGGGATACCATACGGGGGAAATCGAGGATGCCCTAAGGAAGCCGGTTGCTTATGGGGAATTTTTCCAAAATGCCCCAATGCCAAACCCAAACCGGAGGTTGATAACAGGGACGGTATGCGGCGTGCGTGTGGAGGAGGTGGAAGAGCCTCTGATGCGGGAAATCCGGTATTTGGATAAGCTGGTGGATGAATTGGCAAAGGGAAAGCCGATGGAAAAGATACTGCGTAAATAAGCATAATTGTCCGGAGGACAGGCCGCCTTTTCAAATTAATAGTTTAGGGATTCAGGAGAATGGGAGAAAATGGCAGGAAAAATCTATGAGTTTCACGCAGCTGTGGAAGCTGTGCCAGATAAGGGGGGTGCATTTGTGCGCTTCCCCTATGACATCCGGGAGGAATTTGGCAAAGGGAGGGTCAAGGCTGACATTACCTTTGACGGCGAGCCATATAGCGGCAGCATAGTGAATATGGGGGTGAAAAATAGGGATGGCTCTGTCTGTTACATTATCGGGATACGCAAAGATATCAGGGAAAAGATAGGGAAGAAGCCTGGCGATATGGTTTTTGTAACCGTTCAGGCTGTTGGATGAATCCGGCTTTGCCGGATTCGTTTTTTTATCTGATAGGAAAGACCGTGTTGCTATAAAGCATAAAAGACCATGGATTTCCTATAAGATAAAACCCTCCGGGGGATGCGCACCCGCACACGAGGTAAAAGATTGCTTCGCAATTGTGCCCGGCGCGTCAAAGCGTGCAAGCCGCTTTGTTCTTGACTATTTAGATTCATCCGTTATAATAATGGATGGAAAAAAGTACATACCTTTCAGCGCTCCAGGCATGGATTTCTAGGCTATCGCATTATTAAGGAAATATTAATAAAATTTATGAAGAAATATCAAGAATGTTTTCGTTAAATAGTATGAGAGACATGCTAAGGAGAGATTAGAAGATGAAAGACATTACATTTACTGTTCCCTGCTACAATTCGCAGGATTATATGAGGCGTTGCATTGACAGCCTGCTATGTGCAGGGAAGCGTGCAGAGATTATTATTGTGGATGATGGGTCTGCAGATGCCACAGGTGCAATTGCAGATGAATATGCCAGCAGATACCCGGATATCGTAAAAGCCGTACACCAGGAAAACGGCGGCCACGGCGCAGGGGTGAATGCCGGGCTTGCCTTGGCTTCCGGAAGGTATTTCAAGGTGGTGGATTCCGATGACTGGCTGGATGGGAAGGCACTGAAGAAGCTGCTTGGGAAAATAAGGCAATGGCAGGGCAGCGGCACAACGGTAGATTTAATTATATGCAACTATATTTACGACCATCTCTATGAAGGCCGCACAAAGCGTATGGGTTACCAAAATGTCTTCTGTGAGGATAAGGTATGCGGCTGGAGGGATATGGGGCGTTTCAGGCCATCCCAGTACCTGGTGATGCATTCCCTGGTGTATCGGACCCAGGTACTGCGCAAGTCAGGGGTCAGGCTGCCGCGCCATACCTTTTATGTGGACAATATTTTTGCAAACCAGCCCCTACCCTATGTCAGGTCCCTGTGTTACCTGAACTTGGATTTATACCATTATTTCCTGGGAAGGGAAGACCAGTCCGTGAATGAGAAGGTGCTGATGCAGAGGATTGACCAGCAGATCAGGGTGACGAAGCTGGTTTCCGGATGTGCGGATTTGGGGGAGCTGCGGGTACATAATCCCAAGCTGGCTGGATACCTTACACGGAATATTTCTATCATGATGGCGATTTCCTCTATCCATTTATTGCTGATTGGGACGCCGGAAGCATGGGAAAAACGGGAGATGCTCTGGAACTATGTAAAGAACCATGACCGGAAGCTATATGGCGCCCTAAGGCACAAGACCGTCAGCGGTTTTACTTTCCTTCCTGGGAAGGTTGGGGCGGGGGTAACCTTGGCAGGGTACAAAGTGGCGCAAAAGCTCTATTGTTTTAATTAGGGCGGCGCCATTGGATAACAAGATATCTGGAATACACAGGAAAAGAGGCTTGGATTATGGAAAAAATATATTTTGCATTAGTTGATACACCGGGGTTATTTGCTTCCATCATACGGCGGGTAATTGGCATGAATTATATCCATGTGGTTCTTGCTATGGATCCGGAACTGAACGAGGCTTACAGTGTGGGCAGGCGCAATCCGGCAGTCCCACTGTTTGCAGGGTTTGAAAAGGAGGATGCGGGCAAGATAGAATCAGCGTTCCCGACGGCCAGGTATCGGATTGTCAGCCTGGAATGCACGGATGAGCAGAAGGAAAATATTTACCAGAAGCTTAAGGAATGCTATGACAGGCGTTTCCGCTACCACTACTGTATCTTAGGCCTGCCCATGATATTGTGCAACATCCCGTTTTACCAGAAAAACCACTACACCTGTTCGTCCTTTGTGGCCAGTGTTTTAGAGGAAAATGGGCTTGGGCTGTTTGAGAAGCATTTTTCCTTAGTGACGCCCAGGGATTTTTATGAATTGGAGGATACCCATGTGGTTTATGAGGGGACATTGCAGGAATTTAACAGGCGCTGCCGCAGGCTTCCAGTAGGTAGCCGCAGTAAGTTTTGGAGGGTTGTACGGAAAATATCTTTTGGAATGAATGGAGCGGTATAGGAATGAATCGTAAAAATATAATCAGTGCAGGGGTTTTATTGCTGTTAGTGGCGCTGACGCTTAGCGCTATTTTTAAGGGGAATGATATGAAGGCTGTTTTCCAGGCGATGGGGAACCTGCATCCCATGTATCTGGCTGCGGCTATTGTGACGGCATTGTTTTTTGTGTCGCTGGAAGGGGCTGTGTTTTGGTATCTGTTCCGGTCATTGGATTATAAAGTCAGGCTGTCCACCTATATCAAATATGCCTTTGTAGGGTTCTTTTATTCTGGCATCACCCCCTCTGCCACGGGAGGGCAGCCTATGCAGCTTTACTATATGCAGAAGGAAGGCCATAAGGTCTCAGACAGCAGCGTGGTGCTGATGACCGTGGCAGTGATTTACAAATTTGTGCTGGTTGTGATTGGGGTGGGGATTTTAGTCCTTTACCATGACCCGCTGGCTGGTTACCTGGATAAATATATTTATCTGTATTACCTGGGCCTGTTTTTGAATACGGCTCTGGTGGTGTTCCTCCTGTTTATTATGATAAGCCCTAAATGTTTTAAGGCCTTGGTCATTGGCGGGGAAAAAATCCTGAAAAAGTTCCGTGTGCTGAAGTCGTCCAAGGAGCGGACACAGAAGTTAATTGAAATGGCGGACCAATACCATGAGGCTGTGCTGTTTTTCCTGGGGCATAAGCAGAAGATTGCAGTTGCGGTTTTGGTTACGGCAGTACAGAGGTGCAGCGTGTTTTTCCTGACCTACTTGATTTATAAGGGCATGGGCCTATCAGGGAGCAGTACTTTTACCGTTATGAACCTGCAGGCATCTATTTATATTGCAGTGGATATGCTGCCCCTGCCCGGAGCCCAGGGGATAACAGAAATGATGTATAAGACGGCTTTTGCCCAGGTGTTCTCAGGAGCCTACCTTACAGCCTCCATGTGCGTGACCAGGGGCCTGAACTTCTATATGATTCTGCTTATCAGTGCAGCGGTGGCCGCATGGTGCCATTTTGCACCCAAAGCATCCCTGGAGAAAGCCAGGGAATTCTTATAAAAAAGCCGCAGTTAGGGATAATCGTCCCGGACTGTTAAATAAGGACGAAACGCCTTGCCAGGGGATTGATTTTAATTGGGGAAAGGGGGCTTGCTTACCTGGCTGCCTGGTTTGGGAGGAAGGGGGTGTCTATCATAGCCTTGCAGTGCAACTTACGGCAGATAGGCTGGAAATGGAGGTAGTTGTATGGATTTTGATGCCATTAGCCAATGTTTTGAGAATTATGGGGCAATTGCGGTGTTTGTCATTGTGATGCTGGAATATATGAACCTTCCAGGGTTCCCAGCGGGGATTATTATGCCGATGGCAGGGATCTGGGCTGCCAATGGGAAATTAAGTTTTCTCTTTACAATGATAGTCTCTGTGGCAGGGGGGATTGCAGGGAGCTGGATTTTATATGTTTTTGGGAGAGTGGGCGGAAGCGTCTTTATCAAGGCATATATAAAAAAATTCCCTAAGCAGCAGAAGGGCATTGAACGGAATTTTGAGATAATACGGCAAAAGGGATGCATAGGGATTTTTCTGGCAAAATTGATTCCAATGGTGCGTACCTTAATTTCTATTCCGGCAGGGGTGCTGAAATTTAATTTTTGGAAGTATACCGTCAGTTCTGCCTTGGGGATATGCGTGTGGAATTTTGTGTTTGTAGGCGCAGGATACCTATTTGGGAATCAGGTATTTGACTTCCTGCATGGATAGGATGGGCTGTTGCTATGGATTTCCTGGTGGTTGGCAGCTGGTGTTTTGCTGGCTAAAGGCATAGGATAGGCTGCCTGTAGTCGTTTTTCAGCGGCAGGCAGCGGGCGTCTTTGGGCATGAGGGAACTTTGGGCCAGGTTGTATAGGTTAGAGGCATTTATGTCATAGGATAGGAGTTTTTGGGCAGCAGCATCCAAGTCCCTGGAATCCTTGGGCAGGTTTACGAGCAGGGGCAGGGTGCCATGGGATTTGATGGCGGACAGCAGGGGGGCCGCATCCTTTCGGAATCCCAAGGCCCGCAGGTACAAAGGCTCAGGGAAGGCAGGATAATCTTCCTGGTAAATATTCAGCAGTATATGCAGCAGCAGGCGGCTTAGGTGTGTGTAGGTGACATTTTTCGTTTTCAGTATTTTGCAGAAATTGCTCCAGGAGACGAAAAATGGAGCCATTTTTTTTATCCTGTTTGCTAAAGCGGGCGAACTGTCGGCATAAGCGGAGAGAAGCTTGGGTGGTTCTGTCAGCAGCTTGTATTGGAGGAGTGTGGAAAAGCTGTCTTCAAATAAAAAAGGCCGTGGATAGCTGCATAAGGCTTCAAAGGCAGCTTGGGGCATGGCGTCTGCCAGGGGCAGGAAGGCGTGCTTTTCTTCGGATGGGGGAAGGCCGCCTTCAAGGGAAGGATAGCCATGCTGGGGACGGCAGCCTTTGGCAAATGCACGGATTGCCGCAGCAGAGCAGAAAGAGCCTTCCCTGGAGATGTCATGGTAGCCGTTGCCCTGGCGCTTGATTGGGTAGGGGATAATGGAAGAGCCAAGCTGTGCCAGCGCTTTGAGGTATTCAATGGCCAGGATGTTATTTGGCAGGGATAAGGTTTCCCAAACAGGGGGGAAGGAAACATCCCCTGTGGATGCAAAATAGGCTTGTAATGCTTTGGCACGTGCATTTGGGAAAGAAAACCCATTTTTTAAATGTACATTTAACATATCTGCATAAAGTTCCGGTTCTTTTAGGAGCACGCCTGCAATTTTTTGGAAAACGGAAAGCTGGCCGTTTTCTGTGCCGAATCCTAGGTGTGTCACTACTCCTGTATGGCATAAGAGGGATACGCCGCCTTTGGCAAAGTATTCTGCACTGGAGGATGCAAAGAGCACAGGAAGTTCCAGCACCAGGTCGGCGCCGCTGCTTAAAGCCATTTGCGCACGGCAGTATTTATCCACGAGGGCAGGGGCGCCGCGCTGTACAAAATCCCCGCTCATAGCGATGATGGCATAATCTGCCTGGACTTCCCGTTTTATTTTCTCAATCTGATAGGCATGCCCCTTGTGGAAGGGGTTGTATTCTGCAATAATCCCAATGACATTCATAAAATGCGGTTCCTTTCATCTTCCATCCTGCTCTGGTTTCTTGGCTTGCTTTTGGTATGCTGTGAGAAATTATACCACAAAAATATATTTTTTATAAACTTATTTTTATGAATAAGACAAAGAATATTGGAAATACTTTCCTTATCATAGCAGATAGGAAGGGATACGAAATGAAAAATATATTAAAAATAGGATTAATTTTGATGATTACATATGTATTTGCAATGGAATATGGCGTATGCAAACAGGAGGCTATTGCAGAAGGGATTGCAGGGAAAATCATCCGCTTCCATGTGGTTGCAAACAGCGACGGGCCCATAGACCAGGAATTAAAGCTAAAAGTACGGGACGCTGTTGGTGTGTATATGCAGGAAAAGCTTTCAGGGATTACAGATATCTCCAAGAGCCGCCTGGTAATCAAAGAGAATTTGGGAGAGATAGAGAATCAGGCACGTAAAGTTTTAGAGGAAGAAGGGTGCGGCTATCCTGTGAGGGCAGAACTTAAGGTGACAGAGTTCCCCGAAAAAACATATGGCCAGTATACGTTCCAAGCAGGGGAATACGAGGCGTTGGAACTGGTTATCGGCAGCGGCAAAGGGCATAACTGGTGGTGCGTCATGTATCCGAACCTCTGTTTTTTCAATAGCGTCTATCAGGTGGTTGGCCAGGAGGCAGAGAAGTCCTTGGAGCGTGTGCTGACCCAAGAAGAATATGAGAGCCTCATGGAACAGAAAAACTATAAAGTGAAGTCCGCATTGTGGGAATGGGTTATGGATAAATTCTGAAAAGGGAGGGGAGAGCCTTCCTGGCTGATAAGGGCATCTTATAGCCAAAATAGGGTTGCATTTGGAAGGGATGGTTTTGGGTGCTTCCACAGCAATTTTTTGCCGAAGGCATCCCATAATTGCTTGCCAAGCCAAGAATCCTTTGCTACCATAGTTAGGAGAGGTATTTGGCCTGTCTGGCGCTTCGGAAGAAGGCAGCCAGGCTTTAGGGAAAGGAAGCAGACGATTTATGGGAACAAGGAGCAATCTTCAAGGGGAAGAAGATAGGGAAAGAAGCCGCCCAGCTGCCAAGGCTAATTGGGCAGCTGTATGTTATACCTATTGTAAGGCTTCTGCCGGTTGCCCGCAGGGCTATTTAAAATATCAAAGAAGCATCTCTGACCATATATTAAAACAGGAATTTATAAATTTGTTCCATGTAAATTTTGAAAGGGATAAGCTGGTAAAAGGAAAAAATGGAAAGCCTGCCTGGCCGGGGGATGGGGATATTTATTTTAACATTACCAATACAGGGGGGCTTGTGGCATGTGTGCTTTCAGATGTGGAGGTTGGGATTGATGCAGAGAAACCCCACCCCATCCGGATGCCGGTTGTCCGCCGGTGCTGTACCCCAGAAGAAACCGCTTATATTTTGGGGGAGGGGGATCTGGCTGGGATCCGTATGCTGGAATCTTTGATTTCCCAGGAAACCGTCTTGTCCCGTTTCTTCCAGATATGGACATTAAAAGAAAGCTATGTCAAGATGACAGGGGAAGGCCTGCGCTTCCCCCTCCGGCAGGCTGCTTTTTCCATACAAGATGCTCCAGGGGAGGGCCGAAGGATTCATTGCAGCCAGCCAGGTTTTTTTCAGCAGAGGCAGATGGGGGATTACTGGATTTCCCTGTGCGCCAGGCAGGGGCTGGAGGTAAGCTGGAAAGAGCTTCCTCATCCGAGCAACATATGATTCTGGCATTCCCTGTCCCCGGCGCTTAGATAGGGCAATCCTTTTTGGGCAGCTGCTTCTGCCCTTTGCTGCCAGAGGGCAAGAGCAGAAGAAGGCTTTACCAGGCACAGCCCTTTTACGTGGAACCGCCCAATGGATATAAAATCAGGAGAATTTCTTCAAGTATCTTTTTTCTAGTCCGCTGATAAGCCCATACAGGCCGCAGGCAAGGATGCATAAAATGGCTATGGACATAATGACCCAATCCAATTTAAAGACTTGGCTCCCATAAATAATCAGATACCCCAGCCCTTGCCGGGATGCGATAAATTCGCCGATGATTACCCCTACAAGGCAGAGCCCGATATTTACCTTCATAATAGAGAACAGGGAAGGGATGCTGGCTGGGAGGATTACCTTGGCAAGCACATGGGATTTCCGGCCCCCTAGGGTGTAGATAAGCTTCACCTTTTCGGCATCCACAGACTGGAAGCTGGTATAAAGGCTTAAGATGGAACCGAAAATAGCTACGGAAACCCCAGTCAGGATAATGGTGGTATAGTTTGCCCCTAACCATACGATAAGAAGAGGCGCCAGGGCAGATTTCGGCAGGCTGTTCAAAACAACCAGGTATGGCTCCAGTGTTTCAGAAAGGCGTCTGTTATACCAAAGGGCGACCGTTATGATGACGGTAAAAAGGATAACGAAGCCAAAGCTTGCGATTGTCTCAAACAGCGTAACCCCAATGTGTGTAAACAGGCTATAATCCAAAAGCATCCCATAGGCACATAGGGCCGCTTTGGAAGGGCTGCTGAAGATAAAGGAATCAATCGCCCCTGCCTGCGCGGCTCCCTCCCATAGGATTAAGAACAGAAGGAAAAGGCACAGCCGCCCGGTGCGGACAACGCGCCTATGCTTTTTCTGGGAAAGCAGGAAATTCTGTTGGGCAATGGAAACATCATTCATTTTCATTCAGCTCCTTCCAAATTTTATTAAAATAATCTTTAAATTCTGGTGAATTCCGCCGTTCCAGGGCGCTGGCGCTCTCTGGGAATTGGATAGGGATAATAGCCTTAATCCCTGCGGGCCGTTTGCCCAGCACGATAACCTGTGTCCCCAGGCTGATAGCCTCTGATAAGTCATGGGTGACGAGGATGGCAGTTTTCCCCTCTTTTTTGATGATTGACCCAATATCGTCCCCTACTGTGAGCCGGGTCTGGTAATCCAAGGCGGAAAAAGGCTCGTCTAGGAGCAGTATTTCAGGCTTGAGGGCAAGGGTGCGGATTAAAGCGGCCCGCTGGCGCATGCCGCCGGATAGCTGGGAAGGACGGGCATCCTTGAACTTATAGAGCCCATACGTCTTAAGCATGCCTAGGACATCCTCTTTCCTCTCTGGGGTCAGTTTTTTTTGGATTTCTAACCCCAAGAGGACATTTTTTTCTACGGTGCGCCATTCAAAGAGATGGTCATGCTGCAGCATGTACCCGATAGTGCGGTTTCCTTTTTGCGACACTTTTTGCCCATAAAGGAAAATGGAGCCGCGTTCCGGCTCCAGCAGGCCTGCCAAAAGCGACAGGAGGGTGGATTTGCCGCATCCGCTTGGCCCCACGATTGCCAGGAAATCTCCCTTATGGACCGTAAAATTTATATTGGATAAAGCAGGCGTCTCGCCTTGCATGGTATGATAAGAATAACTTACATGGCTGATATCCATTAATTGTTCCATGAAGTCCTCCTTGCAAAATGCTTATTATAATGTATGAAAGAATCTGCCAGGCGTGTAAGGTGAAACAGAAATTTTATTGTAATTGCTTAAAACGCCAGGGGACGGTTCTTTTGTTATCCGTATCCCTTGTATAGGGGTTGGAAAGGGAATATATAAAAAGTGTTTTCTTGCCCCAATCTTTCCTTGCAAAAGAAAAGCGAGAAAGATATAATAAAGAAAATATCGTTCCGCTAGGTTTTGCCGAGGTTTTTGGGGGAGAGGCAAGATGGAAAGGGAGGGAAACAATGAGAGAAGAGCCAACGATTTTAAAATACCCGAGGACGCCGCATTTGGAAGGCTCCCGCCTCCAGCCGGGGGATGAGGATTTATCCCAAATCCGCTTTTCTGAGATTGCAGGCAGGCATCTTGTGGTGGAGGAGAAATGTGATGGGGCAAATTCAGCCATATCTTTTTCCAAGGAAGGGGAGTTGTTCCTACAGAGCCGCGGCCACTATCTGTCCGGCGGATACCGGGAACGGCATTTTAACTTGATGAAGCAATGGGCGAATGTGCACAGGGATGCGTTTTATCAGGTCTTGGGAGGCCGGTATATCCTGTATGGGGAATGGATGTATGCCAAGCATACGGTATTTTATGATGCGTTGCCCCATTATTTCTTAGAATTTGATATCTATGACCGGGTGCAGGGGATTTTCCTGGATACCCCATCCAGGCGGAAGCTGACGGAACAGCTGCCGGTTGTATCTGTCCCGGTATTGGCTGAGGGGGAATTTTTGGATCGGCAGCAGCTGTTAGGGTTTATAGGGCCTTCAAATTTTATTTCAGAAGGGCATTTGGGGCGCCTGCGGGAGCTGTCTTTGGAATTGCATCTGGATGCAGGCCAGCAGTGTGCAGAAACAGACGCTTCTGCCATGATGGAAGGCTTGTATCTTAAGCTAGAGGAAGGCGGGCAGGTGGCGGCCAGGCTGAAATATGTCAGGGCTTCTTTCCTGCAGCAGATCCTGGTTTCGGATACGCACTGGCTGGATAGGCCTATCGTACCGAACCAGCTGGCAGTGCCTATAGACCGGTTGTTTGAGGGGTGAGGAAGATGGAAAAATGCAGCAGGCTGCTTTGTCTGGTGCCTAAGGCGCCGGAATGGAACATTGATTGGGGGCTGGTGGAAGAATCTAGGCTTTCCCCCATGGTTGTGAAAATGAAAGAGACCAGGCAGAATCCGGCTTGGCATGGGGAAGGGGATGTCTGGACCCATACGAAGATGGTATGCGGGGAGTTGGTGTCGTCAGAAGAATACCGGCGCTTAGGGCGCCGCAGGCAGGAGGAATTGTTTGTGGCGGCATTGCTGCACGATATTGGGAAAATCCCATGTACCCGTCTGGAAGAGGGGGAATGGGTGTCGCCCAGCCACACAGTAGTGGGCTCCCGGATGGCAAGGGAGTTTCTCTGGCTGGAGTGCGGCTTCTGCGGGCGGAAGGATTTACAGGAGTTCCGCGAAACGGTATGCAGCCTAATCCGTTACCATTCTGTCCCGCCTCATATTTTCAGCCAGGCAAGCCCTGAACGCCGCTTAATCCAGGTTGCATCCAACGGGGAGCTGGCTGCAGATTTCTCCGTTGAGCTGCTCTGCCTTCTCGTCCGGGCAGACATGCGGGGGCGTATTTATGGTTCCATGGATTGTTCCTTGGAAACTGTGGAATTGTGCAGGATCCAGGCGGAAGAGGCGGGCTGCCTAAGAGGCCCGTTAAGGTTTCCCAATGCATTTTCCAAATATGCATATCTGGAAGGGCGCGGCATTCTTCCTGGGCAGGAATTGTATGATGATACCTGGGGGGAAGTGGTTCTGATGGCAGGATTGCCCGGGACAGGCAAAGATACATGGATCCAGGAGCAGTGCAGCGGGCTTCCTGTGGTTTCCCTGGATGGGTTGAGGAAACAGATGAAGGTATCGCCCACAGAAGAACAGGGGGCGGTCGTGAATGCAGCGCGGCAGCTGGCAAAAACTTATCTGCGGGACAAAAGGCCGTTTGTCTGGAACGCCACGAACCTGACGCCGCTTATCCGGGGGAAATTAGTGAAATTGTTTACGGATTACCATGCCTCTGTCAGGGTGGTATATCTGGAAACTGGCTGGGAGGAACAGATGAGGCGGAACCAAGGGAGGCCTAGCGCTGTCCCAGAGCAGGTAATCCGCAGGATGCTGGGGTATCTGGCCCTGCCAGAATGCTTTGAGGCGCACCGGGTGGAGTGGCTTTGCATGTAAAACCGTTTTTGATACAAAAGAGAGCCAACGGATTGAATCCCATTGTTTTGCGTTTTATGGTAATGCCTGCAAGGGCTTTTTCATCTTATAAGAGAGGCCATGTTGCTGTAAAGCAGGAAAGTCCATGGCTTTCCTATAAGATAAAACCCTCCAGGGGATGCGCACCCGCACACTAGGTAAAAGATTGCTTCACAATTGCGCCCGGCGCCTCAAAGCGTGCCCCTCAAGATTGAGGGGATAGGGGAGTTGAAGCGGGCTTGCCCGCTTTGTTCCTAAGAACAATACACAGAAATGGCCTGATGGGCAAATTCAGCCGTACCGTCCCCGCCTGCCCTGTCAATATTTTTCTGGAAACGTTCATCATCTACATACATTTGCCCCAATCCTTGAAGGATTTCATTGGTACATACATAGTAGTTATCGGATATAAATTTCTGTAATGCTCGGATTTTCTTTTGTACAACATCGGAATCAGGGGTTAGGTGTTTCAGCCCTCCTAATTCTGAGAAAATTGCCATTAGCCCGCTTGCGGTCTTGCTATCACTGCCTTCCTTTTGGGCAATATCCTTTCGCCTGTACTCTTGATATGCTTTTGTGCCGCCCCATTTTGCTAAGGCTTCTTCCTTGTACAGTTCAATTTCGTCCTTGTCAAAAACATGGAAATCCATTGTTGTTACTCCTTTGCTTTGTATTTCACGGGCAAATGCAAGAAGCTCCCCGATGTGCTTATACTGTAATTCCAACAGCCCGATTTGCTGGGAAATTGCTTCTGACGGGTCAAAATTAGGGCTGTCTAGAATCACTTTGATTTCTTTTAAGGGGAACTGTAATTCACGGAACAATAGAATATGCTGCAAACGGCTAAGTGCTGTACCGTCATACATCCGGTAGCCTGCATCCGTTACTTTTGTAGGTTTCAAAAGCCCGATTGCATCATAGTAATGTAGTGTGCGCACGCTAACACCTGTGATTTTGCTGACTTCTTTTACTGTTCGCATAATGCTGTCCCTCCCGTGTAATCCCATTTTAAACTATCACGTTGCGTCAGGGTCAATAGGTCAAGTTAGGCAATTTCGGACGGGTTCTGTCCTATTTGCCTGTATATGGTTTCCATAGCCGCAGGCCCAAACCCTGTTTTCCGGTTGCTGCATTTTAGGCTATAACAAATCCTTTCTGGCAGGCATTCTATAGCCAGCGGGTGTTCTGGGAGCATCCTTGGATAGGCAAGGGCAGCGCCTTCCGATACAGGCGCTGCCCCTCTTTTGCCGTGGGATTATATGTAGGAAATGCCAGGGTTTATTCCCCTTCTGGCGTTGTCCATACCCAGTTGCGGATTTCTTCCAAATCCTGTCCGTACTCTGTGATATACTGCTTGTGCTCAATAAGCTTGTTGTTCATCTTCTGAACCAGATGTGCTCCCTTATTGCCCAGCTGCGGCAGGTGCATGATAGCGTCTTTTACCAGGTTGAAACGGTCAATCTGGTTCTGGACGCGCATGTCAAACGGAGTGGTAATCGTGCCTTCCTCCAGGTAGCCATGCACGGAAAGGTTGCGGTTGCGGCGGTTATAGGTCAGCTCATGGATTAAGGTTGGGTAGCCGTGGAATGCAAAGATAATCGGCTTATCCTTAGTGAACAGCATATCATATTCCCTATCGCTTAAGCCATGGGGATGTTTTGCATCGGATTCCAGCTTAAACAGGTCAACGACGTTAATTACGCGGACCTTTAACTCCGGCATCTCATCCCGCAGGATAGTAACGGCTGCCATAGTTTCTAAAGTCGGCGTATCGCCGCAGCTTACCATAACGACATCTGGCTCGTCGCCTTTGTCGCTGCTTGCCCAATCCCAGATACTGATACCCTGGGTGCAGTGCTTTACGGCCTGCTCCATGGTCAGCCATTGGCAGCTGGGGTGCTTGGAAGCTACAATAGCGTTTACATAGTTCTTGCTCTTGATGCAGTGGTCAAAGCAGGATAACAGGCAGTTGGTGTCTGGCGGGAGGTACATGCGTACAACATCTGCCTTCTTATTGGTGATGTGGTCCAGGAATCCGGGATCCTGGTGGGTGAACCCGTTGTGGTCCTGCTGCCATACATTGGAGGTCAGGATAAAGTTCAGGGAAGCGATTGGCTGCCTCCAGGAAAGCTGGTTTGTTACCTTCAGCCATTTTGCATGCTGTGCCGCCATGGAATCCACGATACGGATAAATGCTTCATAGCTTGCAAAAAAGCCATGGCGGCCAGTCAGCAGGTAGCCTTCCAGCCAGCCTTCGCACATATGCTCGCTAAGCATGCTGTCCATGATGCGGCCGTCCCTTGCCAGGCAGTCGTCATTGTCTAACATTTCTGCGTTCCAGTCGCGGTTCTCTTCCTCAAATGCATGGTACAGGCGGTTGGACATAGTCTCATCCGGCCCGAAGATACGGAAGTTGCGGTTTTCTTTGTTCAGCTTGAAGATATCGCGGATATAGCCGCCAAGTTCAATCATGTCCTGCGCCTTGGTGCGCCCAGCTTCTACTTCAATGCCATAGGCACGGAAGTCAGGCAGGCGCAAATCCTTAAGCAGCAGGCCGCCGTTTGCATGCGGGTTGTCGCCCATGCGGGCGTTCCCCTTTGGTGCAAGCTCCTCCAGTTCAGGAATCAGGCGGCCATTGTCGTCAAAAAGCTCCTCTGGGCGGTAGCTTTCTAACCATTCCTTCAGCTGGTCTAGATGTTCTGGCTTCTCCATGGACATAGGTACTTGATGGGCACGGAAGGTGCCTTCAATCTGCTGCCCGTCTACGAACTTCGGCCCTGTCCAGCCCTTCGGCGTGCGCAGCACAATCATTGGCCAAACTGGCCGTTCCGGGTCATTTTCTGTGCGGGCATGGCTCTGGATGGCTTTGATTTCCTCAATGGCCTGATCCATGGCCTCTGCCATTTTCCGATGCATCTCCATGGGCTCGTCGCCTTCCACGAAGTAAGGCTTCCAGCCGCAGCCCTTAAAGAAGCTTTCGGTTTCCTCATGGGAAATACGTGAGAAGATGGTAGGGTTGCTAATCTTGTAGCCGTTCAAATGCATAATTGGCAAAACGGCGCCGTCCGTAATCGGGTTTAAAAACTTATTGGAATGCCAGGAAGTAGCAAGCGGGCCGGTTTCAGCCTCACCGTCGCCGACAACGGCAACCGCAATCAGATCCGGGTTATCCAATACAGCGCCAAAAGCATGGGCAATGGAATAACCCAGCTCGCCGCCTTCGTTGATAGACCCTGGCGTCTCTGGCGCACAGTGGCTTGGAACGCCGCCTGGGAAGGAAAACTGTTTGAACATTTTCTTCATGCCTTCCTCATCCTGGCTGATATTTGGGTAAACCTTGCTGTAAGTCCCTTCCATATAGGTATTGGCAATCATGAAGTTTCCGCCATGCCCAGGGCCGGAAAGGTAAATCATATCCAGGTCGTAGCGCTTGATGACGCGGTTACAGTGGACATAGATAAAATTCTGCCCTGGGACTGTCCCCCAATGGCCCACGATTTTCTTCTTCACATGGTCCATGGTCAGGGGCTCCTTTAACAGTGGGTTATCCAATAAATAAAGCTGGCCTGCGGAAAGGTAATTGGCAGCCCTCCAGTAGGCATCCATCTTGTTCAGAAGCTCATCTGACAAGGGCTGCTTTTCCAGGCATGTAGTTGAATCAGACATTGTAACACTCTCCTTTCATTCTGCACAATATATTTGTGACAGTACAAGTATACAACTTTATGGAAAATTCTGCAAGATTTTGGAGGGAATTGCTTGTGATGGATTAAGGGTGGAACATGATTGGAAAGACGGTTGGGCAAAGGAAAAGTGCCGTTTTTATATATGCCGCTTGCAGGTTCTGTGCTATACTGGATAGAGGCGCCGATGGATGCCATCTTTCTATCCTGGCATCTTGGGCAGGAGTTGTTTGGGTTCCTGAATCTTGCGTGCAATCCAGCCGCACATCTAGCATAGAAGGGAAGTTAGCTGTTTCCAGTTGTGCATCATAGGTTTTGGATTATATCTGCAAATGCAAAGAAGGTTTTATATGAGCATAACCGTATCAGATTTGCTGCATCTTCCCTCCCTCTGCCATGCGTCTGTGATTGGCGGGCGGGGCGGGCTAAATAAAATTGTGACTTCCATATCTGTCCTGGAAGCGGTGGACACAAGAGTGCTCGTGGATGGGCTGTTCCAAAAGGGGGAATTTTTCGGGAGTGAGATTGTCATAACTGGGTTCCTGAACTGCCTGGATGATGTGGAATGCCAATGCGCCAATATCCGCCGCCTGGCAGAGGGGGGCGAAGTGGGGCTTATCCTGTTCTATGTGGGCATATACCTTCCGGCTGTGGATAAGCGCCTGGTTGCCCTTGCTGATGAATTGGATTTTGTGCTGATTCAGATGCCGGGTCTGAAAAACCTGCGGTATGGGGAAGTCATCAGCGATGTGACGGAATATATTTTCCATGACCAGGAAAAAAATGAATTTATTGTATCGGATATCTTAGCCAGGGTTTCCAGGCTGCCAGAACATTTGCGCACTATCCGTTCCGTGCTGCGTATGCTGAGCAGCCAAGTGCATGCTTCTGTGGTCCTGACGGATGATGCCTGGCACATATTAAACCTGATTGCCTGGCCGCAGAATATGGGCGCAGCGCTGGAAGGCTGCCAGCATACATGGGGCGCCTATGCCGGGAAGGGCAGCCAGCCGTTTCCACCCATCCCAGGCAGCCAGGTTTACCATTTTACGCTCTGGCCGGATGGCGGCGCGGCCATGCACCTGTTCCTGATCCGGGAAGGTTTGGGGCTGAACCAGCGGATTCAGGAACAGACAGCGGATTTGGTGCGTATTTCCATCAATATCTGGGGACGGGGGCATGGGGCAGTGGCAATCCATGAGTTGATCCGGGCAATCCTTCAGGACGACCCTATTAAGATGCGGCGGCTTTCAGACGTGTTCCATATTGATGTGGCCAATATCCAGGAAATGTGGATTATCCATGCAGCATCCCCCCAGCGGCTGGACGCCTCAAAGGCAGATGTAAAGCGGTTCTGCCATGTGCTGGAGGCCTGTACGGATACACAGTTTGCAGACAGGTATGATGGGCAGGTACTGCTGTTCTCCAGCAGGCTATCTTCCGAACGGGCGGCAGAGGAGGCGCTGGAAGAAATGCTGGCTATTGCTGGCCAAGACCCTTTGGTGAGCGTATGCCGGTGCTATGGATTGGAAAACACAATGGATGTGCGCCAAGCTTATCTCTGCCACCAGGATTATTTGCCAGACGCCAGGAAAATTTGGCCTAGGAAACGTATCTTTAGCCTGGGGGAGCTGATGTTTGCCCGTGAATGCCATCAGCAGGTTGAACAGGGGGAAGAGTATTTGGGACGCTGCTCCAAATATTTGGACAGGCTGCAGTCCTGTAGCGGGGAATGGGATGTGGCAGAGACGTTGGGCGTCTACTTGATTGATATGGATGCAAATGTAACCCGGACGGCGCAGGCTATGTTCCTGCATAAGAATACGGTGAAATACAGGCTGAGGGCCATTTCAGACATGTTAGGGTTCCACCCCAATAAAATGCCGGATAACATCCAGCTATACCAGTCGCTTGCAATCCGGCGCCTGCTTTAAGCTATATGGCTGCAAAGCGCTGCGGGTATTATATAACAGGCAGGCATCCCATTTGTCCGAAAGGACAAACAGGATGCCTGCCTGTTTTGCCAGAATGACATTTTAATCCTTGGCTTCTTTCCGTTATAATCAAAAACAAAATAAGTTTTGGAGGAGCCATAAATGAAAGAAAAAGAATCGGTTCAAAAAGAGGTTAGTAAAAAGGACAAAGGCATTTCCCAAATCCAGGCGCATGAGCGGCGTTCCTGGACAAGCGTTGCATTTATCTGGGTCGGAACCATGATCTGCATCCCCATGCTGATGGTAGGCGGGATTTTTGCCGAGGCGCTTACCATGCCGTCTATTTTATTCGTTACGGTTACGGGGTTTGCCATTTGCTGTCTGTTAATGGTAATGGGAGGCATCATTGGCAGCGACCTTGGGCTGAATGCGACGATGACTTCTACCCATGCCTTTGGAATGACAGGTGCTAACTTCTCCATGGCATTGGTCATCTTTATTGCAGAGGCAGGGTGGTTTGCCGTCCAGACGGCCACTTGTGCCACGGCTTTTATAGCGCTTGTGGAGCTTATGGGGGGTTCCTTCCCGTTCTGGCTGGCGTGTACCATATGGGGTGCTGTCATGGCCATTACAGCGGTCTATGGGGTGAAGTGGATGTCCATCTTGAACTTTGCTGCCGTCCCGCTGTTAGTCCTCTTGTGCGGTTATGGATGTTTCCGTGCAATCCATGGCAGCGGGTGGAATGCCATAGCTTTCGCAGTGACAGAAAATACGATGGAGCTGCCAGCGGCGGTATCCACAGTGATTGGCTTGTTTGCCTTAGGGGCTACTTGCAATTCCGACTATACCCGTTACTGCAGGTCACGCGGTGATGTAGTGAAGGCGACAATCCTTGGCGTGCTGCCTGCGGCAGTGTTTATGATTATGGTTGGCTCTGTCCTGGCTCTTGGTACAGGGAATTATGATGTCACGGGCATGTTTGCAGGGCTGGGCCTGCCTCTGCTTGCCATGCTGGTGCTGATATTGGCCACATGGACAACCAATACGGGGAACGCTTATATGTCTGGGCTTGCAGCCTGCAAGATTTTTTCCGTAAAGGACAAGGACAGGCCAAAAGCTACCCTAGCAGTGGGGGTGCTTGGGATTGTTATGGCGACCTTTGGGCTTGCTGATTTCCTGAATACTTATATCAGTATTATCGGCGCAGTGGTGCCGCCAATCTTGGGAATTGTGATTAGTGATTATTGGGTAATCTGCAAAGGGAAGAAAGAAAACTGGAGGCCGAAGCGGGGGGTTAACTGGATTGGGATTCTTGCATGGGCCTGCGGCGGAGGGTTTGCGCTGTTAGAAACCTTGGGTATCCTTACCGTATTTAGCGCTGCCCTGGACGGCATCATCCTCTCCTTCCTGGCATACATAATCCTTAGCAAATTATGCGGGAATACTTTCCTAGCAGGCAGGGAGGAAATAAGCATCGAAGAAGCGACTGCCATTGCAAAATAGGCAGGGGCATGTAAGTGGATGGGAAAAAGGCGGAAACTATGGAGCTGCCGGATTGCTGCCAAGCTGTTGGGGCAACCGCGGAGGCTCCAAAAAGTGGAAAGGAGTAATCAAAAATGAGGACATTAGGAATCCAGGAAATTGAAGATATCGCCCTAGGTGCAGCGCTGCTGGGCGCAGGCGGGGGCGGAGATCCCTATATCGGGAAATTAGTCGCCCTGGGCGCAGTCAAGGAATGTGGGTCTGTCACCCTCTTAGACCCAGAAGAAGTCCCGGACGACGCGCTGATTGTCTCTATCGCTATGATGGGGGCGCCTACGATTTTAAGTGAAAAGGCAGTTGGCGGGCAGGAATATAAGGTTTTATATGAGGCCATGTCCCAGTATTTGGGGAAGGAAATTTATGCTTTTATCCCAATTGAGGCAGGCGGGGTCAATTCCATGCTGCCAATCGCAGCCTGTGCCCGTCTGGGGCTCCCGCTGGTGGACGCTGATGGCATGGGCCGTGCATTCCCAGAGCTGCAGATGGTGACCTTTACGATTGGGGGGATTGAGGCCACGCCTATGGCCCTGACGGATGAGAAGGGGAACAGTGTTATTTTCCGCACAGTTTCCAATAAGTGGACTGAGGAACTGGCACGTGCCGTAACCATGAGCTGCGGAGGATCTGTTTCTGTGTGCCTGTATCCTGTCACTGGGGCACAGCTGAAGCAGTATGCCGTCAAGAATATTGTGACGCGCAGCCAGAGATTAGGGGAGGCAATCCGTACGGTCAAAGACGCAAAAGGACAGACGCCAGAAGAGCATTTCCTGGAGTTTTCCAATGGATATAAGTTATTCCGGGGAAAAATCGCAGATGTGCTGCGGGAAACAAGGGGAGCCTTTAATTTAGGCAAAGTCATGCTGGACGGCATTGGGGAATACAGGGGGCATACGGCCTTTATAGAATTCCAAAATGAAAACCTGCTGGCCTCCGTAGATGGGGAAATTGTGGCCACCGTGCCAGACTTGATCTGCCTCGTGGATATGGAGACCTTCCATCCAGTCACTACAGATGCGCTGAAATACGGCAAACGGGTTCTCCTCATCGGGCTTACTTGCTTTGGGATGTGGCGTACCCCTGCTGGCCTGGAACTGGTAGGCCCCAGATATTTTGGGTGCGATACCGATTATATCCCTCTGGAAGAACGCTGCAAAGGAGGTTTGGGACATGTATAAGCTTGGGATTGACGTAGGCGGCACCAATACGGACGCCGTGCTGGTAGATGAAAGCCGAAGGGTCATCGCTGATGTAAAATATCCTACATCCGATGATATTTATGATGGGATTTTGGGCGCGTTGCGCACTGTATTGGAGCATTCTGGCATAGACCGTGCGCAGATTGGCCAGGCCATGCTCGGGACCACCCAGTGCACCAATGCCATTGTGGAACGGAAACATTTGGCGCAGATTGGCATCTTGCGTATTGGCGCACCGGCATCCATCAGTATCCCGCCGATGGTGGACTGGTCGGAGGATATCCAAAAAATTGCCGTAGGAAGCAGGGTAATAGGGGGCGGCTATGAATACGATGGGAAGGAGCTGGCTATCTTGGATGAAGAGGCAGCTGTGGCATTTTTCCGGGAAATGAAGGGACAAGGCGTGCAGTCCATCGCTATTTCCAGCGTATTCTCCACGGTGCGGAATGACCACGAACTGCGGGCAGCCGAGCTGTGCCGCAAGGTCATGGGAGAGGCCGTGCACATTTCTATTTCTAGTGAGATTGGTTCCATGGGGCTGATTGAGAGGGAAAACGCCACCATCTTAAACGCTGCCCTCTGGCAGGTGGCGGAACGTTTTACAGAAGGTTTTGCCAAAAGCCTGGCAGAAGAGGGGATTACCAACGCTGCCATTTACCTGTCCCAGAACGATGGGACCTTGATGACGATGGAATACGCTAGGCGCTACCCAATCCTCACCGTCGCCTGTGGGCCGACCAACTCTATCCGCGGCGCCAGTTACCTGAGCAAACAGCAAAATGCCATTGTAATTGACGTAGGCGGCACCACTACAGATTTTGGCGTTATCCAGAACGGCTTCCCAAGGGAATCCAGCGTGGCAGTAACGATTGGGGGCGTGCGTACGAATTTCCGCATGCCGGACGTGATTTCCATAGGGCTTGGCGGCGGGTCTATTGTCCGCTGGGAAGAGGGGAAGCCCCACACGGTTACCGTAGGCCCAGACAGCGTGGGCTATGCCATCACGGAGAAAGCCCTGGTATTCGGCGGCGATACGGTCACGGCAACAGATATTGCCGTGCGCCTGGGCATAACAGAATTGGGGGAGAAGGAGCATGCAGGCCAGATTCCCCTTGAGGTGGCACAGAAAGCCATGCAGGTGATGCAGTCTATGGTGGAGGATTCCATTGACGCCATGAAGGTGTCCAATGCAGACAGCGAGGTAGTGCTGGTGGGCGGCGGATCCATTATCCTGCCAGGAGATCTGGAGGGTGCGGCAAATGTCCGCAAGCCCAGGCATTTTGGCTGTGCCAACGCGATTGGCTCAGCAATTTCAAAAATCAGCGGGGTGTATGAGAAATTAATAGACTATGATGAAACCCCGCGGGAACAGGCGTTAGGGCAGGCAAAAGCCCGTGCGTCTGAACTGGCAGCTGAGGCCGGCGCAATCCCAGGAACCATAGAAATCATAGAAGTGGAGGATGTGCCGCTGGCTTATTATCCTGGAAATACAAACCGGGTGAAGGTGAAGGCAGCAGGGGATTTGCGTTAAATATAAAAGGGATGGCAGTATCCTTGGTTTTTAACCAATCGTGCGGCAGTCCCTTCCACAGGTAAAATAAGCATAAAATGCGAAAAGAAATAGCAGGAAGCCTTTTTTGGGGGTGGGATGCTATTTCTTTTTTTGCATGGCAGGGGCAGGGGATTTTTATAGTTTCTATTTTTTAATGCAGTAGCTGGCATGTTGTGAGGGGATGGAAGGCAGTTCGTATTGGAAGCTACGGAGGGGGAGCAGCAGTGTGCGGCAAGAGATAGGGGTATAATAGGGATTGGAAGGGGGCAATTGCAAAAATGGTGATTGTAATGGAGAATGAAATAGAAAAGGTAGGGTATCTACGTCCTGGTTTGGTACGGGATAAATGAGTGTTGCTGGCGTATGGCATAGCGGAAGATATTCGGGACGTGCTATCTGGGAAGTTGGATAAGTGAAAGTGGTGGTTATTTGTTTTGTGCTGTATCAGCAACGGGAAAGTGGTTTTATGGATGGATTTGCAGGGAAGAGGTTTTTGTGTGGGCATGGTTAGTCCAAGATTGTTTTGTGTGGGAGAGGAAGGGGGATATTTGGAAGAGGATGGGGAATGATGGGAAGGATTGTCTTGGTGCTGTGGGGGCTGTCTGTGGTTATATAGGAAGAGAAGGGAGGGAGATTGGTATGTGGGAGAAAGTGTCATTTGGGATATGGGTATATTGGTGTATCAGCATATTAGTATATCAACATATCATGTGGTTATTTCGACATATCAGGAAAATTGTGGGTGTTTTTATCAGATATTGGAAATATTTGGAGTTTTTTGTATTGCTATCTGAAGGGTTTTGGGTATAGAATAAAGAATAAAATTGGTGGATGGGAAACTGAAGGATAATCTACTGTTATCCGTCAGATTTGGTAGAATGGTGTATAGAAATA
>CAJUSO010000042.1 GCA_910588965.1 uncultured Lachnospiraceae bacterium | reverse complement strand
TCACCAAATAATTGGATGGCAATTAGAGAGTATCCGTTCATGCGTTTATTCTGGGGCATGGCATATTTTCTATGGAAATATCTTTTTTCCTGTGTTATAATTGCCAAAAGGGAAGCAACCGCCCAAGCATGGGCGCTTTAAGCTTCTGCAGGAAGAAAACATGCCAACGGTTGGGAGGAGATTATGGGCAAAGAAGATTACAGCAAAGCGTTTAAATTAGGGAAGAAAGATTACCAGGCAAGGATGCTCCGCGGGGTTAAGCCAATCCTGCAGGTTTTAGATGATATCCTGCCAGAGCGCGGCTCCTATTCCGAGGCATCCCTCGGCCTGGTGCAGATTCCCATAGACCAGATTGTCGGGACAAAAACCGTGGCCAGGAGCAGTTCCTTTGCAGGGAATTTTATGCCAATCCTGCGTGAGACTTCAGAATTTGCCGCAAAATGGGCGATGCTCAGCGACGTCCATGTGGAGGAAGGCATCCGGGAGCCCATCAAGGCCTATGAATATATGCATAAATTTTATGTGGCCGAAGGGAATAAACGCGTCAGCGTGATGAAATATTTTGGCGCTGTTTCAATTGTGGGAAACGTTACCCGTATTGTGCCCAAACGCAACGGGGAGAAAGAGAATAAAATTTATCATGAATTCCTGGATTTTTACCAGCTTGCGCCGATTAATTACCTATGGTTCACCCAAGAGGGGAACTATGCCAAGCTTCAGGAGGCCGTTGGGAAGGAGCCAGGGGAAGCGTGGGCAGAAGAGGAGCTTCTCAGGTTTAGTTCTGTTTTCAGCCGTTTTTCCTCAGAGTACCAGGCAAAGGGCGGCGGCAAGCTGCAGATCTCCGCAGGGGATGCCTTCCTGTCCTTTATTACGCTGTATGGTTATGAGGCTATCGCAGAGAAAACTACCAGCGAACTGCAGGCTCTGGTAGCCAAAAGCTGGGAGGAGTTTGTGCTTTTAGGGGAAAATTCCGGCATAGAACTGAAAACAAAGCCAATCCAGAAAAAGAAATCCTTACTGGACATCTTACACCCGGCTGCCCCAAGGAAGCTGAATATTGCGTTTATCTATGAGAAGACGCCGGGGACATCTGCCTGGACCTATGCCCATGAGTTGGGCCGGCTGCACTTAAACCAGATGTTCCCAGAAGAAGTACATACCGTTTGTTATGAAAACGGCACCCGGGAGAATGTGGATGCTTTGTTGGAGGACGCCATCCAGGCCGGCTGCGATTTGATTTTTACCACCTCGCCGCCTTTTGTGCAGGCAAGCGTAAAAGCAGCCATTGCCAACCCCAAAATCCAGATACTGAATTGTTCCCTGAATACCTCCCACCGTTACATCCGCACCTATTACTCCAGGATGTACGAGGCAAAGTTCTTAATGGGCGCAATCGCCGGGGCTATGGCAGAGAATAACCGCCTGATGTATGTGGCGAACTACCCCATCTATGGGTCGATTGCCAATATCAATGCTTTTGCTTTAGGGGCACGGATGATCAACCCCAGGTCTGAGGTACATCTGGAATGGACGTCTAAGAAGGAGGTGGACATTGAAGAACGGATCCGTGAGGTAGGCGCATCCTGTGTTTCTGGGAAGGATATGACAATCCCGGAAGAAACCTCCCGGTTTTTCGGCCTTTACCACATGGATGCAGGCAGACCCAGGAACTTGGCCATGCCGCTGTGGCACTGGGGAAGCTTTTATGAACAGCTCATCTGGGCTATTATGGATGGGAGATGGAAATACGACGATGATACCTCTGCCAAGAAAGCCATTAACTATTGGTGGGGGATGGCGGAGGGCGTCGTGGACGTGGTATTTTCCAAGTACCTGCCCATAGGGCCTAAGCGCCTGGTAGAGCTTCTGAAGTCTACGATCAGCTCAGAGGTATTCAACCCATTTTCCGGCATCCTGTATTCCCAGGCAGGGGTGGTATCGGACGACCCATATCGGATCCTGTCGCCGGAAGAAATTATGACCATGGATTGGCTGGCTGAGAATGTCATCGGGTCCATCCCGGGCAAGGAAGAGCTCAAGGAACAGGCTGAGCCGGTCATCCAGCAGCAAGGCATTAAGAAAAAGGAAGGTTAGCGGCACGTTATGAAGATACTGGCAATTGCAGATGAAGAGTCAAAGTATTTGTGGGAATATTATGAAAGGAGCAAGCTGGCGGGCATTGACCTGATTATCTCCTGCGGGGATTTGGATCCGGATTACCTCTCATTCCTAGTGACTCTTTCTTCTGTGCCGGTATTGTACGTGCATGGGAACCATGACGGCAAGTATGTGAAATCCCCTCCGGAAGGCTGCATCTGCATTGAGGATAAAATATACGTCCATAAAGGCGTGCGGATTTTAGGCCTTGGGGGTTCCATGCGTTACAGTTCTGGGAAGCACCAATATACGGAGCGGCAGATGAAGCAGAGGGCGGCAAGGCTGCGCCTGCAGCTGATGCGCAGGAGGGGGTTTGATATTTTGGTGACCCATGCGCCGGCTTACCAGCTCAACGATGGGCGCGACCTGTGCCATCAGGGCTTCCAGGTATTCCGCACCCTAGTGGAGAAGTACAAGCCCAAATATTTCCTGCATGGCCACGTGCACCTGTCCTATGGGAGGGAACAGAAACGGTATGACAAGTACCAGGATACCCATATCATCAATGCCTTTGAACGGTGTATCTTTGAGTTTGAGGATGAAAACCCCAAGGAACACCTGAAGGCGCCGTAGCCCTTGGAGCCATAACTGGGGCATGAAGGCGCCCATAGGGAAATCCCACATGCCTGCAGGGCGCAGCCATAGGGGGTTTTCTTTTTTCTGTCTATCATATATAAAGCGATATCCTAAGGTTATCCAATAAGCTGCCATACCGTTTGGGGATCTGGCAGGCATGAGGGAAGGGAGGCGTGAAGATGTGGTTCCATAAAAAACAGGAAAAGAAAACAGAAGTAAAATCCTTTGACAGGGAGAATAAGAAGCCAATCCTAAAATGCAGCATCTGTAATGGGGAGCAGGTGGCGGGGTTTAAGGATATCCGTACAGGCAAATTCGAGGAAGTGATGTATATACGGAATGAGAAGGATTTAAATGAATTTTTGGGGCAATATGGGATTGACAGGATTTCCAAAGAATACTGAGGCGCCCCTTAAGCCGGTGCAGCCTGGAATCCATAGGGGATTCCCTTTGGCGGCACAGTAAATACAACAGCAATATAGGATGGGGATGGATATGTTTGAGATTAAAGGAAAGGTAAATACTGCAGTCTGTTATGCGAAGGCCGTAGAAGAAGAGGCTATTGGGCAGATACGCAGGATGTGCGACTATGAGTTTACGGAGGGGAGCAAAATACGGATTATGCCGGATGTCCATGCAGGGAAGGGCTGTACCATAGGGACGACCATGACGGTAACAGATAAAGCGGTGCCGAATGTGGTAGGGGTGGATATTGGATGCGGCATGTATACGGTGGAGTTAGGGAAAACGGCAGTGGATTTTGAGAAGGTGGATGAGGCGGCGCATTTCATCCCATCCGGGATGCATATCTGGGAGGGGAGGCAGGAGCGCTTCCCTTTGCAGGAACTGCGCTGCTACCGGAGCCTTAAAAATACCAAATGGCTGGAACGGAGCCTTGGGACCTTGGGCGGCGGGAACCATTTCATAGAAATTGACCAGGCAGCGGATGGGACCAAGTACCTAGTCATCCATACCGGCAGCCGGAACTTGGGGAAGCAGGTGGCGGAACTGTACCAGCAGCTGGCAGTTGACCTGAATAAGGGAAAAGAGACATATTTTAAGGAACGGGATGAGATTATAAGGACATACAAGGAGCAGGGGCGCAGGAAGGAAATCCAGGCGGCTTTGGAGGCTATTGCCTGGAAAGGCAGGGAGGCCACCATGCCGGAAGATCTGTGCTACCTGTATGGGACATATTTGGAAGATTACCTCCATGACGTGGAAATCTGCCAGGAGTTTGCCAGGAGGAACCGGGAGAAGATTGCAGAGGTGCTGCTGGGACGGGTGGGGCTGGCCCAAGGAAACGCATTCCATACCATCCATAATTACATTGACACAGGGGAGATGGTATTGCGGAAAGGGGCAATCGCAGCCCACAAGGGGGAAAAAGTATTAATCCCTATTAATATGAGGGATGGGAGCGTTCTGGCCGTGGGGAAGGGGAACCCGGAGTGGAACAATTCCGCACCTCATGGGGCTGGCAGGCTGATGTCCCGGACAAAGGCCAAGGAGAGCCTGGATATGGAAGAGTACCGGAAGGCCATGGCAGGGGTCTATACGACCTCCGTCAATGAATCCACTTTAGATGAGGCGCCCATGGCCTATAAATCCTTAGGGGATATCATAGAGGCAATCCAGGATTCAGTGGATATCCTCGATGTGATGAAGCCGGTTTATAATTTTAAGGCTTCTGATTAGCAGGGGAGCCGTAGGTATCCGGCAGGGGCAGCTTGCCGGCCCAAAGAGCGGGATTGTTATTTTTAGGGTGGGTAAAGGGTAACTCCCTGTGTTGACATTGGTATTAATATCATATATAGTGATAACATGGAGAAATGTCATATGGGAGGGTGTTATGAACAATATACTTAAGAAAATCCGCAGAGTAAGGAATAGTACCCAACAGGAGCTGGCAGATTATATCGGCGTTGCCTATGCAACCATTAACCGTTGGGAAAACGAGCACTTTGTGCCAAAAGAGGGCGCACAGAAGAAGCTGTTTGAGTATTGTATTGCAGACCAGATCCCTGTCCCGCGCATCACCCATGGGAGGATAGAAGCAGCTGCGAAAGAGATATCCCTTCCAGAGGGGCGGATCCTCTTATACCACGGCTCCAAACATGGCATTGAGGGGGAAATAATGCCGGTGAGCCATGCGCATTGCGACTTTGGGGCAGGTTTTTATATGGGGGAGCAGGCAGGGTATCCGCTTTCTGTGGCTTGCGGCTTCCCAGAATCGAAGTTTTATCTGGTATCCGTTAACCTGTCTGGCATACGGATGGTAGAGATCCCCATAGGTATTGACTGGGCAATGCTGGTAGCTTACCACCGGGGGAAGCTGGAGAAGGTTAAAGGAAGCTTTTTTTATGGAAGGTATGCCTCTTTAACAAAACATTGCGACATGGTGTTAAGCAGCATTGTGGACGACCAGGTATTCCAGGTGCTGGACGATTTTTTCCTTGGGCGGATTACGGATATGGCATTGGTGAAATGCCTGTCTGCGCTGAAGCCGGAGAAACAATATGTGGCGCTTACAGAGAAAGGCTGTAAGGCTGTTAAGATAGAAAAGGAGGTTCCCTTATTTTATCTGGAAAGGCTGTGCCTGCAGGCTATGGGGGAAGAGGAGCGTGCAGGGAGTATTTCCATGATTGAAGGGATTTATGAAGAGAACCATGCAAAAGGGAATTATTTTGACGAGATGATAGGTAAAGTTAGGAGGGGGTGAGCGATGGATAAAACCGAAGAAAAGCTTTGTGAAGTCCAGGGGAGGCTGTTTGCAGCATCTAGGGAGGCAGGATATGAGAGCGAGCCTTTTATCAAGGCATTTATGAGGTCTTGTATGGCAAAGGGCCTGGATGAAAACTATAACCATCTGCAATGGGCCGGGGAAGAGTATTTATTGGAAGAGCTCCAGGGGGAGGCTGCCCTGGCGGAAGGCGATAATATTTTTGAGGAAGAGGTGCTGTATTGGATGGGGTATGCATACCGTTATTGGCATTTCATGACCGGGGAAAGCAGCAAAATAATCCTGCGTATGGCCCCAGTGCCCGCTATGCGCAGGAAATACAAAAAGTTCCATGGTTTGGATTTAAGCCCTATGGTTGAGAAAATGAGGGAGTCTTACTTAAAGAAGCACCCGCCCAAAAGCAAGAAGTAGCTATTGCATATTGACTTCTCTGTTGGAACATGGTAAGATAGGTTGCAAAACACAATATATAGTATAAAAATATGTAATAATAACTATATATGTAAAACAGAATCTTTTTCATTACCGAAAGCCAATCGTTACAGGAGGAGCAGTATGGATAAGGATTTTAAAGTCATTAAGAAGGATGGCACAAAAGAGGAGTTCAATGTCCAGAAGGTGGTGGTAGCCGTCAATAAGTCGGCTTACCGGGCGTTGGTGCAGTTTACAGAGGAGGAACTGAGGTTTATCTGCCAGTTCGTGGAGGAAAAGGTGGAATCCATGGGCATCCGGGAGGTAAAGATTGCCCAGATGCATAATATCGTGGAGGGCGCATTAGAGCGGGTCAACCCTGCAGTAGCCAAAAGCTACCGGGACTACCGCAATTATAAGCAGGATTTTGTCCAGATGCTGGACGAGGTATACAAGAAGAGCCAGTCCATCATGTACATAGGGGATAAGGAGAATTCCAATACGGACAGCGCCCTGGTTTCCACCAAGCGGAGCCTGATATTTAACCAGCTGAATAAGGAACTGTACCAGAAGTTTTTCATGACCACGGAGGAAATCCAGGCCTGCCGGGACGGCTACCTCTATGTCCATGACATGTCTGCACGGCGGGATACCATGAACTGCTGCCTGTTTGATGTGGAAAATGTGCTGCGGGGCGGCTTTGAGATGGGGAACCTCTGGTACAATGAACCCAAGACCTTAGACGTAGCTTTTGACGTGATAGGGGATATTGTCCTAAGCGCGGCCAGCCAGCAATACGGCGGCTTCACCGTGCCAAGCGTAGAGAAAATCTTAGAGCCTTATGCCGAGAAGTCCTATGCTAAGTACATGGCGCGTTACCAAAGCCTGGGGCTTAGCCTGGAACGGGCCGAGGAAGAGACGATGAAGGATATCGGGCGGGATTTGGAGCAGGGCGTCCAGGGATGGGAGTACAAGTTCAATTCCGTATCCTCCAGCCGCGGGGATTATCCTTTTATCACCATGACCTTTGGGACGGGGACGGGGAGGTTTGCCAGGATGGCGTCCATTGCCATGCTGGATGTCCGCCGCAAAGGCCAGGGTAAGGCTTCCTGTAAGAAGCCGGTGCTGTTCCCAAAACTGGTGTTCCTCTATGACGAGAACCTCCATGGCCCTGGGAAGGAACTGGAGGAAGTGTTTGAGGCGGGGATTGCCTGCTCCCGCAAGACCATGTACCCGGATTGGCTGAGCCTCACAGGCAAGGGCTATATTGCCAGCATGTACAAGCAGTATGGGGAAATTATAAGCCCTATGGGCTGCCGCGCCTTCCTGTCCCCTTGGTATGCCAGGGGGGGCATGAACCCGGCAGATGAGAAGGACCGCCCCGTATTTGTGGGACGCTTCAACATTGGCGTGGTCAGCCTCCACCTTCCTATGATTTTGGCAAAATCCAAGCAGGAGAGCCGGGATTTTTATGAGGTATTGGATTATTATTTAGAGTTAATCCGCCAGCTCCACATCCGTACCTATGCCTATTTGGGGGAGATGCGGGCGAGCACCAACCCTTTGGCTTACTGTGAAGGCGGTTTTTACGGCGGCCACCTGGGCATCCACGATAAGATTAAGCCCCTCCTTAAGACAGCCACGGCTTCTTTTGGGATTACGGCCTTTAACGAGCTGCAGCGGCTGTATAACGGCAAGTCCCTGGTGGAGGATGGCCAGTTTGCCCTGGAGGTATTGGAGCATATCAATGAGAAGATTGCAGAATATAAGAAGGCAGACGGCAACCTCTACGCTATCTACGCTACCCCGGCAGAGAACCTGTGCGGCCTGCAGGTGAAGCAGTTCCGCAAGAAATACGGCATTGTGGAGAATGTGTCCGACCGGGAGTATGTCAGCAACGGCTTCCATTGCCATGTGACGGAGGATATTACCCCGATTGAGAAGCAGGATTTGGAATACCGTTTCTGGGAGCTGAGCAACGGCGGGAAAATCCAATATGTGAAATACCCGATTGACTACAATGTGGAAGCGGTAAAGACGTTGGTGCGCCGCGCGATGGAAATGGGGTTCTATGAAGGCGTGAACCTGTCGCTGGCTTATTGCGACGATTGCGGCCACCAGGAACTGGAAATGGATGCCTGCCCGAAATGCGGCAGCCGCAACCTGACAAAGATTGACCGGATGAACGGCTACCTATCCTATTCCCGGGTCAAGGGCGATACCCGCCTGAACGATGCGAAGATGGCAGAAATTAAAGAACGCAGGAGCATGTGAGGGGAGAGATATGAGATACCATAATATAACAAAGGACGATATGCTCAATGGGGATGGACTGCGGGTGGTGTTATGGGTATCTGGCTGCTCCCATTGCTGCAAGGAATGCCAGAACCCCGTTACCTGGGATCCCAACGGCGGCCTACTGTTTGACCGGGAAGCAAAGGAGGAGCTCTTCCGGGAATTGGCGAAGGATTATATTTCAGGCGTCACCTTTAGCGGTGGGGATCCCCTGTACTATTCCAACCGTTCCGATGTCTTGCGGCTTGCCCGGGAAATCAAGGAAAAGTTCCCCCAGAAGACCATCTGGCTGTATACGGGCTTTGTGTGGGAGGCAGTCCAAGCATTGCCTTTGATGGAATATGTGGACGTGCTGGTGGATGGGGAGTTCCTGGCGGTGCAGAAAGATACCCAGCTTCACTGGCGGGGAAGCGCCAACCAACGGGTCATTGACGTGGCAGCCAGCCGGGCGGCTGGGGAAGTAGCCTTGCATTGCTGTTAAGGGGATGGCAGCTGGAAGGCCCCCCATAAGCCCTTTGGCGGGCCGTGTGGGGCCGCTTCCCTGCGGCAAGGCCTTTCAGAAAATAAAAAGAAGTCGGCATGAGGGTGTATGCCAGCTTCTTTTTATTATGCAAATCCCCGTACAGGGGGTCTGATGTAACGTATAGTATCCCCTACCAGGCCTTAAGCCATGTTGTTTACAGCCTTGGATAAGCGGGAAATCTTCCGGGAGGCAGTGTTCTTATGGTAAACGCCTTTGGAAGTAGCCTTGCTGATGGTAGAAACAGCGTTCTTCAGCGCTGTCTGTGCAGCAGCCTGGTCTTTTGCCGCAACCGCAGCCTCTACCTTCCGGATGGAAGTCTTTACAGCAGACCTGATGGACTTATTGCGGGCAGTTCTGGTTTGCGTTACTAAAATTCTTTTCTTTGCTGATTTGATGTTAGCCAATCCGTACACCTCCAATATAATCGAAATATGGTTCACGGCAACCCTGAAATACGCAGCCGGACAGGGCGGCGCCGTGTTCTGCAGCTGTTCCATTAAACCCGGACACGGACGTTCTAATGTAAACATACTTAATATAGTCTAATCCCAATTTTTCTATCTGTCAATACATATTTTACTTTTTTTTGCAAAAAATGTAACTGTGATGCAGCGGTCCTGGCAGGGCAGCTTGCCGGGGCTGTTACACGCTGGTATTGCAGTAGGGATTTGGGAAATATTGCACAGTTAATAACGGCGGGAACAAAGAAAATATACGGTATGGAGGAAGTCATGAGCCAGTTTCAGGTACGTACAGACCTTGCATTGGAAACCAGGGAAAAATTCCAGGAAGATAACGTGGAAATCAAAGGGGTGCGGGTGGAGGAGGAAAGCCGCCAGGAGTTGGAAATTAAAATCACTACGATGGCGATTGAGACAGAGAACGGCGCAAAAGCCATGGGAAAGCCCAAAGGCACGTATATTACCTTGGAGGCGGCCAATATGGATACCCAGGATGAAGATTACCACCGGGAAATATCCGTAGAGCTGGCCCGTCTGGTAAAGCGGCTGCTGCCGAAGAAAGAGGGGCCGATCTCAGCCCTGGTGGCCGGCCTTGGCAACCGTGAGGTGACCCCGGACGCCCTGGGGCCTAGGGTAGTGGACAACCTGATGATTACCAGGCATGTCCTGAAGGAATTTGGGAAATATGCGTATGGGGAAGAGGAAGTGAATGCCATCAGCGGCATAGTCCCAGGCGTTATGGGCCAGACGGGGATGGAGAGCCAGGAAATCATCCGGGGCGTCATAGAAGAGACGCGGCCAGACGTAATGGTGGCCATTGATGCCTTGGCAGCCCGCAGTACCAGGAGGCTTGGGCGTACGATACAGATTACGGATACGGGCATTAATCCGGGCTCTGGCGTAGGCAACCACCGGCATGGCCTGTCAGAGGGCACGCTGGGCATCCCTGTCATTGCCATTGGGGTCCCTACAGTGGTGGATGCGGCCACCATCGTAAGCGACACGATGCACACCCTCATCCAGGCTATGGAGGGGCACAGCCATCTTCAGGCTTTGAGCACCGGCCTCAATGCGCTGAATGATATGGAAAAATATGAATTAATCCGGGAACTTCTGTCCCCGCAGCTCAACACCATGTTCGTAACCCCTAAGGATATTGACGAATCCGTAAAGCGGTTAAGCTATACGCTGTCCGAGGGCCTCAACATTGCCTTTGCATAAAAAAATCTGTACAAGCATATATTGGTATATCCGCAGTAATGTACGGGTGTAATGATGCAGGAATGGGGAATCGTTTGGTGATGAATAGAAGGAAATCCAGGAAATACATGCAATGGTGCCTAGGGGGCGCAAGTGTTCTGTTTGTATTTGTCTGTTACCAGAACATGTCTTCCTTGGGCAAGGCGCCGGCAATGGAGCAGATAGGGAATTTTATAAGGGAAGAGATAGCAGTGCAGGCATGGAAGAATTGCATGCCTGCCATGCTGCGTGAAGGGCAGGAAGCGCCAGTCTCTATGGAAGAGTACCTGTTAGGGAAATTAGAGTCGGTATTCCCGGTTTATGGGTTCAGCGACACCATACCAGAGTATGACACGCAGATTGAAAGCGACCTGTCATGCGGGCTTTTGGCGGAGAATGCCAAAAAGGCCGGGGAGGGCCAGGAATCAGGAGAGGGCGAAGAAGGGGAAAAGGAAGAAAGGGAAGGCGCAGAAGGGAAAGCGGCTGGAGATGAGGATGGGGCGGCAGAAAAAGAGGGGAAGGAAGGCCAGGGGAAAGAAGGGGAGGATAAGGAGGAAGAGGGACAAAAGAAAGAAAAGAAAAAGCAGGATGGCCAGAGCACCCATACGAAGACAGCGAAAGCCGTGGAAATCCCTAGGGAGAAGCTGGATGATTTCGACTACCTGCTGCAGAATTTTTACCAGGTGGACCGGACCACGACCATAGACAGCAGCCAGCTGAATGCGGCGGAAATGCTGGCTAAGGATATGAAGCTTCAGGGCGGGGATGAGAATGTGCAGATTTTGATTTACCATACCCATTCCCAGGAAGGGTACGCGGATTCAGTCCCAGGAGATCCCAGCACCAGCGTTGTAGGCGTGGGGGAGAAGCTTGCCACGCTGCTGCGGGAGGAATATGGGTTCCATGTCATGCACCATACGGGGGAATATGACGTGGCAGACCGGGACAATGCCTATTCCTATGCAGGGCCTGCCCTGGAGCAGATTTTAGCGGAGAACCCAAGTATTGAGGTGGTGATTGACCTGCACCGCGACGGGGTGGCAGAGACCACCCATCTGGTGTCGGAAGTCAACGGGAAACAGACGTCCCAGATTATGTTCTTCAATGGGCTGAGCAGGACAACGGCCAATGGGGATATCGCTTACCTGGCCAATCCGAATTTGGCGGATAACCTGGCTTTTTCCTTCCAGATGAAGCTGGCGGCGGAAGAATACTATCCAGGGTTTGCCAGGGGGACGTATCTGAAAGGGTATCGGTATAACCTCCATTACCGGCCCAAAAGCCTGCTGGTGGAAGTGGGGGCGCAGACCAATACGGTGGAAGAGGCAATGAACGCTATGGAACCTTTGGCAGATTTACTACATAAGGTATTAGGGACGTAGCTGCTTGGCAATGGGGCTTATCTTATATATAGAAGAATTTTTTTGTAAGGCGTTATTTTAACAAGGCATCCTGCCGACATTCACATTACATGAAGTACCATGGCTAAAAGTATCTGTGCAGTTTCCTTATCATGCAGGGCGTTATGGGGTTGTACATAGGGAGCGGTTTTTCGGCCGCCTAGGCCTGCTGGGTCTGTCCCTATAGGAAGAAACGGTCTGGGGGTGTCATATTATAATGGAAACGGGCAGGGAAGGCATCGTGGAGATTCTGGGATGGGAACATCTGAAAGACAAAGAGAGGAGTGATGTGGAGGAACTGCTGCTGCAATCTGTCAGGAAGCTGGAGCCGGCTTATTGGAACGGGGTAAAAGTGATGGAAGATTCCATCTATGGCGCATTTAGCTTCCATGAGGAGGGGAATGGGGAAAGGCAGATTGCCAGCGCGGCATTTTTATGGAAGGGGCGGGATTTTATCTTGGCTGTCCTGCAGGATGAGAGGGGGATTTTCCAGCAGATGGAACTGGCGGGAGGCCAAGCGCCCTTTCAGGAAATGGAGGCGGAGGAGCGTATAGAAGCTGTATTTGAGAGGATTTTAAAACGCGGGCAGCAAAAGGTCAGGGAAATGGAGGAATACCTGATTGACATGGAGCGGGAAATCGTGGTTGGGAAGGTCAGCAGGAACCGGAACAGGACGATTTTTGAATGCAAGCGGCTGCTGAGCGTGTGGAAAAATGATTATAGGCAGTTTTTAAATATAGTGGAGGGGATTAATGGGCTGGAACAGAAGAAGGAAGATGCGCAGGGGCATATCCTTACGGAAGAATCCGCCTGTTATCTTAGGGTTTACGAAAATAAAATACGCAGGCTTACAGAGGAGACGCAGTTCCTGTATGAGGAACTGGTGCATATCCGGGAAGCGCTGGATGCAGCCCTGACTTTTGAGCAGAACCGGATTATGAAAATGTTTACTACGGTGAGCGCGATTTTTATGCCGCTCACCTTAATTGCAGGATGGTATGGCATGAATTTTTCTGGGATGCCGGAACTGCTGTGGCGGCATGGCTACGCTTTTGTGTGGATACTCAGCGTATTCGTGGTACTGGCCTGCGTGTGGTTTTTCAAGAAAAAGGATTTATTTTGAATAGCCCGCTGGATACGGTAATATTTTTTTCTTGATTTTTCCATGGAAAAATGTTAATCTTTTAAGGTATACCATTATGGTAGGTTTTTATTCTCTAATCTAAAATTATAGCAGAAAGGAAAAGTGCGAAATGAAAAGAACATTGACAGTGCTGCTTACTGCCTGCCTGATCCTACAATCCTGGGCAGGCGCTGCAATCCCTGTGCATGGGGCGCCGCTCCAGGCAGGGCAAGAGGCGGCAGGGGATTCCCAGGGCCATGGGGATGGTTTGCCAGAGGTATCAGGCCTTGATGCGCCGGATACAGCAGGCACGGATACATCGGATGCCAATGAACTGGGAGAAGGCACACAGGACGTCATCGGGCCAGAGGCCGGCATGGGCGGAGAGGATGCCAGCCAGCCAGAAACAGGCATAGGCGGGGATGCTGCCGGTTTGCCGGACGGAGGCAGAGAGGATGCCAGCCAGCCGGAAACAGGCATAGGCGGGGATGCTGCCGGTTTGCCGGACGCAGGCAGAGAGGATGCCAGCCAGCCAGATACGGCAAAAAAGGCAGGTACATCAGATTTAGAAGCTTCCGCTGCCCAAGAAGGGGAAGGCGATGATCCCATAATAGAAAGCGCCTTAGAGGTAGAAGTCCGCAAATCTGACCTTTTCCCATATCAGGGGGACGTGACAGTACAAGTCAGCGGAGGCAGCCAGGAAATCCCGTCCCAGACGCTGGGGTTTGGCGGGGAAAGCTTTAAGACTGCAAAGTTCGTACTCTCCCCAGGGGAATACAGCCTTTCGGTACGGGCAAAAGGGTTTGCCGGCTATACCCAGGCAGTTAAGGTTGAGGAAGACAGTGTAAGCAAGCTTCGGATTAGCCCAGAACGTATAGTTCTGGACCAGCATACATATGGATGGCTCCGCCCAGGCGATGTGGACGGTGACGGGAACATTAGCCAGAACGATACAAAGGCTGTCCTGGATGCCATCCGCAAAGGGCAGGATACGGCAGGGTGCGATATTAATGGCGATGGCCGTGTGGATATTGCAGACCTGCAATTTGTGGTCCAGAGTTTAAATGAAAAACAGGATGCTGCCCTGGAAGTGCAGAAGAACATCCGGGTACAGCAGGTACAGACCGTAGAAGGAACCACCATGGAGGGCAATATAGAAGACCTGCTGAATAAAACAGGCAGCGTTGGGTTAAAGCCTGCAAACCCAGAGGCAGAAATTTCCCCGCAAAACCCTGTGGGGCTGGAATTTGCCTTGGCAGATGACAATGCAGACCCAGCCGATATCCCGATTGTGGGCGGCATGACAATCTATGCCCCCTTAGAGGTGGAAGACGGAGAGGATATTTCCAGCGCTATCGCGGATGGGAATGCCACTGTGGCATATGTGGATGAAACAGGCGCTGATAAGGAACTGCAGCTGCCCCTTTCCGTCCCAGAGGCTGCGCAGGCATATGCTGTGCGCCAGACAGGTATCCGGATGGGCCTTAGGGCAGCAGCCGTGGAGCCAAGCGTGACGGTAGAGCCGGACGGTTCCCTGGTCCTTGATTTTGGCACGCAGATTGCTGTAAAGCGGGTAACGATAACCATTACTGGTACGAAGAAGACGGAACCATTGGTGAATATTGCCAAGGTTGAGTTTGTCAACGATATGGAGAACAGGATCCCTGCTCCACAGCTTGATATTCCTACATTGAATGCTCTTGTGCCTGGGGATAAGTGCCTGACAGCCTCCTGGAGCCGTCAGACCAATGTGACGGGCTATGAAGTCTATATCAGCGGCCCGGTCAAGGGGTCTTCGGCTAATGAGTCCCAGATTATCCCAGTGTCTGTCCCAGAGCATATGATTGGGAAGATCAATGACAAAGATATGCAGAATTTCAAAAAATATACCGTGAAAGTCCGTTCTGTAAACGGCGAGTGGCGCAGCCCTTGGTCGAAGGAACAGATAGGTGAGCCGAAGCCGCAGAAATTGCCGGCAGCAGTGGATAACGTGACGGCAAGGGGGGATTACCGTTCTATCCTGTTATCTTGGAAGGATATGGACGATTCCAATGGATATATGGTGTATTATAAGAAATATGATGAGCCTGACACGGCCTACCGCCCAGTAGTAGAGGGATTCCAGGAGACGAAAGAGGGCACGGGCAAGCTTGATAATAACAATTATACCATTACAGGCCTGGAAGACAATGTGAAGTACGCTATCTATGTCAAGGGCTGGAATGAGCTTGGCTGGGGGCCGCATTCCCTGGTTGCTACGGCGGAGACTATCGATATAGCCATGCCTGAACTCCCGGATTATAAGTTGCTGAACACTTCTAAGGGAGAAGGGAAGGTATCTGACCATATTGCAGGGGCTTCCTATGGCGGGAGCGGCGGTGCCCATATGGTAGATAGCCCTTTGGATGAAGGGGTGAAAAACAGTGCATGGGGCTTGGTAGATAACAATTATGGCTCCTATTGGATGAAGCAAGACTGGGATGACGGGGTGTCTTACGAAGCACGCGACAAGGGCGTGACCATTACACTGGATCAAGACTATCAGATGAATTATCTGGCTTTCGCAGCTGTGGGCAACCAGACTGCAATAACTGGGACAAAAATCTGGTACTGTAATTCAGCGAACCCTACCAAGGAACAGTACATGGGGGCAAGGCCAATCCGGAGGACAGATACCTACGGGAATGTTTATTATCTTGTGAAATTTGATGCAACGGTAACAGCGAACAAAGTCCGGCTATGTATCGGTACGACTTATACCAGACTTTTGAAGATGGGCGAGATACGGTTCTATCGTTACGATTCGCTAGAGGACGATATCATGGGGCTATATACAGATGAGATGCACACTACCTTGCGCAGCGATGTGACGGAAAGCACAATCAAGGCGTTGGAGGACCGCTTGGAAATCCCAGATAAGGAAAGCGGGGAGAAGCATCCCCTGTATCAAGAATTAAAATTGGAAATCAATACAGCCAGGGAAATCCTGAATTCTAACTTGGCGCCGTCCTTTGAGGTGGATAACCAGATTACAGCCCAAAAAGATAGGCATCTTGGGTTTGGCGGCCTGAATCCATGGCAGCCTCTCGGGAAAGTTGCTTATACAGGAGAGAGGCTTCTGGTGTATGTTGGGCACAATACCAAAAGGACAGGGGATTCCACAAACCTGCAGCTTGTATTTACCCAGCACCATTCGGAGGCCAACGCCCTTGCGAAGACTGTGAACTTAAGGATAGGCCGCAATGAGATTACTGTCCCGCAGATTACTTCCAATGATTTTGAGCGCGGCGGGCAGCTCTATGTGGCTTACACAGGCAATAGCGCCGCAGATAAATACGCCATCCGCATCAGCGGGGCAAGCGATATCCCGTCCTTGATTGTCAATGGGAAGACGGGAGAAGCACGGACAGCGGCAATCAGGGATTATGTGCAGAAGCTGGAGCGTTATGTTGGCACAATCCAGGCAGGGCACGAGGAGAAGCACAAAGGCAACAAAAATGAGAACGTAGATTATGACTATGACCAGACGAACTGTATCCTGAACGCTACGGATATTATGATGGATGAGATGATGTATTCCGTGCCTGCTACACAGATTTGGGCAGGGATCCAAAATGCAGGGGATAAGGTCACCAAACTGGATAATGCCCTAAAGGCTATGGAAGACGCCATGACGCTGTTTTACCACCATAAGGGCTTGAGCGACAGCGCGGGGACTGCGAAGGGCAATAATGCATTGCCTTCCCAGCATTTGAATATCCGTTACATGCGGATGTTTGCAGGAGCCTTCATGTATGCGTCCGGCAACCATATCGGTGTGGAATATGGCTCAACCGTCCTCTCTTCCCAGAACAGCATGAGCAGCTTTGGGTGGGGCATTGCCCATGAGATTGGGCATGATATCAACCAGGGGACCTATGCGGTTGCAGAAGTGACCAACAATTACTTTGCACAGCTTTTGACCGGCAAAGAACGGTATACCTACGAAAATGTCTATAAGAAAGTGACTTCCGGTACTATAGGCCGTGCTTCCAATGTATTTACGCAGCTTGCGTTGTATTGGCAGCTCCACCTGGCATATGATAACCAGAAGGATGACCAGCATGTATACGGTACTTACCAAGACCAGTTTGATAACTTGTTCTTTGCCCGGGTAGACACTTATTCCAGGAACCCGGCCAAGGCGCCCCAGGCTGGCCTTGCGTTGAACGGCGGTACGGAGCAGAACCTGATGCGCCTGGCATGTGCGGCAGCAAATAAGAATATCCTCCCGTTCTTTGAACGTTGGGGTATGGTGCCGGATGAAGCTACCATAGCTTACGCGCAAAAATATGGGGAACCAGAGACAAAGGCTCTCTATTATATCACGCCGGATGCAAGGAATTACCGTGTAGATAATCCGGAGACGCCGGAAGCGCCCACAGTGAAGGGCAAGGATGCCGTGACGGCAAGCGTGTCGGCACAATCCAACCAGGTAAAGGTTAACATTAAGACAAACCAGGATGCAAATTTAATCCTGGGCTATGAGATTAGCCGCAGCATGGTTTCCAATGGGGTGAAAGAGACGAAGGTAGTTGGGTTTGCCCCCATCCAGACAGCGGCGTCCACCGTCTATACGGATACGATTTATTCTATCAATAACAGGGTAATGTCGTATGAAGTACGTGCTGTGGATAAATACCTGAACTATTCCAACCCTACGGATGCGGGCTCTGCCAAAATCCAGACGGAAGGGATAATTGATAAATCAGACTGGACCATTGAGACAACTATGGTATCCGCAGACGACGTAGATATTGAATTAGACGAAGAAGATCCAGACGGCGGCTTTAACAGCAACGGCGGCGCCCCGGGCAAAAAGGTCAACAGCATTGAGAGGGTTTTGGATAATGATAGGACAGATGCAGGGACCTACACCGGCACATGCACGGGCACGGCTACCATTACGGTTGACATGCACAAATCAGAGCAGGTGACAGCGCTGAAATATCTTGGCGACGCCCTCAAGCAGGTGACAGTAGAAGTTAGCCAGGACGGCACGGCCTGGACAGAGGCCAAGAAAGATTATACAGGGCTTACAGGCACAGGGGAACAGACCATTTGGATGGACTCCTTAACAGAAGAAGGCGACAGGAGGCCAGACTTTATCGGCACATATGACGCCAGGTATGTAAGGCTTACCATTACCCCGGCGGATACAGCGGCCCAGGAAGAAGGCGGCGGATCCAGGGTTTCCATCCGGGAAATTGAAATCTGCGGCCCGTCTGGGGACAATTTGGAATTCATGACGTCTGCAGACGGCCAGCCAGCCGTTGGCAAACTGGCAGCAGATTATAAGTATGGGGATCAGGCAGGGGATGTGATTCCGGCAGGCTCCCTGATATTCACTGGGACTTACAAAGGGAACCCGGCTTATAATGTGGTTATCCTGTATGATACAGAAGGCAATGTGATTGGTGCGAAAGGGACAGAGGTACATGCAGCGCAGGTGATTTTTGCCGAAGTCCCGGAACATGGGGAACTGGGCGAGACATCCAACGGCACATGGGTATATTATGTAGAGCCTGGCCAATGGGATGAAAAGACGCTTAGCAGCATTAAGGGCGTGCGCGGCGAGTTATACCGCGTGGATAACGCGCTTACCCTGGAAGGGGAACGTATTGTCAGCGACACGCAGGTAATCAGTATCCCATCCTTCAAGGATTTGCCTGACATTACCCTAACAGGCAGGATTCCGGAATAACCAAGGCCTTTTATGGCCAAGTCGATAAATATTTGGCGTAGCCATGCGCTACTGGAGGTAAAAATGAAAAAATGGATAAAAATGGTGTTGGCGTCATTCTTTCTTTTCGCTCTTGTGCCAATGGCTGTAAATGCAGCCGGGAACCATAGCGGGAAGCTGGCGGCGGAAGGCAATAAGGTATCGGTATCTTTGACAATTCCAGAAGGGAAGGCAGGGGCGGTAACGTCCCTGCGCCTTCAGCTCCGTGTTACGGCAAACAGCGGGACGATGGGAGCGCCAACCTTTGCATTTGACAAATCAATCGGCAGCACGGTACAGGATGCTGCCATAACCCAGGAAAAAGGCGGGTCTTACCTGGTGGATATCATCCTTTCCGGCAAGAAGGAGCAAAACCTTTTTAAAGATAGCGAGACAGCAAGCCTTGGCGCCCTAACCCTGAACCCAACCAGCACACAGTATGAGATAAAAGTGGAATTTCCAGGCCAGGCGGGCGGGTCAGGCAAGCCTGTTGTGGAATATGTGGATGCCAATGGGACGTCTGCAGCGTCTGTAGAGCTTGACAGTGCAGAGCCTGCCTTGGTTAAGAAGGCAGAGCCTGCTGTTACCATCCAGGCTCCCAAGCTGGCAGTAAAGGCGAAAACTGGGTCAAAATCCCTTGCTTTTTCTTGGAACAAGGTGACAGGTGCGAATGGGTATGAGGTTTATGAATACAATACAAAGACGAAAAAGGATACATTGATAAAACGCATTACAAGCCCGTCCACCCTTAAGCTTTCCAAGAGCTATAAGTATGCAAGTACGCATGCCTTCCGTATGCGGGCATACCAGAACGGCAAGGATGGCGCACGTGTCTATGGGAAGTACAGCTCTATTGTAAAAGTGACGGTAGGGCCGGAAAAGGCAAAGGGGCTCTCCGCTTATTACAAGACTGACTCCAAGGCAACGATATCCTGGAAAAAGGTCAGCGGGGCCAGCGGCTATGAGATATACCGCAGCGACAAGAAAAACGGGAAATATACCCGTGTGAAGACGGTAAAGAGCGGGAAAACAGTCTCCGCAACGCTTACCCACAAGAAGGGCAAGGCTTTCTATTACAAAGTCCGGGCCTATGTGACAGGGGCGGATAAGAAGCCTGTGTACGGCAGTTTCTGTACCGCAGTGACAGCCAAGCTGAAAGCGCCGAAGCTGTCGGCCAAGGTGGCTTCCAAGAATGTGAAGCTAAGCTGGAAGAAAATCCCAAGGGCGGCCGGATACCGCATTTACAGGAGCCGTACCAAGAATGGGAAATATACCCTAGTGAAGACGCTTACGAAAGGGTCGGCCAAAGGCTATGTGGAGAAGAAGCCTAAGGGTTCTTCCGTATGGTATTATAAAGCCTGCGCTTTTGAAAAGCAGGGCAAGAAGATTGTGAATGGGGAATTCAGTTCCGTTGTGAAGGCGAAATAAGCAGGCATATAAAAAGCCAGGATCCCGGCAAGGTACATGCGGCCGGGATTCTGGCTTTTATTAAGATATTAACCCCCTGGGCAGCATTGCGCCCCGCAGGGGAATTATTTCAGGTACAGGTGGCGTGGGAGGCCGTTTACCATTACGCATGGGTAGTCTCCCTGGATGAGCGGGCGTACATAGTCAATAAAGTCATCGGTCACATAGTCGCCGGTTTCATTAATCCATTTCCTAGGCACGGTTTTCTCCCCGTTGGCAATCTTGTGCACATCATAAACGCCGGTTGCGGACTGGTACGGGTCGTCAGATACGCGGTCGATGACCACCATCTTGCCGGTGTCGCCTTCGTCGCCTGCTTTTACGGCGGCGCCGCCTACCATAAATGCCTCATTGATATCCACACGGGAAGCCAGGTGGGATGCGCTCCTTTGCAGGGAACTGAATTCTACTGCCCTGGTCTTGCATCCGATTTCATGGTTAATCAGGTTTGCAAGATAAGTGGCGGAACCTGTAAGCTGCTTGTGGCCAAAGGCATCCACATAGTCAGAACCGCCGCCTGCCTCGCTGACATAGGTCCCGTCTTCCAAACGGATCCCTTCGGAGATGGCGATAAATACCGTGCTCTTTGTCTTTAAGAGCTCCCGGACAGACTCCGTAAAGGCATGTGTGTCAAAAGGAACTTCCGGAAGGTAAATCAGGTCTACGCCTTCGCAGTCCTCGCCTTTGGCAAGTGCAGCGGCTCCGGTCAGCCATCCGGCATTACGCCCCATAATCTCAATAATAGTAACCAGTTCCTTCCGGTAAGAGAAGCCGTTCCCGTCCCGGATGACCTCTTTGATAGAGGTGGCAATATATTTAGCGGCGCTTCCATAACCAGGCGTATGGTCTGTCAAAGCCAGGTCATTGTCAATGGTCTTGGGAACACCTACGAATTTCTGGGACTTCCCGGTCAGGATAGCATAATCAGAAAGCTTCTTAATCGTGTCCATGGAATCATTGCCGCCGATATAGATAAAGCACTCAATGTCCAGCTTGTCCAGGATTTCGAAAATCTTTATATAGATATCCTGGTTCTCATGGATGGCCGGCAGTTTGTAGCGGCAGGTGCCAAGGAATGCGGAAGGGGTGCGCTTTAAGATTTCCACATCCAGTTCATTTTTGATATAATCGGATAAATCGACATACATTTCGTCCAATAAGCCTTGGATACCATAGCGCATCCCGTAAACCGTCTTTGCCCCACGGTCAAGGGCAGTGCGGAAAACGCCTGCCAGGCTGGAGTTGATAACAGCGGTGGGACCGCCAGATTGTCCTACAATCACATTTCCATTCATTCTGGTTTCCTCCAAATAAGTGTATGAATTTTTCATAGTTGTTAACGTTGCTTATTATAGCACAGCCTTCCCCAAAAAACCAGTATTCTTTTGAAATTAAGATAAACTTCCGAAAATTGGGCAGAATACCTTTGCAAATGTATGAGATTCTGCTATAATAAAAAAATGAAAAATTTTAGGAGGCATAATCATGGCTGAGGACAGGAAAGCATATATGATAAAAGATGACAATCTGGGGGAAGTGCGCATTGCAGATGAGGTGGTGGCGATTATAGCGGGGCTTGCAGCCACCGAGGTGGAAGGCGTCAGTTCCATGCGTGGGAACATCACCAATGAGCTGGTCAGCAAGCTTGGGATGAAGAACCTCTCCAAGGGGATTAAAGTGAAGATACAGGAGAATGTGGTAAGCGTGGACGTGGCGCTGAATATCTGTTTTGGCTATGCAATCCCCAAGGTCTCATCCAGCGTGCAGGAAAAGGTGAAGTCTGCCATTGAGAACATGACTGGCCTGGGCGTTAGCCGGGTCAATGTGCGGATTGCCAGCGTGGATTTGGAGAAGCGCAAATAAGGGGATGGGATATGAGCCGAAGAGAAATCAGAGAGCAGATATTTAAGATATTGTTCCGGGTGGAATTCCATGAGAGGGAGGATATGCCGGAGCAGCTGCAGCTTTTTATGGAGGAATTAGGGCAGGAAGAGAATAAGGACACCAGGTATATCCAGGAAAAATATGGGAATATCCTGGAACGCATAGGGGAACTGGACGCCATGGTGAACCAGGTGGCCCAGGGGTGGAAGACCAGCCGCATGGGCAAGGCAGACTTGGCTATTATCCGCCTTGCGGTATATGAGATGAAATTTGAAGAAGATGTACCAGAAGGCGTGGCCATCAACGAGGCAGTGGAGCTGGCCAAGAGCTATGGGACCGATGATTCCCCCTCCTTTGTCAATGGGGTCCTTGCAAAATTAGTATGACGAAGAATGTATATACCGTAGGCCAGGTGAATTCTTACATTAAGAACATGTTCACCCAGGATTTTATGATGAACCGAATTTATGTGAAGGGGGAAGCCTCCAACTGCAAGTACCATACCTCCGGGCATATTTATTTTACCTTGAAAGATGAGACAGGGGCGATAAACGGCGTGCTGTTTGCCGGGAACCGCAAAGGCCTTGCTTTTCCCATGAAAAATGGGGACAATGTCATTGTGCTGGGCTCGATTTCCGTCTATGAGCGGGATGGGAAGTACCAGCTGTATGCCCGTGAAATCCTGCCGGACGGCGAAGGGATCCTTTCCCAGCGTTATGAGCGGCTGAAGCAGGAATTGGAGGAAATGGGCATGTTTGCCCAGGAATATAAGCAGCCAATCCCCAAATATATCAAGTCCTTAGGGATTGTGACAGCCCCCACAGGCGCGGCTATCCGGGACATACAGAATATCAGCCGCCGCAGGAACCCCTATGTGCAGCCTATCCTGTTCCCAGCATTGGTGCAGGGGGAAGGGGCGGCAGCCAGCATTGTGGATGGCATCCATGCATTGGACCAGTTCGGAGTGGACGTGATTATCCTGGGAAGGGGCGGCGGCTCTATAGAGGATTTATGGGCCTTTAACGAGGAAATCGTGGCAAGGGCCATTTTTGAGTGCCAAACTCCCACGATTTCTGCCGTGGGACATGAGACAGACTTCACGATTGCTGATTATGTGGCGGATTTACGGGCGCCTACCCCTTCTGCGGCTGCGGAGCTGGCTGTCTATGATATCCGTGAGGCGGAAGGGCTCTTGCTGTCGCTGCGGCTAGGGCTGGACCGGGGGATAAGCGGGAAGCTGGAGCATTCCAGGGAACTGGCCGTACAGTATGGGAAGCGCCTTGGGATTTTGGCGCCGGGCAGCCAGATTAATGAGAAGAGGCAGGCAGCTGCAGATTTGGAAGAGAAGCTGCGTATGAGGATGGAGGCCATCCTCATGCAGAAAAAGCACCGGCTGGAACTTTATGCGCAGAACCTGGAAGCAGCCTCTCCAGTGCGGAAATTAAGCCAGGGATATGCCTTTCTTACAGAGAAGGGAGGGCGCGCCATCCATAGCGCCGCGGACGTGGCGCCAGGCAGCATCATAGACGCCCATATGCTGGACGGCAGGATCCGTGCAGAGGTGAAGGAAGTGCTAGGGGAGCAAGCCCGGGCAGAAACTAGGCTGGCAGGCAGATAAAACCTGCAGCAAGAGCAGTGTGGGATTTCCCGGAATGGGATTTAAGAATAGGAAGGAGGCTGGTGGAAATGGGCGGCACAGAAAAAAGCGGGGTATCTTTAGAGGAGGCTTTCCAAGAATTGGACCGGATTATCCAGAAAATGCAGGACCGGGAAGTATCTCTGGAAGATTCCTTTCTATTATATGAACAAGGCATCCAAATGTTAAAACTCTGCAACCAGAAAATAGATGCTGTGGAAAAGAAAATGCTATTGCTGAATGCCCAAGGGGAGCTGGGGCCTTTTGGAGAGGCGGTCTGATGGTCTTCATACTGCAGGCCGGTCCCTCCCATCTTGCACCGCACAGTCTATCAGCGATGCGCCGCATCGTTTCAAGGTATCCCTTGTTTTGCCAGGGCAGGCCCCTTTCTTCCAGTATCCGAAAATTTCCAAAAAGTTCTTGCATAACCATCCAAAACATGATATGATAACAGAAAATATGTTCGAAAGAGAGGCACGTATGTTTACAACAATTGAATTATTTGCAGGGGCAGGGGGCCTGGCCCTAGGTATGGAGCAGGCCGGTTTCTCGCCCCTCGGTTTGATTGAGATTGACAAGGATGCCTGTGAAACCTTAAGTAAGAACAGGCCGGATTGGAACGTGGTCTGTGAAGATATTGCACATATAACGGAACAGGATTTGGAAGGGTATTTCCATATCCGGCGCGGCCAGCTGGATTTGCTGTCCGGCGGCGCCCCCTGCCAGGCGTTTTCCTATGCAGGCAAGCGCCTGGGGCTGGAGGATGCCCGGGGTACTTTATTTTACCATTATGCGATTTTTTTGGAAAAATTGCAGCCGCGGATGTTTCTGTTTGAGAATGTAAAGGGCTTGCTGTCCCATGACGGCGGCAAGACATACCAGACAATGCTGCAGATTTTTGAGAAAACAGGGTATAATATACAGAAACAGGTATTGAATGCATGGAATTACGGCGTGGCCCAGAAGCGGGAGAGGCTGATTACCATAGGGATCCGCAAGGATTTACAGGATAAGCTATCCTTTGAGTTCCCAGAGCCGTATGCCTATAAGCCGGTGCTCCGGGACGTGCTTCAGGACGTGCCGGAGAGTATAGGCATTGCCTATGGGGAGAATAAGCGGAAGATTTTTGAATTGGTGCCGGCAGGGGGGTATTGGAGGGATATCGACCAGGAAATCGCGAAGGATTACATGAAGAGCTGCTGGAACATGGAGGGGGGCAGGACAGGCATCCTCCGCCGTATGAGCATGGACGAGCCGTCCCTGACTGTCTTAACATCCCCTTCCCAGAAGCAGACGGAACGCTGCCACCCGCTGGAGGCAAGGCCCTTTACTGTCCGTGAGAATGCAAGGTGCCAGAGTTTCCCGGATGAATGGGAATTCTGTGGGAACGCCATGTCCCAGTACAAGCAGGTGGGCAATGCCGTCCCGGTGAATTTGGCTTATGAGGTGGCGTTGAAAATACATGAGGCATTGGAGGGGGTAGAGGAATGGGAGGATGGGCATTAAGCTTTCTTTCGGAAGAGGATTTCAGGGAGCATGTAAAGGCCACCATAGAGAAATATGGGAAGAAGCTGGAATCCTATGACGTGAAGCGGTTTAATAAGAATATCATCGACCCAGTGAAGCTGATTTTTGATAAGACCGTCTATGGCTCAGACTGGGAATCCATTGTGGGGAATGAGCTGTTCCGCCAGCGGGATAAGTCGAATAATAATGATATCGGGTATTTCCACCAGAGGATTTTCCAGTATATGGACCATTGCCATGTGCCAGAGAACGGCAGGGAAGGCGGATGGGATGTGATATTCCAGGATGAGGGCGGCATTGTGCTGCCAGGCGGCGATGTGGTGCACAGGGTTTATGTGGAGATGAAGAATAAGCATAACACCATGAATTCCGCCTCGGCAGGGAAAACCTATATCAAGATGCAGCACCAGCTGCTGCAGGACGACGACTGTGCCTGCTTCCTGGTGGAGGCTATCGCCCAGAAGTCCCAGAATATAAAATGGGAGACCACTGTGGATAAGGATAAGGTTTCCCACAGGAGGATCCGGAGGGTCAGCATAGATCGGTTCTATGCCATGGTAACGGGGCAGGAGGATGCATTCTACCAGATGTGCATGGCATTGCCGGACATGATAGAAGAGGTTGTCCAATGTGCCAAAGGCGTTACAGTCCCCCATGATACCGTCCTGGAAGGGCTTTGGGAGATTGCCAGGCGGACGGGGGAGCCGGCAGGCGGGGCGTCTATGGCGATGGCTGTCTATCTGCTGGGGTTCGGCACATACCTCGGCTTTGGGAAGGGGCACATAGGATGATACAGGCGGAAAGGATGATACGGATATGGATATAAGAGCAGAGATTGCAGCCAAGACGCAGCAGGTTGAGTCTGTGATTGCCAAATACCTCCCCAAGGAGGAGGGCTTTCAGAAAACGGTGATTGCAGCAATGAATTACAGCATGTTGGCCGGCGGGAAGCGACTGCGGCCCATGCTGATGTGGGAAACCTACCGGATGTTCGGGGGAAGGTCGCAGGTGATTGAGCCGTTTATGGCAGCTATGGAGATGGTACATACCTATTCCCTGGTGCATGACGACCTGCCTGCGATGGATAATGACGAATACCGCAGGGGCAAGAAGACAACCCACGCCCAATTCGGGGAAGCCATGGGGATCCTTGCTGGGGACGGCCTGTTGAATTACGCATTTGAGACAGCGATAAAAGCTTTTGAGATAGAGCCGGGTAATACTAATATCGTGAAAGCCCTGCAGGTGCTTGCTGCAAAGTCTGGGGTTTATGGGATGCTAGGCGGCCAATGTGCAGATATCGAGGCAGAGGGGAAGCCCATAGGGGCGGAGGCTTTGGATTTCATATATCGCTGGAAGACAGGGGCATTGTTGGAAGCATCCATGCTGATTGGGGCTGTCCTGGCCGGAGCCACGAAGGGAGAGCAGAGGAAGGTGGTACAGGCTGCCGGGGAATTAGGCCTTGCATTCCAGATCCAGGACGATATCCTGGATGTGGCCGGTACGGCAGAGGTTTTAGGGAAGCCTGTCGGCAGCGATGCGAAGAACCATAAGGCCACATACGTTACGCTATTTGGGATTGAACGGGCAAGGCAGGAGGTTGTGCGCCTGTCCCGGCACAGCGTAGAACTGATGGATACCCTGGTGGTGCGGAATGAATTCCTCACGCGCCTGATGTTGGAATTAATCCAGCGGGAAAAATAATGGGATCCTGTTTTGCGGGAGCCCGCCAGGTGAAAGGGCAGAAGGGAGGGGCATCTATGGTATTGGAAAAGATAGAGCAGCCCAATGATATCAAAAAATTGGCAGATTCGGAACTGCCTGTGCTGGCCGGGGAAATACGGGATTTTTTAATATCCAAGATTTCCCAGAACGGGGGGCATCTGGCATCAAACCTGGGGGTGGTGGAACTTACGATGGCAATGCACCTTTATTTCCAGCTTCCAGAGGACAAGATTATCTGGGACGTGGGGCATCAGTCCTATACCCATAAGCTCCTGACCGGGCGGAGGCAGGGCTTTGATTCCCTGCGCAAATATGGCGGCGTCAGCGGGTTCCCCAAGCCCAAGGAAAGTGGCTGCGACAGCTTTGGGACAGGCCACAGCTCTACTTCCATCTCAGCAGGGCTGGGATATGCAGAGGCTAGGGAGATTACTGGCGGCAGCTACCAGGTTGTCTCTGTGATAGGGGATGGGGCGCTGACAGGGGGGATGGCCTATGAAGCGCTGAATAACGCGTCCCGCCTTAAGACGAATTTTATTATTGTGCTGAATGACAATAATATGTCTATCTCCGAAAACGTGGGCGGCTTATCCAGGCATCTGGGCAACCTCCGCACGGCGAACGCTTACCAAGGGCTGAAAAACGGGGTTACCAATTCCCTGAATAAGATCCCTTTCTATGGGGAGCGGATGGTAGAGCAGATCCGCAAGACGAAAAGCAGCATCAAGCAGCTCCTGATACCAGGCATGCTGTTTGAAAATATGGGGATTACTTATTTAGGCCCAGTGGACGGCCATGATATCCATGGGATGCTGCGGGTATTCCGGGAAGCCTCCAAGGTGAAAGGGGCAGTAGTAGTCCATGTGATTACCAAGAAAGGGAAAGGATACCTTCCGGCGGAGCGCCATCCTGCCAGGTTCCACGGGACGGAACCTTTTGATATTGAGACAGGCCTTGCCAGCAAGCCTAGGAAAAAAGCCAATTACACGGATGTCTTCTCCACGGTCATGCGTAAATTGGGGGAACGGGACAGCCGGGTGGCAGCCATTACGGCGGCCATGAGCGACGGGACCGGGCTGAAGCGGTTCCATAATATGTTCCCAGAGCGTTTTTTTGACGTAGGGATAGCGGAAGGGCATGCTGTGACTTTTGCGGCAGGGCTGGCTGCGGCAGGGCTTAAGCCCATTGTGGCAGTCTATTCTTCTTTCTTGCAGAGGGCTTATGACCAGATCCTGCATGATGTATGCATCCAGGATCTGCCTGTTGTCTTTGCCATTGACCGGGCAGGGCTTGTAGGCAGCGACGGGGAGACCCATCAGGGGATTTTTGACCTGTCTTACCTGTCTACCATCCCGAATATGGCTGTGATGGCTCCTAAGAATAAGTGGGAGCTTTCGGATATGGTCAAGTTTGCCGTGGAGTTCCCCCATCCGATTGCGATACGTTACCCCAGGGGAGAGGCCTATGACGGCCTGCGGGAAGCCCGCGCAAAGATTGCCTATGGGAAGGGCGAGGTCATCCGGGAAGGGAGCCAGATAGCGTTGCTTGCCATAGGCAGCATGGTGAAGACAGCCCTGGAAGTGGAAGGGAAGCTTAAGGAAGAGGGGATTTCCTGTACGGTGGCCAACGCACGGTTTGCAAAGCCCCTGGACGAGGGCCTGTTGGATCAGCTTGCCAGGAGCCATTCCCTGTTGGTGACCATGGAAGAGAATGTGGCGAGCGGAGGCTTTGGCGAGCATGTGGCAGGCTACCTGAACCGTGAGAGGAAGAAGGAACTGGACAAGGGCCTTGAGGTGCTGAATATTGCAATCCCGGATACTTATGTGGAGCATGGGAATGTGGATATCCTGCGGAAGGAGCTTGGGATAGACAGTGGTTCGGTCGTAGCTAAGATACGGGAGGCATATGCTACAAAGAGGCAGGGCTCCCAAGCGGGATGCGCTTTTTATAAGGCGGTTTCTGGGAGCCAGGCAGCAGAAGGAGGGGAGCCTGCGGAATGAAGGAACGGTTAGATGTGCTGCTGGTGCAGCGGGGGCTTGCCCCGTCCAGGGAGAAGGCAAAAGCCATGATTATGGAGGGGCATGTTTTTGTGGCAGGGCAGAGGGAAGACAAGGCAGGGACAGCCTTCGACGTGTCTGTTGGGATTGAAGTCAGAGGGCCTGTGCTAAAATATGTCAGCCGGGGCGGCCTGAAGCTGGAAAAAGCAATTGAGGAATTCCAGATAAGCCTGGCGGGCAAGGTATGTATGGATATCGGCGCCTCCACGGGGGGGTTTACGGACTGTATGCTCCAAAACGGCGCAAAAAAGGTCTATGCCGTGGACGTGGGCTATGGGCAGTTCGCCTGGAAGCTCCGGCAGGATGGGCGGGTGGTCTGTATGGAGAAGACGAACATCCGCTATGTGACGCCGGATGATATTGCAGATGTACTGGACTTTGCATCAGTGGACGTTTCCTTTATCTCCCTTGCCAAAGTATTCCCAGCAGCAAAGGAATTGCTTTCTGGCCAGGGGCAGATGGTATGCCTGATTAAGCCCCAGTTTGAAGCCGGAAGGGAGAAGGTAGGCAAGAAAGGGGTTGTCCGGGATCCGGCAGTGCATGAGGAAGTCATTCAGAAAGTCATTGCATACGCAGATGAAAACGGCCTTGCGGTACGCAATCTGGGCTTTTCCCCTATCAAAGGGCCGGAAGGGAACATTGAATATCTGATATTTTTGCAGAAGGGCATGGAGAGACAGGAGGAGCCAGTGGATGTGGCGGCTGTGGTGGCACAGGCACATGGGACGCTGGCGTAGGGATATGAAGCGATTTTATATTATTGCAAACCCCCAGAAAGACCATCAGCTGCGCCTTACCAAACAGATCCAGCAATTTATCCTGGAGCATGGCGGCGCCTGCGGCTACCAGGTGAACCGGGAGCATGGCGCCATGTTCCGCAAGGAAAAGGTTCCGAAGGACACGGAGTGCATCCTGGTGATTGGGGGGGATGGGACGCTGCTGGGCGCCGCCAGGGATATGGCAGACAGGAAAATCCCGCTGATTGGGGTGAATACCGGACATGTGGGCTACCTCTGTGAATTGGAGGCAGACACGGTGATAAGCGGTATCCAGCAGCTGTTGGCAGAGGAACATCCGGAGGTGGAAGAGAGGATGCTGCTGACAGGGTTCTGCAGGACAAGGGAAGGGCAGACCCAGGAGCAGGTTGCCCTCAATGACATTGTAATCCACCGCTCCGGCGTGCTGCAGGTCGTGGATCTGGTCATTTCCGTAAACGGGGAATACCTGAACACTTATAGCGCGGACGGCATGATTATCGCGACCCCAACTGGGTCTACCGCTTACAGCATGTCAGCAGGCGGCCCGATTGTAGACCCCAAGGCAAGGCTCCTGCTGATTACGCCAATCAGCCCCCATGCCCTCAATGCCAAGAGCATCGTGCTAGACGCAGAGGATGTAGTCACTATAGAGGTGGCAGCCAGGAATGAGGGGGGCGAAGCCCCTGTGGATGTGAGTTTTGACGGGAATCCGGTCGGGGCGTTGCGGGCAGGGGAAAAGATTGTGGTTAGGAAGTCACAGGCTTGCACTAGGATTTTGAAGCTGAGCCATGTAAGTTTCCTGGAGAGGCTGCGCAAAAAACTGCACGCCTATACGTGAGCAGTATCCGAACGGCGCTGGGGCGTATTGGAACGGGAGGGACATCATGAAATCGAAACGCCATGTAAAAATATTAGAACTGATTGAAAAAAATAATATTGAGACACAGGAGGAACTTTCAGAGCATCTGGAAAAGGAAGGCTTTTTTGTGACCCAGGCCACGGTTTCACGGGACATCCGGGAATTGGGCCTATACAAGGTAGTGGGCAGGGAAGGGCGCCAGAAATATGCTGCCTTGCGGGAGAAAAAAGCGAACCTGGAGGAAAAATACATAAGGGTGTTTAAGGAAGGATGCGTGTCCATGGATATGGCGCAGAATATCCTGGTGATAAAGACAGTGTCAGGCATGGCAATGGCAGTGGCAGCTTCTTTGGATGCCATTGGATATTCAGAGATTGTGGGGAGCATTGCCGGAGACGACACCATTATGTGCGCTGTGCGCAGCGTGGAAGACACGGAGCGGGTAATGGAAAAGCTGCGGCGCCTGTTAGTGGGATGAAAAACAGGGAATCCTAGGATCCCTGCAGAGAAGGGGACGGGAAGAAGG
>CAJUSO010000041.1:22235-34002 GCA_910588965.1 uncultured Lachnospiraceae bacterium | reverse complement strand
ATATATGCGGTATGTACTTTGAAACCATACTTCGCTTCTATGTACTCCTTAATCGTCTTATATGTAACTCTCTCTTTCGGCTTGTACGCTTCGGCTCTCTTGGCAATATTATCAAGCGGCACTTTACCCTCACCCTCGCCAAACTCGACTTTCACGTTGATTACGCTGTCAAGTTTTTGTGGGTAAGTTTTACAACCGTCTCTATATTAGCCGAAAACGGAAACATATCCACACAGCATATCCGTTCCGCCGCATACCCCCTGGCCTGCAGGACTTCCAAATCCCGTGCCAGGCTGGTGGGCTTGCAGGATATGTAAAGCATTTGCCCCACGCCATAGCGGATAATCTTCTCCAAGGCCTTGGGGTGTATCCCATCCCTGGGCGGATCCAGCACGATAAAATCCGGCTTCGCTTCAATCCCGTCCAGTACCTTTAGCACGTCCCCAGCCAGGAACTCACAATTAGGCAGGCCATTGGCTGCTGCATTCTCCCGGGCAGCCTCCACGGCCTCCCCTACAATCTCCACGCCAATCACCTTTCTTGCCACAGGGGCAAGGATCTGGGCAATGGTGCCTGTCCCGCTATACAAGTCATAGACTACCTTCCCTTTCCCCGCGTCTGCAATAAATTCCCTTGCTGTTTCATACAAGGCCTCCGCCCCTAGGGAATTGGTCTGGAAAAAAGAGAACGGGGAAATGCAAAACCGCAGCCCTAGGAGCTCCTCATAAAAATAATCCACCCCATACAATACCCGGGTTCCCTGGTCAATCACGGCGTCCGCCAGGCTGTCGTTCTGCGTGTGCAGGATCCCGGCAATCCTGCCCTCCAGCCCCAAGCCCAGCAAGGCTTTCTGGAACCCTTCCAGCAACGCGCCTTCCTCTTCCCCTATCTGGGTTGAAGTCACCAAATCCACCAGTATCTCCCCCGTCTTTACCGCCTTGCGCACAAGCAGATGCCGCAGATAGCCCTTATGGCTGTATTTATGGTAATAAGGCACCCCCTCTTCCCCGTAGCCCTGGAAATATTCCAGCGTGGCCAAGAGGATATCTGAAAAATCCTGGTCCACAATCTTGCACCCTGCCACCGTCACAATATCATGGAAGCTGCCCCGCTTATGCATCCCTAAGGCCAACGGCCCGTCCTTATAGCTGTCCCCAAAGGAAAACTCCATCTTATTGCGGTAGGCAAGCTGCCTGGGGCTTTCCTTTGCCCCCTCAAATACCTCTGCAAACCCCTTTGCGGGATGGGCAGCCTCAATCACCGGCTCCAGCAGCTCCCTGACCTGCTGCACTTTCAGTTCCAATTGCCTGCTATAGCTAAGGTTCAGGAATGCGCACCCGCCGCAAACCCCAAAATACGCACAAGGCGCCTGCTCCAATTCCAAGGGGGATTTCTCCAGTACCTCTAATAGCCTTCCCTCGCCCTTGCCTTTCCGTACTTTTTTCACAGAAAAAGAGACCTTCTGCCCTGGCACGACATGCTTTACCACTGCCGTCTCCCCTTCTTCGGTACGCACAAGCCCCTTATTGGGAAAGGCAACCCTTTCCACTGTCCCTACATAAACCTGCCCTTTTTTCATAAACCTGCCCTTTCTTTTCAATCTGGCTTCTTGCACAAAGCCCTCTTCCTATCCCAGGGAACCCCGAAGGCATTCCCTATAACACAAAAAGGGCTGCCCCATTAAAGACGTCCAATACAAGAACTTGTATCCTCCATCCTTAACAAGGCAGCCCCTTCCCACGGTTCTTATTCTTCTTCGGCTGCGTCCTCATCATCAAAGAAGTCATCCTCGAAGTCCTCATCAAAATCGTCCTCGAAGTCTTCCAGATAATCTGGGGTAAAGAAACGGTAGATGCCGTATGCAATTGCGGCAACTGCCACTACCGCGCCTGCAATGGCACATACCCAAAGCAGTTTTGACTTTTCCTTCTCTTCTTCCTGTCTGTGCAATAACTCTTTCAGCTTCATTGAACTTAATACTTCATCAATCTTTTCTCTATTCATGATTTACCGCTCCTTCTCCTCTTTCTTGTAGATGAATCTTCCAACCAATTTACTGTTATAGTATAACACATCTTTCCCAATTAGCATACCATTTTTTTGTAATTTTATACTTTTTTTAGTTTTGCAAAGGTGGCAAACATTTTTTTGGTCCCTACCCTGTCAAAATCCACTGTCACCTCAAAATCCCTGCCCCCTTCCACAATCTGGGCCACGACGCCCTCCCCAAATTTCATATGCGCCACCCGGTCGCCTACCTGGTACTCCAAGGAAGCCTTACGGGTATTTGCGCTGGGAAATGAAGCATCCCTGGCCTGGTATGTATTCCTGGTGCTGAAAATCGGCTTCACCTTGGACACTGCTTGCCGGAAGGACTGGGATTTGGCCTCTTCCTGTAGCCTGTCCGGCATAGCCTCCCCCGCCTTCCTGCCCAGCAGGCTTTTGGGAATCTCCCTGACAAACCGGGATACTGTATTATATTGCATTTCTCCCCGGATCATGCGCTGCCGGGCACAAGTGATTGCCAATCCCTCCATGGCACGGGTAATCCCCACATAGCATAGCCGCCGTTCTTCCTCCAAATCCGACAGGTCATCCGATGCGATGGACATATAGCTGGGAAAGAGCCCATCTTCCATGCCAGCCAGATAGACATAGGGGAATTCCAGGCCTTTCGCGCTGTGGAGCGTCATCAGGACCACATAATCACTGCCTTCCTTGAGGCTGTCAATATCTGCAACCAGAGCAACCTCCTCCAGAAAACCGCTGAGGCTAGGCGCCTCCTCTGTCTCCTCGTAGGCAATCGCCTTGCTGAGCAATTCGTCAATATTTTCTATGCGCGCCCTGGCTTCCTCTGTATTCTCTGCCTCAAGTTCCTTTACATAGCCTGTCCCCTCTATGACCTCCTGCAGTACCTGGGAAACGGTCAGGTAGCCCAGCTTGCTGCGCATGGCCTGTATAAAATTCACAAAAGGCTTCACTTTCCCCCCTGCCTTCCGGATGGACTGGATTTCCTCCACCTTGCGCAGGGCATTGTAAAAGCTTATCCCCTGTTCCTCTGCATAAGCCTGCACCCTCCCTATGGTGGTGGCCCCAATCCCGCGCTTGGGGATATTGATAATCCGGCGCACGGACAAGTCGTCGCTGCCATTGTCAATGGTCTTTAGATAAGCCAAAAGGTCCTTGATTTCCTTCCTGGCATAGAAATTAAGGCTGCCCACAATCCGGTAAGGCATGCCTGACACTACCAGGCGCTCCTCAAAGAGCCGGGACTGGGCATTGGTACGGTACAGGATGGCACAGTCCCCATAACGGCACCCGCCGCTTTTGGTTTTGCCTTGGATATCCCTTATGACATAATCTGCCTCCTCATAAGCAGTATCCAGCTGCTGGAAATCAATCCCGCTGCCTTGCCCGTTTTCCGTCCACAATGCCTTGGCCTTCCTGGAAATATTATTGGAAATGACCCCATTGGCTGCATCCAGGATGTTCTGCGTAGAACGGTAATTCTGCTCCAGCTTAATGACCCTGGCATCCGGATAGATTTCCTCGAAGCTTAAAATATTCCGGATATCCGCCCCCCGGAATTTGTAAATGGACTGGTCGTCGTCCCCCACCACGCAGAGGTTCCGGTACTTGGCCGCCAACAGCGAAATCAGGCGGAATTGGGCGGTATTCGTATCCTGGTACTCGTCCACCATAAGATAGCGGAACCGCTCTTGGTAATTCGCAAGCACCTCCGGCTCCTGCTCAAACAGTTCCACTGCCTTCCCAATCAAATCGTCAAAATCCAGGGCATTGCTCTTTTGCAGCGTGGATTGGTATTCCTGGTACACGGCGGCCTGCCTTTCCCTCACAAAATCCCCTGCGGCCATCCGGGTAAATTCCTCCGGCGTAACCAGCCTGTCCTTCGCCTGGGAAATAACAGCCAGGAACGCCTTCTCCTTATAGACCTTCGTGTCTATCTTAAGGCGCCTGCAGACATCCTTCATCACAGCCTTCTGGTCGTCTGCATCATAAATCGTAAAACTGTTGCCATACCCAATCCGGTCAATATAGCGCCGTAAAATCCTGACACAGGTAGAATGGAACGTGGATACCCATACGCCCTCAGAACCAAATCCTACCAGCTTATCCATGCGCTCCCGCATTTCCCCCGCCGCCTTATTGGTAAAGGTAATCGCCATAATGTGGTAAGGGTTCACCCCTTTTTCTTCTATCAGGTAAGCCGCCCGGTATGTCAGTACCCTGGTCTTCCCAGAGCCGGCCCCTGCCAGGATCAGCAAAGGCCCTTCCGTATAGGCTACGGCCTCCCGCTGCATAGAATTTAAACTGCCATACTTATCCATATCCTATCCTTTCCAGTTCAAACATGTGTTTATTATAGTGCATATCCTGCCTTTTTTCAACCAGTTTTCCCCTATCTTCCAGAAAATTTTCACAAATCCCTTGTTTTCCGATTTTTTATACTATATAATGTATTTTATCGCAAAGCGGGAGGGACGGGAGGCAGAAGCGGTTTCGGGCCGCACTGTATGGGCAGAGAGAAAGGAATGGTAGGAAAATGAAGATAGATGAGAACAATTTACTGAACAGCATATTAGAAAGCCTTTCCCATATCGACTATATTAAGCCAGAAGACTTCCCCAACATTGACTTGTATATGGATCAGGTAACCACCTTCATGGATAGCCAGCTGGCCGTATCCAAACGCCATCCGGAAGACAAAATCCTTACGAAGACCATGATTAACAATTATGCCAAGAACAACCTGCTCCCTCCGCCAGTGAAGAAAAAATATTCCAAAGAACACCTCCTAGCGCTGATTTTCATTTACTATTTTAAGCATATCCTAAGCATCGGGGATATCCAGGCCATCCTGAACCCTATTATGGAACAGTATTTTGCCCCAGATTTGGATTTCAACCTGCAGGACGTCTATTCAGAGGTATTCCAGCTTGAAGAAGCGGAAGTCCAAAACATGCAAAAGGACATCGCCCGGAAATACAAGACAAGCCAGCAGACGTTCCAAGGTATGCCGCCGGGGGAACAGGGCAATCTGCAGCTGTTTTCCTTTATCTGTATGCTGAGCTTTGACGTCTATGTGAAAAAGCAGCTGATTGAACACCTGATTGACATGAAATCAGAAAAAAAGAAGCCCGCCGAAAAGCGCACAAAAAACAAAAAGCCAGAAAAATAACGCAAAGCGCCATGCCGATGCATAAACCGGATGCCTTGGCATGGCGCTTTGCGTTTATCCGCCCGCAATCAAAAACCCTGCTCCCACAGCAGCGGGCTGCCCAACATTATCTTATCCCGCTTCACCCTTCTCCTTTTTCATAGCCTATCCTGGAAAACACCATATCATAGCCGTCATTCCCATAATTCAGGGAACGGTTCACCCTGCTGATGGTAGCAGTAGACGCGCCCGTCTTCTCTGCAATGTCCAGATAAGTCTTCTGGGTGCGCAGCATCCCGGCAACCTCAAAACGCTGTGACAGTGACAGCAGCTCATTGACTGTGCATATATCCTCAAAAAATATGTAGCATTCTTCTTTATCCTGCAGGCTTAATATCGCCTCAAACAGGTGGTCTACCGCTTCTGTCCTTAATTTTTTGCTCATAATGCCAACTCTCCTTTTATCCTCTCAGCCAATAAGGCACCGCCTTTGGCGGTATGTCATGACAAACCTACGTTGATTTTAACATACTAAAGCCTCAAAGTAAATAGGCATGGATGCAAATTTAAGGTGCATCCGGCAGAAAGCGTTTTCCCAGATTGCCCAGGAGGGCAGCCGGCCAATTACTCCGGCTGTATTTCCCCATGGAGGCTCTGTAAGGATTTCACTTCACTGCTTTCATGGCCCTTAAGGTAGAGGATGCCGCTGACTGTAGCCTTCGCAGCAGCCATCGTCGTCATGTAAGGCACTTTTTTCTTAATGGCAGCCTTGCGGAGGTAGCTGTCATCTGTCTTTTCCTGCTGGCCGATTGGGGTGTTGATGATTAAATCAATCTTCCCATTGGTAATCAGATCCAGCATGTCCGGCCTGCCCTCATGCAGCTTGTGCACCATTTCCGCCTCCATGCCATATTCCCGGATTAGCTTGCAGGTGTTTTTTGATGCGATAATGCGGAACCCGGCCTTGGTAAACTGCCGCGCCACCTCCTCCACTTCCGGCTTATCCCTGTCGCTTACGGAAATCAGGACCGTCCCTTCCAGCGGGAGCTTGGATTTTGTAGCCTCCTGGGCTTTATAAAATGCCTCGCCCCAGGAAGTGGATAACCCTAAGACCTCCCCTGTGGAACGCATTTCAGGCCCCAGGACGGGATCGACCTCCTGGAACATATTAAAGGGGAATACGGATTCCTTTACGCCGTAATAGGGGATATGCTGTTCCTGCAGCCCTGGGACCGGGGATGGCCTGCCGGTCAGCTCTGCCGTTATAATGTCAATCGCCAGCGGCACCATACGGATATTGCATACCTTAGATACCAGGGGGACTGTCCTAGAAGCCCTTGGGTTGGCTTCCAATACAAAGACTTTGCCGTTCTCTATGGCATACTGCATATTCATCAGGCCTTTCACATGCATCTCTTCCGCTATCCTGCGGGTATATTCCTTGATAATCCCCACATTCTCTTCTGAAATATGCCTGGATGGGATGATGCAGGCAGAATCGCCGGAATGGACGCCTGCCAGCTCAATATGCTCCATAACTGCCGGGACAAAGGCATGGGCGCCGTCACTGATGGCATCGGCTTCACATTCCATGGCATGGCCCAGGAAACGGTCAATCAAGATAGGCCTATCCGGGGTGACGCCTACCGCCGCCTTCATATAGCCTTCCATATTTTCCGCATCATAGACCACTTCCATGCCGCGGCCGCCCAATACATAAGAGGGGCGCACCATCACTGGGTAGCCGATTTCCTCTGCAATCTGTAGGGCCTCCTCCACATTTACGGCCATCCCGGATTCCGGCATGGGGATTTCCAGCTTCTCCATCATGGCACGGAACAAATCCCTGTCTTCTGCCAAGTCAATGACAGAGGGGGACGTCCCCAGGATCCGCACCCCATTTTTCTCCAAATCTGCCGCCAAATTCAAAGGCGTCTGGCCGCCGAACTGTGCAATCACGCCTACTGGCTTTTCTTCTTTGTAAATGCTTAGCACATCTTCTAACGTCAGCGGCTCAAAGTACAGCTTATCCGACGTGTCATAATCCGTAGAAACCGTCTCTGGGTTACAATTTACAATAATCGTCTCAAAGCCTAACTTTTTCAGGGCGATGGAAGCATGCACGCAGCAATAGTCAAATTCAATCCCCTGGCCAATGCGGTTGGGCCCGCCGCCCAGTATCATGACCTTGGGCTTTCCTGTACCCGCTGCGGCCTGGCCTGTAGGCCGCCGGGAAGCAGCATGGTATGTGGAATAATAGTAAGCGCTGTCCTTGGTGCCGCTGACATGGACGCCCTCCCAGGCTTCTTCCACGCCCAGGGCAATCCTCCGGTTGCGGATGTCCTCTTCAGGGATTTCCAGGATCTGGCTTAAATATTTGTCTGAAAACCCATCCTGCTTGGCCGCAGCCAGGCCCTCATCTGACGGGAGCCTGCCTTTATCTGCCAGCAGGGCTTCCTCCTCTTCCACAAGTTCCTTCATCTGCTCAATGAAATAATGCTTTACTTTGGTAATCTCATGGATTTCCTCTACGGTAGCCCCCTTACGCAGGGCCTCATACATAATAAAATAACGCTCGCTGGAAGGGGTAATCAGCAGCTTCAGCAGTTTTTCCTTGGATTTCTGGCCAAAATCCTTGGCATGCCCCAGCCCGTACCGCCCCGTCTCCAGGCTGCGGATAGCTTTTTGGAAGGCTTCTTTAAACGTCTTGCCAATGCTCATGACCTCTCCTACTGCCCGCATCTGCGTGCCCAGCTTATCTTCCACGCCGCGGAATTTTTCAAAAGCCCAGCGGGCAAATTTAATCACCACATAGTCCCCGTCCGGCACATATTTATCTAAAGTCCCATATTTGCCGCAAGGGATGTCCGTCAGGGACAGCCCCGTAGCCAGCATGGCCGACACCGAGGCAATGGGGAAGCCCGTAGCTTTTGACGCCAGGGCCGAGGAACGGGAAGTCCTGGGGTTAATCTCAATTACAATGTCACGGTCTGTCTTGGGGTCATGGGCCCACTGCACATTCGTGCCCCCAATCACTTGGATGGACTCCACAATCCGGTATGATTTCTCCTGAAGGCGCTTCTGCACTTCTTCTGAAATGGTAAGCATCGGGGCAGAGCAGAAGGAGTCGCCTGTATGCACGCCCAGAGGATCAATGTTCTCAATAAAGCATACGGTAATAATGTTATTGTCCGCATCCCGCACCACCTCAAGCTCCAGTTCTTCCCAGCCCAGGATAGACTCTTCCACCAGCACCTGGCCCACCAGGCTGGCCTGCAGGCCTCTTGCGCAGACAGTTTTTAATTCTTCCACATTATAGACCAGGCCGCCCCCGGCGCCCCCCATCGTATAGGCAGGGCGGAGCACTACTGGATATCCCAGCTTGTCCGCAATCCCCATAGCCTCTTCTACGGAATAGGCCACTTCGCTGCGGGCCATTTCAATCCCCAGGTTATCCATGGCTTTCTTGAACTCAATCCGGTCTTCCCCACGCTCAATGGCATCCACCTGGACGCCAATCACCTGGACGCCATATTTGTCCAGCACACCGTTCTTGGCAAGTTCTGAGCACAGGTTCAGCCCTGACTGGCCTCCCAAGTTCGGCAGAAGGGCATCCGGCCGTTCCTTTGCGATAATCTGCTCCATCCGCTCCGCGTTCAGAGGCTCAATATAGGTAGCATCTGCCGTTTCCGGGTCTGTCATTATGGTGGCAGGGTTCGAATTGGCCAACACGATTTCATAACCCAGGCTCCGAAGCGCCTTGCAGGCCTGGGTACCAGAGTAATCAAATTCACAGGCCTGTCCAATAACAATGGGGCCGGAACCGATAATCAGCACCTTATGGATATCTTTTCTTTGAGACATCATCGTTCCTCCTGTATGTGATAAATTTCTGCTGTTCCTTTCGTATTATACAAGAAAATCAGCCCGCCATCAATGGACTTTTCCAAATATTTTTTCAGGCGGCAGGGTTTTTGATTGAAAGAAAGGGAAAGCTATGTTATAGTATCTTTACATGTAACTGTGAAGGTATGGGACAACTGCCTTCTTATCTTTTTTACTAATGGAGGTTTTTATGAAAATTATCAAAACGACAAATTACCGTGATATGAGCCGTAAGGCTGCCAACATTATTTCCGCCCAGATTATCCTAAAACCAGCCTGCGTGTTGGGGCTTGCCACAGGCTCCTCCCCCATCGGCACTTACGACCAGCTCGTGGAATGGTATGGTAAGGGGGATTTGGATTTCTCAGAAGTCACTACAGTCAACTTAGACGAATACCGGGGGCTCCCCCGGGAGAATAGCCAGAGCTATTACTATTTTATGAACGAGCATCTGTTCCAGAGGGTAAATATTGAGAAAAGCAAGACCTTCCTCCCAGACGGGACAGAGCAGGACAGCGAGGCTGCCTGCAGGAAATACGATGAGATTATCAAATCCGTGGGAGGTGTGGACCTTCAGCTCCTGGGGCTGGGGCACAACGGGCATATTGGCTTCAATGAGCCTGCAGACGCTTTTGCCAAGGGCACCCATTGCGTAGACCTCTCAGAGCGGACGATACAGGCCAACACCCGCTTCTTTGCTTCAGAAGACGAAGTCCCAAGGCAGGCCTATACCATGGGGATCCAGACAATTATGGCCGCCCACAAAATCCTGCTGGTCGTATCTGGCGAGGACAAGGCAGACATTGTAAGGACAGCATTTTTCGGCCCAGTAACACCGCAGGTCCCAGCCTCTATCCTGCAGTTCCACCAAGACGTAACCGTTGTGGCAGACGAGGCAGCGCTCTCAAAATGCAGCGGGATCCTATAAGAAGGCGCATGGATCCCATGCCCTAGAATGGAGGTTCTATGACACGAAAACACCGCATCACCCATGGGCTGGCATTCCACAAAGAAGGCCTGTTCCTCCCAGGGGATATCTATATTTGTAATGACAGGATTGTATCGGAGGATGTGTATTTTGGGCTTGAGGGGGAAGAAGCCGTAACAGACGCAGAGGGCGGCTATATCATCCCAGGCCTGACCGACATCCATTTCCATGGATGCATGGGCAGTGACTGCTGCGATGGGAGCATAGAAGCCTTCCGCACGATTGCCGCATACGAACTGCGCCAGGGTATCACATCCATTACACCTGCAACCATGACCATGCCCGAAGATACCCTTGCACAAATCTGCAGGACGGTAAACGGCTTTTCTTATGAAGACGGCGCTGACCTCTGCGGGTTATATATGGAAGGCCCTTTTATTTCCGCTGACAAGAAAGGGGCGCAGAACGGAAGCCATATCCACACGGCAGATACGGAAATGCTCCAACGCCTTCAGGACATCTCTGGCAACAAGGTCCGGACGGTAGTGGTAGCGCCCGAGACGGAGGGGGCTATGGAATTTATCCGCCAGAACAGCGGCAGCATCAATATTTCCATCGCCCATACCACAGCGGATTACGAGACTTCCAAAAAGGCCCTCTCACTGGGCGCTTCCCAGCTCACGCATATGTTCAATGCCATGCCCCCTCTCAGCCACCGGGCGCCAGGCCCTATCGGCGCTGCCGCAGACGACGGGGACTGCATGGTAGAATTAATTTGTGACGGCGTACATGTACATCCTTCGGTGGTGCGTACAGCCTTCCGCATCTTCGGGGACGGCAGGATTATCCTGATCAGCGACAGCATGCGGGCAGCCGGCATGGCAGACGGCACTTATGACCTGGGCGGGCAGGCCGTTACGGTTAAGGGGAACCTGGCTGTCTTAAAAGACGGTACGCTGGCCGGATCTGTGACAAACCTCATGGACTGCCTCCGGGCTGCTGTCAGAAGCATGGGCATCCCCCTGGCAAGCGCCGTAAAATGCGCAGCTGTCAATCCAGCCCGTGCAGTAGGGATAATAAAAGATTATGGGACCTTAGAGCCAGGGAAATATGCAAATATTGTTATCCTCAATGAGGCTCTGGAAACCAAGGCAATCCTCCATAAGGGGAAAACCATCTGACAGGAAGCCAAAGGGCTGCCGGATTGCGGCAGCCCTTCCAAAACCTGGATGGTTATTGTATTGCAATATATTTCTTTTCTTCTACTGCCGGCGTTTCCTTCTTGGGGATTGCCATTTTCAGTACGCCGTTTTCGAAGCTTGCATGGATATCTTCCTGGGTGACATTTTTCCCAACATAGAACTTCCTCTGGCAGCTTCCCACATAACGCTCCCGCCGTACATACTTCCCGTCGCTGTCTTTTTCTTCCTGGCTGCTGCTATGCCCTGCCGAAACTGTCAGGTATCCATCCTTCAAGTCTGCCTTCACATCCTCTTTATCATACCCTGGCAGCTCTACATCCATCTGGTAATGGTCTCCCAAGTCCTGGATATCCGTAGACATGTAAGATACTTGCCCCATCCGCTCTAAGGGAGAACGGAACATATCCTGGAACATATGGCCAAAAGAATCACCAAAAAAATCATTTGTAAGATTGGTATTGAAAATACTTGGTACTAACATAAGCCCTTCCTCCTTCTAACATAATACTCCGTTTAGTGTTTGCCATTCCTGTTATTTTATGCGAAAGGAAATGCCAGAACCTTTCGGCCTTT
>CAJUSO010000041.1:0-22135 GCA_910588965.1 uncultured Lachnospiraceae bacterium | reverse complement strand
GAAGCCTTTGAAGCCTTTGAAGCCTTTGAAGCCTTTGAAGCCTTTGAAGCCTTTGAAGCCTTTGGCTGATTTCCCTCGAACCGGCTTTGGCTTTCCTTTGTTCTATGTGTACTATAACACGTATTATCAGCACTGTCAAGTGTTGAGTGCTAATTTTGTGTGAATATTTTGTGAAGTGCTGGTTTTGTGCGGCTTCTAATAAGTATTTATTAGTATTTTACCTATTCTGGCATACAATTGGCATCCTTTTTCTTCTAACATACAAAATCCACCGCCGATATTGCTGGCGGTGGATCCCTGCTTAGGAATTAATCATTATCGATTCCCTATACTTGTTCAGAATCCCATAACGTTCTGCAGTGCCTTTATATCCATTCCTGCAGATGCAGCGTAGCCAAGAATCTGTGCGCTACGCCCCTTTGCCTTCTGCCCTCTTTCCATCATCTTATTTACTCCCCTTGTTCCTTGTCCTGCTTTGCACTGTCAATCGGTACTCCATTTCTGTCTGCATATCATTTATCCATTGCCGCTTCCCACCCCTTCATGCTTCCTTTTACTGCCTTACCGTATCTTCCATCTAACGGAAGAACCTCCCCTAACCGGCTGCCAGCTTTGTCAATCCTTATCGCGTCAACTTGCGCCACTGACGGATTGTTAGGGTTATTATGTATCAATCCGTTTCCCATCGCTATCCGTCAATGTGGCCTTTCTCTTTGGCTCTGGCATGGTTGCCGCTAAACCTCCTATCATTTTAGAAAAAACAGTATAGCAGTAGTTTTCATCAAAGCATTTAAGAAGAATCCCCAGACTGTGCCGCCTCACAGTCCGGGGATTTCATCCTTTGCCAATATGGAATTCTTATTTTTTTAATCTACGGCAATTATAACGTATGCAGAAATCTTTTTTAATATGTTTTTACTTTAAAAGTATCCTTACCACATATCAATGAACTCCACACAAATAATAATATCGCTGGGCAGCCGGAACGGAATCATTTCGGCCCCTTCCCCAGCCAGTTCCGGAGCGGATGCACTTCCCTTGCCTTGGCCAGTATCTCGTTCTCATGCTGCATCAGATACCTGCCTAATTGCGCCGCTTCCTCTGCTGTAAATCCTGAAAACCGCTCTATTTTCCCGGAAGGCACAACCCCTTCTGCCGTATCCTTCCCTCGCTCGAATACAACCCTGGCAATCTTCTTCCCGTCCTTTTGTGGGATTATCCCTGAATAAGTCATGCGCACTTCTTCTGATTTTCCCATAATAATCCTTTCCGTTCACATTTCCTATTGCACGAATCTATTTTCCCCAAGCCATCCCCGGGGATACCTGAAACACCCTTACCACATGCTTTGCCCTGGGATGCAGGCGCCTTACCTCAGCCGCTTTTTCAGCATCTCCGGATTGGTGGCAAACGCCAATGCTGTATCTTTCGTAATCCTCCCGCCATTATAAAGGTTGAGGAGGCTCATATCCATGGATACCATATCTGCATTTGCAGAAGAGTACAGCACCCCTTCCAGCTGTGGGATTTTATTCTCCCTAATCATATTACGGATAGCCGGGGTCACTGTCATAATCTCAAAAGCAGGCACCATTGTACCGTCCACAGAAGGGACCAGCTGCTGGGATACCACCGCCTGCAGCACCATAGATAACTGCACTGCAATCTGGCTCTGCTGGTTCGGCGGGAACACGTCAATGATACGGTCAATGGTATTGGCAGCCCCTACCGTATGCAAGGTGGAAAACAGCAGATGCCCTGTCTCCGCTGCCGTCATAGCTACCTGGATGGTCTCATAGTCACGCATTTCGCCCAGCAGGATGACATCTGGGCTTTGCCGCAGCGCTGCCCGCAGCGCCGTCACATAACTCTCTGTATCCACATTAATCTCACGCTGGCTTACAATGCTCTGGCGGTGGCGGTGCAGGAACTCCAACGGATCCTCCAAGGTAATGATATGCTTATTGTAATGCTGGTTGATATAATCAATGATACAGGCCAAGGACGTAGACTTCCCGCTCCCGGCAGAACCCGTAATCAGTACCATCCCCTTCGGGAACCTGGCAAACTCTATAATCTTCTCCGGGATGCCTAACTGCGCAGGATCTGGCAGCTCAAAGGTAATCACACGGATGACAATGGACAGCGTATTACGCTGTTTGTAAGCGCTGGCACGGAAACGGGACAGCCCTGCCACAGCAAACGAAAAATCATCATCCCCAGAAAGATGCAGCCCATCCATCGTCCGGTTATGGGCCAGTTCATACATCTGGGTAATTATGGCATCTGTATCCCCCAGCTTCAACGGGTCGCTGCTAATCTGCACAATCTTTCCGTTCAGCCGGACAGATGCAGGAAGGCCTGTAACGATAAATAAGTCGGAAGCCCCTGACTGGACAGCTTCCTTCAGTAACTCTATTGCGCTTAAATCCATATTTGTAGTCCCTCCTTACACTACCGTATTAATTTGAGTGTATTATCCCCTTCCCAATCCGTAGTCTGGATTTCCTGCCAGGAAAGGATTTTGTACAACGCCCCTGCCCCCTCTTCTTGGACCTGCTGGGGGGGCAGTACGGCAAGCTGCACCTGGATTGCCTGGGAATCATTGACATCCACTTGATAGCCTACCTCAAGCAGCCCTTCCTTTTCCTCTACGGTTGCCGTATCCGGCATGCCTTCCGACACAAGGCTGAAATATTCCCCTCTATCCTGTGCCTTGCGGTAGGCCTCTGAGAATACCCCGTCCAGCTCTGCTAAAATCTCTTCTGCCTGGTTTGAGGCGGCATAATATTCCTCTGTGTGCACTGACATCTTCTGCCCAGAGCGCGAATCGCTGACTGCCGATGACAGGGACAGGGCAGCAAAGGTGACCATGCATAAGACGATGAAAATCATCATCAACGAAATGGTTCCAATATTTGTAATAGGAAAACTCTTTTTCTTCATATAACGGACTCCTTGCGTTATGGCCGTTGCGGCTGGTGTAATTTCAATGGGAGGGAATACACATCCCCTTCCCCGCCATCCATATTCCGGACATGGATATCATAAAGGGCAAGCCCACCTTCCTCCCCCTGCACAATCTCCATGCAATGGGTACTGTCCCCCTCCTGGCACAGTTTCCAGTCTGCATCGTAATAGATGGAAAGCTTCGCGCCATCTGCCATAGCCTGGGGGTATTCTGCCAGGATACAGCCTGGGAACCCCAAGCCTTCCCCTTCCGCCGACTTCATGGCATCCCGCAGCAATTCGGCGGCATTCCCTGCCTGGTAGACAGCCATATTCAGGTCTTTGGTGTCTTCGCTAATCTGGTGGCATGTTGCAAACATCCGCAGGCATACTGCGCTGGCCAGGGAAAACAGCATGATGGCAATCATCATCTCCATGAGGAACAAACTGGAATGGCTATTTGATGAACGATTCATGAAGTACTCCTTTCTGAAGCAATCAGGCTGGTCTCATTCCCATCTGCATCCACTGATGTCAGGCGGAACAGCCCTTCCCCAATCCCTTCTATGGAAAACCCCTGCACATCCATAATATCCTGGCCATCCTGCAGGCGGACATCCACCCCTTCCCGGATAAAAAGCTCCTTGAGCTTCCCGCCATACTGGTAAATATAGGTGGAATAGGAAACGTCCGCAATCTGATGCTCCATCACCAGGCATTGCTGCCCTTCCACCGTTTGGATGGAAATACCGCCCATTGCGTCATTCTGGCGGATTTTCTCATTTACATAAGACAGGGACGTACGCGCCATATAGTTATTGTTGGCATCCGCTGTCTGGCCGCTGTAAATATTGGCGGCAAGCATAAGGACGGCAAGGGAAGAGGCTGCAAACACAAAGAATACCGCTATGGGAAATGTAAAATCAATCACATGCCTGTGTTGGGTACGAAATTTCATTGGTTAGTCTCCTTCCAACTAAGATAAATCAATCCATTTTCTTGATAATGGCCACATCTGGCATTAAATTAGACCCCAGGGGCTGGTAGTCGATAAAATAATGGTCTTCATCGTAAATAAGCCCATAATTCTCCTTTAAATACGCCAGGCTGTCCGGGTAAGCCCCCTCAATGGCATAACAGTGGGTAATCCCGCGCATGACAGCCGTCTCTAGGGTGCGCATCTCTTCCTCGTCCGTCCTAGAGGAAACAGATGACACCGCCAGCCAGAAGGCCAGAAAGACCGCCACGAAAATCCCCAGCGAAATCAAAAGGTTCTTCAGATAGGAATTGCTCTTTTCACTTACAAACCGATGTCTCATCCAAACGCCTCCCTTTGGCTTACAGCCCGGACATAATGCCCATCAGGGGCAGCATAACAGATAACAGGATAATGCCTACAATCACAGAAAGGATAATAACCAGCGTAGGCTCTATGGTAGCAATAATCCCGGCAATCCGGGTATCAATATCGTCTTCATACTGGCCGGCAATCTGGCGCATCACTTCGTCCAGGAAACCCGTCCTTGATCCAATGGCAGCCATCCGCGCATAGACACCGGAAAATATCCCATTTTCCAGCAGGGAATCACAAAGGTCTTCGCCCTCCGCCACTTCCTTGCGGCATTTCTCCAGCTTGCCCTGGAAGCCCGCCTGCTCAATGAGGCCAGATGTAAGGTTCAGGCATTCTTCTGGTGTCAGGCCGCTGCTTAAGGTAAGCGCCATGCCGCTGGAAAAACGGTACGCTGCAATCCGTTCCGACAGGGCGCGGGTAGCCGTAAAACGGTTCGCCAGGGAACGGAAAAAACCTTGCCCTTTGGCAGACTTTACAAGATAGGCAGCCCCAGCCACAAGCAGGACGAAAATCCCGATAAATACAAAGGAATACCGGTTCATAAATTCCCCGATGCTTAAAATAGCCCGGGAAACGCCTGTCATCTCCGTGCCTAACTGGCGGAATACCTGGTTAAAAACCGGCATAACTTTTGTTACCAAAACTAGGATGACCAATATCATCATAACAATCATAATCAGAGGGTATGTAATGGCATTTTTCACCGTCTGCGCTAGGTTTGCCTCTTTCTCATAATATTCCGCAAGGGAATTCATAACCTCATCCAGCCTTCCCGTCTGTTCGCCTATCTGCACCATCTGAAGCAGGTAGCTGGGAAACGCCCCTGTCTCCTCCAAAGATTCATAAAACATGCCTGTCTGCATCAGGGAATCATAAATCCGCGACAGCAGGGCCTTCTCATCTGCGTCCTTGGCATCCTCCAGCATAATGCTGACCCCTTCAATGGATGAAATGCCAGATTTCAGGATCATAGCCATTTGCGAGCAAAAGGAAGCGGCTTCCTTATTGGAAAGCGGCGCTATTTTTTTGTTGCCCATAGAAATCTCCTTTCTTAACCTCCAGTAAAGCTACAGAAGGTTTTTAATATGAATATTTTACTACATATTTGGAACCGTCGCCGATATATTGGGCTACGGCTGTATTAGAATTATTAGCGGCAAGCGTGGGATCCATCAAAGTCCAGGACTTCCCGTCGAACTCAATAATCTTATCAACCCAGCCCACGTCTTTGACATAGGTGCTAATCCAGGCATGGTATGCCTCGCCGGAATACCCCACTTCCAATTTTGTGGGAATCCCCTGGGAGCGCAGGATAGCCGCCATGACAGAAGCATAGTCAAAGCAGATGCCCGTCCCTGTCTTTAAGGTATCGTCTACATCCGGCAGGTAGCCGTAGGTTACGCTTGCAGCCTTATCATCATCATAAGTAATCTTTGTGGTGATGTAACGGTAGACGCTTTCGATGACTTCCAAATCAGAGGATAAATCCTTAGCCAGCTCCTTGCCAAGCTTTACAGCCTGGGAATCCTTGTTAAAATCCACATATTGGTTGGGATAAAGGAAGGGCTTAAGCTTATCCTTCAGGGTTACCTCTATGGAAGCGGAAAATGCGATTGCATATCTATCGCCGGAAACGTTCTCCAGAATCTGCAGTTCATATGTCCCATTGCCGCAGGGAAGCGGGAACGTCTCATATACGTTCGGCCCGGACAGCAAGTAAAAATACTCTGTCTCGTTAGGGCCTATGACACGGAGCTTCACCTTTTGGTTAGAACCCAGGTATTGCACCATAAAATAGCCTTCCGCAGCATTCGAGGTATCAATGATGGCAAATTCGTTCTCATGGACATCCGTACCAGAAGCCTTAGGCTCCAACACTTTGGGGTTATTGCTGCGCGTCTTTCCTGGATTTGCAGATTTCCCAGGCTTAGAAGCGTTTGCTGCAGGCTTTGGTTTATCCGTCCCTGAGGCCTTTGCCGTGGAACTGGCGGCCACAGGGCTGTCAGCCGGGGCATTGCCAGCTGTAGCGCTTTCGCCGGAACATCCACAGAATATAGCACTGGACAGGAATAAAATACATAGGGATAATGAAATAGATTTCCGTATCATCTGACATTCTCCTTATAATCTTATAATTTAGGGAAAGCATGCTGCTGTGAGGGGGCAGATGCATATTGGTATATTTAAGATAGAGTATAACATAATCTGGGAAAAATGAACAGGGGAATTTGAAAAATAATGTGCCAAAAGGGAATCTTCCGCAACCATGCTGCCTACTACCATAGCTGACATTTCCTGCAGTTATGCTGCCTGTTATCATAACCGACATTTCCTGCTTCTATGCTGCCTGCTACCATAGCTGACATTTCCTGCTTCTATGCTGCGCCCTTTGCAGGCATCCCCCCAAAGGGGGCTGCCTGCCCCATACGTTGCGGCAGTCTCCGTACCGCTTATAAGAAACCACTGGGTTTGCCGTGCAGGATATTTTTCCTAGCTTTGGCAATCCAGCATGGGAACCCAGTCTTCTGGGAAAAATTGATCCATCAGCTTGTCTTGCTGGGATGGCTGGCCCTGCAGGCTGTTTCCTTCCAAATCCCCTATCTGTTCCGCTTGGGGCTTGGGAGAGGTGTTTTTTGCTGCCTTCTGGATGGCGGCTTTTACCGCTTCGCCTACCAATTCCCCATATTGGGGGTTTGCTTTTGTAAACTCTGCAACCTGCTGGTATGCCTGGGTTATGATTACCTGCTGTTCTTCTTTGGATGAGGCATTTTCCAAGGCATGCTGCACCCGTTCTCCCTGCTGCTTGGCCAATTCTGCCATTTGGGCAAGCTTGGGGTCAATGCGCATCAAAAACGCTTTTTCCTGTGGGGTCACATTGTCCCCACGGGCAATCCTCCTTGCAATCCGCAAAGCCTTCTGGGCGTCCCGTTCGCTGTCTTCCACTTCCTTCGGCTCTAAAATCTGCTGCAGAAGGGATTTTTTCTCTCCGTCCTGTTCTACGCCTGACAGGTTGCGTAAAACCTGCCCCAGATCCACAGTAATATCACCATTTGCATTTTTAGAAATACTTGTTCCTGCTTTGATTGTATACATTTTCCATAACCTCCCTGCCTTAGCCAAAAGATACCCCAAATTTCTATCAGAGGAACCTGCTGCTCTTTGATCCATATCCAAGTTATCGGCATACCAAAAGGCAACTTTTGGGGAAAACCTGCCGTCCTTTGTTCCATATCCAAATTATCGGCATACCAAAAGACAACTTTTTTGGAGAAACCTGCCGTCCTTTGTTCCATATATAAGTTGTCGGCATACCAAAAGGCAACTTTTGGGGAAAACCTGCCGTCCTTTGTTCCATATCCAAATTATCGGCATACCAAAAGGCAATTTTTAGAGAAGGCTGGTATTTTTACAGCTGTTTCACAGGAAATGCTTATGCAGGGTTTCTGCCCTTTAAACAGATCCTTTCCCCTTCTTCCCAGCATAAGCAAATATCCCAACGCCTAAGGCCAGGATAAAAATAGATATCAGCTGGGAGACAGAGAAGATCCATACCTCCCCCCGGTAATCATTCCGGAATGCCTCTATCACAAACCTTCCGATGCTGTACAGGATGCAGTAGCCTGCGGCTACCCTCCCCTTCGCCGGCTCCCTCTTCGCATATGCCATCAGCAGGAAGGCCATGGCAAAATCCCCGATGCTGGAATAAATCTGCGTGGGGACTAACTTCACCCCGTTCGGCGCATAAACTGACTGCCAGTACTGGATGGACAGTGCAGAACTGGTCTCCCTGCCGTAACAGCAGCCTGCGAAAAAACACCCTATCCTCCCGCACCCCTGGGCAAAAGCCACAGATGGCAGCACCAAATCCAGGTATCCCACAAAATCTGCCTTTTTATAACGGCAATAGCCCCAGCTTGCCAGCACGCCGCCGATAATCCCCCCATACACCACCCATCCATTCTGGAAATTCAGCAGTATGGACGGGTCTGCCATGATATCCCGGATGCTCACCAAAAAATACAGCGTCTTGCTCCCCGCCGCCCCTCCCAGGACTGCGCACCAAAAAATCCCATAGAGGATATCCGGATCCATCCCACGTTTTTTCGCCCTGCGCTCACTGATTAACAAGGCGCTCATATAGCCAATGGCTATCATCAGCCCATACATATGCAGCGTCACCGGCCCAATGTGTATATCATTAATCATAATCCTTTTGCCTAGGATGCAGGTTTTTCCGGAATCCTGCATCTTTCCCTTTCTTTTTTTCTGATTATCATGTAAAATCTTAAGAGACAACCTCTTACAATTATACGCAACTATCGTCCATTTTGCAAGAAAATACTCTAACCGCAAAATGGGCCGCCTTAAGAGCAATGGAAAGGAACCAAGATTATGTGGATTGCAGACCAATGGAAAGAATATGAAGTCCTGGACTGTTCCGCTGGGGAAAAGCTGGAACGCTGGGGAAAATACATTTTGGTGCGCCCAGACCCGCAGGTCATATGGGGCACCCCCAAAAAACACGAGGGCTGGACGAACCGGAACGCCCACTACCACCGCAGCAAAAAGGGCGGCGGCGAATGGGAGTTTTTTGATTTGCCGCAACAATGGAATATCCGCTACGGCCCCCTCACCTTCCGGCTGAAACCTTTCAGCTTCAAGCACACGGGCATTTTCCCGGAACAGGCCGTAAACTGGGATTGGATGATTGGCAAAATCGCAAAGGCCAACCGCCCCATTAAGGTCCTGAACCTGTTCGCCTACACAGGCGGCGCCACCTTAGCCGCAGCCTCCGCCGGCGCAAGCGTCACCCATGTGGACGCTTCGAAGGGGATGGTGGGCTGGGCAAGCGAGAACGCTGCCGCTTCCGGCCTTTCTGACGCACCTATCCGCTGGATTGTGGATGACTGTGTGAAATTTGTGGAACGGGAAATCCGGCGGGGCAGCCAATACGAAGCCATCATCATGGATCCCCCTTCTTTTGGCAGGGGGCCGAAAGGGGAGACCTGGAAAATTGAGGACGCCATCCATCCGCTTATCCGGCTCTGTACCCGGCTTTTATCCAGGCGCCCTTTATTCTTCCTGGTCAATTCCTATACCACCGGGCTGCAGCCTGCCGTCCTTTCCTATATGCTCGGCACGGAACTGCGCCAATTCCATGGCCATACCGATGCGCAGGAAATCGGGCTTCCCGTCTCCTCCAGTGGCTTAGTCCTCCCCTGCGGCGCAAGCGCAAGGTGGGAGAAACATTAATGTTTCTCCCACCTTACTTTTCTTGGCTTATATGGCCAGGGCCATTGCTGCGCCTTTGGCGCCCCGTCTGGCCTTCCCCTATCTCTTATCCCTACTGCCCTTCTGTCTTATCCACATAAGAATAGGCATTGGAAATCTTAGCATTTTCCGCTGTCAGTTCCACCTTTTCCCGGTAATAGGCAATTACGGGAGTCCCGACTTCCACTTTCCCATACATTTTTTCCACAACCTCTAATGGAGCGTTAATACACCCATGGGAACCGCTGGACTTGTAAATATTTCCCCCAAACCTGCCATTCCTCCAGGAAGCGTCGTGGATTCCCACATTATAGGCAAAGGGCATGAAATATGTAACGTCCGACTCGTAATCTTCGCCTTTGAGCACTGCCGGGCTCTCTTTATATACAATCTTAAACACACCGTCCGGGGAACCGTTATGCCTGCTGATATTCCCTGTTACCACGTCTGTATCCGCAACCAGTGTGCCGTCTTCATAATACCACATATGCTGTTTTGTATAGTCAATCTCAATATACGTCTTCCCAATATCGTCCTTCCCTGCCACAAAAGGCCTCTGGGAATACATGGGCTCACGGCTGACAGGCTGCCCGCCTTCCAGGTCGCTCTTAATCTGCGCCGCCTCTGCTTCTTTGTCCACAATCCACCCGTAATCCCCGCCGCCTATCTGTATCGTGTCTCCGGAAGAAGTCTGGAAAGACCTTATATCTGCATAGGTATTGTATTTGCTTGCCAGCTCCTGCACATATTTTGCAATCTCATCCTCTTTGAGGGAGACGGAACCGTCCTCCCCTAATTGGATAAACTGTAAAATCTTATCCTGGCCAAGCACCTCTTCATAATCTTTAATCTCATAAGTGATGGCTGCATTCTGGTATTTCTGGATTTGTTCCATTACCCCTGCAATCTGCGGGCTGTCCTGGGTAATCTCTGCCTTGGCATAATCCTCATCTTCCAAGGTAACCGAAGGTTCCCCTGCCAGGACTGCTTCCTTCACTTTTTTCAGGACATTTTCCTGGATTGGGCGGTTGCCCTCTGTCTCAGGCTCCACATGGTAGCCGCCATCATCCCGTTTAATCTGGGCATTCTGCGGCTCCTTGATATTTTCTTCCTGGAAAAGATCTAGGGAAGCCACCGCCTCCTGCATCAGCCCATCCTTGTAATCCATGGGCATCGCCACCTCATGCCCCTTATCCTGGAAAATCTCTGCAATCCACAGGAACGGGCTCTGGCTCTCCAACAGCTTTTCCAAAGAGCCGTCAGGCACATATTTACACCCAATATCCTCACCGTAAATATGGTGCTTCTCCCCATCCCTGTCATAGATGGTCAGCAAATATTCCTCTACGCTTTTCCCTAATTTCTCCTCTGCCGCCTCAATGTCCATGCCTCCGATTTTCCAGCCATTGACTTTGGTGCGGAAGAAGAAGTGGCTGCTAAAGTAAACGGCAATTCCGCAATAGGCTGCTGCCAATAAAGTCAGGGCGCCCAACACGCTCCCCAAAAATATCCTGCGCCGCCTTCTTCGTCTTCTTTTTTCCCTCATGCGCACTCCTCAATTCATTCCAGACAGGTTACCTTACCGCTGCCTAAGCTCTCTCTTACATCAATAACCCTCTGGTTTTTTGAACCACGAAACCGTAAAGAAATATCTTTCTTTTCCTGCATAAATTCCCCGTCCACCAGCACATCCACCAGAGCCAGCAGCGCGTCAGTCACTTCACACCTCGCCCTGCTGCACCCCAGCAGCTCCTGGTCAAACAAATATCCAGTATAACACCAGACGGTCTTTTCTGGATAAGCCTCCCTCACCCTTTCCAAAAATGGCAGCAGCGCCCTCTGGCTGCCTGGCTCCATAGGCTCTCCCCCCAAAAGGGTCAGCCCCGCAATATAAGGCGGGGCTAACGCCTGTAAAATCTCCGCTTGGGCTTCTACGCCAAACGGCTGCCCATAAGCAAAATCCCAGGTCTCCGGGTTAAAGCACCCTTTACAGTGGTGGGTACAGCCAGAGACAAACAGGGACACACGCACCCCAGGGCCATTGGCAATATCCGTTTTGTTGATTTTTGCGTAATTCATCACAGATGCAGCACCCGTTCCTGGATTTCCTGCGTCCTGCCCTGGTTCCAGAACTGTGTGCCGATATAGCCGCAAGTCCTGCGCGCCACATTCATCCTGTCCTCATCCCTGTTCTGGCAGTTCGGGCATTCCCATACCAGCTTCCCATGGTCATCCGACACAATCTTGATTTCCCCCTCATATCCACACACCTGGCAGTAATCGCTCTTGGTATTCAGTTCCCCATACATGATATTGCCATAGATATGCTGCATGACCGACAGCACAGCCTCGGTGTTATGCTGCATGTCCGGCACCTCCACATAGCTGACGGCGCCTCCCGGCGACAGTTTCTGGAACTGCGCCTCAAAGGAAAGCTTATGGAAGGCGTCCATTTCCTCTGTCACATGCACATGGTAGCTGTTGGTAATGTAATTTTTATCTGTCACCCCTTCTACCACCCCAAAACGCCTCTGGAGGCATTTCGCAAATTTATAGGTCGTAGACTCCAAGGGCGTCCCATAGAGGCTAAACGCAATATCCGTCTCTTGCTGCCACTTCCTGCAGGCCTCATTCAGGCGCCCCATCAGTTCCAAGGCAAAAGGCGTAGCCTCTGGATCCGTATGGGATTTGCCCGTCATATACCGGGTACATTCGCATAGCCCCGCATAACCAAGGGAAATCGTTGAATAGCCGCCATACAGCAGCTTATCAATCACTTCCCCCTTCTTCAGCCGGGCAAGGGCGCCATACTGCCACAAGATTGGCGCCACATCCGAAGGGGTCCCCTTCAGCCGGTTATGCCGCAGCATCAAAGCCTGCCGGCAAAGCCCCAGCCGCTCTTCCAAAATCTCCCAGAACTTGTCCATGTCCCTTTGGGAAGAACATGCCACGTCCACCAGGTTCAGGGTAACTACGCCCTGGTTAAACCGGCCGTAAAATTTAGGCTTCCCTTCCCCATCCTCATAAACAGTCAGGAAAGAACGGCAGCCCATACATGGGTAGCAATTGCCTTGCTTATTCTCTTTCATCACTTTCTCAGAGATATAATCCGGCACCATCCGCTTGGCTGTACACTTAGCCGCCAGCTTGGTAATGTCCCAGTACCTGCTCCCTTCCCGGATATTGTCCTCCTCTAAGACGTAAATCAGCTTGGGGAAAGCCGGGGTAATATAGACGCCCTTCTCATTTTTGACGCCCTCAATCCGCTGCAGGAGCATTTCCTCAATCACCATGGCCAAGTCATCCCGGGTGCGCCCCTCCTCCACCTCATCCAAATACATGAACACCGTTACAAAAGGCGCCTGGCCATTGGTTGTCATTAAGGTAATCACCTGGTACTGTATCATCTGCACGCCCCGGCTGATTTCTTCCTTGACCCGCAGCTCTGCTACCTGGTTTATCTTTCCCTCATCCAAAGCAAGGCCTGCGGCAAGATATTCCCGCCGCACGGACTCCCGGAGCTTCTGGCGGCTCACATCCACAAAAGGCGCCAGATGGGAAAGGGTAATGCTCTGCCCCCCATATTGGGAACTGGCAATCTGGGCAATGGCCTGGGTAGCCACGTTGCAGGCGGTGGAGAAACTTTTAGGGGGCTCAATCATCGTCTCGCTGATGACTGTGCCGTTCTGGAGCATATCTTCCAAGTTCACCAGGCAGCAGTTATGCATGCGCTGGGCAAAATAATCCGCATCATGGAAATGTAAAATCCCCTCTTCGTGGGCATGTACAATTTCCTCCGGCAGCAGGAAACGCCTTGTGATGTCTTTGCTGACCTCACCGGCCATATAATCCCGCTGCACGCTGTTCACAATCGGGTTCTTGTTGGAATTTTCCTGCTTAATCTCTTCGTTATTACAGTCAATCAAACTCAAAATCTGCTGGTCCGTAGAGTTGGATTTGCGTACCAGCGCCCGTTTATAGCGGTATGTGATGTATTTTCTAGCCACTTCATAGGCACGGTGGCGCATAATTTCATTTTCCACCATATCCTGGACGTCTTCCACATTATAGACCCGGTCCATTGACCTGCAGAACCTTGTAATCCGCTCCGCAATCCCTGCAATCTCTTCCTGTGACAGCCTGTCACTCTCTAACACTTCCTGGTTTGCCTTGGCAACTGCATCCACAATCTTGCTGGCGTCAAACCCCGTCTCTTTCCCGCTTCTTTTGATTATTTTCATCTTATTCCCTCCAAGACAGACAATCCCGCTAACGCCCCGCCTCCGGCCGGATTGGGGCAATCATAGGTATTAACACAAAATATGGTATTTATTGTCGCTACCAAATACTACATATGCCACCTATTATAGTATTATCTGCAATAAAAATCAAGATGAAAAAAGAAACTTCTTGTCGGCTCCTCCCCTGTAATCCAAACAGCCCTGGCAGGGCTGCGCTGCCATATACAAAAATCCATGAAACACCGCCTTAGAACGGGGGATATCCCTACCAGCGCCAGTTCTGCCGCTGCGCCTGTTATTTCAAAGGCCTTGCAATCATGGCGATGTTGCCCCACCTGCTGTATGCCCGAAGGGGCTTCTCCAAACGGTAGCCGTTCCCATAATACATGGATACATGGTAGATATTGCGGTATCTCCCATTCCCGCCCCGGCTGTAGAAAATCAAATCCCCTGGCATAAGCTTAGACGCATCCAGGCCTCCGTAGGAAATTACTTTCCCTGCCCGTTCCAAATGCGCCGCCATCGACGCTGCCGTAGGCGCCCAGGAAGACGTCCCGCCCAGCAGCCCAGAATCGCATCCATATGCCCGGAATACCAGCGAACTGCAGTCATAATACCCATGGGACATCCGCCTTGCCTGGCTGTACCTGGAACTATTAATAATCTTAAGCCCTTTTTCACAGGCTGCAAGGGCGCGTTTATGTACAACCTTTACCTGGAATACCAGCTTCACCCCATCCACCTTGGCCACAATCTTTGCCTTACCGCTGGACTTGCCCTTAATCACGCCGGACTTGCTCACTGTGGCCACTGCCGTATTTTTGGAAAGATAGGTAATCTTGCTCTTAGAGGACGCCCCTGTAATCGGCATCTTCTTCGTCTTCCCCGTAGCCAGCATGGCCTCGGACGACTTTAACTGGGGATTTGTGACAATCAGCTTCTGTTTTATGGATTTCCCGTCTGCTACAACGGAAATCTCCGTCTTCCCTGCTTGGTTCCCTGCGGTGACTACGCCGTTGGCATCTATGGACGCCAAAGCCTTATCCTTTACCTCCCAGTCCACTGTGCTGTAGGCATTCAGGCCCTCAAGCTTCACCTTCTGGGACTTCCCTAAACTCAGGACAACCGCCTTAGATGCTGCCTTAGGCTGCGAAACCTTGACATTGGTAATAAACTCCTGGACTGAACCGTCTGAATAACTCACTGCTGCCATAACCGTAGCAGAACCTTCCTTCTTCCCTGTCAGCATACCTTTGCCGCTGACCTGGACAACCGCAGGGTCAGAGGAAGACCACTCCGTCTTAGATATCCCAAGCCCTTCCTTTTCTATGTTTTTCAACGTCAGGCTTTTCTTGGCCTTTACGGCCACTGCCGTCTGCTGCTGCACAATCCCGCTGTCTATTACTTCAATATCACAGTCTGACTCTCCCTTAACCCATTTGCCATCTACCATTACCCGGTAAGAAGCCGTTAAGGTAACTTTGCCCGCCTTCTTGGCCGTGACTTTACATTGGCTCCCGGAAGCGGAAATCTTTGCCACGTCCTTGGATCCCTCAGACAGGGAGAAGGAAACAGAATCCTGCCCAGAAACGTTCTTCAGATACAGTACCGTGCTTTTCCCTTTCATCAGCTTTTGGGCGCTGCGGTTCATCTTATGGTTGTTGCTGATAACCATTACCTCGCAAGTCGCCTTTGCCCCTGGGACGGCCGCCGTAATTTTAGCCTTACCGGCTTTTAAGCCGATGATGGTCCCATTTTCATCTACCTTGGCAATCTTAGTATTGGAGGAAATCCATTCCAATTCCTTCACTGGGTTAGCGGCAGCCTTCAGCCTGCACTCATTCTCTTCAAACAGGACAGCCGCCTGGGTATTTAATTTAACAGATGACTTCTTAACGGTAACCCTGCACTGCTGCTTGACCCCATTACAGGAAGCGGTGATGGTAACTACCCCTGTCTTTTTGGGCTTCACCTTGCCTTTGGAGGTCACCTCAGCCACCTTGGTGTTGGAAGACTTCCATTTCACCTGCCCCTTAGGGGAAGCTGTGGCTTTCAGGCTCAGCGTACTGTTCATATAAACGGTGGCCTTCGCCTTTAATTTTAATTCTGGATTTTTCACTACTACTTTACAGGAGGCCGTAATGCCATTTACCGTTACTGTAACCTGTGCCGTACCGGCTTTTACGGGGGTAACTTTCCCTTTGGCATCCACTGCGGCAACCTCCGGGTTGGAAGAACTCCATACAGCCCCATCCTGGGAACCCGAAGAAACCTTCAGGCTCTTTGCCTGCCCTATATATAAGGTAAGGGACTGCTTGTCCAGGGAAACAGCCTCCCCTACGGTAACCAAGCAAGATGCCGTGCCCGTCTCTATGCCTGCCTCCGTGGAAAACGTATAAGTAGCTGTAATAACAGCTTCCCCTGCCTGGAGCGCCGTTACTACCCCGTCTCCGTCTACGGAAGCCACTTCCTCCCGGTCCGAAGCCCAGGAAACCACTGCCTGCCCCTCTTGCCCGCCTGACAATTGGACAGTGCCGCCAACCGGAAGGGTATATGTACTATAATTTAACTGGAAGGATGGGGCGCCGCTTCGGCTATCGGAATCCCCCGGCTCATTGGCATCCTCCCCAGGGCCGCCCTCTGATGCGCCTGCACTTGGATCCTGCGTGCCATCTATGAAAACTGCCGTACTGCCATCCTGTGCGCTGCCTGGTGCAGCTGCCCCGGCTTTGCCTTGGGCGCCGCCTGCTTCCTGCCCCGCTTCTTCGGATACCGGATCCGCTGCCTCTGGATCTATTACATCTGATAAAAGAGTTTCCTCTGAACGTTCTCCTAAAACCTCTGCCTCTTGGGAAATTGCCGGTGAAATAGAAGCTGCCTGGGAATGAAAGGGTGTCTCCGTTAAAAGCAAGCAGCCCAACACAATAGATAAAAATTTCTTGAATTTCATTAGTGCAATGCCTCCTGTGCATAAATTATGAAAAGGAATGCAGCCGGAATCGCTGCCATCCACAACAAACAGGTTTCTTTACCTTTTCTATCATAAACTTTTTTCACAGGAGATTCAAGTCACTTCTTACATTTTCTGAACAAATATTACTTTTTTATTACTATTTTATAACATTTGCCTTTTGGAGAAGCCCTTTTTTGTGTGATTCTATCTAAGGGCACATCCACCCTTTCTCCCAAGCCTATCCCAAGGGCAGTTTTCCTGCTTTTGCTTACTCCAGTACCATCTTCACGCCGCCATAAATCCCAGCGTCATTGCCCAGGGAAGCTAACGCAAACTTTGCGCCTGCACAAGAAGAGAACGCCGCTTCCTGGTACGCCACTTCCACGGCCTCCAGCAATGGCGCGCCTGCCTTGGAGACACCGCCTCCAATCACAAAAACCTCTGGGTCTGTTACGCAGGCAATGTTGCTCAAGGCATTTCCCAAAATCCTGGCAAATTTGCCTACGATTTCCTGGGCGGCCTTATCCTGCTGCTTATATGCGTCAAAAACAGACTTGGCAGAAACCTCCCCTGCCTGATCCAGCAGGCTTTCTCCCTGCCCCTGCGCCAGCCATTCCTTGGCGAGGCGGGTAATCCCCGTAGCTGAGGCATACTGCTCCAGGCAGCCTTTCCTTCCGCAGTTGCAGGGAATGCTTTCATGGGGGTTCACAGTGATATGGCCGATTTCCCCTCCGGCTCCGTTTGCCCCGGCAACAATCTGCCCATGGACGATAATCCCGCCGCCTACGCCAGTTCCCAAAGTCACCATCACCAGGCTCTTGCAGCCTTTGCCGCCGCCCTGCCACATCTCGCCCAGAGCCGCCACATTTGCGTCATTCCCGGCCTTTACAGGGAGGCCTTCCATCAGGGACTGCATTTCCTTTGGGACATCCATGTCCTTCCAGCCCAGGTTTACGCACACCGGCACAACCCCATTTGCCTCTACAGGCCCTGGGATCCCAATCCCAATGCCCTCTACCTCGCCTTGGGGGATACCCTTCTCCTTCATCTTCTGGCTCAGGGAAGCTGCAACGTCCGGAAGGATGTTTTTGCCCTCCTCTTGGGTATCTGTTGGGATTTCCCATTTTTCCAATAGCTTCCCCGTCGTCTCAAAAAGGCCGATTTTACAGGTGGTCCCTCCTATGTCTACGCCAAAACCATATTTTTTCATTTGGGGGTTCTCCTTTCTATTCAATGTCATTTTACCTTAGGGATGGCTCTATGGTATCACATTACACCCTAGCCTACAAGCGCAATCTTTCCTTTACAAAAAATAGCGCGGGATGATATACTGGTTTTCTAGGCGCTTCCACAGCCAAACACACCGGCGCCTATAGAACCAGAAAGGAGGGGCAGATGTTATGGCACATATTTTATTGGTAGAAGATGATATCGGAATTGTAAGTAATCTAACAGAATTTTTACAGAAGGAAGGGTTCTCCATCACCTCCGTAGATGGGCAGGAAAAGGCGCTCTCCTTATTGAAGGAATCCCCAGACGCTTTTGACCTGATGCTCCTTGATGTTTCCCTGGCAGAAGGGAATGGGTTTGCCCTGTGCCGGGCGGTCAAATCCAACACAAGCCTCCCCGTAATCTTCCTGACGGCTTCCGGAGATGAGTACAGCGTAGTGGCAGGCCTAGACCTGGGGGCAGACGATTACATTGCCAAACCCTTCCGCCCAAGGGAACTGGTGTCGCGGATCCATAACGTCCTACGGCGCTATGGGAAAGCAAATGCTTTATTGGAATACAAAGGGTTAAGCGTGGATATCGGCAAGGGGACGGTGGCAAAGGACGGGCATGAGGTTTTGCTGTCTGCACTGGAATACCGGCTGCTGCTGCATTTTATGAACCATAAGGGAATGGTCCTCACCAGGAACCAGCTGCTGGACACCCTTTGGGACATGGCTGGGGAGTTTGTAAACGACAACACCCTCACCGTTTATATTAAGCGCCTCCGGGAAAAAATCGAAGAAAACCCGCAGAAGCCAGAACTGATAAAGACCGTACGGGGCATGGGATACCGGATGGGGGATTAGAGGAAGCCAATAAATTTTTGCCTTGGCATACCCTGAAGGACCTTGGAGAAACAATAAAATTTTAGGAAGAAAGATATGCTCCAAAATATGAATGCCCGCAAGGCTATGCGTATGCTATCTGCCTGAAAGAAAATAATTTCCCAATAGGTTATATCAATGCCAGCATGGAAGAAAACCACGGTTTCGGGTAGGCATGGTACACTGTTATTCCTATGAAGAACAATGGCAGCTAAAGGATATTCCCGTCGTATTCAGGATGTACCAACCCAGCTTTGACGGTAACATTGATTTTGTATAGAAAAATATTGGGAGATGTACCACAACCATTTTGTTGAACACAAGCTTTTGGAAAATGCTTCCCTCCTTCTAGCTAAAAAAGCATAAACACGGGGAACTTATAACTATTCTTATATTTTTCCAACAAGGGCTTTGAATGACAAAAATGCAGAGGCCGTAAGTTTATAGGCTCCTTTTCCAGTTTTGGCCACCATCCCATCCGCTTCATACTGATTAAGGATCCGCTGTAGCTGGCGGGGGCTGCAATTTAACTGAAATGCGGCCTGCTGCAAGCCCTTTAGCTCGCCCCCGTTGCATTTATAACCCATGTATGTTAGGACACGCTGCTTTAAGCTTGCAGGGGCAGCGTCGCTTGTTGTGATAGATTCCATTTTTTTTGTTAAAGATTCACATACTAACTGCAAAAACTGGCAGTTTTCCAGCAGCATACGTTTGCTTGCCCCGATTGGCAGAGCAAGGCAAATTACATCATCATTTGATTCTGCATAGACATTGCTTAATCGGTGTGGGAAGATTTCCATTTCACCGAGTATATCATCCTCCCTACTGTTTGCAAGAAAATATACCGACCCATCATCCCTAATAAAGTAAATGCTTACCAAGCCTTGGATGATTATCTGGAATAAGTGTTCTTGCTGCAATGGCATGGTGACAAACTCGCCTTTATCGTATTGTGCAACAAATAAATGTTCCTGAAAGCCTCTCATTATGGATTCATACTTTGTTTTCTTCAGATAGGTCTCAATGAGAGCTTTATCATAAAATCTTTTCATATATTTTCCCTCCAACAGGACATATGTCCTGGTTTTCCTAATCATTATAACGTATACTCACCCAAAATACAATGTTTTGATTATGGAGGTAAAATTGAATGGCAACGGTATTTGAAGAAAAAAACATTCCTAAAGCGGTTATGCGTATGGGATTGCCTGCCATGTTAGGGCAGCTTACAACCCTGATTTATAATATCGCAGATACTTTTTTTGTTTCTCTGACAAAAGAGCCTGCAATGATTGCCGCAGTTACCCTATGTACGCCGATTCTTTTATTTATTATGTCTGTTGCTTCTATTTTTGGCATGGGCGGAAATAGTGTGATTGCCAGGCTTTTAGGAGAGGATAAAAATGAAGAAGTCAGAAGTACGCTGAATTTTTGCCTGTATGCAATGGTATTTTCCGGAATTGTTATTCTCCTTACCGGAATCCTCTTTCTGGAACCGATCGCAAAAATATCGGGCGCCGACACAGAAAACATGGCTTATACCTATAGTTATCTGAAATATATTTTTCTTGGGGCTCCCTTTATTATCCTCTCCAATGGGTTCGTCCACCTCCTCCGATCACTTGGCTTTATCAAGGAAAGCACCATCGGGCTGGCTCTTGGAAATACTGTAAATATTGTCTTTGACTTTGTTCTGATTGTTTTATTAGGTTGGGGAACAGCCGGCGCTGCGCTTGCCACATCCTTCGGCTTCTTCTGTTCCACAATTTATTATCTGGTTTTCATGGTTAGGGCGGCAAGAAAGGGGAACCAGCTGGCGTCACTTTCAATCAAACAGTTTGCGCCGCATAAAAAAATGGTTTTCAGCGTAGTGGGCATTGGGATACCTGGTGCGCTCATTACCGTTTTGCTCAGTGTCTCCAATATTGTCCTCAACAACCTTATCGGGGTTTATGGTTCCAATGCAGTTGCATCATATGGGATTGCCTACAAAGTTGATATGGTTCCAATCATGCTGTCGGTCGGCCTTTCACAGGGGGTTGCCCCGCTCGTCGGGTACTACTACGGCGCAGGCAAAAAAGACCGTATGGCGCAAGCAGTAAAAATATCGGTCATTTACGGGATCCTTTTGGGAGCAATCTTTTTAGCTGTATTTTGCTTATTTGGGACGAAACTGGCAAGCGTATTCCTCCATGAAGAATCATTGATACATCAGGCAGGATACTTTATCAGCATTTTAGGCCTGTCAGCGCCAATGCTCGGCGTTATCCATATGATAACAAGTTATTTCCAGGCATTAGGCGCGGCAGTAAAATCCTTGCTCATTACGGTTTTGAGAAATGTAATACTATTTATCCCGGCAGTCATTATCCTAAATAGTTTCTGGCAATTAGACGGTGTCATTGCCGCACAGCCAATCGTAGAAACTGTTTTAGCGATTCTCTGTATCGTAATGTATGCAAGAGATTCCTGTGTCAGAAAACTTGTAACATTAGATTAAGTAATCAGATTCATGGTAACAACCAAACCCAGGCAGGCCAAAGGGCTATTATCCTACGGTTCCAAGACCCCGATAGGTATTGCCACACCACTACTACCCCATTTTTGAAGAGCCTTGAAATGGCCATTCCCAACCTAAAATAGATTCTGTAAAAGATGATAACGCGGCAGCTTCCTAGTAAGAAAAGGACTGCCGCTTTTTAGTAAAATCCTGTACTTTGCGCCAATGCTCATGTAATGTGCTTAACAGGCTATTCCGGTTTGCAATAATGCTGATGTAATTCGTATATTTTTTGCTGTATTCGTTTTCTTAACCCCGCTGGCTCTAACACAGTGGCATCATTCCCAAATGGCAGTATATAATCGGCAACCCATTCTAAAGCACCATGGTTTATTTCCATGTCAATTATCCCGCCGCCCGTTGGAAATATTTCCAATCCGCTTGCAAGTAAACATTCACTTTCACAGCGTTTCACTCCTACGTCCGTCAATTGGATTTTCATGTGGCAATCATGTTTAACATCTGTTTTTTCAAGATATTCCTGAATTGACGCAGGAATAGGGTATTTCCCTTCGGGATAAGGCTTTTCCTCTATGATTTCTTTGATACGGTCAACCCGGAACACCCTGATTTGATTCGCTGTTGTACAATAGGCGGGGCAATACCAAAGCCCATTCATGGCATATAAGCCAATCGGTATCACGGTGCGCGTGGTTTCTGAATATGTTGACGAATACCGTATTGTTGCGGCATGGCGGTTTATGGCAACAAGAA
>CAJUSO010000040.1 GCA_910588965.1 uncultured Lachnospiraceae bacterium | reverse complement strand
ATTTCCTGCCTGCTGTTTTATAATAACACAAGAAATACAATTAAAAAATTTAATAATTTCGATATCTTAATTCGATATATTGAATGTATTAAGGAGTGATAAAAGGTGAATACAAAGAGTTTGGTTACATTCAAAACAATCCTTGAAATGGGAAGTTTTCAAAAAGCGGCAGATAAGTTAGGCTATACACAGTCTACGGTCACATTCCAAATAAAACAGCTCGAAGATGAACTGGCTTTGAAATTATTTGAGAAAATAGGCAGACGCATGGAACTTACACAGGCAGGGAAAGATATTATGCCTTATATTGATATGATTTTACAGGGAGCGGAACAAATCAGCAATTACGGGAAAAGCCTGTCTGAAATATCAGGCTCATTAAAGCTGGCAATTCCAGACTCTATTCTGATATATACAATGCAGCCGTTTATACAAGCGTTTTCGCATGAAGCCCCTAATGTACAGCTTATAATTAATTCGCTAACATCGGGGGAAGTCAACCAGTCTATCATTGATGGAACAGCCGATATAGGTATAAATTGTGAAAAAGACAGTTATCCCGACAGCATAGTACATAAAAAACTCGGCAAATATAAGACGGTTCTTGTTGCTTCTCCTTTTGCCAATAGCAATCTGCTTGATTTTATCACACCACATCAGAGCAAACCGTTCAGTCTAATCTGTAATGAGCCGGACGGCTATTATCAATTGGATATGGATAAATACCTTTCCGAAAAGGATATTCTTCTTAATCCTCCCATGAAAGTGCAGAGTATCGAAGCCGTAAAAAGATGCGTTATGAATAATTTAGGAATTGCGGTTGTTCCCACTTACTCTATTGGGGAAGAATTAAAAAACGGTTCTCTTATGCCAGTCAAAACGGAACTTGATGAAAAAACATATAACTCTTTTTATATTTATCACAAAAATAAATGGATAAGCCCACAAATGGAGCTGGCGCTGGATTTATTGAAATAATATTTAGGAAGCGATAACCCATAAGAACTCAATGATTACACTGTGAAACCCGCATCATTCATTCTATCTTTCTATTATTCAATCACAAATATTTTGCTGGTTAAGAAAAGCCCTGCATATTTATCATATACAGAGCCATTCTAATCTTTTTTTCCCTCTACATAGAGCGTTTTCTTTTCGCAAAAATCATTTTACGGAGTAATATCTGCCTTTTTTTGCAAAGTCGTCTTTTCTCATGATAAGTTCCGCCTGTTTTTCCTTTGATAGACTCTCAAACACATTCTTGTACCCCTTTTCCAGCAAACGGGCGCCTTCCTATTCTTAAGTTGAATTTAGCACCTACTCATTGTATTATAGAAAACTTTTTACATTTTCCTCTCCGCTTACTCTATTATACCCATCATATCTGAAAAATTAGATTCTTCATTCATCAGTATCTTTGTTATTTAAAATACTATAGAATTTCTCAAGTTCATCTACCACGACTTGCGTAACAGTATGACCTAAAAAATTGCGTTCATTAATTCCATTCTGTTCCAATGTGCAGAATAACCTTTTATTGAAATTATACTCTTGATTTTTTATAAGGAATTCATCTATTGAAACTGTTGCAAGTCTTTCCTTATCACAAAGTCTATACACCACAAATGCTATACTCATTTTATACCGAAGCATTATTATTTGTTCAATATCTGTCATATTTTCCGACAGCAATGAAATATAGTGAAACGCTACCGGATACCTAATGTATGGAATACATCCATATTCAATACACGATGCTATAATATCAATTGCCTGCTGAATACAACCAAACACTAATATAAAAAAGTTGTATGAATCTGATTTATTTGAGTCTACCATGTAATGTGTTTCAGATAATGCAATCTCATATCTTTTTTCAAATTCTAAAGACTCATCATCACTTTCAGAAAACATTACTAGTTTTCCAAAATCTTTTCTAGCATACCGCATGATATCATTAATGCTATTACATTTATTGAAATAATCTTTCAGACTCTCTATTTCATCAAAAAGACTTATAAACGCCTGCTCTCCAATTTGGAAAAGAGATTTGTATGTACTTGATTGATTTAAAATTCTTAATGGCAATATAAGTATATTATTCTTAACGTCTTTCAAAATTTTTAGATTATCTTTGGCAGTTACCCGAATTTGGTTATAAAGATACTCCATATCATTACTATTGGAAATTTTATTATATATCTCTGAATACCTATTTAAAGGATCATCAAGTATATGTTTTTCTCCTATCACCAAAAAAGGAAGATGTTCTTTATCATCAAAATCCATAAATGTTGCTGCTGTAAATACATAACTTTCATTTCCTGAAAACATAGCCTTCAAATATAGTTGTACAACATCTATATTTCGAATCCAAAACAAATTAATTTCATCTAAAGCTTCCGGTACTCGCCCAGATTCTAATTCAGGAATCAGTACAGATAATAATTTTGCATATGAATCTTGTATCGAGACTATTTTATTCTGTAATAGATTTAATTTCAAAATTTGTCACCTCATTCAATAACTGTTCTGGAATTCCGTATAACTCATTCAGAAAAACAATCGTCTTATTCATAACCATAATGCAATCAGGCAAAACACTTTTTAGCCTATTTACATCTTCAACATCAGGAATACAGTGATATTTATGTGCGGGATTATTACATTTTAACAATGATGATTCTCTGATAGCTCCCCAAAGCCCGTGTTCAAAAGCCGAATCATAGTCATAATACAATCCAAACAATTCTTTTTCATCAACGCTTTCTGCTTTTAACCTTATATTACTTTTATCAAAATATTTTGTATCCATATCAATGAACTCTTCCTCCTTGAATTCATTAACTAATGCTTCAATATACCTAGTATCAAAATGAGATTGAGCCAAAACTCCATTTTCACGATGCCTTGCCAAAACAAGTTTATATTGCCCTATTCCATACAGTTGATAATCTCGCCAAATATTTTCATGTAATGCCTCATTCTTTATTAAGTATTTCATCATAATATAATCTTCAATAAGAACTCGTATGCAACTTCTTCCAGAAATGGAATTAGAAAGATTATGTTCATAACATTCTTTCAAACGTTTATATGAATATGTAGCAATCCCCAATATCACATTCATTTTTTCATCTAATGGAGAAGATGAAGTAAATAACTCAGCAAGAAATGCAAATATCTCATGTAGGTTTTCCATATAAATGTCTATATCCCTAGTTTCTTCCGGGAATACCATAGAATATATTGAGCATTCTGTCATTTCACTTATACACCTCCAAAAAAGTTCTAAATATATTGAATTAGTATCTTCAAATTGCAATATCATCATTTCTAAAGAACGGACTGTAGGACGAACCGTTCGCATTATTTCCTCAGTATGTTCTGTAGTTGAATATATAGCAAGCAAGTCTATCTGGTCTTTTAGCAAATGTAGTTTTCCTGATAACAAATTAAAATATAATGCAACAAACCTGATATCCGTAGCTTCATTTGATTGGTGATCCATTATTTTACACATTGTTTCTGTTAAGACGCTACATCTATCTTCAACACTCAATTCCGGACAGTAAAAACATTCTGCAAAAATTGGCGCCTTACTGGAAGTTAAAATAACCGTAAGTGGAGAAAGTGTTTCTTTAGAAATTACTTTATTAATGTAGTTATATAGTTTTCGTTGAACAGAATGTTCCAATTTTAAAATTTGCGAAATACGAACTGTATACAATTCAGGCGCTAGTTTATGCAATTCAGAGATAATACTATATAATTTTCTCAGACCATCATCTCGACCAAAATGGTCTAAAATCAATCCAATCCAAAGATATTCTGGCATTCTTCCATAAGTCCATGATTTTTCATCAGATAATGCCTGCATAACAGAAATAGAATTAAAAGGAGTAATAAATTTTCCCTTTTTAAATGTATGTTCTGACAGTTTACTATGTTGCATTTATTCACCCCACTTGATTACTTTTATTACAATTCTAACTTTCATATGTAGCATTCACACAAAAAGGCTATGTTATTTCAACTGACTTAACCTTTTCTTAATTATTATTAAGGCTCAATTTACAGTTGCATTTCATTTTTTACGTACCAATTACGTACCAATTCCACATAAAACTTTTTGAAGATATAAAGAATTACATAGAAATCAATTTTCCCTCAACCCTAGTATTTATCAACCTTTCAGCCATTTTATAGCGATATATGGATTTATATGAACAGCCCTGCAAATAACTTTTATCACTATGTTCTTTCAAACTATTGTCGATAACACATCATTCATCAAGCATTATCGTCCCTTTCTTCGCTTTCGCTCTTAATCTCGCCATCTGCTCTCTCTCAATCTCCTGAATGCTTTTCTCTGGTTTTGGCAAATCCTCTGGCATCGTCCCTCCGATTTTTTCAATGGCAGTACGTACTTCTTTTCCGACATTATAATGTAAGCTTGTCGCTGCATCAGCACCTTGTATGCTGTCCTTCCGCAGTTTCTCCTCTGTTTGTGAAATGCGGAACAAATTGGCGATAAGCTCTGTGCTTCCCATATAATCAAGAATCTTCTGTCCTACTTGAAGTTCTTTCCTTACATGAATGTCCTCTACATCCAGTCCACCATAAAGTCCCATATATCCGGCATTTTGAAAAATTGCAAATTCCTCATTCGTAATCACTCCGGCGTCATGTGCCGTTTCCGCTAAAAGTTGATTCCATTGTTTGATGTCCCCACGAACAACAAGGCGTCTTCTATCCTCATCCAACTGATTAAAATGATCGGCAACTTCCTGTCGATATGTCTGTATAGCGAAATAAGTCTGTCCTAAAGCAATTACTTCTTTTCTCGGATCTCCGTTTTGAACAATCAGATAACAGGCATATCTTGACAATTCATAATCTTTTATCGGCTTGTTCGTTGCCCCTGCATCTACGATTTTCCTGACCTCAGGAAAATCGTCAGATACATTGTGTCCGCTGTTCTCGCATGCGATCATAGCACGCCCAATTACTTTGGAAAAATTTTCCCATTTAGAATATTCCAACGCATCCGACAATTCTCTCGCACTCCAAAACTCCGATCCATCTTCTCTGATATGCTTAATATCCTCAAATTTCTTATATTCCTTTGCTTTCAATTCCGACATGCAATCAACCCTCCAACATTATGGAAAGGACAAGACATTCTCTCATGCCTTGTCCTTTGTTCTTCGGTATTAAGGCTCAACCTTCAGTTTCACATTTCATTTTCTACGTACCAATCACGTACCAATTTTCCATAAACTCTTATGAAGATATAAAGAATTACATAGAAATCAAATTGCCCTCACCCCTAGTATTTATCAACCTTTAAGCCATTTTATAGAGATACATGGATTTTCATGAAACAGCCTCGTAAATAACGATGCCTAGTTTCATTCTTCTATATACCTCCTAAAAAACCTTGATTTTATGGTGTTTGCAAGCACCTCTCATCCGTTGGTGCGCCATTTACAACACATTGAGGGTATTTGCTACAAGGGCAATTCCTCTCATCAACAATAAAACCATCCACCTGCTCTATGCCGCCATGTCCATCTATGTAGGTTGCATCAGAAATCTATTGCCAACATTCCTGCAATTTTTTGGGTGTTTAGCGTCTACGCTTGCCGGACTTACCAACAAATCTGGCACAATACAAACTATTTTCCAGTGTACCATAAAAGGCCTTTGCCCGCAATCCATTTTTAAAGAATGTGGCACTCCCGATGGCCTGCCCAATCGCCGGACAGGCCGTAATCACGGTTCTTATCTGGCAGCGGTTCCCCCATTGCCAGTAAAGCTACGGCCTGCTTTAGCAACTCAATTTTTAGGCCGCGCTTGATGGCGCGTTTATAGTCTTTTTGGAAACTGGTTGTGTACTTGACGGCGTACTTTGTTTTTCTCATCTTTTCAGGTCTGCAAACGTTTCTTTGTTGGGCTGTTCCACCCTCACTTCAAACGGGATGCCGCCTTCACGAAGCGACTGGCGCACAAAAATGTTAAACGCTGTAGTCAGGTTCATGCCAAGTTCACGAAACAGCGCGTCCGCCTGCGCTTTCAAATCTGCATCCATTCGGATACTGATGTTTGTAGTATTTCCAGCCATAGTATCAGCCCCTTTCCGCTGGCAAATACAATATATGCTATTTGCACGAAGAAAACAATACTTTGCACAAATATCCTGAGGGATGCGGCGGAACAGAAACCGATGAAGCAGGCTTGGTTCCCGTCCCTCCGTCCAAAAGATTCATGCTCATTTTTTACTTAAAAGAAAGCCTTCACATACGCCAATGTTTTCTCTAACAAATCCTCTGGCATCCTCTCTACAAAACGGATATCCCTGCCAGCCGGATCCAAACACTTCATATGCTCTGTCAAGATTGCGCCTGTGGCTTTGGTCCTGCCATCCAATGGGATATGCAGCGGAAATTGATTCCTGGTATTGGCAATCGGGCATACCAGGACAGACTTTGTCTTTAGAAAAAATTGTTCATTACTAACCACTACGCCTGGCCTCTTCCCTGCCTGCACACGCCCTGCCCGCGTAACATCCAGGAACACAATATCGCCTTGCTTCGGGCTGTACATTACTGCACTTCCTTTCCGGCAGAAAGCCCCCAATCAAACTCCCCGGCAGCAGATTCCCCGCTGTAACCTTCAAAAATATCTTCCAGCCTAAGCCCTTCTGCCTTCCTTACCTTTGTAACCACAATCGCATCATCCACCCTTTTCAGCTCTACAAGATCGTTTTCCATCATCCCCAAGGCTTCCAGAAATGCTTTGGGGATCCTGATTCCCTGGGAATTTCCCCATTTCCGGATTGTTGCCTGCATAAAACCATCTCCTTCCAAAGGGATAGTATATACAATAGGATATACATTGTCAATAATTCCTTAAAAAAACGCTTTGATTTTAACTTTTTATCACTTTACCGCAGGAAACTATTTACGAACCTACAAAAAAATGATATGATAATCTGGATTTGTGTATAGAGGAAAGGAATGGAGAGGAAGAATGAAGAATTATTACCAACCAGAAATTGAAACTATGCCGCTTACCGAGCTTTTGGCGCTCCAAAGCGAACGCCTGGCCAAGCAGGTCCAGTTCGTATATGACAATGTTAAATTTTACCGTGACAAGATGGATGCGGCAGGGGTGAAGCCAGAGGATATCAAAGGGACTGATGATTTACATAAGCTTCCATTTATTGATAAGGATGATCTGCGGGACCAGTACCCGTATGGGCTTTTGGCAGTACCTTTGGAAGAATGCGTGCGTATCCAGTCTACAAGCGGGACTACTGGCAGGAGGGTTGTGGCTTTTTATACCCAGGAGGACATCGACCTATGGGATGAATGCTGCGCAAGGGCGATTGTAGCAGCTGGCGGCGCCAAGGAGGACGTCTGCCACGTCTGTTATGGCTATGGGCTCTTCACAGGGGGGCCTGGGCTCAATGGGGGCTCCCACAAGGTTGGCTGCCTGACGCTCCCTATGTCCTCCGGGAACACAGAACGGCAGCTGCAGTTTATGACAGACTTAGGCTCTACCATCTTATGCTGTACGCCCTCTTATGCCGCCAACCTGGGAGAGGCAGTAAATGAGAAAGGCCTGAAAGACAAGCTGAAGCTAAAAGCTGGGATTTTCGGCGCAGAGCCCTGGACAGAAGAAATGCGCCGTGACATCGAATCCTCCCTGGGGATTAAGGCTTATGATATTTACGGCCTGACGGAAATCTCGGGGCCTGGGGTATCTTTTGAATGCGAGGAACAGGCAGGGATGCATATCCAGGAAGACCATTTCATTGCAGAAATCATTGACCCTAAAACGGGAGAAGTGCTTCCAGAAGGGGAGATTGGGGAATTGGTATTTACCTGCATCACGAAGAAGGCATTCCCGCTGCTGCGTTACCGTACCAGGGACTTATGCCGCCTGACCAGGAAGCCCTGTTCCTGCGGGCGTACCCATGTGCGTATGCTTAAACCCAAGGGGCGCAGCGACGACATGATGATTGTAAAAGGCGTGAACGTATGGCCTTCACAGATTGAGACAGTGCTCCTAAACCAAGGCTACCAGGCCAATTACCAGATTGTGGTAGACCGCATTGGGAATAACGACACGATAGAAGTACAGGTAGAATTGACGCCGGAGATGGCGGAACACCCCACATTGGCTATCCCAGCCAGGGAGAGGAAGATTGTATCCGCCCTGCGGTCCATGCTGGGGATCACCGTGGATGTGAAGGTTGTGGAGCCAAAGAGCATTGTCCGCAGCGAAGGCAAAGCCGTCCGGGTCATTGACAAGAGGCATCTGTACCAGTAAAATAAGAGAAGCAGGAACCGCTGCAGCTATCTTAAGATAGCAAATGTATAATAGGCGAGGAAAGGTAAGGTAACATTATTATGCCAGTGACAGATTTACTGGAACGGAACCATAAGCTATATAGTGACGAGGTGGCCTTGGTGGAGCTGAACCCGCTGGAAAAGGACACCAGGAAGACCACCTGGAAGGAATATGAGCTGGTGCAGCAGACTTCGCCAGTCCCCTACCGCCGGGAGATTACCTGGAGCATTTTTGATGAAAAGGCAAACCGGGTGGCAAATATGCTGCTCAGCCGGGGCATCCAGAAGGGAGACCGGGTGGCAATCCTGATGTTTAACTGCCTGGAATGGCTTCCGATTTATTTTGGGATCTTAAAGACAGGGGCGATTGCCGTCCCCTTTAATTTCCGCTTCTCCGCAGAGGAAATCCAGTACTGCGCAGACTTAGCGGAGGTACATGTCCTGTTCTTCGGGCCGGAGTTCATTGGGCGGATTGAGTCTATAGAAGAAGGGCTGAGCAAAGGCAGGCTGCTCATTTATGTGGGGGATGGATGCCCCACCTTTGCGGAAAGCTACCCGGAATTGGTAGCAGACTGCTCCAGCCAGGCGCCCTTAGTCCGTCTGGAGGACGAGGATGACGCCGCCATTTATTTCTCTTCTGGGACAACCGGTTTCCCAAAGGCCATCCTGCATAACCATGAGAGCCTGATGCAGGCGGCGCAGATGGAGCAGAAGCACCACTTAACCGACCGAAAGGACGTGTTCCTGTGCATCCCGCCCCTTTACCATACTGGGGCGAAATTCCACTGGATGGGCAGCCTATGTGCCGGCAGCAAAGCCGTGCTGCTGAAAGGGACAACCCCAGAGATTATCCTGGACGCCGTCTCAAAGGAACATTGCACCATCGTATGGCTGCTGGTGCCCTGGGCGCAGGATATTTTGGTGGCATTAGACCGTGGGGACGTCCGGCTGGAAGACTATGGATTGGAGCAATGGCGCCTGATGCATATCGGGGCGCAGCCTGTGCCGCCTTCTTTGATTAAGCATTGGAAAAGCTATTTCCCCCATCATTTATACGACACAAATTATGGGCTGTCAGAATCCACAGGCCCTGGATGCGTGCACCTTGGCATTGAAAACATCCACAAGGTAGGGGCAATCGGGGTTCCCGGATACCGATGGAAATGCAAGATTATAAATGAACACGGCGCAGAAGTGGCGCAGGGGGACGTAGGCGAGCTCTGTGTCAAGGGGCCTGGGGTTATGACCTGCTATTACAATGACCCGGAAGCTACGGCAGAGACCTTAAAAGACGGATGGCTATACACCGGGGATATGGCCAAAATGGATGCAGACGGGTTTATTTTCCTGGTGGACCGCAAGAAGGACGTGATTGTAAGCGGCGGGGAGAATATCTATCCCGTACAGATTGAGAATTTCCTCAGCACCTATGAGAAGGTGCAGGACGTGGCTGTCATCGGCCTGCCGGACGAACGGCTGGGGGAAATAACAGGCGCCATCATTGCCGTCAAGGACGGGATGGAATGCAGTGAAGGGGAAATCCAGGATTTCTGCAGGCAGCTCCCCAAATACAAGAGGCCGAAGAAAATCATCTTCGCAGAGGTTCCCAGGAACGCCACTGGGAAGATTGAAAAGCCTGTACTCCGGAAGAAATATGGCGCAGAGCAATTAGTGGCGCAGCAGAATATGGGGTAATCCTATGAGGGCGTCGCTTCATCATCTCATTTGATGATTTTGCGACGCCCTCTTTTTCATTCTTTAACCTAAAAGCGGAGCCATTGCCCCATAGATAATCTCGGCTGCCTCTAATTGCATGGGCATGCTTTTACTGCCAATTTTCGGTTAATTTATTTTCATTACGCTTTTGGCACATATCATACGCCATAATAATGCTGTATCGCGTGTGCAACATATTCTGAACAGCCTTTTCCAAACTGGCTATCGGCTGCTTCTGCAAGTTTCCCGCTTTGCAGATATTCTTTTGCCAAATCAAGCAGGATATTCCTCGCATTCCCAAGCGAAAACATTGCCTTATAATTCTCTGCAAGCATCTCAACAGCAGAATGTGCCATATCCATATCGCCAGCTTCTTTCGCAGCCATAAACTGTTTATAGATTTTTGCATTTTCCTCTTGTTCCTGCTTTATTTCTTCACCATTCCCAGTTGACTGCATGACTGCTTCTATTGCTTTTTCTTTGCTGCCATACCATTTCAATAAATCGGCGGCTGCCTGCTCATTCGCAAAGCCGGACGCCAAATGCCTTTTATACTGTTCCATCCCCCCATATTTTTCTACCTGCTCCCCAAGCTTTTCTTCTGACATACATCCTAACGTATGGTTTACTATCTTCTGTATTTCCTCGTTACGAAACGGCTCAAAACTCATAGTATTGGCTCCTTCCATTACATCTGCGATTAATCCAATAATCCCATTCAGCCGGTTCCGCTCCTGCTCTAACAAAGATTTTTGGGCGGATAAAGCCTGTTCTTTATCATAATTAGGGTTATCTATGATTTTTTTAATGTCCATCAATGGGATTTCCAATTCTCGAAAGAACATAATTTCCTGCAATCTCCCTAACGCTTTGCTGTCATAAAGGCGATAACCGGCTTCCGTTAATTCCGTTGGCTTTAGCAGGCCAATTTCATCATAATACCTCAGTGTCCTTATACTTACCCCAGTTAACTTTGACACATCCTTTACGGTTTTCATTTTCCCTCCTTCCGCTCCAATCATAAACCGTTACGCTACGAGAGAGTCAATACCTGTTTTTCATATTTCCATTCCTTAATCCCTATCTGCATCTCACCTTCCTGGCTTTGGACCATGCGGAATAAAATACCTTCCTTTTTCCATTTACCTTCACAATTTTATAAGTGCGGACACGCACATAATAGGTTTTTTTCGCTTTCAGCTTGGAAAAGGACTTGGAAACGGTCCCTGCCTTGGCTATTTTCTTAGCCGCCGACGCTTTCTTCGTAAACTTGCTGTTTGCAGCATACTGGACTTCATATCCTGTGACCTGCGACGGTTGTTTCTTCCAGGCAGCCTGGAACCCTTTGGGGAGAGCCTTAAGCTTGGTAAGGCTGGTTCCCTGCGGGAGGATATCAAAGGATGCCTTGACCTTGCCTGTGTAATTCCCTTTTAATTTAGCAATGGCAACCGCCCTTCCTACCTTCTTATTATCCTGGTAAGAAATGCTGTAATATTTCTTCGGGATTACATTCCCTTTTGCATCCTTCAGCGTAACGGAAGGTTTCTTTTCTTTCTTATTATATACATAGGGGCCTTTTTTTACCGTAAGGGCTTTTACGGCGTAAATTACCTTTTTGCCCTGGATCTTGCCGCACGTTGCGCACTTATTGCAAGAATAGCCGTTTTTGCCCACCTTCGCCTTCTGGGTAAAGGGTTTGAAGGTATGGACATGGGGCTGGGCGTCCTCTGTTACCGTTATGGTGGCCGTTATATTTTTATTCCCAGGCTTTATTTCCATTTCTGGGGTCATATAGAGGATTGGCGTCCCGTCATAAGCCCAATGGACAATCCTGGCCCTCACACGCCGGTCCCATGGGGAATCGCTGGCCGCAACGTCCCTGGTATGGTAGACAAATACGTCGTTGCCTTCCGTATCGGTTACAAAGGAATGGTGGCCGGAAGCCGTCTCGCCGTTTACTGCCCCCATGGGCAGGATTGGGTAATCCGTAACCTCCCAGGACGCGGCATTTAAGAGATCCGCGCCTTGGCTTGCTGTCAAGAGGCCTACGGTATAAGTCCCTGTCTGCTTGCCATTGGAAAGCGTATGGCTGCCGCCTGAATAGGTAAGGAATACCTTGCCGCCATGCAGGATGGCAAAGGGGCCCTCATCCACGCCCCCAAGGCCGTCTCCGTTCCCCCCGTCCCTGTCCCAGCTCTGGTCGCAGCGTTTCAGCATGACGGGATTGCTGATTAACTTCCATGGCTCTGCCGGGGCAATCTCCCCAATATAGATATCAGAGGTCTTCGGCTCCGTCCCGAACACGCCCCGCTGTGCCCAACAGACATAATGGCGCCCTTGGTTCTCAAAATACGTCATGTCCAGGGAAATCCCCTTTTCCCTTGCATACAGCACAGAACCATCCTTTTTCAAAAATTCATGGGGATTCCCCCAATCCTCTTGGCGCAGGGGATCCCCGCCGTCCTTTAAGGTAAACACAATGGAACGCACGCCGTCCCAATTGCCGCTATGGCTGGAAGATACAAAGAAACACAGCCTGCCGCCTACAACATGGAGTTCCGGCGCCCACTGCAGCCCTTCTAAGCCCGCAAAATCCCGGTTCTTTAAGATGCGCGCCTGTTCGGCGCCAGGATTCCAAAGCCCCTCCACTGTAGAGGCTTTCCGGATATACACCTCACTGTTATTGCCCGCCTCTTCTGTGGAGACAAAATAATACTTCCCCTGATAAGCTACCGCTGTAGGGTCTGCCTTGCGTGGCAGGTCTAACCCTTGGTAGCTTTTCTGCAAGACCGTCCCCCTCACCTGATACGTCCCTTCCTTGCTAAAATCAACCGCCTTGAAATTGGCCTCATCCCACTGGACAGGGAATGCCCGGGTAGAGGTATCTGTATAATGGGCGGTTACTTTATCCCCCAATGCGCCAATCCCTAAGGGCTTGCCCACGGAAGTACGGATTGACACTGCGGACATTGACGTATTCTCCACCGGCCTTAATTTTTTCAGCAGCTTATCCGCCTCTGCCTGGGTGACTGCCAGCACGTTTCCTGGGATGGCGGAAGCAATGCCGGTTTCTTCCGCCTTCCGGCTTTCCTTCTGGCAGGCAACGGGTGCGCTAACGCTTTTGAAATCGGCGGTAGTGCTGTAATATGCGCCGCCTTTCCCATCTTCCCAGTAAATCCGGTAAGCCTGGCTGCTGGAATCATATTCACAGCGGGGCTGATATACCTCTTCCTGCCCCAGCTGCAGCAGCCCTGCCTCGTCGTCGCTCAAGGGCTGGTATTTCAGCATATCTTCCGTAGCATACAGCAGGACCGCCCCTGGCCGCTTGCTCTCGCTTTCCCTCCTTGCAGCCACACCTATCCTGCCGTCCTTAAGCCGGAACAGATAGGGCTCCTTTAAATGGACCATCTTCCCTGATTCCCTGTCTGCCTCAAAATCTGCATGGGGGAAAAGAATCCCCGTATTGAAATACAAAGCCTCAAAGCTTTTCCCATCCTGGCTGTAGGCTAAGTGGAGGGAATCTGCCTGGGGAGTGCCTCCCTTTCGGTAATAGCCCAAGACGTAAGCAGAATCCTGCCCCATCAGCAAGGAAGGGAATTCCTTAGAGGCAAGCACTGCCCCAGTCGCCTTATCCTTTGCCTCCGCAGTCAAAGTTACCTGTTCCATCCCATCAAAACCAGTAATCAGCCTGCCATCTGTCGTCACATAGCCTTCCGGCGCACTTTTCCAGGAAATGGATACCTGCGCCCCTTGCAAGGCTGGCAGGGTATCCCTGGCAGAGAGCGCATAGGGAAGGTTCAGGGAAGACAGCATATACGGCGCAACCTCATCCTTGGCCAGGACTTCCACGTCAAAAGCCTTCGTGCAGGAACGCCCTCCTAAGGCAACCGTTGCGGTCAGCGTCACAGCCTTCCGGCTGTCCCCCAAACACACCTTCCCTGCCGGTGATATGGCATCGGGCTGGCTGGATACCCAGGAAATAGCAGCGCCATGGAGCCCCTCCCTTGGCAAATCCAAATCGGCGTACACGGCCTGGGCTACGTCCAATTCCCTGGCTGCTTCATTCAAATCGCTGCCCTGCCTTACCTCTGCTGCCGGCAAGGCGCGGCTGTATATCTTAAAATCGGCAATTGAACCGGAAAAATAGGGGTCTACGTGAAATAAAGACTTTCCGATATAGCCAATAAAATTTTCTTCTGGGTCTGTCCCATCCCGGAGGATGGCAGAGAGGCTGTAGCCGCTGTTGATTGGATCCCCAATCCTTTCCCCATCCAGGTATAAAGCCGTCTCATTTGTCTTATGGGTAACCGTTATGGTATGGTAAGCCTTCGTCCCGTCCATTACGGCTGACAGGGGCAGCCTCTGTTCCCTGCTGCCGTCTTTGATGGCTGCCAAAATCCTGCCGTCTCCGATTTGGTTCGGATCCAGGAACAGGTAATGATATGCCGTATCGGCGCTTTTGCTGCCCAGGCACCAGGCCCAGTGCATCTGGTTTACCTGCGACGTTAGGGTCACCTCCACGGTCACCTCATCCCCCAGGCCTGCGCTCCTGGGGATTTCCACATATTTCTGGCTTCCGTCCAGGTTCAGGACGTCTCCTTGGCGGTATCTGGAAAAATCACGGCCTGTAATATTATGCATCATGCCATGGTTCCCATTTCCTGAGACATCCAGCAGCCTGCCGCCCTGGCGGCTCATATCGTAATGCAGCGCCAACCCCTCCTCCTTCGGCGCAGCCAATACGGATATCCCCACCGAAATACAAACTGCCCAGATTGACAGCATTATAATAAAAATGCGGTTTGTTTTACCCTTCATATTACCCTACCTCCTTCTGTCCCTTTCTTGTCCTATGCGCCAATGAAGGGAGCATCTATCCGCTGTCTAATAATCCCTTCATGAGCACGATGCACAGGCAAAGCTTTATTTGCTTTGCCTGTGCCCTTTGTACCATCCATGAAATAATCTGGGATGCTTTATTTGATTTTTATCTTAATGCTTGCTTTTTTGTTCGTCCCATCTTTGGAAACTGCCTTGATGGTAACGGTTTTCCCTTTCCCAGCCTTCTTTGCGGTAACAACGCCCTTGGAATTTACGGTAGCGTATTTCTTATTTGACGTTGACCAGCTTAATGACTTATTGGCTGTCTTGCCCGTCGTGGCCACTGTGGCCTTTACAGTTACTTTTTTGCCGGCTGCAATAGTTTTCTTGCTGCATTTGAGCGTAATCTTCTTCACTGCATGCTTCAGGATTTTTATCCTTACGGAAGCCTTCTTGCCGCTCCCATCGGTTGCCGCTGCCGTGATGGTAACCGTTTTCCCAGCGCCTGCTTTTTTGGATGTTACCACGCCTTTGCTGGATACGGAAGCATACTTGGAATTTGAACTGCTCCACTTCAAGGCTTTATTGGCTGTCTTGCCGGTTGTTGTTATAGTTGCCTTTACAGTTGCCTTCTTGCCTGCGGCAAGGGCTGTGCTTGTGCTCTTTAAAGCAACCTTCTTCACAGCATGCTTCACCACGCTTATTTTATAACGGCCTGTTACGCCAGAGCCATCCGCTGCCGTTGCTGTAACCGTTGCTGTCCCGGCTCCCTTTGCAGTCACTACGCCGCTTCCTGATACTACTGCTACCTTGGGGTTAGACGTTTTCCATGTAACCTTTTTGTTGTCTGCATTGGAGGGCAGTACAGCTGCCTTGAGGGCTGCCTTCTTGCCAACTGCAAGCTTTGTGATTGACCCGGTTACCGTAATCTTGGTTACCTTCACTGGCTTTGGCTCCTCTGCCTTCTTCTCTACTGTTACTTTGTATGTCCCGGATACGCCGGATCCGTCTGCTGCAGTTGCTGTGATAGTTGCTGTTCCGGCTCCTTTTGCCGTTACCACGCCTTGCCCAGACACAACTGCCACTGTTTCATCGGAGGATTTCCAGCTTACTTCTTTATTGGTTGCATCTGCAGGCTCAACGGCTGCCTTCAGCTCTGCGGTTTCCCCAACCTTCAGCTTGGAAGCAGCGCCTGTTACGGTTATCTTCTCCACTGGCACAACGGTAGGGGTAGCATCATCTTCTGATTCAATGATAATGTAGCTCATCTGTATGGTAGCATCGGAAGACGTTGCCTTTACTGACAGTTCCGCACGTCCCCTTTCATTTGCCTTTGCCTCAGCCAGGTCAATCTCCATCGTCTTTTCCTGCCTTCCGCTTTGGGGAACGGCATACTGCTCTGCAGCATCTTCTGCACCTTCTGCATGGAGTGTAACGGTTGGGGAAGTAGCATTGCCCCAAGTGTTGCTCATGCCCACGGTGACCTTGTATTTGCCTGGATCCAACTCAAACCGGTAAGACACATACCTTGGGCTGATCCCTGCCGTGTCCTGGCCGTGCGCATAACGTAAGGTTGCTTCCTTGCTCTGGCCGTCCATCAGGTCAGCGCCGCTGTTGGACAAGGCTTTCTGGAAATTGGTATAGATTGCCTTATCATCACTGCTGGTCGCCATACTGCCCTCGCCAGGCGTCTCTTTTTCATTCTCATGCTCCATCACAAGGCCCCAGTGATACCCGGTCTTGCTGTCTGCGCCATACATACGGTCTGTAACAGAATTGTTCTTGCCAAAGGCGTCCCCTTCTGACAGGGTCTCTGGGTTATGGTCGCCGCAGTCTACGAAATATACCAGGCCTGCAATATCTACCAAGCCTTCTACCGCGTCTGCCAGCCTCTCATAAGCCTCTGTAATCTGGTATTGCGCCGCCTTGTCATTTTCAAGCACTTTCTTCGCATAGGCAAGGGCGCCTTCTAGGGCTTCCCAGCTCAGATCGGAATAGGTTCCCTGTTTTAAATCCTTATATTTGTCATAGAGCGCTTTTAAGGTATCTTTGGGGATGCCAGGCTCTTCAAAATAGGCTTTTACTTCCTGGTCTCCTGCTACATTGCTCACAGTGAGGCTATATCCGCCTTCCCCTTCCTTAAGGTCTGCTTTCTTCTCTACGCCATTGACTAACAGGCTGACAATCTTGCACCCTTCCCCAGGAACTATCCGCAACGTATAGGATCCCTTATCTGGGACAGTGTTCTTGTCTGCGGTTACAAGGCCGCCTGTGGATGCGCTGACCCTTACGGCATGGGAAACCTCCAACGCTACTGGCGTCCCCAATGCGATTGGCGTAATCACGAATTTGTCAAAGTTCGGCGTGTAATTCGGCAGGTTCGTCTCTGCCGGCGTGCTCTGGGTGCCGCCGTAAGTCACGTTCCATGTGTTGTCATTGTAAATGCGGATGGTATTCTGCCCTGCCTGCAGGTCCAGCGTAATCGTCTTCTCGCGGAAAGTATCATCTGAGAAGGTATTGATAAAGAAATAACGGTCTGTCTTATTCTTCAGGTTCCTGTAATCAATATACCAGTCCTTGCCTGCCAGCAGTTCGCCCATGTAGATACCCTCTGGGAGCTGATCTGCCAGGACCTTCTCATTATTCGGCGCCAGGTATTTGTACTGTCCGTCGTCTTCTGCATTTTTGTGTTTCGTAATCTTAATATAGTTCATCTGTAAGGTAGCGTCAGAGGAGGTTGCCTTCACAGACAGGGCAACTTTCCCATTCTCACCTACGGCAGCGCCTTCCAATTGGACGGTCATCTTCTTTGCCTGCGTGCCGCCGCCTGGAACGCCGTATGTTACAGAAACAGGCTCTATGCCCTCGGCGCTGGCTGTGACGGTAGGAGCGCCGGCATTCCCCCAGGAATTGCCCATGCAGGCTTCCACGTCATATTCCCCTGGCTCCAATTCAAACCGATAGGAGACATAGCGCGGGTCGATGCCTGATTCGCCCTGGTTATGGGCATAGCGGAAGGTCGCTTCCTTGGCCTTCCCATCCTTCAGGTCTTCAGGGCTGTTGGACAAGGCTTTCTGGAAATTGGTATAGACTGCCTTATCATCCTCGCTAGACACAACGCTGCCTTCCCCTGGCGTCTCTACTTCATCTTCATGCTCCATCACAAGCCCCCACTGGTAGCCGCTTTCGCTGTCAGCCCCATAGAGCTGGTCCGTAACGGAATTGTTCTTCCCAAGGCTGTCCCCTTCGGATACCGTAGAGGGGTCATGGTCGCCGCAATCCACAAAATAGCACAGTTCCGGTTCTTCTGCTTCCCCTCCCGCCAATACGAATTTCGGGGAGTCGGACTGCCCGTTTACCTCTACCACAGCGTATTTATCCGTCGTCTTGATATTATAGGAATGGCTGCCGGCCAAATCTTCATTGGAATGGAAGGCCTGCATCTGGTATTTCCCTGCAGCCGGCGCCTGGTAGGTAAACTCCAGGTAGTCCGGGTTGAGGTAGGAACCTTTCATCCCTTCCACATATTTGCCGCCGGATGCGCCTTCGCTGTCTGCAACTTTGATGCTGCCGGCCAATTCTGCCGGGATGGCGTCCTCTGCTTCAATTGTGGTGGAATGCTCCTGGGCAGGCAATGCCTGTACCCGCATATAATCCAAAGCTGCTTCTGACGTCATATCCACATCTACTACATTAATCCCCTTCTGCAGGTAGACGGATGCCGTCGCTGTCTGCCAGTCTGCGCCTGACCGGAGGGCTACGCTCTGGTTCAGCCGGTCTAACGTCACAGCTGTATTCTCTACATAAATATTGGCCGTGCCGTTTGCGGATGCATGGTAGCGCAAGGACAGGTTATACAAACCGCTTTCGCCCACAACTACGGTCATGCGGATGCCGCCACCTTCCGGCACTTTCCTCTTAGACAGCCCTGTGACATATCCGCCGCCAGAGTAACCCTTAATCTCTGTCTGGGTAGAAACGGTCGTATCCGTATTGCCCAGCAGGCGGTTCACGTCTGCCAGCTCTGCTTCGTAAATCTGATTGAAGGAAGGCACTGCTTCCTGATAAACGCCCGCATAGGTTACCCTTACAAAATCATGCAGGAGGAGCCCACTGGATGCCCCCGCCCCACTAGGGGTCGTTACGGTAACCGTATGCTTCCCAGCTGAAAGGTCATAATACAAAGTCTTTACCCCTGTCATGCTCTGGAACAGCGTAGACTCCATCACAACTTCCTGCGCCTCGCCTCCGTCTAAGGAAAAGGTTTGCTTTAAGTTCACCGGGTTATGTACGTTCATATCGTTCCTTACAGTCCCCTGCCCATTCCCATAGGCAAAATCCAATTTGTATTTCCCATCTGCCGGGACCTCAACCGTATAAGACATAACTGCGCCGTCCGGCATATCTACCGCCCGGTTCCCGCTGCCGTCGTTGGACATATAATAGCTTGGGCTGGTGCTGGCTGGAGTGGCGGCAGCCCCTCCGGATAATTCTGCTTTTTCGGCCTCATAAACCGTACCGCTGTCGCCAGTCAGGGGAATATTCACAATCTCATCCCCGCTTGCCTGGGTTAAGGTAACATTATAGGCATTTTCAAATAAAGCATCCGGGATGGTCACGGTCACGCTGCCGTCCTCGTTGACTGGGTAAGCCCCTTCTAATATGGTAGGCGTCCCGCTTGCCGCCCCATGGAAACCGGTAAACATGGTCTCCTGCACGGTAGCGTGCACGACAGTGGCGTCCTTGAAGGTCTCCGTGTCTGTCACATTGTCCAGCTTTACGGTAATATCGCCTGTAAAGCCGCCCAGCAACGTAGTGGAAATCTTCTTGGATTCATCCATGGTGGACACGCCGTACAGCTTCTCATAGCTGGTGCTGGTATCTACCGGCTGGGTCGTCCCAGACATATCGCCATACCATTTATACAGCCACCATGCGCCGTTGCCTTCGTTCGCCCCTGCCGCCAGGTCGTTCAGGTTATTGGCCTGATGCCAGAAGGGCAGGCAGCCTGTGATTTTCTCGTCCTCCAGACGGGCAATCCAGTTAACCAGGCGCCCCGGCACGCCGCAGTAATCCATTTCTGCATATTCATTGATGCAGATTTGGGGGATTTCGGGAATCCCTGTCGTATTATGCGCCGTATTATAAGCGGACCAGTCAATCTTATTGTTCCAGATATTGCGGAAGCTGTCCATATGCGGCCCGATATAATACAGGGAGTTGGTATTCAGCTCATGCCAAGTGATAACGTCCGGCATGCAGTCATTGTCTGCGCAGAATTGGAAGAAACTCTCATAACGGCTTTCGGATATATAGCCCCAATCGTTCGGGCCTGCCAGCGCCGCATTCACATCTACAGACTTGATAGCATTCCGGTAACTCTGCCATGCCCGGTTAATATTGGCGTCATCCCCATAAGGGGTTGTCTCATTAATCGGCACATAGACGATAGCCTTGTCAATGTCCACCTGGCTGCCAATCTTATCCTTGGGCTGCTCCGGTGTGCCGTGCTCCGCCTTCCATGCCTCTTTCCAGGATGTCACGGCAGGGGCGATATATTTCTGCAAGTCATCACAGTAACGCTCTATGGTAGCCGTCACGCCAAATACGCCGTAATAATTGCTGTTATACATCTGTACCTGCTGCCCGCCGCTCTCCAAAAACGTCTTAGCCACATCCAGGGCATCCCCATAGGGATGCTCCGTCCCTACTGCCCCCTTGGTCACCAAAATCTTTGATTTCAGCGGGACAATCGTATTTGTCGTAGGCACATTCTCACTGCTGACCCCATAGAGGAAGCCTGCTGCCCCGTGGATGATCTCCCCCGTATTTTCCTGCGGGCTCACGTCCACAGTCAGCGTTGCCTTGGGGGTCGCCGCATTCACCTGTATGCTGCCAATCCCTGGCGTAAATGCGCTCCCGGCCATAACCGCTGCCGCCAAGACAGACACGGCTGCCTTGCGTAAAACCTGTTTCCATTTCTTCATTCCCTTTCTCCTTTCTCCCATTATGCCTTGGGCTCCCCTGGAAGCATGACGGTTCCACGCTCCTTTGGGGATTTCATTTCCAATATCACCATTATACCTTATTCCCTAACTTCCGGATACTCCAAAATCCTAAACTAAGGTAGGGATATCTAAACTATCATTTAAATTTGCGGCCTCCTATCCCCGCAAAAACAAAGGCATATACTCCAATGGGGCGTCTGCTTCTACCGTCTGCCCCCCTTCAAATACTTCCCCGCTCCTGCAGTCCTTCCATTGGCAGCCTTGGGGAAGGTATACCTTGCGCATATCTGCGCCTGCCTCTAGGACTGGCGCAACTAACAGCTTATCCCCGTACATATACTCATCTTCCACCTCCCAGCACTTGGGGTCTTCTGGAAATTCGTAAAACATCGTCCGCATGACCGGGCTCCCATTCTTATGGGCCTCCTGCATCAGCCTCCTGGTATATCCCCGCATCTCTTCCCGCATCCGCATATATTTTTCACAGATATGGTAAACCTCTTCCCCATAGCTCCACACTTCATTGGCTGCGCCAGAACAGCAGGTCGCCCCTCCTGTGGTCCCTACCTGGGGCTGCCTTGGCTCCCTGTCCCCATGGAGACGCATCACCGGGCAGAATGCCCCCCACTGGAACCAACGGACAAACAGCTCACGGAAGCCTGGGTCATTGGGATCCCCGCCATGGAACCCGCCAATATCCGTAGTCCACCAGGGAATCCCTGCAAGCCCCATATTCAGCCCAGCTGCAAGCTGGCTCCTCATGCTCCCAAAACTGGAGGCAATATCCCCCGACCATACCAAGGCGCCATACCTCTGGCTCCCTGCCCAGGCGCACCGCAGCAGGTTTACAATATCCTCCTGCCCTTCCTGCGCCATCCCTTCATAGAAAGTACGCGCATATTCCACTGGGTAAATATTCCCCACTTCCAGATCCGTCCCCCGGTAATACCGGTAATTGTCAAAATCATAGGCCGTGTATTCTGGTTCTGCCTCATCCAGCCAGAACACACGGATCCCCTTTTCATAGTAATTCTTTTTCGCCTTCTCCCACAGATACTGCCTTGCCCCTGGGTTTGTGGCGTCATAATGGATGGTAGCGCCCTCGAAATTAAGCCCTACCCGAAACCCGCGTTCTGTCCGTATCAGATACCCCTTTTCCAGCATCTCCCCATAATTCTCACTCTCCCGGTCAACGGTAGGCCATATGGATACCATCAGTTCAATGCCCATTCCCTTCAGTTCCTTCACCATGCCATCCGGATCCGGCCAATAAACCGGGTCAAACTTCCATTCCCCTTGCTTCGGCCAATGGAAGAAATCAATCACAATCAAGTCAATCGGCAATCTGCGCCTCTTATACTCCCTGGCCACCTCCAAAAGCTCTTCCTGCGTCTGATACCGCAGCTTGCACTGCCAAAAGCCCAGCCCATACTCTGGCATCATGGGTACTGTCCCCGTCGCCTTTGCATAAGCCTCTTCTATCTCAGCGGGCGTATCCCCCGCTACAAGCCAATAATCCAAAGCTTTCGTCCCATAGGCCTCAAAACTCATAATATTATGCCCCAGCACGACCCTGCCTACGCTTGGGTTATTCCACAGCAGCCCATAGCCCCTGGATGAAACCGCAAAGGGCACGCTGGCCTGGGAATTCCTATGGGCCATCTCCAGATCCAGGCCCTTGAGGTTCAGATAAGGCTGCTGGTACTGCCCCATCCCATAAATCCTCTCTTCCCGGTCCAAAGACTCCAGCCGCATGGTCAGATGGTAATCCCCCCCGACATTCGGCCGGAACTCCCGGCCCTCTACTTCTATCGCCCCGCACTTCGGATCCGTCACGTCCCGCCGGTTCCTCCAATACTCCTCCAGCAAAAGCTTCCCCTCCTGGTTATAAACCGTAACCTTCCCCCCTTTTGTGACATGCACCCTCACCTTGCCATTCCTTAACTCTGCGCCGTCTTCCCCCTCATAGGCCTGCACCCCTTCCCTCTCTTCTTGCGGGAGCAGCGCCCAGTTTTCTTCCGGCATGACCGCCTGCTTGGTAGCCCGGATGCGCACCGCATTTTCCCCCCAAGGCTCTACCCACATCTCCTCCGCATCATAATGGAATCTTATCCGATTCCCCTGTATGTCCAGCATCACACACGCTCCTTCCTATCGCATCCTAAGGGCTATCCCTTCACAGCCCCGCTTGTCATCCCGCTGATAATATACTTCTGCATGAAGATAAAAATCAAAGCTACCGGAATAATCGTCACCACTGCAAAAGCGGTCAGATAACTCCACTTCGTCCCATATTGCCCCATAAAGTTAAAGATCCCCGCCGTAATCGGCCTTTTCTGCTGGTCTAAGATAAAGGTCATGCCATAGGCCAAATCCCCCCAGGCATACAGGAAGGAAAAAATCGCACAGACCATCACCCCTGGCTTCGCAATGGGGATCAGCACCCGCACAAAGGCCGAAAACCGGTTGCACCCATCAATGTAGGCCGCCTCCTCTAGTTCCTTCGGGATGGAGGCAAAATAATTCTTCAAAATCAGGATGGAAAACGGTATCCCAATGGTGGCGTCAGCAATAATTGCCGCAGCCGCCGTATTATACACGTGCATCCCTTTAAACAGGATAAACATCGGCGTCAGCAACACCGCTACCGGCAGCATCTGCGTCACCAAGAATCCCAGCAGCATCACCTTACGCCCCTTGAACCGGTATTTCGCAATCCCATAAGAGGCTGGGACTGCCAAAAGCACAGATATCACCATCGCCCCTATGGAAATCAGGAAGCTGTTCCCAAAGGACCGGAACATATTGAAATCCCCATTCTCCACCTGGGCCGCATAAGACTTCAGGTTCAGCTGTTCCGGCAAAATGGTGGGCGGCACCTGGAAGATTTCCTGTTCTGTCTTCAGGGAGGTCACCACAATCCAAAAAACCGGGAACAAGATGATACATAAAATAGCGGCTGCTGCCGCACAGAGCAACGCATTTTTTTTGCCTTGTATTTTCTTTTCCTCATCCATTGCCTTCTTCCTCCTTCGTCGCCCTTAAATAAAACACTCCAACTACCATTAAGATTACCAGCAGCACATTTGCAACTGCTGCCCCCTTGCTGTACTTAAACATTTCAAAGGAAAGCTTATAGGAATAAGTAGACAGCATATGGGTGGAATTTACAGGCCCGCCCCCTGTCATCACATATACCAGGTCAAATACCTTAAAGGTATAGATAAACCCTAAGATCAGCACCGACTCAATCGTTGGCCTAAGCAGCGGCAGGGTAACCTTAAAAAATGTCTGCACCTTCCCCGCCCCGTCAATCGAGGCGCTCTCATACAATTCCTTGGGGATGGTGGTCAGCCCTGTGGAAATCAGGATCATATTGAAAGGGATCCCAATCCACACGTTGGCGGAAATGATTGCCGCAAGCGCCGTGTCCGCCGTGGTCAGCCAGTCAATATTCTGGGAAATCACCCCAAGGCTCCTTAAGGCGTGGTTCAAAATCCCCACATCCGTCCCAAAAATAAACTTAAACATCAGCGCCGTAACCGTAATCGGTATCATCCAAGGAATCAGCATCAGCCCACGCACGGGCTTTGAAATCTTAAAATGCTGGTTAAAGAACAGCGCCAGCAGAAAACCTATCAAAAACTGCACCGCCAGGCAGCATACCGTAAACAGCAGCGTATTTACCAGGGATTTCACAAATACCGGGTCCTGGAAAATATCTATGTAATTCTTGAACCCCACAAAGGGCTTATCCGGCGCTGTCAGTGTCCTTACCGTCACATCCTGCAGGCTTAAGATAATATTCTTCACAATGGGGTATCCCACAAACACCAGCATATACAGAAATGCCGGGAGCACAAACAGGATTCCCACATTGTCATATTTAAACAAGCCTTTTTTTCTCCTCCGCTCCATTCGAGTTCCTCCTAAATCCAGGCACAAAAAGGGCTGCCCCACAGGGAAGAAGCACAGACCCCTACCCACCGGCCTTCTTTCCCATATGCAACAGCCCTTTATCCTGCATATTCTATCCGTCCACCGATGTGCGCCAACCTGGGAACGAACCATGGCGCACACCCCTGGAACAATCTCCTTATCCCTTACTGCCCTACAATCCCATCAATGGTCTGCTGTGCCGTATCTGCTGCTTCCTGCGGCTCCTTCTCCCCAGTCATAACCTGGTTGAATGCAAGGGAGATGGCATCGGACACCTCCGGCCACTCTGCCAACGGGCCCCTGGCCTTGGCATAGCCTAACTGCTCCGTAAATTTCTCCATCACTGCATCGCCAGAAAACTGCCCTTCTGCAATCGTTTTATCTGCAGAAATATAGCCGAAGCAATCCATCAAATATTTCACCTGGGCCTCTTCTGTTGCATACTGTAAAAACTTCAGGGCGCCTTCTTCATTGCCGCCTGCGATGACTGCATAATTCTCCCCGCCCAATACGGATGCGTAATCACCGTCCTTCGGGATCAAGGCGACATTCCACTTCAGATCTGGAGCTTCTTCCTTCATGGTTGGGATCTGCCATGGCCCGTTCACCATCATTGCCACGTTCCCTGAAATAAACTGGTTCATAACGTCGCCCTGGGTCCAGTTGATGCACTCTTTGCTCATAGCGCCGGAATCCACCAAATCCTTCGCCAATGTAAGGGCTTTCACGCCGCCTTCGGAATTGATTTCATAAGAGCCTGCCCCTGTAGACCATACCCATGGCATAAAGTTGAAAGTCCCTTCCTCATTCTGGAGGCTGCAGAATGCAAGGCCTGTCACATTATCCTTGGTCAGCTTCTGGGCCGTTTCCTTCAGTTCCTCCCAAGTAGCCGGCACCTGGCAGCCTCCTGCCTCAAGCAAGTCTTCATTATAATAAAGGCCAAGGCAGTTTACGCCAAAGGGCACGCCATATAATGTCCCATCAATGGTACAGGAATCCACTGCACCTTCATAATAATTGGCAACGTCAAACTTCCCGCCTAAATCAGCGAAAATGCCCATGGTAGCATAGGACGCATGGTCCGGGGAATCCAAGATTGCAATGTCCGGCAGCTCATCTGCGGAAGCCCCGATAGACAGCTGCTTCTTAAAATCTGCAAAAGGCACATACTTTGCGCTTACTGAAATCTCATCCTGGGATGCATTGTAATCGCTGATGACCTTATCAAGGGCCTTCTGATGGCCTTCCGTCTCCCAATAATACCAAATCGTCACTTCCCCTGCCGCATCCCCGCCGGAGGCGTCATTGGATGCCGTTTCATCTGAAGCGCTGCCTCCTGAAGCATCATCCCCTGCCGTGCTATCATCCGCGGCAGCACCGTTCCCTGCTGTATCATCCCCTGCCGCATCCCCGCCAGAGGTATCTGTGTTTTCCGTGCTTGGCTCCGTCCCTTGGTTAGAGCCCCCATTTCCGCCGCAGCCTGCCAATAAGCCTACGCTTACCACTGCCGCCAGTAAAAATGCCCCTACTTTTTTCAGCTTCATAATTTTTCCTCCTTCATCATGGATTTCTTTTCTATAGTTTCCTTTTTCAGATAAACTTATTTTAACGGAAAAATACCCCGTGGGAAACGGGGCATTTATATAAAAGGTGGGTGTTCCTAAACTATAATTCTATTTGTTCTTCTGTTATTTCCTTGGCCTCTGGATTCCTCCCCTGCATTTCAGGCCAAAGCCATTTTTCCAGTTTTTTTGCAAAAAATATTGCTATTCTACCAAAATATGTTAAGATAGAGGTGTGCGTTCTGCACGCGGTGAATGTATCTGTAGAATACGGAGGGAGTACCAACGGGTTACAGGCTGCCATCAGCCATCCGTATTTCGCATAACAATCAACCAAAGTAAATATTTAGGAGGAATTTTCAAATGGCAAACAAATGGGTTTATCTCTTCAAAGAGGGAAATGCAAACATGCGTGAGCTTCTTGGCGGAAAAGGCGCTAACCTAGCTGAAATGACCAGCTTAGGCCTTCCGGTGCCACAGGGCTTCACCATCACAACAGAGGCTTGTACACAGTACTATGAGGATGGCTGCCAGATTAATGATGAAATCCAGGGGCAGGTTAACGAGTACATCGGCAAGATGGAAGAGATCACTGGCAAGAAATTCGGCGACGCTGAGAATCCGCTCTTAGTATCTGTCCGCTCCGGCGCAAGGGCTTCCATGCCTGGCATGATGGACACCATCTTAAACCTTGGCCTGAATGAAACGGTTGTTAACGTAATTGCGGAAAAATCCGGAAATCCCCGCTGGGCTTGGGACTGCTACAGAAGATTTATCCAGATGTATTCCGATGTGGTTATGGAAGTAGGCAAGAAATACTTTGAAGAACTGATTGATAAAATGAAATCTGAAAAAGGCGTGTCACTGGACGTAGAACTGACTGCCGATGATTTAAAAGAACTGGCATCCCAGTTCAAGGCTGAGTACAAAGAGAAAATCGGACAGGACTTCCCAGACGACCCGAAGGAACAGTTAATGGGCGCTGTGAAGGCTGTGTTCCGCTCCTGGGACAACCCCCGTGCAAATGTATACCGCCGCGACAACGACATCCCTTACTCTTGGGGGACTGCCGTTAACGTACAGAGCATGGCATTTGGCAATATGGGCGACGACTGCGGCACCGGCGTTGCATTCACCCGCGACCCAGCAACCGGCGAGAAGAAGCTGATGGGTGAATTCCTGACCAATGCCCAGGGTGAGGACGTGGTTGCCGGCGTGCGTACCCCAATGCCAATTGCCCAGATGGAAGAGAAATTCCCAGAAGCCTTTGCTGAATTCCAGGCTGTCTGCCAGAAGCTGGAGGACCACTACCGCGACATGCAGGATATGGAGTTCACGGTAGAACATGGCAAGCTGTATATGCTCCAGACCAGGAACGGCAAGAGGACTGCCCAGGCTGCCCTGAAAATCGCCTGTGATTTGGTAGACGAAGGCATGCGGACAGAAGAAGAAGCCGTTGCCATGATCGATCCCCGTAACTTAGATACATTGCTGCATCCCCAGTTTGACGCTGCCGCACTGAAAGCAGCAACCCCTGCCGGCAAGGGCCTTGGCGCTTCCCCGGGAGCAGCCTGCGGTAAAATCGTATTCTCTGCTGACGATGCTGTGGCATGGGCAGATAAAGGCGAGAAGGTTGTATTAGTACGCCTTGAGACCTCCCCGGAAGATATCACCGGCATGAAAGCCGCTCAGGGTATCCTGACTGTCCGCGGCGGTATGACAAGCCATGCAGCCGTTGTAGCACGCGGTATGGGCACCTGCTGCGTATCTGGATGCGGTGACATCGCGATGGATGAGGACAATAAGAAATTCACCCTTGCAGGCAAGGAATACCATGAAGGAGACCCAATCTCTATTGATGGTACTACAGGCAACATTTATGACGGCCTGATCCCTACCGTTGACGCAACAATCGCAGGCGAATTCGGCAGGATTATGGCATGGGCAGATAAATACAGGACCTTAAAAGTCCGCACAAACGCAGATACGCCTGCTGACGCTAAGAAAGCACGTGAGCTGGGTGCAGAAGGCATCGGCCTCTGCCGTACGGAGCATATGTTCTTCGAAGAAGACAGGATTGCAGCATTCCGTGAAATGATCTGTGCAGATACGGTAGAAGAAAGGGAAGCTGCCCTGGATAAAATCCTTCCGTACCAGCAGGGAGATTTTGAAAAGTTATACGAAGCCTTGGAAGGCAACCCAGTTACGATCCGTTTCCTGGATCCGCCATTGCATGAGTTCGTTCCTACGGAAGAAGAAGACATTAAGAAACTGGCAGACGCCCAGGGTAAATCCGTAGAAGACATCAAAGCATTGATTGATTCCCTGCATGAATTCAACCCAATGATGGGGCACCGCGGATGCCGCCTGGCAGTTACCTATCCGGAAATTGCTAAAATGCAGACAAGCGCAGTAATCCGTGCAGCAATCAATGTAAAGAAAGCCCATGCAGACTGGACGCTGAAGCCAGAAATCATGATCCCGTTAATCGGTGATACCAAAGAATTAAAATATGTAAAGAAAGTAGTAGTGGAAACTGCTGATGCAGAAATCGCTGCTGCAGGCGTTGCATTAGAATATGAAGTTGGTACTATGATTGAAATCCCAAGGGCAGCCCTGACTGCAGATGAAATTGCAAAAGAAGCTGACTTCTTCTGTTTCGGTACGAATGACCTGACACAGATGACCTTTGGGTTCTCTCGTGACGACTCCGGTAAATTCTTAGAGGCATATTATGACGCTAAGATTTTTGAGAACGACCCATTTGCAAAGCTTGACCAGACTGGCGTTGGCAAGTTAATGGAGACAGCAATCAAATTAGGGAAACCGGTAAATCCGGACCTCCACATCGGTATCTGCGGCGAGCACGGCGGAGATCCTTCTTCCGTTGAATTCTGCCATAAGATTGGCCTGGACTATGTTTCCTGCTCACCATTCCGCGTGCCAATTGCAAGGCTTGCGGCTGCGCAGGCAGCAATTGCCCAGAAATAATCCGCTGGAAGCTGAGCAAATAGTATATTAGTTATTCCCGCGAGCAATGTACCCAAAGGGCACTTAGGAAAATAAGCCATGTTTACATGGATATTTGACAAATGCCGCAAGGGTCAGCAATCCTGCCGTTATGCGGGCTGCTGACGATCCAGGATTTGTAAATAGAAATCTCCTGTTACTTTATAAAAAAGTAGCAGGGGATTTTTTATGTTGTAATGCAGCAAAGAGAAATTCCTGTCTGCCAGCGGAATGTATATGTATTGAAGAAATTCCGGTATTGTTAAGGCTTTCGGAATCTGATATGGGAGGAATTGGAAAATATGGCAGCAAAGATATGGACAACAATATCAATATCTCCTATCTGGATGGAGAAGGCACGGAGCAGATGGTAAGGATAGAAATGCTGACAAGGTTCAATATTTATAAGCAGGCTGAAAAATGCCAGGAGCTGATGGACTTATTAAGGGAGAACAAGATACGGAATAAATTCCACGGAGAGGAAAAGGAGGGCATAAAGCATTCGGATGATGATGTATTTGCACAGGTTGAGAAACTGGAGTCCCTGAAAGAGAAAGACTCATAAGCGAGGAAGAATTTAACCAGAAAAAGACGATACTACTTACAAAATTATAGTAGGAACTTTATTTTAGAAAGGGCATCCCTAAAGGATGGTTCTTTCATTTTTTGTAATATTACAAAGTATCGGTAAGAAATTTTTATTGCGGGAAAAAATATCTAATGTTATGATTAAGATGAGTAAGACAAATGGAATTATGTTCGTAGGCGAATGTTTTGTTGGATATAGAAGTTTGTAAGAATCGTTTTTCAGGGGATGAAACAGATAGCAAGGAATCCGTAACAGGAAGATTTCCTGCATACGCATATCCAGATCTGAATAAGCAGATTAAATGTATGCTTGATACAGGTGCGGATATGCCTGTATGGTATGGAAGCGAAGGGCTGTTAAAAATAGTATTTCCTGAAACAGAAAAAGCAGAAAAAAATTTCTGTTAAGCGGTTTTGGAAGGAAACCGGAAGTTGTTGATATTTATAAAATCCCTGAATTTTTTATTCAGAATGAAAAGGGGATTCTGACATTTCAAAATTTGTATATAGCTTCTTCTTTTGGCAGGAATTTTGGATGTGACCTAATTTTAAGTGCGACAATATTTAAACATATGGACTACTCAATTTTAAATAGAAAAAGAAATACATCTCTTTTGGAAATAAAGTATGACAGGGATCTATACTACACCCAGTTAATATTAAATCAGAAGAATTCAGAATTTACAGATATGTCAGATAAGGAAATGATACAACATTGCTAAAATCCTTGCATTCTTAATTCACATTACCTATGGAGCAATTTTATTAATGCTTTTTTAATAGGAGTTGTCATATTTCAAAAACTTTTTATAAAGTAGTTCATACCAGTTCAGAATAAATACAGGTTTGTGAGATTGTTTTTGAGGGAACTATCCTATAGTGGAGAGTTCCCTCATAATGTTTAAAATACATTAATAGTTGTTATTGTAAGAAAGAAAGAATCGTGTTAGAATAAATAAAAGGAAGTGAGAAAAATGGGCAGAAAATTAAAAGTATATTTAGATACATCTGTTATCAGCCATCTGATGCAGGAAGATGTACCGGAAAAAATGGCAGATACAAGGAAATTATGGGAAATGTTTCGGAGTGGCGTGTATGAGGTATGTCTCTCTACGGTAACATTACAGGAAATTGATGATTGCTCCGAACCCAAAAAGAGTGAATTATGGAAATATTTAAACCAGATAGGATATGTAACTTATGATGTGACAGAAGATGCACTGGAGGTAGCACATCAAATTGTTAATATGGGAGTGCTTACAAGAAAGAGTTTTGACGATTGCCAACATATCGGAGTTGCTGTAGTGAATAATTGTGACTGCATTATATCGTGGAATTTTAAGCATATTGTAAATATCAAAACGATTCGCGGCGTAAGGGCTATTACAAATCTGGAGGGTTATAAACCGATAGAGATTTGGATTCCGTCTGTATTATTAGAAAGTGAGGGATGATTATGGAAAAACCTGTTTTAAGCCCTAATTTTACAATCGAAGATATTCATAAATTGCGGGAATACAATTATGAAATAACAAAGCATATGTCAGATAAGGAAAGAATGGATTACTACAATAGAAGAGGGCGGGAAGTTCAGAAGAAGCTGGAAAAAATGAAAGCCTTATAATCATTTCAGCATGGCAAAATAAAAATGAATGCGGAGGTAACAGCGGCGGAGAGAAATCTTTGCCGTTTTCTTTTCGGTTCGTATAAGGGGTGCATTTGCTGGGTTGATACCGTTTCGGTAAACAAGTATAATTAATGCGGAACCCATGAACGGTTTTTCAAAATAAAATGAAATCTACACTTTAATCACAAAATACTGTGCTATGCTTATCATGGAGGTGGCATCATGCAGAAAATTTTAGTTGTTGAGGATGATTTTGATATTCGGGAGCTTCTGCAAAACTTTTTACAGGAAGCAGGTTATGAAGTAACGATTGCAAATGACGGTATGGAAGCAATCAGTATTTTTTCAGATAGGCAATTCGATTTGATATTGTTAGACGTTATGCTTCCTAAGATTGATGGGTTTACTGTCTGTGAGTTGGTCCGTAAACAATCACAAATTCCTATCATTATGTTGACAGCATTAAACGGTGAGGAAGAACAGATTCGGGGATTGGATATGCAGGTTGACGATTATATCACCAAACCTTTTTCAATGCCTGTTTTGGTACGGAAAATAGCGGCTGTTTTAAGACGCAGTTATCACATGCAAAATGACGGACATCAGGCAATCCGTTATCAAAATCTTATTTTGGATTTAGACAGCTACACCGCAGTCATAAATGGAAAAGGATATGAATTGACACAACGTGAGTTTGAAGTGCTTCGGGAATTGTTAATGAATCAAGGACGTATCATGACACGGCAAAACCTATTGGATAAGCTTTGGCGGTATGATTTTTATGGAGATGAGCGTGTGGTTGATACGCACATTAAAAATTTGCGGAAAAAGTTAGGGATAGGCTTTATCCAGACAATCAGAGGGGTGGGATATAAAATTGATAAAGAAAATTAAAAGCAGTCTGTTTGCAAAAGTTTTTATCATCACATCAATGATTCTGTTATGTATATCGTTGTTGGTATTTGGCCTGTTAGCTTATCTGATGCCGCAAACTTATTCAAATAAATTAAACGCTTTTTTGGATGGACAGACACAGGAATTTATCGGCGAGTTAGAGAAAGTGGCTTTTTCAGATAGTGGAGGGTTGTTTGACCAATTTATCCAGAATATGGAAATAAATTCTATTGAATTATATGACAGTACTGGTATGTTGATGACGCTGCCTACGGAACAATCTTATGATAGTTATGGAGGAAATGTCGCACAAGCAGCATATGATGATTTGGATGAAAGTAATCCTGTCTTATCAAGCAACTATTATTTTTCGTTTTTGGGCAGTAATGACCGCTATATGCTTATTGTTTATGGAAAGGCAGGGCAAATCGCTGAACTACAGCAGTCTTTTTTACGCATATTCCCTTTGCTCCTAATTGTTGTTTTTGCGATTTCCCTTATTGCCTCATGGCTATATTCCAGGATTATTACAAAGCCAGTTTTAGAAATCAGCCGTGTATCAGAGAAAATGTCTGATTTACATTTTGAATGGCAGGTAAATGGGCAAAGGACGGATGAACTTGGAATATTAGGAAAAAGCCTTAACAGGCTATCGCAGAATCTACGGATGGCATTGACTGATTTGAAAAGAGCCAATGCAGAGCTGGAAGCAGACATTGAACGGGAAAAGGCATTGGAACAGGCACAGATGGATTTCTTCTCTGCCGCATCGCATGAACTGAAAACGCCTATTACTATCATCAAGGGACAGTTAGAGGGTATGCTTTTGGGGATAGGGGCATATAAAGACAGGGAAAAATATCTTTCGAGGTCATTAGGGGTTACTCAGACTTTAGAATCTATGGTATATGATTTATTGACGATTTCAAGATTACAGACATCGGATTCTGATTTTAAAACAGAAAATCTTGATTTTGTTCCTTTGATACGGAAGTATCTGTCTGATACGGAGGATTTGATTGTGGATAAAGATTTACAAATAAATACTCATTTTTCAAAACCAATTACCATAAATGCCAATAAAATCCTTATGGAAAAGGTTTTTTCAAATTTAATAGGAAACGCTGTAAAATATTCTCCGCCGAAAGCCGTCATCAATATTACCATTGAGAAACAGCAAAGCGACTATTTATTTTCCATAGAGAATTATGGTACGCATATTCCAGAGGAAGCCATTCCGAAATTGTTTGAAGCATTTTATCGGGTTGATACATCCCGAAGCCGTCAGACAGGAGGAAGCGGTCTGGGACTTTATATCGTACAGAAAATTTTACAGCAGCACAATAGCCACTGTAAAGTCCGTAACACGGAGAATGGCGTTGAATTCTCCTTCAAACTCCCACAAATTATATAAGCATATAAATTTCACACCAGTATATGCGGCAGGTCAGCGAAAGGCTTGCCGCATTTTTGTAACTACACATAAATCACAAACAAATCCCAAATGTATCACAAAGAAAATTGTTATCATTTAGATACATTTAAAGAAAGGAATGGTGCTTATATGAAAAAACAAAAATTTCTTGTATCTGCCCTTTGCGGAATGTTGATTGTGGGAGGCTTGACTGGATGCAGTATGGCGGCAACACAAAGCGGCACTTCGACAATAGGCGCCGATCCGCCGCAGGGATCAGATGTGCCCGCTTCAAATCTCTCCGTTGCTGCCTATGATGGCACGGAAGATGCCGATGTTTCCTACGAGGAACAATTTAAACCTTATGAGCAGTTTGGAATGACTTACAATGCTTCAAAAGCGGAACTGGAATATAATGGGAAATCGGTTCGATGGTTCGAGGACTATTATACGATACCAGATGGAGGAGGACAGG
>CAJUSO010000039.1 GCA_910588965.1 uncultured Lachnospiraceae bacterium | reverse complement strand
TCCTCTTTCTGGTCTTCCAGGAATTTCCCCACCAAATCACTCACCAAGGAACCCAAGGCTCCAAAGTCCAGGTCGTCCTTCACTTTATCGTTCGCTTTCTGCAGCATGGAAACAACCGCGTCCCCGTCAACCTTATAAATTGGCAGGAACATGGTAGACAATATGCCCGCCGCCAAGACCAGGATTATAACCATCTGCCATATTTTCATTCTGTTTTTCTGACCCATTTCCCTTTTCTCCTTCTCCCTGCCCGTATATTTTTAAGCCATTCCTCCCTGCGGCCTTACAGGAGCTTGAACTGCTGCCCCCCGCTTCCAATACATATGACGCTGCCTCGCTGCACCGGGCTATATACGCCCTTTGGCAGCGGCGTGCCGTTTGCAAAGAAAACACCGTTTTTGGACTGGTCTAATATCTCATAATATCCCATAGACGCCTGAAAGCGGACCGCACAATGTATCCTGCTTACATACACATCCCTGATCACGATATCAACCCCTTCCCCAGAGCCCATCATTAATTCCCGCCCTTGGAGGTAGAATGCCCGCCCCGCATAAATCCCTTGCAGCCCCTGCAACCCAGGATGGAAGGCCGCCTGCCCACCCCTTACGCCGCCTCCCGCCTGCACCGCACGCACAGGAACCGCCTGCCCAGGCAGCTTGCTCTTTGCCTTTTCAAGCGGCCCCCAAAAGATTGCGCACAAGTATACGCAAGCCACTGCAAGCAAGATCCAATAACCCAGCGTCCCAATCCAATAGCCTCTCTCATCCAGCCATCTCCTGTGGAACATGTTTTCCCCGGAATAATCCCCCAGAAAACCCACTGCATAGATCAAAACCTGCAAAAACATGATAAGGGCTGACTCACATAACGCTAACACCGCCGTAACCCTTCCAAGCTGGAGTTTTGAGAAAAATTGGATGGACGCGCACGCCGCGGCGGCTATGCCCAGCAACAGGGCGAGGGTTAACAATAAGATATTCCATGGGGAACTGTATTTCCCGCCATAATACCCATTGACAAAAACAGAGAAATGCACCAGCAGATTAATCACACAAAATGCACAGATGCTGTAAATAATGGCAATCCCCCTCAGGCAGAAAGCCATCAGCACGCCAAGCCCGATGGAAAAAAGCATTAACAGGATCCATGTGACATTCCCCTTCCCCAATGCAAAGGCAGCCATGGCCATCAATGCGGCAAAACAAACGCCGCACCATAGCACAAACTCCAAAACCGCCCCTGTGGTCTTCTTATACATCAGCGATGAAAAAATATTATCAACCATCCTCTTTTCTCCTTATCATCCTCCCGCTTCAGGCCATCAGCTTTGCCGCCTCTTTCCGGAACTCGCCGATTGACCCAATACGCTCTTTCACATCCAAGGCCATCGCATGATTCAAAAGCTTTATCCACTGCTTTGCATGCCTCAGCCGGCATTTCCTGGGCAAATGGATTTCTGCATGTTCCATCTCCAGCCTGCTGATTACATCCGGGGGCTTCTGCCCGGTAATCAGGTAATATATCGTTGCGCCCAGCGCATACACATCCGTCCAGGAGCCTTCCCCTCTTGGAACCCCCTCCCTGGCTGTCCGGTACTGTTCCGGCGCGGCATAATCCGGTTTAAGGAACGCCGCGCCAAACACAGGCCTGGAATCTAACGCATATTTTGCCGCGCCCAGATCGATCAGGAAAATACCGCCATCCTCTGCCCGCATGATATTGCCTGGGCTGACGTCGCCATGGACAATCTCCCTTTCGTGGAGCGCTTCCAATGCATCCATGACCGGAAATAATATCTGCGCCGCTTCTTTGGGCTGGTAAGGCTGATACCCCCTTGTGCGCATTTCCCTGCCAATGCTGGCGCCTGGGATATATTCCATCACAAGATATACCGTATCATTCCCTTCCACCACGTCATATATATCCGCGATATGGGGCGTATGCAAGAATTTCGCCATAAACTTTGCTTCTTCCAAAAAGGATTGTACGCCAATACGGTAGGCTTCCACCATCTGCGATTTTTTCACATCCACATCCAGCCCGTCCCGCAGCGCCCATTCCGCCGGGAAATATTCCTTCATGGCAACCAGGCGGCGCAATGCCATATCGTAGCAGAGGTACAGAATCCCAAAACCGCCAATCCCGATGCAGTCTAAAACCTGGTAGCGCCCGTCCAGCAGCGTCCCATTTGGCAGCGCCTGTTCCTTCTCCTGCCTTGGCTTCTGGCTCCCTTCCCCTATATCCAGAGCCCCCTGCCCTTCCGAAGCGCCAAGCAGCGCCTGCAGTGCGGCCAAAAGACTCTCCATATCCCCTACAGGCTCTTTCATGGAAAACTGCAATGCCCTTTTCCCGCCAATTTCCCTGGCTGCCAAAAGCTTTACCGGGCCTTTCCTTAAATCTGCCTCCATCCCGGATGCGTCCGGGGCGTCCTCCCCTGCCTTCTCTGCCGCTCCCCTCTCTTCCCGTCCTTCTCCCTCTGGCATACGCATCAGATAACATGGGATCCCCAGCAGCTTGTCATATACTCTCCATACGGCTGCATCCGGCGTGCTGCAATACAAAAACCCCAGGAGGTACCTCTGCCCAAAGACATCCCCCAGCGCCCATCCCAGGGTCTTCCCATACTGCCTTCCATCCTCATACCCGCAGCACGGGCAGGCTCCATCCCCTTCCCATTCCTGAAAACATCCCAAACATATTTTCCTCACCGCCATCCCATTCTCCTTTATGCATATATTATCTCTTGGTATAAATCCCGATACAGCTCCCCAACAGACTGGTACCTCTCCTGCGGATTGATGTTCAGCCCCTTCCTGATGATGTTGTCCTGTTCTTCAGATACCGGAACGCCCAGCGCCTGCAGCATTGGCAGCGTATCCTGCTTCTGCCTCTCCAAGGAAGAGGGCAGCCGTTTCCCTGCCAGAAGATAATAAATGCTCGCGCACATGCTGTATACATCTGTCCATGGGCCCTGTTCCCCGTCTACCCTGTACTGCTCTACCGGGGCATAGCCATGCTTTAGCAGAATGGGCGCCTTCTTCGTATGCTCATAATCCCTGGCGGCGCCAAAATCAATCAGCACCGCATTCCACTGGTCCGTAAGCATAATATTGTCCGGGCTGATATCCCTGTGTATAATACTGTCTTTATGTACTGCGTCCAGAGCCCGCAAGACGTCCTTCAATAGGAAAAACACTTCCTGGGGCGCAAGCTTCCCGCCTTTGCGCTTCGCATATTTCCCCATATCCATCCCTTCTATGTATTCCATGACAATATACGCCGTATTGTTTCCGTAAAAGAAATCCCGGATTGACACAATACCTGGCATCAGATAATACTTAGACAGGTTTTCCGCCTCCTGGATGTAGGCAGAGAGGCCTTTCATATAAGCAGACCTGACTTTCTCCACATATTTCGTATAGTTTTCTGCGCTCATATACCCCTCCTGGCTACAGTCTATCGATACAGAAATTGATTCAGAGTATGTATGGGCCCCGCGGTTACGGACCGCAACATTCCGCGGGAAGTATTCTTTCACACACACCCTTCTCCCCTGGTAAAAATCCCATGCAATATAAGTAATCCCAAATCCACCTACACCAAGCACCCTGCCAAGCAGGTACTTTCCATTCACAATTTCATACAGAGGAAGGCTATTCTCCGGCCTTCGGTATGCCGCCACGTTAAACCCGCATTTCGGGCAGACCGCCCCCGGATACGCCAGCTCTCCCATGCATCCCATGCACAGCTTATCTGGATTCACTAATTTCTTCCGCATTTTTAAATGTCACCTCTTAATTATTTCAGTACCAGGATCATGCACGATTGAAACAGCTTTTCCGCCGTCCGCCGCGGGAACCCTCCCAGCCAAGAACCTAAACCTTCCCTAAGTCTAAGTCTATATCTATTTCTATCTCGGATGGTAACTCAATGCGGTTGGATGAGTTTGGATCGTGCCCGTCAGGGGCTGGCATAACATCTGGCTCCCGCTTTGACGGCGCAGGAGATGCTTCCTGCCCAGGAGCACCTGGGGTTGGCGTTGGGGTTGGCGTTGGCGTTGGGGTTGAATCTGGCACCTCATGCGAGATGTGCGGCGCTTCCTGGACTGGCGGCGCTGGCTCTGGCGCTGGCGTAGGCTCTGGTTCTGCTGCCTCCTGCGGCATGGAAGGCGCTTCCTGCCTGGATGGCTCTGGCTGCTTTTCTTCCTCTTCTTCTTCTGCAATCCCAAATTCCAGGCGGAACTTCTTCCCTTTATCCCGGTAACGGTTCACCGCCTCTCCCACTGCAATGCCCTGCGCCTGTACGCACGCGCCTTCCTCCTCCTGCCCAGACATCTCTGCTTCCACAATCCCTTTGAGCCCAGAAGTTTTTAAGAGCTTCTTTGCCTGCTTTACCGTTAAGCCGGTAAAATCCGGCACCTCCACATTAAAGTCTTCCATCTGTCCGCCAACGGAAACGGATACCGTAATCTCCTCGTCAACATCGCATTTCTCTCCCGCTTTTACAGACTGGCCAACGCAAACGCCTTTTGCAGCATCCGCTGAAAAACAACTTTTGATTGCTATTTTTTGCTTTTTATGGGAAAACGCATTGTTCTCCCCTTTCTTTGTATGGCTCAGCTCATCTTCCCGGCATGGATTGCCATATACCCTTACATCAAAATTCTTCTCCGTATAATACCGGATAACCTCTTCCTGTCCCATCCCGCTAAAATCCGGCATCGTATAATAGGCGTCTCCCCCGCTGACGGTAAATTTAAGCTTATCCTTCCTTGAGACGGAAGCGGAAGGCTCGATACTCTGCCGTACGACCGTCCCTTGCTCGCTTTCGTCAAGGACATACTCTGGATCTCCGATATTCTCAATCCCCTTTTCTGCAAGCTCGGCCAACACATCTTCATAATCCTGCCCCCTGTAATCCCCCATCGTAAAAATTCCAGCCTGGCCTTCCTCATTCAAGCTCGCGGCAGCATTCCGGCTCTCTAGAAATGCCGCCCCACCAAATGCAACTCCCCCGGCAATGCAGACGCACAGCAGGCACAGCGCTGCCTTTGCCGCTGCCGGCATGGCGGAGAGACGCTCCAAAATCCCCTTTTTCTCATCCACTGGGGGCAGAATCCACTCCGCTTCATATACCGGCTTAAAAAATTTCCCATCCAGGGCTTCCATAAATTCATCCGTGCTTTGCAGCCGATACTCCGGCTCCAAGTTTAGGCAGACCATAATTGCTATCTCCGCCCCTTCCGGAAGCTCAACCCCCATCTGCGATGGGGAAATCATGGTATCGCCTGCCTGCCGCTCATTTGCAGGGATTGGCTTTTGCCCTGTCAGCATCCGATAGAATAGGGCTGCAACCGCGTAGATATCCGTATACGGCCCCTGCTCACGTTTGCGGCTGTACTGCTCAACCGGCGCATATCCGGATTTAAGCATGATATCTGAATTGTCCTCCAACACCGATGCATTTTTGGCCGCGCCAAAATCAATCAGCTTGATGATACCCTCGTCCGTGACAAAAATATTGTCCGGCGCAATGTCGCGGTGAAGCACGCCCCGCTTATGGACCTCCCTCAGGGTATACAATAACGTGAGGATGACACGGCGGCACCACTCATACTCCTTCTTGTCTCCCGATTTCATCAGGATTGTCTTTACATCCATCCCTTCCAGGTACTCCATCACAATATAACCCGTGCCGTTCTCCTCGAAGAAATCTGTAATCTCCACCACGCCTTGCACCTCGTGCAGTGAAGCCACATTCCGCGCCTCTTCCAGGAACTGCGCAAGCCCTCTCCCAAAACGCGGGGCAAGCCTTTCTTCCGACACACGGACCGTCAGCCCATCCCGGGAACAGTACTGCTCCGGATAAAACTCTTTCACTGCAACCCTGCGGAACAGCAAGTTATCCCATCCAATATAGGTATTCCCAAAACCCCCGGCCCCCAGCGGTTCCCCGATGGTGAATTTCCCACCGAGGAACGTGCCTGGCTTTAAAAACCGGGCATCCTGCTCCCCTGGCTTCAGGCTCTTCCCGCAATGCGGGCAGGCATGGGCTTTCCTGTTCTCAATCTGGCGCATACAATGATAACAAAATTCCATTGCTGTTTTCTCCTTTTATTCCTTCGGTCCTACACTCGGGTTTATTACACGCGGATCTTCAGGTGCAGGGTCAGGTGACGGCGTAGGTGTAGGTGTAGGAGATGGCGTAGGCGCAGGTGCAGACGGTGATGCAGGTGTAGATGGTGGGTTCCGTTTTGACGGTGTGGACGGCGTCCATTTTGTGGGCTTGTCCTCCTGTTTTGGCTCTGCTATCACTGGCTTCTTAACGATAATGTGGAGAAACACCCCTTCTTCATTTCCAAGCTTCATATAAGGCACATTTTCATCGTTTTTACGGATCTGCACCGCACTGACCTGCCAACCCCTTCCTTCGCTTTCGCTAACGCTTTCCCCACTTTCCGCGGAGAAACCATACTTGACAGAGCCGTCCCAATCCGGCTGTCCTTTAATCTCCTCCAGAAATTCACCGCCTGTCTTGCCCTGAAAGCGGAAGACTTTGCCAATCACTTGGATTTCGAGCATCGTCTCCCCAGGCTGGGATTCATTATACTCCTTTCCCGCCTTTACCGTCTGCCCTACAATCTGCCCCTCCTTATATTTTTCTGTGTCAACCGCAACATACCCGTCATCCACTAGATTGCTGTCGCCCAGCGATTTCGTCCTGCCGCTCTCCTTCATCTCCTTCTCATCGACATATTGGTATAGCTGTTCCTCACTGTCTAGGCTCTTCTCGGCCGCAAAGTCCGGCAGTTCCTTCCAATAAAAGAAATCCGATGCATAGTAGTGGATCTTGATATCTTTGCTGTAAGGAATCACTTTGTCCCGGTTTTCCTCTTTATCCAAATCTTCCGGGGAAATCTGGACCCCCTCCACCTCAAGCAGGGCCAGGTCATAATAATTTTTCCCGTTATCCTCTACCTTAACGCCGTATGTGCTCAAATCCATATCCAGTTTCTTGGACAACTTATAGGCATTCATCCCGCTGATTTCCTGATAGCGCAGCTTCTGCCCGCTATACAAGGCGATGGTTATGCTGCCGGTAAGGTTCCCCTCTTCATCACGGGAAATACCGCCCGCAATTTCCCCATTTTGTTCCTCGCTCTCCGGGTTGTGCAGCTCTGTCCCGGACGGAACGGACTGTGTGCATACGGTGCCGTCCTCCTGCCTCAAATCAAATACAAACTCGTTTTCCGCTAAGTCAAGTTTGATTTCCCAGCCATACTCCTCATTGAGTTCCTGGATACTCTTTTCTGCTTCCTCTTGGGTCTTCCCCCGGAGATCCGGCATGATAATTGCATCTCCGCCCAGGGAATCCGGGCCTCCCCACGCAATCCCCTGGAACATATAGGCGCCGCCCGCCACTACTACACAAGCCAGGCATGCTACCAATCCTTTCGCCCAGAGCGGGAATTTCCCCATCTTATTTTTCTTCCGCTTCACTTTGATGCGCCTGACATTGCTGCTGTTCAGTTCCTCCAGGAATTTTTTTGCTGACGGCGTGCGCTCCTCCTGGTATACGTTCAGCGCATTCATCAGCGCATTTTCTATATCTGAGGAAATCTTAATCCCCATTTTCGACGGCTCTTTCAAATCGTCCTCTAGGGCGCGCTCCACCGATTCCTGGGGGACTGTGCCGGTAATCATCTGGTACATGACAGCCCCCAGCGCATAAACATCGGTCCATGGCCCGCGTTTCCCTTTGCTGCGGTACTGCTCTTCCGGCGCATATCCCCGTTTCAGTATAAGCGACAGGCTCTTGGAATTTGCCGTTGTCACATAGCGGGTTGCGCCAAAATCCATCAGTTTGATCTCGCCTGTATCCGTGACGGTAATCGTATCCGGTGAGATATCACAGTGGACGATATCCATATCATGGACGCCAGAAAGCCCCCGCAGGATTTGGCAGATAAAATCCAAAGCCTCTTTTACGCTGTACTTTTTTCCTTCCTGCAAAATCTGCTGGAGCGTCTTTCCCTGCACATACTCTGAAATGACATACCCCGTCTCATTTTCGGCCAGGCAGTCGTACACTTTTGCAATCCCTTGCGTATCCTGCAGATGTTCCATGCGGTTCGCCTCATTTAAGAAATTTGCCAGGCCCTGCTCAAACTGCTCCTGTCCGTCCCCCGAATAAATTGTTACATCCTTGTCTCCCTCCGAACGGGTGGAAAAGTCGCTTGGCAGGTATTCCTTCACGACTACTTTACGTCCCCCACCCGCATCCATCCCCAAATAAGAAACTGTATGGCCTCCGTAACCCAACACCCTGCCAACAATATACCTGCCGCCAACTACCGTTCCGGGATCCAGGTAATACGACTCCTGCCGGAACATTCCCTCATTAAAGCCACAGTAAGGGCAAGCGGCAACATCATCCCCAATCTGCTCCATGCATCCCATACATAATTTCATAAACCGTCACATCCCTTCTTGCGTCCCACATACAACCACAGCATCTGGTACGCCCCTTCCCACAATCACTTCGTAATTACCAGCTTTTCTGAGATATTTTTCCCATAGAAAGCGGTAATGGTAAATGTCACTTTTTCATTTTTTGCCAGCCTAAAATAAATATAGGAATCCTTATCGCTCTTCGGCTTACTCAGATATCTGTCTAATGCTTCATCCTTTGCGCCTTTCACATTACAACGCACACGGATTTTGTCCGCTCCCTTAATATGATACTTAAATGTAAAACGATAGTAATCGCCCTCTTTCTTCTTCTTAATGTCCACTTTCGGGGCTGGGATTTTAACCTTCACATTCACCTTATACGTCTTGTCCGCAATTTTCACAGTCAATGGGATAGATTCCTTAAACTTTACCGAGTAATCCTTCTTTGTCTTAATTGTCCCCTTATTTGCGTCCAGCGTAAGGTATTTTTTATACATCGATGCATTTTTTAGGCTGACCTTGCATTTTTTAGGGTCCTTCACTACTTTTGCAGAGCTGCCAATATTGATTTCCAGTTCCGTCTTCGGAATGCTAATGGTATCTTCCACCTTCCCGCATACGCTGCATTTGCGTTTCAGGCTGCCTGCTTTTGCCTTGGTCGCCTTCACAGCCACAACACTCTTAATCTTATGCCCTTTCTTTTTTACCACCCAGCTGTCTTTCGCAATCTCCTTCTTCCCCTGTTCATCGGAAAAATATTTCTTGCAGGCCTCGCAGGCGCTGTATGCCGTATTCCCGGCCGTTTCACATGTAGCCGCCTTCGCAGCCGTTTTTTTCATCTTATGCCCGGCCGCCGGTATCGCCAACTCTATCTGTTTCGTATATGTGTTGCCTCCAAGCGCTACGCTTGCAGTATAAATTGCCTTCCCTGCCTGCGTACAGCTTGCCGGCACGATTTCCGCCTTTGGCCCTGTACTCCCTTCTATACGGTGGCCGTCCGTCCCTTCCGCGCATTTGGTACAGGCCATCGCTGCGGTAACCGTCTTATGGTCTTCGCTCAGCCTCCATTCCGGCTCCCCATATGCATGCCCCTCTGCTGGCAGCCAAATGGACATTGACATCGGGTATCCCGCCTCGCCCACCTGCACCTGCGCCGTATAGGTAATCTCGCCCGTTTCCGTACAGGTTGCCTTCTTCACCTCTTCCTTGGCAGGCACAGACAGCACATTTTCCTCCAAGCACTTTGCGCAAGCCGTAGTCACTTCCACGTAATACGCTCCCTCCTCGGCATCCCATTTCCATGTGCTGCTGGAAATGGCATGGCTATGGCCCTCCTGAGGAATCGGCTTTTCCAAAATAGGTGACAGCGCTGTCTCGCCCGGGACGCCTGTCCCCACCTGCGCCTGGTAGGAAACGCTGCCTCCCTCCTTACATGTCGGAGCCTTGCGGCTAACCTCTCTTCCTGTTACCGTCTTCGTCTCCGTTGGCGTGCCACATTCCGTACAGGTAAATGTAACGTCAATCTGGCATTCGCCTGTCCCGGCGTCAGTGCGCCATTCCCCCCACACAGGTTCGCCATAGGTATGGCCCTTTGCTGGTTCCACTATGCTCCTCGTGTCTTCGTAAGATGCATTCGCAAACTGCGGCCGCTCTGGCTCTGGAATGACCACCGCCGCCCGATAGGCTATTTCTCCTGATTCGGTACAGGTTGCCTCCTTGCTGGAGATGGCTTCCACCTCTGCGTCCCTTGTATCTTTTTCCGGGCACGCCTTACACGCAAACACAGCTTTGGCCGCCTTCTCTTCCCCTGCCAGATCCCACTGCCACACCGGACACCCATACTTATGCCCCTTTATGGGTTCTTCTACCGTCGTTGTACCTTCGTAAGATGCTTTCTCAAACTGCGGCCGTTCCTCCTCTGGGATGGCCACTGCCGCCTTATAAACCATCTCTCCCGGTGCGGTACAGGTTGCCTCCTTGTGGGAGATAGCTTCCACCTTCCCATCCTTTTCGTGCCCCTTCTTGCACACTTTACACATAAACACGGCTTTGGCCGCCTTCTCTTCCCCTTCCAGGCCCCACTCCCATACAGGCTCCCCATAGGTATGCCCCTTTGCTGGTATTGCCACTTCCTTAGGCTCTGGATGTTCATACATTTTGCCATCCCACTCAAAGGAAGCTTGATAGGTACGCACTCCTTCTGCTTCGCAAGAAGCAGGCTTTGTCTCCTCTGGCGTGACCGCCACTTCCATCTCCTGGCTGTGGCCAGACGTTTTCCCCCCGCAATTTTTGCAATTTAATTGAGCCGCCGCTATCCAATCCCCAGCCTGCCCTTCTTTCTCCGTCCATTCTCCCCATGTTGGCTCCACGCCGTCATAGTCGGCCTCCTCACAAACGTCTGGATTGCCTTCCGCCCCGGCTTTCTGCCCTTCTGCCATTGTCGCCGCCTGCTGCGGATACAGCGGCAGCGCCATTGCCATGCACAGGACAGAAGCCAACCATCTTTTCCACATCTTCCTCTCTCTTTTCATATTCTTTCTCCTTTGCTGCTTCCCGTCATTTTCCTTCCATAAAATAGCCTTCTTCACAATAGCTTTCGATTTCCCCAGCATCCTTGCCGGAAAGCCCGGATACAAATTCCTGGGCGTCCCTGCCCCATTTGCCTATCAGGACGCACTCCTTGTAATCAACGACCATCTGCACAAATCCCCCAAAACCAGCATTGTAAGATGGGAATTCCTCAAACGCGCTGCAAAGGATGGGATAGGTCGTCTGCCCCGGAGCCTGCTTCTTTGACTGGCCAATCTCGCTGAGCATCACCCACAGCATGCGCATGCACGCAATCTGCTGGTCTTGGCTGGATTCTTTGGTGATGGCATAACGTTCTGAGAGATCCACCAGCATCTTGCCGTCCTGCGTCACCACATATGTGCGGTAGCCGCTTAAAGGGTTCGCCCCCTTTTCCCCCACCTGATCCCGCGCCTGGTTCATCTGGGAACGGAACGCTGCGCCTGCAACGATATTGTTCCCATAGATTTTGCTTTTTTGGTCTTTGTTTACCATATATTTCTTCTTCGTTTCTTCCAAATTAAATTCCTGTATGCCAATCAAGGCATTTACCATATCAAGATCCGGCTTCCTGTTCCTGGCAAACACTTTCTCCCATTTCCCATTGCCCAAAGGCAGCGCCTTTGCAAGCGCAGCGCCTTTTATCACCGCCCATTTCCCCACGTCTTTCGTGCCGTCCGCAGTCAGCTCAGACAATTCTACGGTATCCTGCTGCCTGGCATTCCCCACGAACCATGAGTCCTCTAATGCGTTGTCCTTATGGTAATCAAACTGGCATGCATAGAGCAGAAGCGTGTCAATCCCTGTGGGCATCTCCTCCATGCTGCTGTAAGCCCTCTTATATTCATCCAAAAAGAGGTAGTCCTCCTGGTTCAGGGAGGCATAGACATTCTCTTTCAGGGAGACCAGCCCATATTCCTCTAAATCTGCCACATGGTCTGCCAAAAACATGTTCGGAAGCGGAGTTCCTTCTTCCTGCGCCTTATCCAGCGCTTCTTCCATGTCTTCCTTGCATTCTACCTTGACCGTGACTGACTCATTTTCCTCCTGCATCTTGCTCACCCGTTCATCCGCCGTATTGGAAGACTCGCCCTTTTTAAACCCGTTCTTCGCCAGCTCATCAATCTGGGCTTTCTGGTCTTCGTTTTCCACCCACACGGTAATCTCGGTCCCTGCCTGAACCGGCGTGTCAAACATCAGGTTTTGGGGCTTTAGCACGGTGGAATAGAGGCCGATCCCCACTGCCACCGCAAGGCCTGCCACCAAAACCAGGCTGATTGTCCAGTTCCGGGTACGCTTGCGCTTGCGTATTTTCTCCTTGGGGTACTCTGCAATCCTCTTATTGAGCAGCGCATCCTGGAACTGCTGCATTCCCTGGAAACGCAGCTCCTGTCGCACGCTCAGCGCCTCCATGACAGCCCGGTCCATATTTGGGCTAAGCTGCACGCCCAGCTCTTTGGGCGATCCCAATTCGTCCTTAAATTCGCGCTCCGTGGATTCCATCGGCTTTTCCCCTGTAAGCAGCTGGTACAGGATTGCCCCCACCGCATAGACGTCCGTATAAAATCCCTGCCTGCTGTTATCCCGGTACTGTTCCAGCGGCGAATAGCCCACTTTAATCACTGGCTCCGCCGCCATCCCCTCTTTGCTGCCGTTTAGCTGCGCGGCCCCAAAATCAAACACCTTAATCTCATTTTCGTCTGTGATAAAAATATTGTCCGGGCTGATATCCCTGTGGATAATCCCCTTGCTGTGGATCTTTTTTACAGCCTCTATGATGGGCATGATAATGCTCATGGCCGTCTCCGGATCCACCGCCCCCTGTTTATCCAGGTAATCCTTTAAAAGCACCCCCTCAATATTTTCCATAATCATGTAGGCCGTGCCATTTTCCTCAAAATAGTCAAAGACATTTACAATATCCTTCGCCTTCCCAAACCGGGCGACGCTCTGGGCTTCCATCAGGAACCGGTTCAGCCTGTCTGCATACTGCCCCTCCTTCTCGCCGGAGAGCAGGCCAATCTGGCATTCCCCTGGCGCACGGTTGACAAGCCCTGCAGGGTAAAATTCTTTTGCCGCCACCACCACGCCCAAAACCGAATCGAAGGCTTTATAGGTAATCCCAAAACCGCCTGCGCCGATTACGTTCCCGACAATAAAACGTCCTTTCAGGATCACGCCCGGGGGCAGGTAATGAGGCTGCTTCGGCGGCGTCCCTTCTACATAGCCGCAATAAGGGCACACCTCATACTGCCCTTTCACGCTAAAACAATTCATGCACAATTCACTAGCCATTTTTTCTCCTTACTTCAGGTAAAAGGTATTCTTCTCATCAGCAAGCATAATTGTCGTGCCTGGCGCAAGCAAAATATCCAGGTTCTGGGGCAGGCAGTCCTCTTTGCCTTTGATAAAGCTCCCATTGGCGGAATAATCATTGATAACATACTCCTGGCGCGTTGCATCCCAACGGATCTTGCAATGTTCGCGGCTGATGTCTTCCTGCCCTTCAAACACCAGATGGTTGCGCGGGCTCCTGCCCAGCAAAATTTCTTTCCCATCCGCAATGGAAATCTCCGCTCCTGCATAAATACCTGTCAGCCCCACCAGCACGCCGTGCGCAGGCGCCTTTTGGGCCTCCTGTCCCGGCCCTTCCCCCGCTATGATATGATACTTCGCTTCCACCTGTTCCCTGACCTCTCTCAGCTGCGGGATTTCATTCGGGACCACTTTCACTTTTCTTGGGGTAGCAAGCAACGCCGCCACAGAAAAAAGGGTTCCCAGGCCAGAAAGCGACAACGCAGCCACACATGCGGCCCCGCGGCTGTATGCCTGCCCTGCCGCGGCTTCCGGCCACAAACTGCCGATGGTGGCCGCCATGACGGCATACAGTAACAGCGAAGCCATCACCAGGATGCTGCTCATTTTCTGCACTTGGCTCCCGGCAATCCCCCAGATGCCTGCGGCTAACGATACGATAGCCGGCAGGAGCATAAAACCGAACACCCAAACCGCCTGGTCGTCCGTAACCTCCCGCCCCCCTATCGCCAAAGAGGGGACGCACTGTGATATCGCCCCCCGTATGTAATCCATCTGCGTCCAGGCAAGGTCTGCATAGTAATCCTGGGTGCGCGTTACGGCCGGCAGGAACAGGGAGGCCATATTAAACAGGACGCACAGCGATGCAAGCACCCGGAATGTTTTTGCAAAACGGTTCATGTCTCCCCCTCTTATCCATTGTTTTTATTTTTCATTGCTTCCAGCAGCTCTCCCCACTGGAAACGTTTCCCACACAGCGGCAGAAACAGGAGGCCGACGTCCCCCACGGTAATTGTGTCGTATGCCTCCAGCTGTACCGGCATCAGCACGACTTTATTGTTGTGGTATGTAAGGCTGCTTGACTCGCCCGGCTGTACGAGGAAGATACTTTCCCTCGGCTCATAGATGACAATTGCATGGCGCTCCCGCGACACGCTTTTCTCCCCTGTCAGCGCCACATCCATGTCCATCCCGCGCCCAATAAAATTCTTGCCCACTTTCAGCGTGAAAGAAGCCCCAATGTGCGCCCCGCCCAGCGGAACCAGCCAGCCAACGCAAGGCGTGGACACAATATTGGGCGTCTGCATATGCGCGGCAGGCTTTGGGGCAGGTTTCGGGTTTGCCTTCGGAGCCGATGGGCTGCCGCCTGCAGGCGGCTCTCCTGCTTGCGGGAAGACATCGTCAAAAAAACCAACCGTATGGTCGTCAGAATCTTCCGCCCCGCCAAAATCCCTGAAATCTGCCATATTGCCCACCGTGTCTGTCACTTCTATGGGAACCGTCATCTGATCCGCAGGCATCTCCGGAACCATCGGCGGCACATTCGGCATCACGGGCGGCACACCCATCATCCCAGGCGGTACATTCGGAGCTACCGGCTGCGCGCCCGCCATCACAGGCGGCGCATTATACGGCGCATAATCCATCCGGCCTGTCAGGGGAGCGCCCATCACAAACCCCTGGTCTGGCGGAGGCGCCATCTGCGATACCCCGCCCGTAGGCACATCATTCGAAAAGGCCTCCGTGCGCTTCGTATCAACATCGCCGCCTCCTGCACAGTGCGGGCAGACTGCATATTTCTCCCTGTCATAAAAATGCCCCTTTTCACATCTGCATAAATTCATATCTTCCTCCTTCCAAGCATCCTATGAACTTGTACGTTGAACTGTTAGTAATTCTGCTTCTTAATGTCCACTTCCTCGAAATGGATCAACACGACAGAGGTATTGTCTTGTGAATGGGAATTGGCATGTGTTGCCGCCTCTACCAGCGCCTCTGCTTTCTGTGCTGGGCGGACCGCATCTGCCAAAATTATTTTTTTAATCTGTCCGTCTGACAGCGTTTTCGTGACGCCATCACTGCAGAGCATGACCATATCGCCATACTGCAGGGGGATTGGGTCGTAATTGATGTCCATCAAAGACACGTTCCCCATGCCTAGGAAACTAATCAGCGCTTCTTTCTTCCGATGCGCCGCCGCCTCCTCCTTCGTAATCTGGCCTGCCGCCACCATTTCATCCAGCTTCATCCCATAATTATGGTCCCTCGTCAGCTGATACATCTGATGGTTGCGTACCATATAAATCCTGCTGTCCCCCACAGAAGCACAGTACAGCTTGTCATCCTCCGCGATGCAGGCCACCATGGTAGTTCCGGAGCCTCTCCCATTTTCCCTTGGGAAATTATAAATCGTGTGGTCGATTGCCCGGATTTCCTTTTCGAAAAAAAGGGGGATGTCACATTCCGGTTCTTTTTCTATCTCCCGGAACCCTTGTACCATCATCTGGACAGCTGTCGCGCTGGCCCTTCCGCCGTCCGCCATGCCGCCCATGCCGTCGCATACCAATGCCAGTACCCTGGTCTTTTTATTGGAAGCCAGTATTTTGCTTGGCGTAACATACAGGGCGTCCTGCTGGTAGTCGCGGTTCCCCACTGCCGTACGTGCCAGGGTCGTAATCTGCGGCGCTTTACGGACCACCTTCTTGGGCGCTTCCTCTTGTGCCAAGCCCTGCATGCGGGAAACGCTTTCCTTTTTTCTATGTATGCGGAACATTTTCTGCTATTCACCTCCATTCCCTGCCGGCTGCTGCCTGGGCATATGGAAGACAAACTTCTCCCTTCCAGCCGTGATGATGTCCCCATCCAGCAGCATCCTCCTGTTTGTCAGCTTCACGCCATTGACAAACGTACCATTCAAAGATTCCAAATCTTCAATATAACAGCCCATCTTATTGGTCTCTATCACAAAATGCTGCTTCGAAAGACGGTCGTCGTCAAAATAAATATTGCAGATATCAGAACGCCCAATAAACAGGCTCCCTTCTACAATCCACTCCACGTTTTTGATGGTCCCCTTGCGGTCTGTAATCGTAAGGCGGATTTCCCGGCTCTCCGGCTTCTGCAGCTCATCGGGGTTCACCCCCGCCACCTCCACGCGTTTTTTGCGGATTACAACAATAATGGCGCAGCCAATGATAAGCACCAGCGCTACAAGGCCAACCCACCAGTATGACTGCAGCGCCTCCCTACGCGCGGCTTTATTTGCGTCCAATCCTTTTTCAACCGTAAACTCCGCCGCGGCGTCCATTTTATTTCCATCCTGCGAATTGTCCCTGATATTGCTGCAGCGCAGCGTATAATCATCATTAAAAAAATCCTCTGATACTGTCAGTGTGACTGTCGCCCCGTTGCCCTTCGCAACGGCGTTCACGGAATCAACCGCCCAGACCCTGCCGTCCTCCCCGGCGGCCTGCACGCTGTAATTAGACAGTTCATTCACATCCGCCAGATTGACGCCGTTTTTATCCTGCAATGTGAATGTGATAGAATTGCTCCCCGCTTCCTCCACTGCCCCCGCAATCTCTGGGGCGTCCTTATCTTCTTCATAATCCGTATAATCCACCGTCACCGCGTCCACGGCATTGTTGTCCACGGTCAGGCTCAGGCTCCCCTTCCCGGCAGCCTGGTTGGTGGGTGCTTTCAGCTTTAGCACATACGTCTCATCCTGCAGGATAGCCTGGATGGTCTGGAAAGCATTCTGTACGCTCTCAGGAGCCGCATCCACGCTGCAGTCACAATAATAGCCCCGGCTGTTTTTTGCAGCAAGGATCTCATTCTTGGTATACTCTATCTTCCCATCCTGCTCCTCATACTCCCCCGTCGATGTAGGCTTCGCCTGAAGCACGATGCCATAGACGGGGACGGACGCCTCCTTCACTGTATTTGCTGTGGACACATGATCAATGTCTTTTCCCTTCGAATCATCCTCCCCATCCGTAATCAGCAAGACAACGGTACGCTTCTTAGGCGACGCCTGTTCCTGCAGTATCTGGTTAAGGGAACGGTAAAGCACTGTCACGCTCTCAGGAGTATTCATATACGGGATCGCCTGTATCGCTTCGCAGTCTGTTTTTTTGTCTTTTTTGTCTTTTGCCCCCACTTCCCGTCCAAATACCAAGGCCTTCTCCCCCTGGGGGGTGTCGGATCCTACTGTATATAAAGCCATTGCGTCATTTTCCTTGAGCGATTTGCGCAGTTCCTCCAGCTGCCTTTTCGCTTCCCCAAACTGCTCCTCGTTGACAGACCCGGAATTATCCATCAGGACGATATAGGAAATCGCCTCGCCGCTCTCCCGGAACGTGGCGATATCCCCGTCCTGCGCAAAGGCAATGTCCCCAATGGTTCCCGTAACCTGCGATGTTTTCTGGATTTTGGAACCGGTCATATACACTTTGAGGTTTGGCGCTTTCCCTATCGCCTGCTCTGCAATGTAGGGGAGGACTGTCACCGCTGCCAATACCCTGCCAGAGAGCAGGAACAACACCGCCATTGCCAACGCCGCTGCTTTCCTGAAAATAATACCTGCCCCTTTCACTCTTCCTCCCATTTCCGTCCCTCCCTGTTAAATGGCACAAACATCAGACTGGTATCCCCTATCATTATCGTATCGCCCTCCCTTAGGCTCTCTGTAGCTTTTAAAAGCTGGCCGTTTAAATACACCTGGTTCCCCTCCTCGGAAGCCACATAAAACATGTTCTCTTTGGGCTCATAAATCACGGAGCAGTGCTTCTTGCGGGAAATGGACTTGTCGTCCGTCAGTACCACATCCATAGACGGGCTGCGCCCGATGAAATTTTTCCCCACATGCAGGCGGAAATCCTGTCCCCGCCCGCTTCCTGTCATACAGACCAGCCAGCCTGTCACAGGCTCTTTCTTTGCCATCCCAAAGAAACCAAAGGCGATTGTCCTGCCCTCGTCGGCCTGCCCTTCCCTTCCCCCGCTTTCCTGCGGCGCATCCCTCCCAAAGGATTTCCGGATAAGGGCGTCCAGTTCTTCCCCCTGGGAGAGCCCTGCCTCCGCAATTGATACGGTATGGTCGTCCTCCTCAATATCGTCAGCCCAAAGCCCAAGCCTTTCTCCTGCCCGCCTGCAATGCGGGCAGGAATTGTACATGCCAGAATCATACCAATGCCCATTATTACATCTCGTTACCATCTCTCTTCCTTACCTCACAAAGACCGCAATTGCAGAATAATTATCCATATTGGTTCCTTTCCCATTCTCAAGCACGTTTTTTTCCATGGAATCCAGCCATTCCTGCGGGTTTGCAGCTTTTTTTAATGTTTTGCACATCATTTTCTCATCAATCAGTTCCCAGAACCCATCGCTGCAGAGAAGGAAGCTGCTGCGCTTCGTCAATGTGATCCCTTCCACAACCTGGTACTTCGGCCCGTCCCATTCTGTGCCCATCACGCGCAGCAGCAGGCTCCTGTCCTCATGGCGTCGGATATCCTTCTCTGCGATTTCCCCGCGTTTTACAAGCATCTGGGGCACGCTGTGGTCCTGGCTCCGCATTACATATTTTCCTTTTTCAAAATAATAAATCCTGGAATCCCCTATATGGGCAAATTTGGCAGTCTCACCGCGCAGCACCAGGCAAGTCACCGTTGTCTTCATCGAGCCCTCTGCATTTTCTTGCCTCTGTTTCTCTAACAGCCCTTCCTGCGCTTTTAATATACCTTCCTCAATGTCCGCAAAATGCTCTAATTCATCTTTCAGCCGTGCCGTCACATACCGCGAAGCCGCGTCTCCGTTCCCATGCCCCCCTAAGCCGTCGCAAAGGATAAACGCAAGCTGATGCGGCATGACGGAAACGTCCAAAAAGTCCTCATTTACAGCACGTCCGCCTTTGCTTGTCAATGTGGCATATTCAATCCCTAGCCTTGCTTCCATATATTCTCTCCATTCTCAAAAAGTGTGCTTTTTGACAGTTTTTCCCTCTTACAAAAATCAGCGCAAAAACTGCCGGTTGCAGCACCAAATGACAAAAAACCCTAAAAAATATGTAATTCCCTTGAAAGAAATGGAAAATTATGATAAAATATCTGAGATATTTATACTGTCAAAAAGCACACTTTTTGACAGTTGCTTTTAATCCTTCAGCGACCGGTATTCCCTTAGCCTTCGGTAAAACGTCGATTCTGACATATTGCATTTCCCCAAAATTTCTGCCAACCCTATCTCTTTGTTCTCCCATGCAGCAACAAGCACTGTGAAGTCCTTCGGATCCTTCTTCTTTGGCCTGCCGAACCTGACGCCCCGTTTCTGCGCTGCCTGGATTCCCTGTTTTTGGCGTGTGCGGATGCTGTCCCATTCATTCTGCGCCACAAAAGATAAAATCTGCAGCACCAGATCCGCAATAAACGACCCCAGCAAATCCTTACCGCTCCTCGTATCCAGCAACGGCATGTCCATTACACAGATATCAATCCCAATCTCTTTTGTAAGAATATACCACTGCTTCTGGATTTCCTTATAATTACGCCCCAGGCGGTCAATGCTCATTACATAGAGCAAATCCCCTGACTTCAGCTTCGTTAGGAGCTCCTGATACCTTGGGCGGTTAAAATCCTTTCCAGACTGCATATCTACAAAAATGTTCTTCTTTGGCACACATTTCTGCTGCATTGCAATTAACTGACGGTCTTCCTTCTGGCTTACACTGGACACACGGACATAACCAAATACTCTGTTCTTCATTTGCAAAACCTCCATTTCCATTCTGGCAGCATCATATACTGCCAATTCTTTAGTTTTAGAATCTCATAAAACCCTTAATTTTATAGGCAATCTATAAAAAAGAATCCTGCAAAGCAGGATTCTGGGCCTGCGGCGGGTAGCTTCCACATCATGCTCCCTTCCCGCCGCGGTGCAATCCCTGCGAAGCGTTTTTGTTTATAGGACGCACTTTCCTATAAAAAAAGAGTTTTCACTTCTTTTTTATAGTATCATGCCGACCGCCAAACCAACCTTCTGCACCTATTATTTTCAGCGCCCATTTGTTCTGTAAATCCGGCAGATGGCTGCGGGATAGAAAGGATGTAAATGCAATGCGCCTTTACTTTATACACCATATAGGGCATTCTTATTCCAAAAATACTCTTTGCTATTTCCATCTTTACCAGATAGTTATGGTACAAGGGACGTCCATCCCAAACATCCAAAACGGCTGCTACCGAAGAAAGAGGGCGATACATTTTTTCTGGACGATGGATTATGGAAGATAAGAAAGTTGTGAACGGAAATTTAAGGAAAGGAAAAAGGCAGGCCCACATGGAGGGCATGGGAAGAAAAACCAAAAGGAAATGATATGGAAAACTGCTTGGCGAACTGATATAAAAAACTGGAATGGCAATCACGGAAAACACCTGCCATCTTATTTTTTGGGGAATGTTAAATAAAATGCGGCACTGTCTGAACTGCCAAAATAGATTTCATTAAAACGCCAATTGCCCATAAAAGCAGGAAGCTTCACCTCACGGTCTATCCTATAAGATGAAAAAAGACGCACAGAGCCTGCCGCCATGCGGCATTCCCTGTGCGTCTCCCTATCCATCTGCTTAATCTACTGCCCACCCTGAAAGATAGGCCTCCTGTTCCGGCGTCAGCTTGTCTATGGACAAGTTCATGGCCGCCAGCTTGTACTGGCCAATCTCATCGTCTATGGAATCCGGCACGTTATACACCTTCGTCACCAATTCCTCCTTATGCTGCACCAGCCAATGCAGGCTTAAAGCCTGCACGGCAAAGGACATATCCATAATCTCTGCCGGATGGCCCATGCCGCAAGCTAAATTAACCAGGCGGCCATCTCCCAGTACGTTCAAGGTACGGCCGTCTGGCAGCTCATACCCTACGATGTTGTTGCGGCGCGTATCCTGCTTTACGGACATTTTTGCCAGGGAGGCAACGTCCACTTCACAGTCGAAATGGCCCGCATTGCATAAAACGACGTTGTCCTTCATCACTTCAAAATGCCTTGGCACAATGACGTCCTTGCAGCCTGTCACCGTTACAAAAATATCCCCGTATTTTGCAGCCTCGTCCATCGGCATAATCTGGAAGCCGTCCATCGTAGCATCCAATGCTTTGAACGGATCGATTTCCGTCACAATAACGTTCGCCCCCATGCCTTTGGCGCGCATAGCGGTTCCTTTCCCGCACCATCCATAGCCTGCAATTACAACGGTTTTCCCAGCCACGATTAAGTTCGTGGTGTCCATGATTGCCGTCCATACAGACTGGCCGGTGCCGTATTTATTGTCATAGTAATGCTTTGCCTTCGCGTCGTTCACTGCCATCATGGGGCAGGGCAGGACGCCCTCCCTCTCCCTGGCCTTTAAGCGGAGGATGCCGGTCGTGGTCTCCTCACAGCCGCCGATTAATTGGTCTGCATACTCTTTGCAGCGGCCGCCCAGAAGATTGATCAGGTCGCCGCCGTCATCTACTACCAGATGGGGATGGCAAGCCAAGGTTTTCACCAACAGATCCTCGTATTCCTGGGCAGAAACCCCTTTGATGCCAAAGGTCTCCACTCCCATCTCTGCTACGGCTGCGGCTACATCGTCTTGGGTGGAAAGCGGGTTGCAGCCCGTCAGATAGACTTCTGCGCCTCCTTTTGCCAGGACTAAGCCCAAGTTGGCTGTCTTGGCTTCCAAATGGACGGACACTGCAATCCTCAGGCCTTTAAACGGCTTCTCCTTCTCAAATTTCTTCTCAATTTCTGTCAGGGCTGGCATGAAAGAGCGAACCCATTCAATTTTTTTTCTTCCGGAAGGAGCTAAGGAAGGGTCTTTTACAATACTCATGATATGTCTCCTTTTCGATTTAAATTTATTTCATCAGCAGGATGCCTTTGGTTTTTACAGGCATTGCCCCACAATCTTCCCCACCTCATAGTATACCCGTTCTGCATCAATGGTGAGCAGCTGGCGGTTGCGCATGACAAACTTGCCGTTAATCATCACGCTTTCTACCTCCGAGCCATTGGCCGAATAACAGAGGGAGGAAACAATATTATTGTTGGGGAACAGGGAGGTAGAATGCAAATCCACAAATACCAAATCAGCTTTCGCCTGTTCCGCAATAACGCCTATCTCCTGTTCCATAGCTAGGGCTTTGGCCGCATTTATGGTGGCTGCCCTTAAGACAGACTGCGCCGGGGCTTCGGTGGAATCCTGGGCAATCCCCTTGTGGATCAAGGATAGCAGCGCCATCTCACGGAACATATTCAGGGTATTGTTGCTGGCTGTCCCATCTGTGCCTATGCAGATATTGAGGCCTTTCCCCGCCATTTCGCGGATAGGCGCAAATCCATTGCCCAGCTTGGCATTGCTGGCAGGGTTCGTCACAATATTTGCCTGATGGCGGTGCAGGATATCCATATCATCCTGGCGCATCTGGACGCAGTGGGCTAAAATCGTGCCCTTATCCAAAAAGCCCAAATCTGATAAATATTTTACAGGAGTCTTTCCATATTTGTCAATAGCATTGTCCACTTCCGCCTTGCTTTCCGACAGATGGATCTGCTTTAACATCCCCTGCTTTGCCGCTTCCTCCGCCACCTGGCAAAGGAGTTTCCCGGAACAGCTGTAAATGGCATGGGGGGATAGGATAAATTTAATCAAATCACTCTCATACGCCGCTTTCTCTTCCAGCGCTTCCTGAAAGCGGCTGTAGCCGTCCTGATAGAGATCCTCGCCTACCAGCCCCCTCCCAATAAACGCCCTGATCCCTGCCTGCTGGGCGGCTTTCGGGGACTGCCCATGGAACATATGCATGTCCACAAAGCTGGTAGTCCCGGTCTGTATCATTTCCATACATCCCAGCAGGGAAGACCAATAGGCTGCCTCTGCCGGCAGCTGGTCTTCCACCGGCATCACCCGCCGGAACAGCCATTCATCAAAATCAACGTCATCTGCATAATTGCGCATCACGGTCATATAGGCATGGGTATGCATATTGATAAGGCCCGGCATGATTAATTGATCCGCGGCGTCTATCTTCTGGTACTCCCTATCTTTTTCTGTATCCAAGGAACCAATCTTGGTAATTTTACTGCCTTCAATATAAAAATCCTGCTTTTCTGCCCGAAAGCCCCCTTCCGTATAGAGCAAGAGGTATCCATTTTCAATTTTATAATTCATCCATCCATTCCTTTCTGCCATCCATATTTCCTGCTTTCCCTTCCAAACAAAGTACGCGTTCCCCTGCCCACCCAAAAAGCCGATGCAGAGACTGCACCGGCTTCCTATATTCACTTTTGTTATTTCTTCTTATCCATAAACTGGGCGTCCATATAATTCAGTTTTGCCATATTCCTGTAATATTGGTTTGCCGCTGCAGAGGTGCTCCGCTTCGCATGGACCTTCTTGCGTTCCTGCGAAAACCTGTGCTCCATCAGCCTGCGGTTGCGTACTTCTTCACTTTGGATAGATACCGATTTCTCTGTAATCTCTGAAATCAGCTTCTTCATCAGCAGGATTTCTTCTTTGTGTGCCTGCTTTTCTGCTTCGATTACAGTTTTTACCCTGCCATACAATTCTTCAAAGCCTTCATCCAGGAAATTAATCTGGTCTACCAGGCCGCCCTTTTCCTGAATATTCTTATCAAAGGCTTCAGCATCTAACTCGTCTTGGCTTAGAATCTGATGTTGTTCATTGTTCATCCGGATAATGCCGTCCAGAATCTTGGATTTCTTCTGGAGGCTCTGAATCATCACGCTTAAATAGTCATTTCCCATAATCAATTCGCCTTTTTCGTCTTGTTCCGTTCCATGACTTCCTTCCAGGTATCGCGCATGGTACGCAGGTGCGTCAGCACCTCTTCCAGGATTTCCTTATCTTTTTTCAGGTTTGCTTCCAGCAGACGATCCATCAGATAATTATAAACATTCTCAAAATCCTTAGCTACCGGGTACTTATGATCCAGGGTTGACAGAAATTCTGCAATGATGTTCTGTACTTTCGTGATATTGATGTGGGCTTTCTCCACATTCTTTTCTTCAATCGCAACAATCGCAATGTTGCAGAACTTAATCGCCCCTTCATAAAGCATTAATGTCAACTCAGCGGGGGATGCTGTTAAAATCTTATTCTTGGCATAAGCATCATATCCTCTGTTTGCTATCACCTTATGTCCTCCTTATCAGCCGCCTAACAGTGAAGAGAGTGAATTCGTCTGAGACTGCAGTTTAGCTAACGCGGTTTCCATTGCGGAAAACTTCTTGTAGTAGGCGTCTTCCATATCCTTTAATTTCTGTTCCCATTTCTTAATGGTCTTTGTATATTCATCATACTCCGTCTGCATCTGCTTGTCATTGTAGACTTTGTATGCGCCGCTCAAGGTAGTGGAACCCATTCTTTCATGTAAATTGTCATATACGCTGGTGGCAAGCTGGGTAAAGAAGCTTGCTACCGTATCCGGGTCTTCCTCAATCATCTTACGGAGCTTGTCGTCATTGGAAGAGGAAACGGAATCGTCTGGGTCATGGTCAATATGGTATGCATAGGACTCATTTTCAGCAGCGTTAAAATAGCCTGCCGTCTTAATCCCAAAGGAAGAAAGGCTGTATTTCTTGCCATTTACTTCAAAAGTCTTGGCCATGTTAGTGGACATCCCATTCAGGACGGAACGCAGCGTATCGTCCCTCCGCAGGATAGAGTCCTTAATCTTCTGCTCCCACTTCTCCACTTCCTTGTCAGACAGTTCTGACTTCTCGTCATCGGTCAGGGGCTCATAGCCTTTGGCTGATGCTGCATTGTAGCCCTTTTCCATGGCGTTGACTACCTCGTTATATTCCTTGAGGAAGTCCTTAATCATATTGTAAATGCCGTCCACATCGGTGGAAGTGGTGATGGTCATAACGTCGCTTTTGCCAGTTGCAGTAATATTTAACCCATTGATGGAAAACGTGTTGCTCTCACTTTCAAACAGCGCACCGTTTAACTCAATCTCTGCATTTGTAGCGTCTGCCTTATCCGCAAAGGAGTAATTCTTCTTGTTGGCCTCTAAGTCAGCGTCGCCTTTGTAGGCGTTTTCATAATTATCCTCTGTCGCCAGGCCTAAGCTATTTAATATCTCAAAGGAATTTTTATCCCCTTCCGCCACTACGAAATTAAAATCGTTCGACACGCCGCTTTTCTCAGAATTTAAGAAGAACCGCTGCTGTGCCGTATCAAAATTAGCAGTTACCCCCTGTTCCTTTAACGCACTTGTGAAATCCTTCACAGTCATATCCCCGGTAACCTGAACGGTCTTCTTCTCGCCGCCCACCTCAAGGGTTAAGGTCCCGCTCTTTACGCCCAAAGATGACAATGTGGTGTTCGCATCAATCTTTTCGCTGGAACCAGACATCTTCAGCTTACCGCCTGTAAGGTATCCTGCTGTCGCAAGCTCATTCACCTTCAATGTCTGGGTGCCGTTGATAACGCCGGAGCCGGCTGTAACCGTTGCCTTCGTGCTATCCGAAACAGTAGTGATTTTCTTATTAAAATTACCAACACGGCGCATATTGGACAGAGATTTCGTATAAAAATTGTAAATCTTTGTATTCATCTCTTTCCAGGCTTCCTGCTTCCAGGAGAGCTTCGTCTGCTCTTTTTTATATTTATCCTGTTTGGTACGGTATGCCGATACCAGTTCCTGCACAATGGAATCTGTATCAAGTCCTGAATTTAATCCGGAAATCCTAATTGGCATGTACTGTTCCCTCCTATCCTATCTAAAATCTAAGCGCACCTGGCATGGCTGCACCTGGCCGCCATATCCGGATGCTCACCTTCGCTCGTCTACCATAATCCCAGCCAGTTCCCATACCTTGGCAATCATGTCAAGGGTCTGCTCTGGCGGGAACTCGCGGAGCACCTCTTTCGTGCCCTTGTCAATCACCTTAATCGTTACACGGTTCGTTGCTTCATGAATCCCAAAAATCAGCTCGTTATTCTTTACCTTGCGGTTCACCTCATCCACTGCGCGCTTAATCTGGTTCATGTTGGCAGTTTCCTGGGCATCCGCCCCATTTTGCTTATCATCTTCGGATTTTGCAGCGCTTGTATAAGAAGGGTTAATCACTGCCGCCGTATCGCTGACTACCCTCTTCTCCGCCTGCATACCAGAACTTACTTCAGTCTCTTTCTTCGCAGCCAGCTCCGGCCCACTTCCCTGATAGGCCGCAGTTGGTGTGTTTATTTTTCCAACCTCCATTTTTAAATCACCTCCGTGTGAAATATTCCTTATTTCTTCCTATTTTTCTATCAATATATATCGGCTGCCTGAGACGAAAATTTAGAACAACCGGCAAATTATCTGAATTATTACAATATCTCTTTCAGTGCTGAAAGATTATCTGCTGACAATGCCGCTTCATTTTCTTTCTGAATCTGAAGATAGACTTCCTTACGGTAAACAGGGATTTCCTTGGGCGCGGTAATGCCGATTTTCACCTGGTCGCCGCGCAGCTCAAGGATGCTGATTTCGATATCATTGTTGACAATGATGGACTCTCCCTTTTTTCTGGTCAATGCCAGCATCCTATTCACCTGCCTCTTCTTTTTTTGCCTTCAATATATCATAGACCATGAATTTTACGGGAAAATCATCCTCCACAATAATCTGATGCCCTTTGCGCTCTTCCGCATTAATGATAAAGGGCGCCTTAAGGTTCACGCTCAGCTTCGTAATATCCTCCGTAGCCGTTACGGACACCAGGATATAGATATTCTCCTCGTTCAGGTCTCCCAAGGGCTTTAGCATCTCTTCTGCAATCCAAGGGCGGTAGTCTTCCTTAACCAGCAGCGGATCCATAACCGGAAGCGCAAAGGCCGGCTCATCTAAAGACTGCAGCCAGGAAATCCCCTTCGGGCTCCCATCCTCCTTCAAGTCTGAAATCAGGGTAAACTGATTGCAGTCCGGGAAGCCTATAATCCCCTTTTCGAAAAAGATAATTTTATCCTCTTCTATCTCAATCTCTCCAAATAACCTTGTGTTTAACTGCATTTTCTTCCTCCAGCTTCCGAATTTGCTGCAAACCACAGCATAACCAAACCCTCCCCTTCTGCGGCCTGCAGCTTCCATTGATACCTTTACAGGTAATTCAGCAGCGTCTGGCCATTGGCTTTTGCAGATGCCTGCAGGGAAGCCTGGTATGCATTGTAGGCCGCCGTAAATTCTATTATAATATCTGAAAGCTCCTTATCCTCATTCCTGGATTTCAGCTTTTCCATCGTAGCCTGTTGGTTGGACATGCGGTTCTCTGTCAGCAGCAGGCGGCTCTCCCTGCTCCCCAGGTCAGTCCTTGCCAGAACCACGTCATTCTTATATTTCTGGAAATTGGTCTCGCCCCTTGCATACACCTTCTGCAGGTTATCATCTGCATAAGAGGCCTCTTTTTCTGCCGCTTCCAGCCACTGGTCCAAGGCATCCTGGGAGGCTTTGTCTGAATATTGGGCTTCCTCCTTCATGCTCTTGATTTTCTTTACCTTCTCATGGGCTGCGATAGCTGCCTCCACGACATTGGTCAGTTCGTCAACATCACGCCCAATGGCGCTGCTCAGCACATCGCTGGCCTGGGTGTTCACCACAATGTCCTGGTTAAAGGCAACCGTGAACTTAATCTCTTGGTTGGACTTTGTATATTCAATGGGGTGGTCTGGGTCTGTAATATTCTTACAGTCGAAATAATGCTCCGGGCGCAGTTCCCCTTCGGAAAAACCTTTCTTCGTATAGGTAATGCCCAGCTGGGTCTTGTTGTTCCCCATCGCATCGGCGACATTCTTGCCCAAGATCATTTCCCCGGTCTCTTTAAAGAAAATCACCTCATTGTCGCCTACGGGATAGCCTTCCTTTACCCAATCATCATAGGATTTATCCGTCGTAACATTTGTATACACATCCATACCAGCTACCGGGAAGGAGAAATTTTCCAGGCTCTGCTGGTTCCCATTTGCATCCGTAAATGTGATATCTTTCGGATCGACATCCCCTAACCCTTCATAGGACAGGCGGATACGGTTAAACGTATACTCCTGCGGCATCTGATCCATGGGCACGCCTGCCTGTACCTCTGCCGGGGAGCCAGGCAATTCTACATAATTGCTGTAAAACCTCTTCTCTTCAATGTTCTTGTAAGAAATCGGCTCTGAAATCTCATATGTGATATCCTGGTCATCCTTTAGGAACGTCAGCTTGCTGTTCGTCTTATAGCCCGTAAAGACACTCCTGCCGATGCACTCTGCGTTCCCTTCCGCATATACCTGCTGGCGCAGGGACTGGAGGTCTTTCAGGATAGACGCCCGGTCTTCCTCTGTGAGCGTATCATGGGCGCCCTGTACGCACTTCTTATACACATCCCCTAAAATCGTCTCCATATTGGTCAATGCGCCCTCTGTCACCTCCATCCAGGACTGGGCGTCCGGGATGTTCCTCTCATAATACTGGTTCAGCTCGCTTAAGTTGCTCCTTAAGCGGAGGGCGCGGATAGCGATGACCGGATCCTCGGAAGGCCTTGAAATCTTCTTCTGGGAGGACATCTGGTTGTTCAGCTTATCCACAGATATCTTATTGTTATTCATGTTGAACATACTGTTCTTGCTAATCATGCTATTCGTGACTCTCATTTAAAATCCTCCTTATACGCCGGTTTCCAAAATCAGCCGGTTATACATTTCCGACATGGTCTGTATGATTCTGGACGCCAGATTATAGGCATTCTGGAACTTCAGCATATCCAAAGCCTCTTCATCCTCATCCACGCCTGAGATGGACATCCTCCTGGTTTCGACAGCCTCCCGGATATTCTCATAATTCTTCAGGAAAAGCTTTGCTTTCTCCGTATCCACGGAATTATCATTAATCAGGCATTTCAGGAAGGAGTCTGCGCCCCCGCCCCGGAACATGACAGCCTCGCTCTTTAACGTGAGCATCTTGGTCACGATTTCCTGCGTCGCAACGCCGTCGTCCAAATCCTTCTTCTCTAAGGTTACCATTTTATTGGAATCCTTGGCGATGACGCCAGCCACCGTGAAATTGGAAGCCGTCAGCAGATAATAGGAATCCCCGAAAGCGTCCATGCTGCCGTTTGCCTGATGGTCCCCAAAGCTATACTCCGTACCATCCGCTTCGTTCTTAGCCACAAAATAAGAAATCCCGTCGTCCCCGTTCAGGTCCACGCCTGATTTGTGTAATTCATTGAACTGCTTTGCAAATTCCCGCACAAAATTATTCATCTGTGCCTGATAGTACGGGATCCCCATAGTATCAATATTCTGGCCGATAGACACCGTCCTGCCCGGCAGGTCTTCCCGCAAAGCTGTAGAAAGCGGCTTATTCAGCTGGAACTGGTAAGTCTGGTTCTCTGCATCATAAGTAAACCCTGTATAACGGTATTCTGTATAATTAATCGTAATCACGCCTTCTGCCGGCATGGTCATATGGTTAATATCCGTAATGCTGGGGTTGGATATGGTAACCACATCCCCCCGTCCGCCCGGGTCAACAGACAGCACTTTCCCCTGGAATGCTTCTGCATTATTGCCGTCCCGCACTGCAAACAGCGCTTTGAGCCTCCCCTGGAAGCCTGAGCCCGCCGCACTGAACGGCATATCCGTATCAGACCAGTAAAGGTCGTATAAGCCCTCTGAATCAGACTGGTTAATCTTCTTCTCCCTGGGCACGTATTTGAGTGTATTATATTCAAAATTATCCACAAGGGTATGCCCATTGATTTTCACCTGGTAATTGGTAGCGCCTGTGTACATATCCGGGAATACGCTGTTAGGGACCTCTGTCTCTTCCACTTCCACAGACACCCGCTCAGACAGCTGGTCTATCAGCAAAGCCCGCTGGTCCCGCAGCTCATTGGCATTGGTTCCCTGCAGCTCTATGACATTGATCTGCTTGTTCAGTAAGGCGATTTTCTGGGCAATGCTATTGATGTCCTCCACCTGTGCGGCAATCTCTTCGTTCAAGTCATTCTGAATCTGGGTAAGCCCCGCGCTCATGCTGGAGAAAAAGCTGACGAAATTCTGGCTTTTGCCAATAAAAGCCTTCCTGGAATCCAGGCTTTCCGGCGACCCCTTCAAGGTCTCCAAAGCGGCGAACATCTCGTTTAAAATGGTGGAAAAGCCCTTTGCCCCCTCTTCGTCTACCAGGTAATCCTCTATCTGCTCCATATAGTAATGTTCCGCATCATACCTGCCTACCTTGGCATTGGCGTCCCAGTATTTTACGTCATAGTAGAAATCACGCTTCTGGATGATTTCCGGCGTGGTCACGCCAGTCCCTACCATACCGAACCTCTGGTTTGTGCGCATGGCTTCCGCCGCCACATGGACAGCCTCCTGCCTGGAATACCCCTTGGTATTCACATTTGATATATTATTTGCAATCGTATTGGTCGCCACATGGAATGAATTTAAGGCAGACCCTGCAATTGTCAGTCCAAAAAAAGTCGATGGCATATTGTCCTCCTAATACTCCGTAACTTCCCTGCTATTATTTATCCTGTATTTCCCTGCTGCCTTAGAGCCTGGTCACTAAATGCTCCAGCATCTCTGACACCACATTGATAAAACGGCTGGCCGCATTATAGGCATTCTGGTATTTAATCATGTTGGTCAGCTCCTCGTCGGAGGAAACGCCAAATACCTGCTGCCTGTTGTTGTCGATGCTGGCAACTTCTGAAGAAAGGCTGGTGGCAAGCCCGTTATAGACATTCCCCTTGGCAGAAAGCTCTACAATCATCCGCTCATAATACCCCATAAAGTTACAGGGGGCAATATTATTTGCATTGACAATATGGTCTTTCGCAGCCCATGCATTCACCATCTTCTCCGCAATCTTCCCCCATGCGGGTTCCCCGTTTTTCTCCAAATGAGGGATCCTGGATTCTTCTTCCACCAAAGCCGGATTAATCATCAGGCCCTGGATACAGTACATCTTCGATGTATCTGTCTTGCTCTCTTCGTTATATACATAGTAGATTGTGCCGTCAGTTGCCTGTACCTTGGTATAACGGTCGCATCCCCGCCTTACGAACAGTTCCTGCCCCGGTTTCTCGCCGTCTGCGCCCAGGCATGCATTTTCTTCATCCCATACCCTGGCATTTTCATAACGGGTGCCGTCAATGGCTGTAAAGCTCACCTTTTTGGTAGGGCTTAAAATATCGTTGACTGCCGTAACAATCTTATGCACCAGCTGGTCCAGCTCTGCCTGGCCCGCCATCATAACAGACATGCCGGCCCCATTGTTGTAGGCGTCCGCCGTAAGGCCGCTGACATCCGTATAATTGGCCGCGCGGTCACCCCTGGCCAGCACCAAGGCTTTCAGGCGCCCAATATCCGTATTCAGCTCTGAGGAAATATCTACCGTGAAATTAAAGACATCCGTATACTGCTGGCGGTCCATATCCGACAGCTGCGGCCAAATAGGATTGACGAACCCATTTACCGGATCCTCCATGCCTTTGATTTCATAGACATGGGCATCATTCACAAACTCCACGTTTTCCAGCCTTACCCGGACAGAGCCGTCTACATTTTCAGAAAAATCAACCTTCGCTAAATTAGACAGCTCATCCAGCACATTGTCCCTTTCATCCCGTAAGGTCATAGCCGTCTCTATCCCCCCGGCTTCAATGCGGACAATCTCCTTGTTATATTCCACAAGCTTATGGCCAAGTTCATTAATACGGTCAATGGCCTCGTTAATCTTGATATTAATCTTGCTCTGGTATTCCTTCATGTCCCCATACATTTCGGATACCCTCTGTAAGAATACCGTACTCTTCTGGACGACCAGGTTCTGGTATACCTCTACCTCCGGCCCTTTGGACATCTCCTGGAAGGCTGTCAGAAGCCCCTGCAGCGTATCCTGGAAGGCCTCGCCCTCCAACTCCTGGTAAACATCAATCAGCCCGTCTGTCACTTCACCGGTGGCTTCATAAAATGACTGCCGCCCATTCTCTGTGCGGTAATAGCGGTCCAGGAAATAATCCCTGGTATGCACCACGTCCAAAATATTAAGGCCCAGCCCTGTCTGCTGCTTGCTGATGGACGCATTCCCAATGTTCAGGTAATCCCGGTCTGCAAAAAGCACCTGCTGCCTTACATACCCCTTGGTATCCACATTTGCAAGGTTATTCGCCGTCGTATTCAATGCATTCTGGCTATTCTGCAGGCCAGAGGCGCCGATATACAGGCTTCCCATTCCATTTGCCATATCTCTTAACCATCCCTTCCACTTCGTTCTGTCATCTGCAAGACGCAAAAGAAATCCGTTTCATACGCCATCTTGCTTCCTTCTTAAAATTAAGCGCAATACACCCGTGCCGCTGAAATGCCGTCCCTGGCGTATTGCGCAAATAATTTGCTGTATTCAGATTTCTTATACCTGCCTATTGCTTGGCGTCAAAGCCGCTGGCGCCCAGGATATCCCCCGTGTTGTTCGCGCGCTTGTCGTAATTGGCAGTTGTCGGCGCCTGGCGCATACTCTTAAACAAAGTCAGGTCAAACTCTGTCATCTCCATGGCTTGCTGCAGGAGCGATTCATTCAGTTCATTCAGCTGTGCCATCTCTCCTAAGGTGCCGTGCAGCCTATCCTTCAAATCCCTTAGCTTCTGCTGCTCCTTCGGCTGTTTACTCAAAAATGCTATCATATTAGTAACCGTCAGCTCACCGGGATCCTTACTAAGTACGATAGACATATCATTGACAATCTCTTCTCTTTTCTTTTCCAAATTGATTAGAATCCCGGCTATCTCCTGCTCCTGGTCAGTAATCTCCTCCAGAGCGGGGATATTCCCGTCAATGATAACCTGCCTCTTCTGGCGGGATAATTCTGTAAGGCGTTCGTATTCCCCGTTCTCCTTCTCTAATATATCCATAAAATTTTCCATTAAACTGGCCATGCGGAAACCTCATTTCTATATTATCTGTATGCCTCGTACTTTTCCATCAATTTGGCAGCAAAATCTCCCGGCTCAACCTTATAACTTCCAGAAGCAATGCTGTTTCTCAATGGCGCGACCTTATCTTCCCTGATATCCGGCGCTTCTGCCACGGCCTGCTTTGCGATCTGATAATCATATCCTCGGCTGGAAATCTGCAACTGGTCCCGCTTGTCTGTGCTGGCGGCGCCTTTTGCCTTCGAAGCCCTGCTGCTGTTGTAGATTTGAGTGATTTGGTTATATGCTTCTATTCGCATAAGGGGCATCTCCTTTCCTAATACCAGTGTAGTGTGGATGCTGTCTCCACTAGTATTGTAATTTCTGGTTCGCTGTATAACTTATTTATCGGTTGTTTATAGGGAAACTTTAGAAAATATGAAAAAAAGAGGGAAGGGTGACGCTCCTGCCAGGATACCTGCACTGGGCTGCAAGAATTATCAGGCTCCTGCTGCTGGGAAGCAAAAAAGCAGGTATGGCCATGCATTGGCTCTGTCCATGCATTACCATTCCTGCTGCTGGGAACCAAGAAATAGGCATGTCCATACATTGGCCCTCCCCATCCATTACCACCCCTTCTGCTAGGCATACATAATACAGGCATAGCCATGCATTTGCTCTGTCCATGCATTATCACCCCTATTGCCAGGGCATCCATAATACAGGCATGGCCGCGTGGGGAATCAAAAACCCCGCTGCCAGCAGCGGGGTTTTTGGCCCTCACGGCATCTGTCAAATACCCAAATACACATGGCCATTTTCCTCAAGCCTTTTAAGGGGCGCTTATAGAATTGCATAACTTATTATAAAAACCAGATAGGTTCCCCCTATGCTTTCCCCCCGGCTTTTTTCTTAGAAATTACCAGGTATGCTCCTGTCAAGAATACGCCGGCACAAAGAAGGTATCTTGCATCGAAGGGAACGCCCGTCTTAGGCGTATTGCTGCCGACCTGGGCTGTGCCCATGCTGCGGGAAGCGGAAGTTGTTGTCCTATTGCCTGACGTGCCGCCTGTACCTGTCTGGGTTGTGCCTGATGTCCCGGTGGAATTACTGCCGCCTGGCTTCGACGGATTGGTGGGTTTGGTAGGATCCTTTTTCCCTGGATCTGGATCATCCTCCCCTGGATCTGGGTCGTCTTCTCCTGGATCTGGGTCGTCTTCTCCTGGATCTGGGT
>CAJUSO010000038.1 GCA_910588965.1 uncultured Lachnospiraceae bacterium | reverse complement strand
AGTATTGATTTTTCAAGGTTCAGCACACCAACTGGTGTGGGAAGTTTGAGTTATTGAGATAAAATGTCCCTGGCGGATATGAAAAATCCCCAAACAAATTCCACATAGGGTTATAAAACTTCCGATATTCCTTTTTATCAACTTTTCTTGTTGGCCTATCTGAAACATTCAATGCTGGTAACCCATGAAATCCATTTGCATTTAAACATCCTCTTCCATAGGGCATTTCATTCATATCCCCAATAATAACCGTTTTGGGGGAATTTATTTTTTCTTCTGCCATTTGAACGTCATACATAATTTTTCTGGCTTCCTCCAGCCTTTCTTCACTATGGTCCACATATGAGTCTGAAAGCAAATGGACGCTGCACAACACAAACGTATCATTAATAATTTGGATGGAATATTTGTCTTCCTGAAGTTCGGATTTTACATTAATATAACTGCTCCAAATCTTAATCCTATCACAGCCTTCCGTATTGCATCTTATCAACTTATGGCTGCTTTTACGAAACAATGCGTAAAGTTCTTGCTCATCATCCATATATTCTGCTACAATTAATATATCAATATCATAATCGCAGACAAGGCTAGCACTGCATACCACGCCCAATAGTCCTATCCCTTTCCCTGTATTGATTGGATCCTTCCGTCTGAAATCGTCACCACCCGGCCTGCCTGGCCGGCGATTTCTTTCTCATGGGTAACAAGCACCATTGTCTGCCGGAACGCCCTGGCTGATTCCCTTAACAGGCCCATCACTTCCCTGCTTGTCTTTTCATCCAGGTTGCCTGTGGGCTCATCTGCCAGCAGGATATTCTCCCCTTCCAGATAGATGGCTCCCTTGGTAGGCTCATCCAGCCCCCCTAAAATATGCAGCAAAGTGGATTTGCCTGAGCCGCTCTTGCCTATCATGGCATAGAACATGCCTTCCTCAATCTCCAGATCAATCCCCCGAAGGGCCTGCACGCCTGTCTTCTCATTTCCATACCATTTTTCTATGTTTTCTGCTTTTAAGATTACCCGCATCTTCCCTCCCTATTATGTGCTGGATGCCGCCCGTGCCCCTTATTGCTTCTGTACCAGGTTCTCGTTGGGCGTATACCGCCGCAGACGGACATAGGCTCCGCAGCTTATGGCGGTGACAGCCAGGAAATACGCTATACACAGCAACAGGTGGAACACCCATGGATACTGGTACAAGTCCCAATGGGTTCCCTGCGCCAGCAGCAGAACGCCTGCCAATACCATGTGGGCTGCCAGCAGGGATGCTGCGCCGCATTTCATGCCCCAAAACAGACGGTCCCGGATAAATTTCCCATTTGCCACGCCCAGAGCCTGCAACACCCCAATTCTAGGCCGCTCCTGCTCAAAGGCAGACAGATGGATGTTCCATAAAATCATCAGGGCAATCATCAGGAATGTCCCTCCCAGCATCCCCAGCACCACTGCTGTATTCCATGCGCTGAAATACAGGTTCCAATTTTCCTCATTATAGTTGGCAGACCCCATGCCATAACTTTTCCCAGCCTTGATGACGCTGGCGGCGCTTCCTACTGCATTTGCCCCCTCATCCGTATAGACATTCACATGGGTCTCCCCATACATGGTAGGGCATTGGGACAAAGCAAAGGCAAACTGCCCCTCCCCGCCCTGCTGGTCTGCGCCTACCAAAGCAGGATTCGACAAAGCTTCTGGGGAAAACTGAGCCAAAAAGCCGGTAGATGCCAAAACCGTGTATCCATCTTCATTTGCAAAGAACGGATAGGGGCGTTCCTCGGGCGTATAATAAATGATGCCAGAAACCTCTGCCTCCACCGTATTCACCTCTTTGGCGCCAGCCTCTGACAGGAAAACATTTGCCACAGGAAACGTCCCTGTGTCCCAAAAGGCAGAATATGAATCAATGACGCCGCAAATGAAATGTCCCCTTGCATACGTGAGATCCTATTCATATAGCAAGCCATGCTCTTCTATTTCTTCCGGCGTGGAAAAGCCGGATCCTTCCGGAAAATAACAGTATCTGCTCTCCAAGGTCAGCGTCGCTTCCCCCACATACTCCTTGTCCAGGACTTGGCGCCTGGCATAGGATTCCATGTAATAGTCCCAGTGTTCCTGATACTCCAGAATCTTTCCATAGAGATATTCCTCCATGTTTTCCCGTACCAGGGAATTGCAGATGGTCAGGTTCAGAGCGGAGCCTACAGGCTCCTTAAGCCCCAATGCGTCAGCCACATGGGATTCTATCAGGACTTCGTTGGAAGCCTTGGGGTATCTGCCCTGTACCAGATGCAGATTCCCTATTTCTGCCAAAGCAGGCTGGAAGCTACCCACAGTGCCTGCCCGGATATCTTTTCCCAATATTTCTGATATTGCAGCTGCACTTACCGCCGGTTCCTCCAGCAGGCGGCCGCTTGTATCCACATCCGCCCCCAGATAGGCTGCATGCCATGTGCCGTACAGCTTCTGTCTCTGGGACTGCCTCGTCTGGGTCATGCTAGATTCCAAAAGGAGCGCCGCCACAAGAAACAGGAAGGTGAAAGCAAGCACCAAAACAAGAAGAAGGGACATGCGCCTTCTCCCCTTTAAGCCGTTTACCGCAATTTTCCTCGTTATCATATATTCCACCCACTCCCTTTTTTATAGTGTACCACAACTTGCCTTGGGGCACTACCCTCTATGAAAAGATTCTCCGCCTTTGGGGGGCGCTTTCGCAGCATATTTTATTTCTGCCGCATTGCAGTAATAAAGCGGGCGAGCCTGCTTCCGCTCCCCTACCCCCTCAATCTTGAGGGGGCTGCACGCTTTGACATGCCAGGCACAATTGCGGAACAATCTTTTCCCTCTCGTGCGGGCGCACATCCCCCGGAGGGTTTTATCTTTTAGGAAAGCCATGGGCTTTCCTGCTTTACAGCAACACGTCTTTTCTTATTAAGATAAAAAGCCTGCCAGCTAAGAGCCTTTTGCCCCTAGCCGGCAGGTCCTTTTATCTTTCACAGATACGCAAACGCGTCCTCCAAATGGATAAACTCCCCGCCCAGGATTCCAATCATGTCAAAACGGCAGGGAGTGTCCTCCGGATACTTATGGCGCAGGCAGTAATAAGCCGCTGTCCTGCAGATGCGGCGCTGCTTTGCCTTGCTGACGGATTCCAACGGATGTGTGCTTGCGCCCTCCCTGCGGTATTTTACTTCCACAAATACCAGGTATCTGCCTTGCCCCGCAATAATATCAATTTCCCCATAGCAGCTGTAAAAATTCCTCCCTAAAATCCGGTAACCCTTTTTCTCCAAATATTCTGCTGCCTGCTGTTCCCAGAAAGCCCCCTTCTTGCGGTTTGCATTCCCTCTTCCTGCCAATGAAGCCTTTCCCTCCTCTGTCTCCTGTGCCATTCCCCTCTTAGAACCGTGCCCATCCTGCCTTCTATGCTATGCACAGCGCCTGCCAGGCGCTGCCCACTGTCCATAAGCTTATGTACCTAACTTCCCCCTCAAATGCTCCATATCATCTACAAATACCAAGATTTCCGCCACCACGTCATAGAGTTCCGGAGGGATCATATCTCCGATTTCCAGTTTGGAAAGCGTCTTTGCAAGCTTGTTGTCCCGGTAGAAGGGGATGTTTTCTTCCTTGGCCTTTTCAATAATCTTCTCCGCCAGGTAGCCTTTTCCTGTGGCAATGATTTTGGGGGCCGCCTCGCCAGGGTTATAAGCTATGGCGACGGCTGTTTTTTCTTTTTCGCCCGCTTTTGTATCCATGCCGACTGGCTCTTTTGTGTTCTTATAATATGTTCTTTCCATCCAACCTTGCTCCTTTATGCCCTCTTCCCCCAACCAATCCCAAAAACGCTTTGCCCCCCCTTTATGCCTTTACATCAAAGGAATAACGGTGCAGCTTCCCTGCAGGCTTGTCATGTTCCAGGAAATCTTCCACAAAATCCTGCTGCTTTTGGCGGTTTTCCACCTTGACCTCACATTGGTAGCCTTTTTCCTGCAGACGCTCCACCAGCTGGCCTGTAAAACCAGCAACCAGGCGGTAAGAGGATTCATTTTCAAGATAAAATTCTGTCTGGACGGCTGTCCCTTTCATTTTCACAAAAATATCCGTGGAACCCAGATGGTCCAAATCCAGGTGCAGCAGGGCGCTGAGTTCCCCGCCCTTATCCCTCAGGTTTTTTTTGTTGGTATAGACGTATAGGTCGCTGTGGGCATTCTGGTTGCGCAGCTTCAGCGGCAGCTGCGCATAGGCATAAGCCTGGTTCAGCTGGTTCATAAATTCTATATTGCTTTGGAGGGATTGGGCAGTTTTGCCTAAAGAGGCCCCCTCTTTCCCCGCCTGGGATAAAGCCTGCTGGATCTGTTCCAGCTGCCTGGACATCCGCTGGTACAGTTCCTTGACTGCCCCTTCCTCCCTCAGGTTTTCTGGGGATAGGAGCCATTGGTCTGCCATGGCCTGCTTCAGCAGCCCCTTGTACTCTTTGGAAGAAAATAATTTCTTTAATATGCCGCCGTCCAGGTTTTTTGCATGCTTCACTGCCTCCATAATCTGCTGCAGCAATTCCCCAGCGGCAAGGCTGGCATCCAGCCTGCCATTGGGCAGAAGCCGCCCGTTCTCCCCCGCCCCGGGAATCTCCTGTAATAGCTTTGCCAGGTTTGCCTGCCCCCTTTGATCTAAAACCTTATCTAAAGGCGCCTGGCCTGGCTCCTGCCCCACCTCTCCAGGCTGGCCGGCCAGCCCTGGATCCTGTACCGCTGCCCCCTGCCCGGCTTCTCCTGGGCGCACGGTTCCCGCCTGCCCCATTTCTCCTGGCGGATTGGCCAGCCCTGGATCCTGTGCCGTACCTGCCTGGCCGGCTAACCCTTTATCCTGCACTGCACCTGCTTGGCCGGCCAGCCCTGGATCCTGCGCCGTACCTGCCTGGCCGGCCAGCCCTGGATCCTGCGCCGTATCTGCCTGGCCGGCTAACCCTGGATTTTGTGCTGCTGCCGGCGGGTTAGCCCCTTCTGCCTGGCCGGCCAGCCCTGGATTCTGTACTGCCGATGGAGGATTGGCCTCTCCCGGCTGGCTGGTTACCCCTGGGCTTAAAGCCTCTCCCAGCTGGCCGTCAATCCCTGGCTTCTGCACGGCTGCTTCCTGGGACAAGGCATCCGCCCCCAGCAAAATATCCAATAACTGCTGCTGGAAGCCCAGCATTTGGCTGGCGCCAGCTGCCTGCCCCTGGCTGGCGGCTGGCTGTCCGTTAGCGGGCAGCATAATATTCTCAAGGATGCCTTCCTTCCCAAAAGCCTGCCCTGAAAACTCTGCAAGGCCGTCCATTAGGGTAATCATATCCGGCAGCATTGCCTGCTGCCCATTTTTATAATTCTGGAATTGGTTCAATGTATCCTCATTGATCGTAAACCCTAGCTTCTGCATCTGCACCAGCGTCTGCATATCCGCCTGGGGGAAATTCCCCACAGCCCGCGCCATCTGCATCAAGCTGTTCTTATCAATGGGGAGCTGGCCCATCATCATCTGGTTTACCATAGAGAGGTTCCTGGGGTTCGCTTTCATCCCCGCTGCCTCCAGCGCCTTCATAAGCGTAGGGTTCTGTGCGCTCTCCAGCATGACCGGGCGGATGGAAATCTGCTCCCCTGTATTAGCCTTCACTTCAAACAGCATGGGCTGCCCCTTTACAAGGCTCACCCCCTGCTCCATCCTGGCAGAAATCGTCTTCCCATCGCTTAACCCAAGCGTCACCTGCCCATTCTTCATCTCTGTGACCGTCCCCTCAAACACCTTCCCTGGCACCAATTCCTGCCCTTGGACAGGCAGGGGGCGCCCCGTGCCCTTGACCTGGTTCAAGGTATTCGTATTGGAAGCGGTATTTGCCTGATACTGGAAAATACCATCCACCCATCCCATACCGTCCATGCCTCCCTTCTGCAAACACTTCCTGCTCTTCCATCCCGCAAGTTACGGGTGCTTTATGCCCTTCACAAAACTCCTCCTGTGGATATCTGACAAGCCATGTTTTTCAATGGCTGCAATATGCTCTTTCGTCCCATACCCCTTGTGCTTTGCAAAGCCGTATTCCGGCATCTCTTTATCATACTCCACCATGATTCGGTCCCGGACCACTTTCGCGATAATGCTTGCCGCCCCAATAGAAATGCTCTTTGCATCCCCATGCACGATTGGCACCTGCAAAATCCCCACCTGCGGAATCGTTACCGCATCATTTAGTAATATATCGGGCACTACAGGCAAATTTTGAATAGCCATCCGCATAGCTTCAAAATCAGCCTGCAGGATATTGATTTCATCAATCCTCCGTGGCCCTACAATGCCCACGCCTACAGCGACAGCCTGCCCCATAATCACCTCATAGAGCTCCTCCCGCTTTTTCTCACTCAGCTTTTTGGAATCATTGATATACAGAATCTCACAGTCCTTCGGGAGGATGACCGCCCCTGCCACCACAGGCCCCGCCAGCGGGCCCCTGCCGGCCTCGTCAATGCCGCAAATATACGCTTTGGACGCATACTTCCTCTCATAGGCCTTCATGGATTCTATCCGTTCCCGCTCCCGCCCTATGGCGTCCAGCTTCTTCCGTGCCTGCTGTACTAGCTTCTGGACTCCCATGCGCCTATCTTCTTCATATGCCGCGATAAAAGAAGGCAGCATCGTCTCCTCTGCTGCCTGAAATTCTAATTTAACCTCTCCTATTTTCCTTTGTATTCCCACTTCTGCCCTCCTATTTATGGCTCAACGCCAAATGGCACATAACGTCCCTTGTCTCCTATTTGTGCTTAATAAAACCAATCTTATCAAACGGATACAGGCGGAGCCATGCCCTGCCTATGATATTTTCCCTCTTTACCATCCCCACGCTGGGATCCCGGCTGTCTGAACTGGCATTCCGGTTATCGCCCAGCACAAAATACTCGCCCTCTTGTAAGGTAATGGGCTCCGCAGCAGCCCCAGGGTTCTGTATTACCTCGCGCCCATAGGATTCCTCCAGTTCCTCCCCATTAATAAATATCGCCCCATCCTCCCCAATCTGGACTGTCTCCCCAGGCAGCCCTATAATCCGCTTGATATAATAGGTTTCCTCTTCCTTAAGAAAGGGGAATACAATAATATCAAACCGTTCCGGGTCATGGAAGCGGTATGAAATTTTATCCACTATCAAATTGTCCCCATCGCTTAGCGTATATTCCATGGACATCCCGCTGACCTGCGTGCGCTGCCCCACATAGTGGATGACCACATATGTAACCAAAAATACGACAGCAATATAGAGGGCAAAACTCACCGTTTCCGCTAGCACGCCCTTCTTTTTGGGCGCTTCCTTCTCATTGCTTTCCATACTGGCGCCTACCTTCTTTTTCTTCCTCATAATGATTCCCTTCCCAAAACCAAACAGAACCGTGCCCTAACAGCCTGCCTTCCCCTCTGGGAATTCCAGGCTTATCTTCCCCAGGCTCCCGCTGCGGAATTCATCCACCACCAATGCCGCTGCCTTGCTGTAATCCAGTTCATTCCCCTTTTTGACGCAGTTGCGCTTTTCGGCAACAGAAAGCAGGATATCCGGCGCGTCCTGCCCTTCTGGAATGCCATAGCGCTTTTCCAGCACGCCTGGGTATTGTTCCTTCAAAATCTTAATCAGTTCCAGGGAAAGCTCATCTACATTTAAAACCTCATCCTTTATGGAGCCGATTAAGGCCAGATGCAGCCCCACCTGCTGGTCTTCGAATTTGGGCCATAAAATCCCCGGCGTATCCAAAAGCTCCACGTTCTTATTCAGCTTAATCCACTGCTTCCCCTTTGTAACCCCCGGCTTATTCCCCGTCTTTGCACAGGCCTTGCCTGCATAGGTATTGATAAAGGTGGATTTCCCCACATTTGGGATGCCCACCACCATTGCCCGCACGGGGCGGTTCTTAATCCCCCTTTTGCGGTCCCTCTCTATCTTGTCCTGGCAGGCCTTCATAATTTCTGCACTGATTGCCTTCATGCCAGCCTTGCTCCTGGCGTCCAGCTTCACTGCAAAATACCCCTTTTCCCGGAAATAAGCCATCCATGCCTCTGTCTGCCTCTCGTCGGCAAGGTCTGCCTTATTCATCAGGATAAGCCTGGCCTTGTTCCCCGCCAGCCCGTCAATATCCGGGTTCCGGCTGCCAGAAGGAATCCTGGCATCCACCAGCTCTATTACCAAATCTATCAACTTCATATCTTCCTGCATCTGACGCTTTGCCTTGGTCATATGCCCGGGATACCATTGAAAATGCATGCTGCCACCTCACTTTATAAAACGTATTTCCTTCCAGGGATAGGCCACCATCCACGCCTTCCCTACAATATATTCTTTCTTCACATTGCCAATGCTGGCATACCGGCTGTCCTCGCTGTTGCTGCGGTTGTCGCCCATCACAAAATATTCATCTTCGCCAATGGTAATCTCCTCTTCTGCAGACAGCGCATTCTCCACGGCCAAGACTTCCCCTTCCTCCACAGGAGACCCATTGACGTAAATCATCCCATCCTCAATCTGTACCGTATCCCCTGGGACTGCCACGACCCTCTTAATGTAATAATGGGACTTCTCATTCCCATTCGGCAAAAACACCACCAAATCTCCCTGCTGGGGCTCTAACAGATGGTATAGGAAACGGTTCACCAATATGGTCTCCCCGTTTTCAAGGGTCGGGGACATGGAGGAGCCCACAACGGAAATGCGGAAGCCAAACAGGGATACCACAATCACCGTCACAGCCACTGTCAGCAGAATCTCCACTGCCCAGACAATGACTTCCTTTAACACGCCTGTATTTATTTTTTTCTTCCTGCGATAAAAACTCAATCCTGCTGTTCTTCTCATCTTCTTCCTTTTCCTTTGGTCCCGCGCCCCTGCCGCCTGGGGCGAATCCTCCCAAAGCCCGTTTCTCCCCTCCGTGTAGGTGTGCATACTGCCTGTAAGGCTTGCATCCTAGGACGGGATTTCCTATGGAAGCGCTGCGCAAAGCCGCTTCCATACGGCAAGGCCTTTCTATAAGATAAGAGAAAAAGAGGCAACTACGGATGTATTTGCCCCTTTTCTGCTTCCATATGCCTCAATGGATTATTTTACCCTTTCCTTTACCTTCGCCCTCTTACCTACGCGGCCCCTTAAGTAGTTCAGCTTCGCGCGCCTTACCTTGCCGTAACGGACAACTTCGATTTTCTCTACATTCGGGGAGTGCAGCGGCCAAGTCTTCTCGACGCCTACGCCATTGGAAAATTTGCGGACGGTAAATGTCTCACGGCTGCTGCCGCCCTGCCTCTTTAAGACAATGCCTTCAAATACCTGGATCCTCTCGCGGTTCCCCTCTTTAATCTTGCCATAGACTTTCACCGTATCCCCTACGCGGAATTCTGTGACTTCTGGCTTCAGCTGTTCCTTCTCAATGTTCCTGATAATTTCTGTTGCGTTCATCTTGCGACCTCCTATTTCGTTAGATGTTCTTAATACATTCTGTAACAGAGGACCATCATGTTCTTGTCTCACGATATGATATTTTAACACAGTTGCCAGGGAAAGGCAAGGGTTATTTCAAGATATCTGCCAAAACCCGTAAGAGCACCGGCACATCCACCGGCTTGGAAATATGGCCGTCCATGCCGCACTCTAAGGCGTCCCGCTTATCTTCTTCAAACGCATTGGCTGTCATGGCAATGATAGGGATGGAGGCATAGGCAGAATCCATCTTCCGAATTTCCCGCGTGGCCGTATAGCCGTCCATAATAGGCATCTGTACATCCATCAGCACCAAGTCGTATGCCCCAGGCTGGGCATTTTGGATGATTTCCACCGCCTCCGCCCCATCCTCGGCGGCGCCTACCTCGAAACCGTACTGCTGCAGGATTTCCATGGCAATCTCCCGGTTCAGTTCGTTATCCTCCACCAGCAAAACCCGCCTGCCGGTAAAATCCACTTCCTGCCGGCAGCCCTGTTTCTGCCCTTCGCACTCTTCCAGGCTCCCGTCCTGTATTTTAAAGCCCACATTGATGATAAATTCCGTCCCTATATCCAATGCCGTCTCCACACGGATGGAGCCCCCCATCAAGTCAATGATATTCTTGGTAATGGCCATGCCAAGCCCCGTCCCCTGGATGCCGCTGACGGTAGACGTACGCTCCCGTTCAAATGGCTCAAATACCTTTTTTGCAAATTCCTGGGTCATGCCCATGCCATTGTCCTTCACCCGGAATTCATAGGAGCCCCACCCATTGCAGATACCTCCTTTTTGTACCGCAGTAACGGTAATGGAGCCTCCTGGGGGCGTGAATTTAATCGCGTTCCCCAAAAGGTTCAATAGCACCTGGTTTAAGCGCAGCTTATCGCAATAGATATTTTCATTTTCAATATTGCTTGCATCCATCTGTAAGGACTGCTCCCTTTCCTGCACCTGCCCCTGCACAATAGACCTCATGCCCTCAAGAGCCTCCGGCAGGTTACAAGGGACAATATCCAGCTGCATTTTCCCGCTTTCAATGCGGCTCATATCCAGCACGTCATTAATCAGGCTCAGCAAATGGCGGCTGGCAATGCGGATTTTCAGCAGGTATTCATGGATACGGCTGGTGTCTGCATCAAATTCATGCTGGATTGCCAAATCCGTAAACCCGATAATGGCATTCATAGGCGTACGGATATCATGGGACATATTTGAAAGGAAACGGCTCTTGGCCCTGCTGCCTTCCTCTGCCTGCATTTTCTCCAGATGGAGGATTTCATTCCTGCGCCGCTGCCAGAAATAAATGACCAGCACGCCAAACACCACCAAAAGCACCACGGCCAACTGGATCATGCTGTTTTTTGTAATGGTAAACCGCACCGTCTCCACATTTGTACTTACCGTGCCGTAATGGATGGTAGTGGTAAGATACCAGTCCGTCCCCTCTGCCGGCGCATAATATGTATAATGCAAAATCCCTTCAAGGTAATAAGAGCTAATCCCGCTCCTGCCTGCCTGCACATCCTGCTGCATCTTCTGTGCGCTATCCCCCTTTTGGAAATCAGCCTGCTTTTCCAAAGCCTCGTACACATTGCTGTTATCCTTAAGGTGCACATGGGGCGTCTTAACCAGGTAAGAGCCATCCTTTAAAATCACATTGGAAAAAATCTGGTCCTCATCATTCTTCAGGGAAACCTTAGAAGAAACCGTACTGGCATTAATGCCCACCACGCCGCCAACCAGCGGCTTTCCCTGGAATTCCATATCCCGGATAGGCACGGCAACAATGACCATATTCTCCGCCCCCAAGTCCTGGTTGATGGAAATATGGGGTTCCTTAAAATCTGCCTCCGACAGGAAATCCAGCTTCGACAGGCCGGAAAAGGCGCTGTCTGCCGTATATACCATCCCATCCTCGTCCACAATGGCATAAAAATCAAAATTGTAAAGCCCAGCCATATCTAGGAGATATTCCCGCAAGGCGGGCTTGTCCAAAAGATCCTCCCCCTTAAGGGCATGGATGGCGGCCTCCAGGTTCTGCACCTCGTTATTCAGGCTAATCTGCATCTGGCGGCCGGTCTGTGCAGAAAGTTCCTTTAAGTAAAACTCGCTTACATTATATACAGATGTCTCCGTAGCCCTTTGCGATGAGCTCATGAACCATCCGGTTGAAAAAACCAATACCACTAAAACAACAACAATCAAGATAAAGGTAAGTGCCGTCCCCTTCCTCTGGCGCGATGCGCCCCCGTTTTTTTGAAATGCTGGTTTCATGCTATAAGGTCTCCTTATTGATTATATTACGAACTAATTGTATTATAATCATTCAGGAATACACCGTCAAGACATAGATTTCCCTGAACACATCCCTAAAAACATTTTATGGCACCTGCTGTCATCTGTAAGCTCTGGGTGGAACGCAAGGCCAACCTGGTTCTGGTAGCGGACGCCTACGATATTCTCCCCCTTTGAGCCGTCTGGCATCTTATCCAGCACAGCAAGCGGGACAGTATGTTCCCTGTCATGGATTTCTGAAATATAAGGGGCACGGATAAATTCCAATGGAAATTCCTGTCCTTCCCCCCTTAAGCCGCGGATATGCGCCGAGGCGGAAAAACTCCCCAGCTGCCTGCCATAGGCATTCCTGCAGACGGTAACCGGCAGGGTGCCAAAATAAACGGCTGTGTCATGAGACAGGCGCCCTGCCAAAAGGATCAGGCCGGCGCAGGTCCCCATCACGGGCACGCCCGACGCAATCATCTCCTTCATTCCCCCGAACATATGTAGTTCCCGCAGGAGTTTTCCCTGTACCGTGCTCTCCCCCCCAGGGAGGATGATGCCGTCAAACCCGCCCTGAAGGTCGCTGCCTTTGCGCAGTTCCGCACACTCCGCCCCCAGCTGCCCAAGGATACGCTCATGCTCTATGAAAGCGCCCTGCACGGCCAGCACTCCTATCCTCATCTTATATGCCCCTTTCTGCCATCAAAAGCTGGATTTCCTGCTCATTGATGCCTACCATTGCCTCCCCTAAATCCTCTGATAACTCTGCAACCAGCTTGGCGTCCTTATAATTTGCCACAGCTTTTACAATGGCGCTGGCGCGTTTTTGCGGGTTCCCGGATTTGAAGATGCCGGAACCTACGAACACGCCCTCTGCGCCCAGCTGCATCATCAGGGAAGCGTCTGCCGGCGTAGCCACCCCGCCAGCAGCGAAGTTTACTACAGGCAGCCCGCCCTTTTTATGAACAAATTCCACCAACTCATAGGGCGCCATCAATTCCTTGGCTGCCTGGAATAGCTCATCCTCCCGCATAGATACCAGGCGGGCAATCTCACGGTTCATTTTCCGCATATGGCGCACCGCCTGCACCACGTCCCCGGTCCCCGGCTCCCCCTTCGTGCGAATCATGGAAGCGCCTTCCTGGATCCGGCGCAGGGCTTCCCCCAAATCCTTCGCGCCGCATACAAAGGGCACCTTAAATTTTGCCTTGTCAATATGGTATACATCGTCCGCTGGGGAAAGCACTTCGCTCTCGTCAATATAATCAATCTCTATGGCCTCCAAAACCTGCGCCTCTGCAAAATGGCCAATCCTGCATTTTGCCATCACAGGGATGGAGACCGCTTCCTGGATGCCCTTTATCATTTTAGGGTCGCTCATCCTGGATACCCCGCCGGCCGCCCGGATATCTGCCGGTATCCTCTCCAAGGCCATGACCGCGCACGCGCCTGCCTCTTCTGCAATTTTTGCCTGCTCTGGCGTAGTCACATCCATGATGACGCCGCCTTTTAACATCTGTGCCAATTCCCGATTCAATTCCCATCTGCTGCCTGCTGCCATCTTTCCATATCCTCCTTTGAAATTATCCCAAATGTTATGGTTGGGTTTGCTGTTCCTTTCCAGCCTTGTAACAGTCTATCCCTTTCTGGCCTTAGAATAAAGTGCCAGTTCTATAAAAATTAATATGGCCAGTTGCCTAAAATTTAGCAGCCAGCATCATGCAGAAAATGCCCCCATCTAAATAACAGCCAATCGTGCCGTCTATCTTTTCCGAAAAAGCCTGGATGCTCTGCATCCCCAGCCCATGGTTCCCGCTCTTGTGGCTTTTGGGCAGGCCTGTAACAGGATCCAGCTGGATTTCCCCTTCGTATGCGTTTTTTGTCTGGATGAACAATTGGCCTTCCTGGCAATAAACCTTCATTTCAACATACCTTTTTTCTTTTTCAAAAGCTTTCACGCACTGGAGGGCATTTTCAAAGAGATTGGCAACCACAAGGGTAAGCTCATAATCGTCAACTGGTATCTCCTTGGGCACACTGGCCTCGAGATTTACCTCAATGCCAAGGGAACGGGCTTTTTCCATCATATTCGAAAGTATGGTATTGACAATCAGGTTGCTGCAGTATTCCTCCACTTTATTCTCATCTGCCATACGGCTGATGCGTTCATTTACCGCTTTCACTTCTTCGTATTTTTTCTGCTCCAGCAGGGAATCCATCATCCTGGAATAATGGCGTATGTCATGGTGCAGTATTTTCAGGTTCTGCTCTGCCCGTTCCACAAGGTAATAGCGGTTTTCCAAGCCCTGGATATAAGATTGCTGGAGCATATTTTCCCAATAGCTGGCGCTTCTTTTGTATTCGCTTTCCAGATAGCGGAGTACCACGATGTAGGATACAAACATAGTGATGACCACAAAGACAATGCCTGGGATATTCCCAGGATTGTCATAAAGCGTATGGGGGAAAAATGCAATGAACGAAAAGCTGCAGTAAAAAAACACGGGAATCAGGCATAGCCCCCACCAGCCCTTCCCGCAGCTCCTTTCCTGGTATTTCAAGCATATCTCCCGGATATTCACAGATAAAAGCGCCAAAATAGCAAGGTGTATGGCAGCGCTGCCCAATAATGCAAGCACGGTGCTGCCCAGGCATATTTTTATAATTGCAGCGGAGACTGCCCCCGCTATGACATAGCTGGATGCGCTAAGCCCTACAAACAAAGCCCGCCCGTTCCTTCCTTTGGAAATAAAAAACGCCGCAGACTGCGTTAGGATAATCTGAAGGACGGTCACTACCACATAGCACAGGCCGCTGCCAGGAAACAGTATCATCTTAAGGCAGTCCAGCACGCCCAAGGACAAAACGGAAAAAACACATATCAGCCCGGTTATTACCCTCGGATAGCGATGCTCCATAAACAAATAGATAAACAGCATGAGGAAAACATGGCTGATGGCATATGACAGCATGGTAAAAGATTCCATTGCGCCTCCTTATCGGTATTGTTCCGAAATAAATAAAAGGTATTCTTTTTTTACATCGAAAGAGCCTTTCCTGCTGACCGGGATGCTTGTGCCGCTTTCCATGAGAACGCATCCCTGCTTCAGCTTCCTGACATAATCCAGGTTGATTAAAAAGGATTTATGGACATAGATAAAATTCCGGGCGTTGGCAAGCTCCTTTGTTTCTGCTTCAAAAGATTTCCGCAGATAAATACTCGTGGTCTTTTTCCCATTTACCAAATGGATTTCCAGCCTTCTTGCAGAATTTTCGATATATTCAATCTCTGGGTAAGGGATGGCTTCCAGGCCGTCCTTCGTCTTCACCAGATAGACATAATCCTTCCTGGCATCCACCTGGGACAGGGCATAATCCAGCGCTTCAAAGAAAGCGCCCTCCCCCACCGGCTTCAGCAAATACCTGGCTGCATGCAGGCCGTAGGCATCTATGGCGAAGCCGTCAGATGAAGTGACATAAATTATGACGCTTTTCCTGTTGCTTTTCCTGATTTCATTCCCCAAATCAATCCCTGTCATTTTGGACATGAGGATATCCAGTATGTAAATATCCGCCAGCTGCCCCGTCTGTATGTTATGCAGCAACAGGGACGGATCTGAAAATCTCCCTACCTCAAAACGGATTTCCTGGCAGCGTCCGCTGTACTTCTGCAGTAGGTTTTCCAGTTCTGTTAAGTCTTTTAAATTGTCATCACAGATTACAAGTTGCATACAGGCCTATTCCCTCCAAATCATTCTTTGCATCAAATAAGTATTATACACTATTTTGCGGCTTTGGCGGGTAAAACCGGCAACTTCATCTGGCTTCCTGCCTATGGGGCGTTGACAAGGCTGCCCTTCTCAAAGAAACGGCCGATTTCCTGTTTTATCATTTCCGGGGTAAGGGACTTTGACAGATATCCTTGCGGCTTAAGCCCCACCACTTTTTTCACGCTCTCCCTGTCTACCCTGCTGGTCAGGAAAATGACTGGGATATCTTCAAATTCTTTCTCGGCGCGGATCATTTCCAAAATCTGGCTCCCGTTGCAGACAGGCATCTCATAATCCAGCAAGACCAGATCCGGCCTGTCGAGCGTAATGCTCCGGAACGCAGACAAACCCGAAGTTACCGTCAGCGTCTCATAATCATCGCCTAAAAGCATCGCCATGGTTTTCAGCATGAAATCCGAATCATCCACAATAAGGACTTTCTTTTTTTGGCTCGCGGCCATTTTCTCCGCTTTGTTCTGGTCCAAGTATTGCTCCACCTTAGCCATTGTATTTTCTGTAACCGCCAAGCCCCCAAACTCATTCAGGAGCATGTCGCCCGCAGCCATGCAATAGGCAAAATATCCTTTTCCTGTGTCAAATAACAGGCTGAACTGCGGGCTGTGCTTCTCAAATACTTTCTGGAACTGCTCATAATTCAAAAGCTGCTCTGCCTTTACGTCAGCTTGCGCCAAGGCTGGGAAATGCCCCTTGATGTGTTCCACAAATTGCCTTGCGGTATACCGGGCAATATCCATCAGGATAACGTTCACTGTCTGTGCTTTTACTGCCACCATGCTGCCAATCGTATTGATAATCAGCCGTTCTTCCAGGACCAGGAGGAATTCCCAGTTCTTTCCCTCCCCTGTGTCATAAACCAAGCGGTAGTAAATCCCTTCCCCAAACTTCTCACCTCCATAGCAATTGCTGATTAAGCGCGCATCCAGCTGAAACATGCCGCGCAGCTGGCTTAAGACCGCCTGCCCCATTTCGGCCTGCTCCTCCTCCGGCAAAAGGTTCTCCCACAGCTTTATGGCCTCCCCGCTCACGATTGCCTGGTCCCCTGTCAATGTATGGCCGATCAGCCAACCCGCGCACACACCCAGGAAGTGCTCCATTGCATTTTCTGAGTATCCTGTCAGTTCCAATTCCCTTTCTAAGGCGGGCAGCGTAATCTTCCGGAAGTTCTCATGAATGCGCCTGTGCATCTCAAACCCAGCATAATCAATTGAGATCATATATTGCTCTTCGTCCTTAAAATGCTTGATGGCATGGTCCTTAAAATATTTGACTGCCTCCTTGCAAACCCACTGGCTCTTCTCCTCTTGGGGCCCAATATCAAAAAGCTTGTTAAGAATGCGGAACAGCTTCCTGTGTTCCTTGTCAATCATGTCAATGCCGATGTCATACCGTTTGCTCCATACCAATTGATTTCCCATAAATTTTCTCCTTCATTTATATTTTTAAGGAATCATGTGAAAACGCTTTTTATATTATATCAAATAGCATTTCTATTTTACGGCCTGTTTTTCGCATTTGACGCCCGTTTTTACGCATGCAGGAGGATAGGGTTTTACCCAGTGGGATCCCCGGATAGCCATGTCCCCCTCCATCCAGGCATGATGGAAATGGGACCTGGAATAGACGCCTCTTTACCGTAGGGTAAAGAAAAAAGCGCCCGCTCCTATTATCCGGCCTTTAAAGGCCGAAAGCGCTGGCGCTGTTTTTCTTTCCAACTAAGATATCCCACGGAAGTTCCCTATCAGGGTTTTATCACAGGAGGGCAAACCATAGGCATCGAATCCTGCCGTTACTGGATCCGCAAATTCTCAAACGCCTGGTAGAGGTTCAGCCTGCCCCAGCCAAACCCTTTATCTGGATACGTCCTTTTAGGATCCCTGGACGCCCCGCGGATTATAATATTTTTCATCTCCATATTCGTGATGGCAGAATAATTGCCCCGGACAACCCCCCATTCCATCAATAAGGCCACTGCCCCGGCTGTCACTGCCGCCGAAACGCTGGTGCCGTCCCTGGTCGTAAAGGTGTTCCTAAGCCCTGCGCCGAATACCCCAACCCCCGGAGCCACGAAATCCGGCTTCACTGTGCCAGTTGTAGTAAACCCCCTGCCAGACCTCAAGTAGATGCTGTTGTCCCTTGCATCATATGCCCCCACGCTCATAGGGACAGACGCTGTGGAAGGGACCGTCAGCGTCGTGTCTGGGTTAGAGCGGACAAAAAAGACCTCCCCTTTCAGCAGTTCCTTCATAGGGAGCCACATATGGAACATGCTTGCCATCTCCATCTCCGGTATTACCCGGATATTCCAGATCCCCTGGGAAGGCCCTTCCAACCGCAAATAAACCACCTGCGCCCCGTCCAGGATCCCAGTAATCCGGTAATCAACCGTTGCTTTCGTATTCTCAAATAAAAACCGGTATTCCCGTCCCCCAGACAAAATATATTCACTGGGCATCCTCTCCCCTGTAGGGGAAATGATTTCCACAAGGAACCTCTGGGGCGGCCGCGCCCACAGTTCTACGGAAAACCCATCTACCCCTTCCCCCACATTGATTTCCACATTTTGGTATGGCTCCCCTTTTTCAATCACGCCAAAATAATGGTGCCGCTCATTCCCCTCATTCCCAGACGCCACCACCGTAGCCCTGCCCGTACGCAGCGTTAAGTCGTTTAACAGGGAAGAAAGATGGCTGACCCCTGTATGGCTTCCCATATTCGACCCAAGCCCAAAGCAGATGACAAGCGGCATGTGGAGCCTCTCCGCCACGCTTTCCAAATAAGCCAGCCCAGCCATGATGTCATTTTCCTGGAAGGCCTCTGCATCCCTTGGCACAAAGAAAAATTCCCGCAGGTATTCCTTTGCCGGCTTCAGCTTTACCATCACAATCCTGGAAAAGGGCGCAGCCCCAACGAAATCCTGCTCTGGCACCTCGCTCCCAGCTGCCACGCTGGCCATAAACGTCCCATGCCCCTCTGGATCGGTCAGCGGCACGACCGACCTCGGGTCCAAAGACTTCAGTGCATTATTAATTTTATCTTCCTTATATTCCGTCCCATAGATAAAACCTTCCGGCGGCGGCCCCGTCCGTTCCGTCTGGTCCCAGACAGATACAATCCGTGTGCTCCCATCACTGTTGCGGAAAACCGGGTTTTCATAGTCAATCCCAGTATCCAAAAAGCCAATCAGCACCCCCTGCCCCTTTAAAGACAGGGCTGGCTGGTTCTGGATTTTCAATATCCCGCTTGCCTCCAGCGCACTCTCATCCATAAGGGCATAACACTTTGGGATTGCCGTATAGCTATAATTCAGGATATTCAGCGGAAGGTTCTCCTTCCTTGGCAAATAGGTAATATCAAAATATTGGCTGACTGGCTGCAGGCAGACCTTATATGGGCCGCTGCGCCTCTGCAGGGAATAATCCACGATAAAATCATAATAATCGTTTGAGTATACGGCTTCTTCACAATCCATAAACGGCTCTTTCCTTGTGTCCTTTTACCTATATCCCTATGCAGGCGCCATAAAAAATATGACCGGCAGGCGCACTGCTACATGGGCGTCCCCACTTCGATTAAATTGCCGTCCAAATCATAAAAACGGACCACCTTCTGCCCCCAGCTATGGGACATAAGCCGATTGGCATACCGGATGGACGGGTACAGCCTTTCCAGCTTTTGGGCAAAGGCTTCTATCTCCCTTTCTTCAAAATAGAGCTCGCAGGAATTGCTCTCTGGGATGATGTCTTTCCCAAGGAACCCTTTCCATATTTTTTCCTCCTGAAGCACAAGCCCTTCCGTCAGGATCATATTCCCTTCATTGTCCCGTATCAGTTCCAGGCCAAACAAGTCATGATAAAATTGCCTGGATTTTTCCATATCTTTCACAACAATCAATACATTCTTTAATTTCATCCGCCTTTCCCTCCTTACCAGCCTCTTTCCTCCCAATTATACCGTAAAATATGCATTTTAGCAATTCCCCGCCCTCCAAAACCCCACTGCAAGGCAGCTGGTAGGAGCACAAATAATCTCTCGACAAAAAAATATAAAACCATTATAATAAAAATAACCTGAAACCAAATCCAGCCCATTGCCTGGCAGCAATGGAACGGTTTGGCCAAGAACTTAGGAAAACCGCTTGCAGAAGGAACCCCGGCCTATGGCTGGAAGATAGTTTATCCCATAAAGTACAGCAAAGAAAAAGGAGGTAGTTACAATGGTCTACAAATGCAGCATATGCGGATACGTGTATGACGAGGAAAAAGAAGGAAAACCCTTTTCTGAATTAACAGCATGCCCAATCTGCAAACAGCCGCCGGAAAAATTTAATGCAAAAGCGCCCAATAGCACAGACGCCCCTACAAACGTCAACGGTTTGGAACTGGATTATCCCCAGGAAACCCGCAAGACGGACAGCAATTACCGTTACATGAAAGAAATCCATGAGATGGCGGTTACTGGGAAATCGGCAATCGAGGCAATGGGCACACAGATGGACATGCCAAACTGGGACGATGTGCTCGTACTGGGGGCGCAGCTGGATCCCATGCCTTTGGATGAGCATGCAGAAGTTTCCCTGAAAACGGTCATCGGAAAACATGCGAAAAAGCCGATGGTGCTTGATATGCCCGTCTATATTTCCCACATGTCCTTCGGCGCACTTTCCAAGGAGGCAAAAACCGCGCTGGCAAAAGGAAGCGCCGCAGCCGGCACGGCAATGTGCAGCGGCGAGGGCGGTATCCTGCCTGAGGAAAAAGAAGCCGCATATAAATACATTTTTGAATATGTGCCAAACCTGTATAGCGTCACCGATGAGAACCTGAAGTCTTCTGACGCCATTGAGATTAAAATCGGGCAGGGGACAAAGCCAGGGATGGGCGGGCATTTACCAGGCGGCAAAGTGACGCCCGAAATCGCAGGCATCCGGAAGAAACCCCTAGGGGAGGACATTATCAGCCCTTCCAAATTCCCTGGCATCAACAACGCAGAGGATTTAAAAACGCTCGTAGGGGAACTGCGCCTGCGGAGTGAAGGCAGGCCGATTGGCATTAAGATTGCCGCCGGGCGTATCGAAAAAGATCTGGAATTCTGCGTCTACGCCAAACCAGACTTCATTACCATAGACGGGCGTGGCGGCGCAACCGGGGCTTCCCCTGCCCTTATCCGGGATTCCACCAGCGTCCCCACCATTTATGCCCTCTCCCGGGCCAGGAACTACCTTGATGCCATTGGCTCAGATATTGATCTGGTTATCACAGGCGGGCTTCGGGTATCTTCCGACTTTGCCAAAGCGATTGCAATGGGCGCAGATGCGGTTGCAATTGCCTCTGCCGCTATGGTGGCCGCTGCCTGCCAGCAGTACCGTATCTGCGGCACTGGGATGTGCCCGGTAGGCGTGGCCACCCAGGACAAAACGCTGCGTAAAAGGCTGCCGATTGACGCTGCCGCAAAACGGGTAGAAAACTATCTGAAATGCTCCGCAGAGGAATTAAGGATTTTCGCAAGGATAACGGGCAATCCGGATATCCATGGCCTATCGGTTGAAGACCTCTGCACGACCAGCAAGGAAATAGCAGAATATACCAAGATTGCACATGCCGGCGAAGCGCCCAGGCCCGTATCCAAAGCATCCTCCCCTAACTGATGATAAAAGTACCTGGGAGGGGCCGTTTCCCGGCCCCTCCTTTTAAGGGCTTCCAATGAGCCCCAGCCTTTTCTCCATAATTTCATAGACCAGCTTAACCCCATGCCCCACAGTCCGATAGCCCCTATGCTCATAGAAACATACTGCCGGAAGGGATGCATCCAAAATTGCCGCGCCATGCTGTTGCATGGTGCCTGCTTCGAGGCAGTCCATAATCAGCGAACCGCTTGCCCTATATTCCATATCTGCCTCCCAAAATAATATTTTTAAGCCCCATCCCAAATTTCGGCCTTCCGCTAGGCCGATAGGACCATCTCCATCCAAATCCTCCTATCCGCCAATGCAGCAAACGGGCATTTCCTGTTACTTCCATCCAGCAGCCGCACCATAATGCAAACAATCAAATACCCGATACGCCTTTCCTTCCCCTATTCCATCCCCTAGGCAACCGGCAGCTATCTGTGGATATACATCCTTGACATCCCAGGTTCCCCATTTCCTTGGACCATGCACAAAAATTCCCAATCATATCTTTCATAAAAACCTACATGATCCGTAAGTAAATAAACCGGGGTGATAGCTTTGGATCTCAAGTCTTCTACAGCCCTATGAAGCAAATGCCCCGCAATCCCCTTACAACGGTATCCTTCCTCTGTATAGACAGCGCAAATATTTGGCGCGAGGTCTTTCCTGTCATGAAAATCATTTTCAATTACACCGCAGCCCCCTATAATCCTGTCCCCGTCTAAGCAAAGATACCAGCCATACTCAGTCCTACCATTGAGATAAGCTTCCATACACTCAAGGTAAGCTTCCTGCGGCACGCCCCATTTGCAATGAAACCATCCTGCAGCCCTATCCCTTAATTCCGGCCTCTGCCTTAAGGCAGCATATACATACGCTTCCATTCCCTACCTCCAAATCCTGCTTCCTTTTATATCTGTATGGATATATTATAATGGAGGATTTTTGAATGTACAAGTATATTTAAAATGATGATGCGGTATCCTGCCATTTTTCTTATTTTTAATTAGGGCAATTTCTATTAAGACAATTTTCAGGAATTATGTTATATTCATTAGGGAAAGGGGTGTCAGATATGAGCCATAATACCGTTGTAAAGAAAGCAGTGGACTATATAGAAACACATATTAATGAAGATTTGCCGCTGGATAAAATAGCAAATGCATTAAATTATTCAAAATTTTATTTAGCCAGGATTTTTGCTGCAGAAACAAAATGCACGGTTTATAAATACATACGAGGACGTAGGCTGGCTTTAGCCGCCCAAAAACTTGCGGAAACGAAGCAGCCCATTATTGAAATCGCTTATGAAGCACATTACGGTTCACAGCAGGCTTTCACCTTAGCCTTTAAACAATTCTATGGATGTACGCCTAATACTTATAGGAAACATGGCATGTCCTCTCCGAAACAGCCAAAGATGTGCAGGATGGGCCTGCCTTCTGGATACCCATTTATACATTATCCAACAGGAGGTAGGTTAGCAGCATGAGTAATATCCCTTATGTTACGGAACAGACAAGCCGGGGGGAACGTAGTTATGATATTTTTTCAAGGCTATTGTCCGACAGGATTATTTTTTTAGGAGAAGAAGTAAGTGATGGTTCCGCCCGTGCAGTGATTGCACAAATGCTTTTTTTAGAGTCACAAGACCCAGGGAAAGATATCCATTTATATATCAATAGCCCAGGCGGTTCTGTTTCAGCAGGCTTTGCGATTTATGACACAATGCAATATATCAAATGTGACGTTTCAACAATATGTATCGGCCTTGCTGCCAGCTTTGGGGCATTCTTATTGGCAGGAGGCACAAAAGGGAAACGCCTTGCCCTGCCCAATGCCGAAATCATGATCCACCAGCCTGCTATTCATGGGAATGGGATCCAAGGGCAGGCAACCGACATAAAAATCGCATCTGACCACATACAAAAAAGCAAAAAACGGTTAAATACCATTTTATCAGAAAATACAGGTAAAAGTATGGATGAGGTCGCTACCGCAACCGAACGCGATAATTATATGACAGCAGAAGAAGCCTTGGATTTCGGCCTGATTGACAAAATCATAGAGAAACAAATCCAATCTCCCAAGTACATGCGTTAGGCTTTCCGTATCGAACGGAACCTCCATTTCCCACTTGATTGCCTGCACAAATATGGACAATTACTCCAAATCCTCAATCCGGCCTGATTGGATTGCTGCAATGTTTTTCTTAATCCTGCTTTCAGGCCAATCCCACCATTGGAGTTTTAATAACGCAGAAACCACATTGTCCGAAAACCTTTTTCGTATTGGTTTTGCGGGAACGCCTCCGACAACCGTAAAAGGCGGCACATCTTTTGTAACAACCGCCCGCGTACCAATAATTGCCCCGTCACCAATCGTAACGCCAGAAAGAATCACCGCTTCAAATCCAATCCACACATCATTCCCAATTACAATGCCGCCTTTATTGTCCCATGCACTTGTAATTTCTTTTATGTCCAACCCCCATTCCCCAAAAAATATTGGGAATGGATATGTTGAAAGCGAACACATTGCATGATTTGCACTGGTAAACAGAAACTTTGCCCCACAAGCAACTGAACAGAACTTGCCAATTTCTAACTGGTCTCCATTAACCGGATAATGATACAATACATTATTCTTCTCAAATTCCCGCGGGTCATGCACAAAATCATTGTACATCGTATAATCGCCAATTTTAATCCTGTCATTGGTAACCACATTTTTCAAATAAACGGTTTGGGTATCACCCTTCCGGGGATAAATAATATTCTCCGACATAGCCATTTTTAAATCCTCCTTTTTTGAATCGTTTTTATGCGGCTATATCGGTTACTGCAATGCATCGTTTCACTTGTTCTTCCACCAACTTTCATTTGCGGATTCTATCATCCATGCCTGTGTAAAACTCACATATATCAATCCAGCAAACAGGATTCAATCCTTTTTAAGCTCTGCAATAGCAACATAATGCAAAATGTCAAATTCATCCGGTGCAATCTGTCCAAGGAGCGTCCTATGCTCTTGTTCCCACGCCGAAACCTCTTTCCCGGTAAGCGAAGCGCCAATCCCACGGCATGCCTTCATCCTTCCATTCCAGCTTTCACGGGTAAATGGTATCCTTACCGTAAATTCTTCATGATATACAAGGCTAAAGTTTTCTTTGTAACAATCTGGTATGTCTATTGGATGTTTCGTTTCTCCTGCGCCGCTCCAATTCGGATTATATTTTAATACGAGTTTTTCACTGGCTCCTGCAATCTTGTCCTCAAAGGGGAGCCACGCCATATATAAAACAAGAATCCTTCCCCCCGGCCTAAGCATATGGTAAAACTTAGGCATAACAGTTTCATGGTTGAAATACCAAAAACACTGGCACGCTGTAATTACATCAAAGGAGTTATCGGAAAAACTGATATCCTCTGTTGATACAACATAGTAATCTATATCCATGCCCTTTGAGAGGATTTTTGCTTGTTTTATCTGGTTTTCTGAAATATCCGCAGCCGTCCACTCCGCCCCATACTGGTACATATTTCTAGGAAGGACGCCCGTCCCTGTTCCGATGTCAAGGACAGATTGTCCCTCTAAGCATAATTTACGGCCAACAATCATTTGATAAAACTCTTGCGGATAAATGTCACGGAATTTTGCATAATCGGAAGACGTTTTCCCCCAGTCAAAGGGTTTCCCGCTATCAATATCTTGGTTTATTATCTTCATATCATCCTCTTCCCTTTTTGTATCTTCTGAAAGCTGTTATATCCTGTATGATGAACTGCACCCTCATCCCCACATCCTCAAGCAACTACAATGGGAATAATGCGTCTTGATAATCTTTCACATAATACCTAATGTTCTTCCTGCCTTTCTGAATAATTGTATGCCCTTCTTTCTCAAGCATTTCCTTCTGTCCTTCCATCCCTCCTGGATACTTTGCATTTAATTCCCCATTTGCTTTTAACGTCCTCCAAAATGGCGTTTTATTATCTGCCCGCTGATAACTTGCCCACGCTGCGATTGAGACAAATATCCCTGCTGTTATCGGCTCTGTAAAATCAGCCCCACTTTGCTTTGCAAAATATTCCCTAATCGTACCTACCGTAAGCAGCTTCCCAAACGGCACACGCCGCATTACTTTGTCATACGCAATGGGCGGGGCGAAATACATCCTGTCCCCGCCATATTTCTCAATGCTTTTTTTATCTGTAATGGTCTGAAACTTGGGCATATCCTTACTATCATTAAGCATCGCATTAAAGTCTTTCTTATTTTCACCAGACATAAATAAGCACCTCCTGCATGAAAGCATAACCCAAAGAAAAAAGATATGCAATGAGGCAGTCTGAAAAAGTTATGTTTTTATTCCTTTAACAACAGCTGCTTCACCGTTTTCACATAATGCTCCGCTACTTGCCCGTCAAACAGAATGACCCTTGACCACATCCTCAGGCCCTGATAATAATACAAAATCAAATCAGAAACCTGTTCTGTATCAACCTCCTTAAATTCTTTTGTTTCTATCCCATACTCCAACAGGCTTATCCATCGTTTTTTGGCCCTGTCATTGATATTGGCGAAAAATTCCTCATTTCCCAGATTGGCATATTCATAAATCGCAAGGCTTAGAGATAACTCCTTATCCATAATTTCATCCTTTACCGCTCTAAGCATATCTTCTAATATTGCGCTTGCTTTTTCCTTTCTTTCTATACGGTCTGCTATCACATATTCCTCTGAAAGGATTTCCGAGAAAATCTGCTCTGTCCCAGAGTAATATCTATAAAGCCCGCCTCTGCTTAACCCCGTTTTTTCACAAATATCAGTCATTGTTACTGCTTTGAAACCTTTTTCTGCAAATAATAAGTATGCCTGCTGGCGGATTGTCTCTTTTGTTTTTGCTCCTTTTTTCCCCATATCAGACCGTAAATTCCTCCCGCAAAACAGAATATATACAGTATGAACGGATCTCTCCATTTTTGTAAATTCCGTTGCGCATTGTGCCCTCACAGGTAAACCCCGCTTTTTCTAAAACCCTCCTTGAACCTGCATTGTCAGCAAATGGCTCGGCAAATATACGGATAATATCAAACCTTCCAAACGCCTCTTGACAAATTATCTGGACTGCTTTTGTCATGATTCCTTTACGCCAATAATCCTCTGAAAGCCAATAGCCAAGCTCTGCAGACTTTTCATATACATCGTCTTTTACAAAGATCCCTATACTGCCAACGGCCCGTCCATCAACCACAATGGCATAATTGATTTGTTGCTTTTCTGCATTGGCAATGCTGTCATTAATATACCATTCCGCGGCTTCCAATGTGTATGGATTCGGAAATACATTCCGCAAATTCTTAGCAATATTCAGATTATCCGCAGATTGCGCCAATGATTCTGCATCCCCTGTTTCCCATGCCCTTAACTTGAACCCTGTCATCCTTAATCTCTCCTTCCAAAAAACGACATTATTGTCTTTTTATATTATAGACACTACTGTCGCTTTTGTCAATCTCTTATTTTCAGGGTATAGATTGCGGTTTGTGGTATGCAACTTCCTGATAAATTAGGTTTTACCACTTAATTTTTCCCATTGTCCACGCTTTATGGCATAAGCATATGATATACCATTCTTTTCATCGGGATATTCTTTTACTTTCTCCATCCCGTTTGCAATCGCCGTAGCATAAGACCCCACATTTGTATATTTCATGCAGGAATAGATTGCATCATACTGGGTGTTATGAAACACCCAATCCCTTACTGCACGGGCCGCTTCTTTTGCAAAGCCTCTTCGCCAATACTTTTTGTGGATGTGGTATCCAATCTCTGGAAGCAATTCGTTATCTATATCCTGTATGGTAATGCCGCAATCCCCAATAAATTCTCCGCTCCCTTTTAGCACAAGCGCCCAAAGGCCAAATCCATACTTTTCGTAGTTTTCTAAATTCCATGCAATCCACTCCTTTGTCCTTTGTTCGTCAAATGGAGCAGGATAATGTTGCATCGTTTCTGGATCAGAAACGATTTCAAATAATACATTAAAATCATCAAAGGTATATTCCCTTAAAATAAGTCTTTGCGTTTCAATGACCACTCTGCTGCCTCCCAAATTTATATTTAAATCCTACCAAAAAGCCTCTATTTCCTATTTGGCTTTCTTTTCATGCCTAATAATTTAATCAAATCGTGAAACTCGTTCCGTCTGCTGACATCCGCCATCTGCGGGTTTGGTACGCTATCGGCCCAAGCTCACCTGCATGGTTACCGGTGAGAAGATATCTCCATTTCTTTGCATTTCCATTCCTCACCCAAAATATGATATGTTTCGGCTATATCCCGAATTACATCATGAAAACCGACAGCCTTATAACAGTAATAAGCAGACGGATTGTTTTCAAAAACCCCAAGCGTTGCTTTCTTTGCACCGTACCGTTCAAATACAAATTCCAAACCCAACCGGAGCATCGCTTTTCCATAACCTTTTCCACGCTTATCGGGTTGTATTGTAACAAAGCCAAAGCGCAATTCATTCGCCGCTTCATCCGGATTCCTTAATGTAAAAAAGCCAATCATCCCTGTTTCATCAAATGCAGTAAACGGCATTAGCGACTCAACAAATTTGAATTCATTTTGCGTGATTGGATAATTTCCAAGCACACCTGCCGTCCACTGATAAAATGCTTTTTCATCCTTACACCACGATAATATTGTATCTGCATCAGCCGATTTATACGGTCTTATCCTAAGCATATATACACCTTCTTTCCCTATCCTTTATTTTTTACATGGATATTTCCTTCAGCAAGCATGAATTTATCTATAAATACCCCCGAATAGACAAATCCGTTTTTTTCATAAAATTTTCTTGCCCTATGATTATCTTCTAGAACCCACAAAAGCACTTTGCTAAACCCGTATTGCTTTAATTCTTCCATACACTTGTTGAGCAATCTCCTACCGTATCCCATTCCAACGTAAGCGGGCAGAAAATATATAGAAACAATTTCTCCGTAATCGCTATACTTTTCCCATCTTGATTTACAGAAACTTGCAGTACCTATCATCTTCTCTTTTTCTATCAGGATAAGGCTGTCCATACCAGCTTTGCCAATCCTATTAGCCCATCGTCCGGCCGGGATACTGTCAAGGTATTCCTGCGGGATCATGTCTTTATATGCGTATTTCCAACTACTTTCATATATGTTGCTTATTTCAAGAGAATTATCATCTTTGGTAATGTACCTAATCTCCATTCCAATCACTCCTTAAATCCCAATCATTCTCTCTGCCCCCCATTTTTCATTATACATAAAAGCATAGGCTTGTTCAATTATCCAAACTACTTTTATATTAGTTTGTGTGGTACTCCCACTCATCGCAGAAGCGCCGCTTACCACTTATAAATAGATGATATCACTCTCCACAACTTCCCTTACACACGCCCGAATATTATTCATCCTTTAAATTCATAAAAGCTGATTTTCTGCCTTTAACTGTTCTGCCACTCCCTGCCGGCATATTCCTTTACCAGCTGAAAATACATATCCCCTGCCTGCCCATCTCGTTCCATAAATGCCAAAGGCAATACAGACGAACTGTTAAATGTCTGGGCAAACGGTAAAATAAACATAAATTTTTCCTGAAATATAAGTAATTTGCATATGGCAGGCAACCCTATAGACCACCTGCCATATAAATTATCCTGTATTAAACTTTTCTTATCCGAATCCCTCAGCGGATAGCTTGAACTGACTGCTTATCTCTGATTTTTATTTGATTTATGGTATATTAAACTCTATATTTAGACATAACAGGCAATCCATTTTTGAAATATTATACAGTAAAAAATTCATATGATTGAATGTCATTTTTTCACTTTTGGTATTGCCTATTCGGCTGTTTTGATATATAATATCATACGGGAACAACGTTGCTCTTTTGCCACCGGGTAAAGAGATGACACGTCAGGCTTTCTATCGTTAGGTCATAGAAGATAGAAAGTTCTGACGCTTTTTGTTTTTTAAGGAGATGTATATGGAAGTAAAAATGCTACGAAAAGAATTTTTCCAATATGTAATATTAAATATATGCGGCATGGTTGGCTTATCATGTTACATACTTGCTGATACCTTTTTTGTTTCAAAGGGCTTGGGCGCAAATGGCCTGGCTGCGCTTAATTTAGCCATCCCTATTTATAGCTTTATTCATGGAAGCGGCGTGATGTTTGGAATGGGAGGTGCAACAAAATATTCCATTTACAGAGGGCTAAAAGAATATAATAATGCAGATAAATCTTTTTCAAACACAATACATCTAATGTCTGCATTAGCTGTCGTTTTTATGCTGGCAGGTATTTTCTTTTCTGAAAAACTGACAATATTATTAGGTGCTGACAAAGACGTTTTTCATATGACGAAAACATATTTACAGGTTATTTTACTTTTTGCCCCGGCATTTATGGCGAATGACACCCTAATCTGTTTCGTAAGGAATGACGGAAATCCTAAGTTATCTATGATTGGTATGCTGATTGGAAGCTTCTCAAATATTATTTTAGATTATATATTTATCTTTCCCCTCCATATGGGAATATTTGGCGCAGTGTTAGCCACAGGGGTAGCGCCTGTCATCAGCTTGGTTGTTTTGTCTAGGCATTGGTTAACAAAGCAAAACCAGTTTCATTTCGTACGGATAAATCCGTCCTTGCGGCTGGCAGGAAACATCATTTCTTTAGGTGTTCCGTCTCTCATCACAGAAATGGCTTCCGGAATTGTAATGATTGTCTTCAATGTTATCATTCTGCACCTGCAAGGGAATACCGGCGTAGCTGCCTATGGTGTAGTTGCAAACCTCTCACTGGTGGTTATTTCCATTTATACTGGGATAGCACAGGGTACACAGCCAATTTTAAGCAGAGTATATGGATATGGAGAACATGATAGCCAGAAGCAGATTTTAAAATATGCCTTAAAAACAATGTTGGTTATATCATGCGGCATATATTTGATTTTTTTATTATCTGCCAATCCAATCGTAAGCGTATTTAACAGTGGACAAAATATACAGTTACAACAGATTGCAGTAACAGGATTAAAATTATATTTTACTGCCATTCCATTTGTCGGGTTTAACATCATTATATCCGCATATTTTACATCAACAGAAAAAGCCCTGCCTGCACAAATTATTTCACTTTCGAGAGGTTTTTTAATTATAATCCCTATGGCGTTTTTCCTGTCTTTTTTAGTAAAAATGACGGGAGTATGGCTGTCTTTTCCAATTACTGAATGTTTTGTCACTTTAACAGGCATTGCATTCTATATGAAACCAGAAAGAGGTAAGAAAAATGTTTAGGGAAATGCAAAGGAAAAACAAATGGTTTCCGTTGATGGATGTATTGAAAAAGAACGGTTCTGACACTTGCTTTTCAGAACCGTTCTTTTTGGGTTTTTTATACTATTTTTGGGGTCATCCTATTACCATCTATTTTTCATTTTTTTGTTTTGACCGTCTTCACTTTTGACCACACAGAATAGATTCTTGTGGATTTTCCATTAACTTTGGCTGTTTTATAAGTTCGTATGCGCACATAATATTTCTTCTTCGCTTTCAATTTGGAAATAGTTTTTGAAGTTGGTTTGCTCTTTTTAACAGTCACTGTTTTTGTATTCTTCTTTGGGAATTTGCTGCTTGTGGAATAGGCTATCTCATAACCACTTGTCTGTGATGCCTGCTTTTTCCACTTTACAGTAAACCCATTCTTTTTTGCTGATACCCTGGAAAGAGTAGTTCCTTTCGGTATTATGTCAAATGTCTTATTTAGTGTCCCTTTATAATTTCCTTTTAATGTGACGGTTACCGTATAACGCCCTACATTTTTCATTCCTTTGGGAAAAGATACTGTATAATCCTTTTTTATTTTCAAAAGCTTTCCCCTTCTGTCCTTTACAATAACCTTAGGTTTCTGTACTTTGCCATTATAAGTATAAGATACGCGGGATAAGATTACGCTGTCTACAGCGTTTCCTGAGGCTCCCCCGCCTGTCCCGTCTGGCGGATTGCCCAACAATGTAACGGCATAGCCAGAATCATAATCTGCATACTCTGTATTAATAGCTTTTACCATTATACGATATCCATCTTTCAGAGCCTTTTTGGTAAAAAAGCCGGTTCTGCCCACAGTTCCGCCGTCGATAATTTTTCCATCTCTATCGTACACTACAACCTCATACATGCGTGTATCATAAGCATCCGCTATCGGAACTTCATCCCATGTAATGGCACTCCCAGAAGAAACTTTCTCAATCACTGTATTCTGGGGCTTTGTGGGTTTATCCGGCCTTTTATATGAAATTACTTCCATGATTGAAAATTTCTGCCATCCTTTCGGAGGCTGCCCATATACCTTTGTATATGTAGCCTGTACCGCATTTGTTCCAGAAAGTTCTAAAACACAGTGTTTTCCATTTCCGAGCACAGCCACAAGGCTGAAAGATGTTCCTTCCGTTTCTCCAAACAGGTACCATTGGAATCCATATTTTTTAGTTTCTGCATTATCTACACCGCTTTCTGAACTATCCTTGACATCTTTTGCAAAATTCCCAGCATGTTCTGCGCTGCATACACATATACCTGCAGTACCATCTTCTTTTTCTTCAACTGCCATTGTCCAACCATTATATTCATTCGTAATCACATAAGAACCATTTTCCTGCCGAACAAAATGCCAGAGTTCATCAGCCCGCATTTTGTCAGAAATTCGGATTGTTTGAACTCCACCGATATTTTCTTCAGATGCCTTATCAGACATTTTCAGGACATTTTTCTCCATGCCAATGCGGGCATAAAAATCATTTCCAATGTCAGAAGCAAGTAAATTTTCTACATTGGAAATTTTTTGGATTTGAAATGCCTGCGCATCTGACCCATTCGGTGTATAGATTACCACATTTGCCCCAGCCACCGTACTGGCTCCATTAACATCAATACGCTTATTCACGTAAGAAGGTGCAAGCGAATGAGTTTTTTCTTCTTCCTCATAGAGATACCACAACTGGGCAGTTCCACCATTTTCATTTGCAAATCCGATGTTCGTGCCATCTTCTGTTCCCCAATTTGCAGCATCCAGACACAGCCCATCCTGCAGGCTGTATATTTTATAAGCCCCGCTTTCCTGCCGGACAAAATGGAACATCTGCCGCAAGTCATTCCCATCTGTCTCTATCGTTTGCATATTTCCTTCGACATTTCCCAGATTTAACTTTCCATACGGATAATTTATATTTGCAAAAAAACTCTCCCCAAGATCCGCTCCCGGCACATTTACATCTGGAACATCGTAACTAACGAAGTTCCCATATGTATCATATGCATAGATATGCGTACGGTAAATCCCAGCTTCCCTGCCATGTTCTGACGTATTTACCCTAAATTCATACTCTCCCTCTGCAATTTCCGTCCCACGTACTGCACTATTTGTCTGCCAGCTTCCAGCAATGTCATCCTGTCCGCCGTTAGTCGTCCATGTAGGAAACTGCACTCGGTCTATTCCGCTTCTGTCGGCTGCTTTACAGGTAACCGTGTAGCCATCGGAAGTAATATCCTTAACCTGCACTTCGGTAATTTCCGGCGGAGTGCGGTCTATATATTGGGCATAATGAACTGGAATCACCTGAAAAGATACATTCCCCGCCGCATCATAAGCATAGATATGCGTCATGTAGTATCCTTCCACAGCTCCAGGCTTTAAATCGGCAATATTAACCCTGCAGGTCGCTGTATTCCCGCTCAATGACCCGGTCAGCCAATTCACATCGTTGGTATCAACATTCCAACTGGGGAAACGGACGCTTGTAACACCTATATTGTCACTGACATCGCATATTACAGTATATCCATCCCGATTAATGTCTTGAAGCCGAATATTTGAAATTGTGGGGGCTGTGGTATCATTCACTTCCGGATTAAAATTCGGACGCCATACACCCCAATATGCCCCGCGCATACTGCTTTCTTGACATGGACTAGGAGTATATCCCACAGAATTTTTGCCGGATCTGTTTTGCTCCATAATTGTGCTGCTTGACAAAGCAATCGCCACATGACCGGTGGCAGAATAATTTTCTCCCCAAATAACGATGTCTCCGGCTTGGATTGCTGCACCCTGGATACTTTGCCAGCCCGAAGGCGGTTTCTTCCATGTATAATCTTTTGCATAGTTTGCAAGAACAGGACTAACGCCGAGATATTGGCAATAGAAAGCAATCAGATCCATACACTGCGCACCATAATGTCCATCCCAATCCAATGCTTTCCCCGCCTGACTTCTTGCCCACTGAACCGCTGCGCTCTGCGTTGTCATCGCCCTTACTTCCACAGGCTGCCCAAATGCCATCATCCCCACAGTTATGCAAAATGCCAAAAGAAATGCCACCGCCCGTTTTGAAAACTTCCTTACTGTCCTTTTTCCCATAAATTTCTCCTTTCCTGCTACAATATGTCCTTTTCTTATGGAATATCTTACTATAAGCCTGGTGGCAAAGCAACAATTTTTTTGGTTTTTGTTAGTTTTGACAATAATTATTTCGGTTTCTCTCTGATTTTTCCTTCAATCTTGGTGCAAAATGGTGCAAATTGTGTGAAAGGGGCGATTATCAAAAAGTACACCTTTTGATAGTTCTTTTCACAGTTCTCTGCCTATACGGTACTCCCTTAAACGCTGGTAAAACGTGGCTTGGCTCATATTGCATTCCTGTATCGCATCGTCAAATTTTATCTGTCCATTTTCCCACTTTTTGATAATTTCACCAAAATTGTCCGATATATGTGTTTCCGGTCTTCCAAGCTGGACACCACGCTTTTTCGTAACAGCAATACCCTGTTCCTGACGTTTCCTTATATTCTCCCTTTCGTTCTCCGCAACGAAGGACAATATCTGCAATACCAACTCTGCAATAAACGTCCCCATAAGGCTTTTCCGTTCCTCGTATCTAAAAGCGGCAGTCAAGCACGCAGATATCCATGACGATTTCCTTGGTGAGCATACGCCGCTGGTTCTGTATTTCCGCATAGTTGCGCCCCAGGCGGTCTATGCTCATAACATAAAGCAAATCCCCTTCTTGTAACGAGGCTGTAAAAAATCTTGTGTCTATGGAAAGTAAGATTTCCTGATAAGAATTAGATATGTAAAAAATTTTTGTCAGTTTTAATCACTTCCTGTTGTCGATTTGCTGTCGAAGATTTCTTTACATTTATAGTGTAGCCACGTTGGAAAGTTTTATACATTTTTTCTAAGTTTTTGCATGATAATTAAGGCCCTGTATTATCTGCTTTTTCGTGGGCGCCGCCCACTGATATGCCCCTTGTCAAATAGACAGGTGAAATACCTAAAATTTAGTGTTGGTAATGCCTGCATTTCGATTTGAAATGTAGGCATTTTTCTATGCGCACCATTTTTCTTTATCGTATCCGATCTAATTCTGTCACGAGTTTTACTACCGCAGATGGGGCAGCGT
>CAJUSO010000037.1:27300-36058 GCA_910588965.1 uncultured Lachnospiraceae bacterium | reverse complement strand
TTAAAGTTTTTTTAATAAATTCTCAAAAAACACTTGACTTTTTATTAGCAGGCTTCCTTATAAATTCTCGTAGTATGGCGGTTTTGGGCATATATTCTGTATGCATCTTGTGTAACACGCGTCTATTTTAAAAACGGTAAAATAATTATCCAGATGCATTTTAGTTTTTCTTTTACCGCCATTTGGAGAATATAGCTGTTCCTACAAAGCTTTCCAGATAAATTTCAGGTAACGTGTTATTCCGTTTTTAGTGTAAGGCTCTTTAAAGATTGGTGATTAACCTGGTCTTGTGTACATAGCCATTTCCTCCTTTCGTAATTTTGATGAACATTAATGTCAAGTACTATTATTCATATTTTTACCATAAATTCAACCCTTTTGGAATGAGACGACATTTTTTGACCTTATTTGGGTAGTCCTTTGTTTGGTCTTTTAATTTTTCCGAAAATGCAGGGAATCTGTAGGACTGAAGTCAATAAAATACTGATGGAAATGCAGATAGACCACAAATCCAGGCGAAATATTAGGAAGAGTACGTCGAAGGACAAAAAGATAATTACCAAGGAAGCAGTAATCTTCCTGTAACAGCGGCGTTCCTGCAGGCTCAGTTTTCGGTTTTCATTGTCTATTGGGCTGAAGAGGATTAAGCTGGCAGATGCGCCAACAGCAATGAATGCAAGTGTTTGCCCATGGGACAGGCGCAGGGACAAGGAGATGCACAGGTATAGGAGTAGGAATGAACCCAAAAGGCATGTCCAAGGATGCCTGGTATGGTATCCGCCACTGAATTTCCGTATTACCATAAATGGGAAAGTTACTCCTAGGCTTTGTCGGATGCATCCCATCCAAATGCCCAGCCCCAAAGCTAACAGCAATGGGGCAAAGGAAAGTAGTAGACTGTGGATGGCATAAGCATATAGTTCCCTGTCACCTTCAGTTATTGCATCGCAGTTTATCAGCCAGCCAGCAAGGGAATTTGCACATTTTTCTGTCATTTTCCCCTCCTGAATTTTGACAGTTCCTTTGGTGCCTTAGGTTGAAATAGGGTAATGCAGGATGAGGAGTTTGCATCAATATGTAAAAAAGTATTTAAAAAGGAACGGATTCCCTTTGCAGTAGATTTTGATAACTTATTTTTCATTATAATCCTCCTGATTTTTCTGTTATTGATATTCCCATGGCATTATTGTAACGTGTTTTCCTTTAAGATGTGAGTGCTTTGGGATTAAAAGAAGTTTTTCGGTAGATATTGGTAAAATATGGAACTTTATTATTGTAATATACAAGTATAGAAGAAAAGATTATGTATAAAAGTAATAAAAATAAATCTGTTACAGAAGATTGCGGTGTTACATTATTTTAAACTGTCAATCTAACTGGTAATATGGTAGAAAAAGGCAGGTAATAGTATGAAATATTATAAGGAAATGGGAAGCCGCATTAAGCAAAGGCGTAAGGAATTGAATATGAAGCAGGCACAATTGGCAGAAGAAGTTGAGATATCAAATAACCATATGTCATCCATAGAAAACGGGAAACAAAAGCCTAGTCTGGATATTTTTATCAACATATGCAAGAGTTTGGGTGTTACCCCGGATTATCTTCTGCTGGGCGCAATGCATAGTCATAGTATTCCGCAAGACATTACAGACAAGCTGCGTCTGTGTAGTGAGCCAGATATAGCGTTAATTGGGGATATCGTTGAGATACTTGTGCGGAGGAACCCTAGTTGTAAGCTGAAAGATAGTAATTTATTTTTTTAATCTTGGCTCATGTGCGGCAAATCTTCTTCTCTCATGTCTTTTTTAGAAAAAACCTGTATTTTTTTGTCGGGCTATGATATAATTCTAAAATAATTCTGCCATTTTGCATGATAATGAGGAAGGAGAGAAGATGAGGATTTTAATTTGTGATGATGACGCTTTGATGCGGGAGCAAATCCAACATTATATAGAAATCTATTTTAAGAGTATTGATAAAAAGGACTTTGAAATTGTTTCCTACCCAAATGGTGAGTCTTTGCTGGAGGATAAAGGGGAGAAAGATATTGTATTCCTGGATATCGAAATGCCGGGGAAAGATGGCATATGCTTGGCAAGTGAATTAAAAAATACGGGTAATAATATTATTATTTTTGTGGTGACGGCATATATGGAATATTTAGATGACGCCATGCGCCTCCATGTATTTCGGTATATGTCTAAGCCCCTGGAAAGACAGCGTTTTTTCCGCAATATGAGGGATGCATTGGAACAATACTATTCTAGGGAAGGGGAAATCCCTGTTGAGACAAAGGAAGGGGTTTATACACTCCCTGTATCTTCCATCCTGGTAATAGAAGCCCAAGGAAAGAAGGTGACTGTGCATACTGAAAAAAAAGACTTTATATCTGTGCATACGATGCAATATTGGCAGGAAAGGTTACCCAAAAATATTTTCTTCCAGACACACCGTAGCTTTCTTGTCAATATGAGGCATGTGGCAGAGTTTGACCATACCCTTGTACATATGGCTGGCGGGACATGCCAAGCTTATCTGACAAAAAGGAAATACCGCGCATTCAAGGATGCTTATTTACTCTACATGGAAAGCAGGGGGTAATAGGGATGGGATATGGATTAATAGGCTGTTACATATTCAGCTTTTTGGTAGAGGGGATTGTGCTTTGGCAGTATGCTTCCGGGCTTTTTGAGCCGAAGCGGCGGCCAGGGGTACGGCTGGCAATGCTGTGCTTTTTTTATGTGGGGTTGTTCCTGGCTGCGATGTTTTTGAGAGTAAAGCTGCTAAATGCAATCTTATATTTTGGGGCTAATTTTCTTTTTTTATTTGTTCAGTATCGGTTAAAGTGGTATTCCATATTGTTTCATACAGTTGTATTAGAGGCTATTATGGGAGCATGTGAGTTGATTTCTTATCATGCGATTGGTTATTATGCACCAGCATTTTTTACAGAACCAGATGATTTACACCATTTAATCTTGTATACGGTTTCAAGTAAAATTACTTTTTTGGCAACAACCTATATGCTTATCCAATTTTATAAAGAATACAAAAAAGATAATGGACAACAGGATAAATTTTCATTGATTTTACTTTTTACACCTATGGCATCTTTAGTAACTATCATTACCCTTTCTGTCATTGATAGTGTGTATAATCTTTCCCCTTCCCTAAATTGGATGGTTAGCCTGAGTTCGGTTTTCCTGCTGTTGGCCAATCTGATTATATTTGAGATAAATCAGCATAACCAGCGGAAGAATGCAGAGATTTCAGAAATGCACCTATTGCTCCAGAAGGAATCTTCCTCTGCAGAATATTATAAAATGATAAGCCGGCAGAAGGAGAGCCAGAGTATTTTAATCCACGATATGAAGAACCACCTGCAGTCCATCGCCGTGCTTTGCAGGGAAGAAAAAATTGGGAAAGCCAATCGGTATATCCAGCAGCTGCTGCAGTCCCAGAGCCTGAATACGGCGTCCCGCCTATGCAGCCATGAGTTGCTGAACGCTATCTTGTGCCGCTGCCAGAAGCAGTGTGTGGAGCAAGGGATTGATTTCCATGCAGATATCCGCAGCGGGGCAACGGAGTTCCTGGCAGACCAGGATCTTACCGCCCTGTTTGGCAACCTGCTGGACAATGCCTATGAAGCGGCAGTGAAGGTTCCGGGGGCTTATATTGAGGCCTCTGCGTCAAAGCGGGAAAATACCTCCTATATGGTGGCGGCAGTGGTCAATTCCTGCCATGGGAATCCCTTTTTCGGGCGGGACGGCAGCCTGCCCACCACCAAGCCGGACAAACAGTTCCATGGCCTTGGGCTTAAGAGTGTCCGCAGGGTGGTAGAGAAATACCAAGGGCACATGAAGCTATACTATGAGGAAGGGACGCAGACATTCCATGCGGTTATTATGTTGAAGTGTCCTGGATAATAGATTGGAATTACCTTACTGGGAATCATGCCAGCAGGGACGGAAGGGAAACGGCCGTTTCCATGTCCGCGTTTCCTGTAGATAGCCGGAGCAGGAAACTTAAGCCTAGCGGGCTATGGCTCCGGCGCCCCCAGCGGGGTTTCTGATTCAAAGGGATATACCATGCCCCATTGGTTCCGTATGGCGGTTAAGGTGTCCATTACATCACAGACATACTGGAAATTCTCTTGGCCAGTATGGTCCTTGACATAATCCTGCATGTCCTGCACTTCGTATTCCAGCGCTTTTGCTGTATTCCCAACTTCTATGGTTTCTGTCCGCCCATCTTCCGTGTAGGTGATGGAGGCTTTGTCCGCGCGGGGGTAATTGCTGATTTCAATGTAGCCCTTTTCTCCGGCGATGATGCCGCGCTTAGGCTGTTTGGCCCGCATGGTCAGGGAAATGACAGCCATTTGGCCGTCTGGGTTTTTCAGCAGGATGCCGCTGGTCTCATCTACGCCGGTCTCTGAGTAATTGGCGGTTGTCAGGACGGTATTTGCTTTACTGGACATAAAATACCGGGCGAAGGAAACGGCATAGACCCCGATATCCAATAATGCCCCGCCTGCCAGTTCTTTTGAGAAGAAACGGCTGTCCACGTCGTATTCCTTGCAGCTTCCAAAGTTTACCTGTATCATTTTTATGTCCCCGATGGCCCCGCTGCGGATAATCTTTTTTAACTCCTTGTAAAGCGGCATATGGAATAACGTGACGCCGTCGCAGATTACAAGGTTTTTTTGGGCTGCAATAGCCGCGCACTCCTGCAGCTGCCTGGCGTTTACCGTAATGGATTTTTCGCAGAACACATGCTTCCCGGCCTGCAGGGCCTGTAAGATAAGCGGGTAATGCAGGTTGTGCGGGGTTGCGATATAGACAATATCAATGGCGTTATCCGCCAGCAGTTCTTCGGTGCTTGGGTAAACATGTTTTACAAAATACCTGGCGGCATAGCTTTGGGCGTGCGCGGGGTTGGCAGAACATACGCCGTAAATACTGCCGTTAACCGCCTGTAATGCTTCCCCCATCTCCCGGGCAATCCACCCGGTTCCTAAAATGCCCCAATTTAATTTTTCCATACTGTTACATCCTTCCTGCCCAATCTGTTTTTTGGGCAAAGCATGGTTTCTGGGTTCCTCCTGCAGGCCGCAAGCGCCAGGGCCGCAGCCTGGCAGCAAAAGGCTTCTTCAGGGAAAGTCCATAAATACCATGGAGCCGGTAGCGCCCTTCTGCCCTTGGTATTTGCCGGAATAAGGGTGCAGCGCATGTTCCTCCATGCGGGCAAATACCAGCTGGCCAATCCTGTGCCCCGCCTGCAGCTCGATAGCATAACGGTTTGCGTTAAACAGTTCAAGGGTAATTTCCCCTTCAAAGCCTGGGTCTACCCAGCCGGCGTTTTGGATAAACAGCCCGAGCCGGCCCAGGGAGCTGCGCCCTTCGACAAAGGCTGTCAGGTTGCTGGGCAATGTGATGTACTCCATGGTGGTGGCGAGCACGAACTGCCCGGGGAGCAGCAGATATGTGTCCGAGACGATCGTCTTGTAATTCCTCCCTTCCTGTAAGCGGATGATGCCGTTTGGCGTATCCTCCAGGATGGAAAAAGTGTCCCCCAGCCGGATATCGACGCTGGCGGGCTGGATTTGCAGGTGTTCCAGGGGATGGATCTGTAATTGCCCGCTTGTGAGCAGTCTTTGTATTTCACCATCTGATAATATCATAGTTCCTCCTAATGCAGCAGTCTGTGCACGGAATGCTTCCTTCCGTCTGTTTCTGCCATTATTATAGCTTTTCTGAAGGAACTATGCAAGGGGATGCCTTAAGATGCGGCAAAATTGGGTGTAATAGTTTGGGCAGCCGCATCATATTTATGTACAAAAGCAGGCCAGGTGCAGGATATGAAGAGAAGGATAGAAGTGTTTATGGCAGTGCTTCTGCTGTTGGGCGCTTGCCTTTTTGCAAAAGAAAGCCCTTTCATGGTGGGCAGCGGGAACGCCCGGGAAGGCCAGGTATGCATTGTCGTGGATGCAGGCCACGGAGGGGATGACCCAGGGAAAATTGGCATAAATAAAGCCAAGGAAAAGGAAATCAACCTTAAGATTGCCATGAAATTGAAGGATTTGCTGGAGAAGGACGGGATAAAAATCATTATGACACGGGAAGATGACAACGGCCTGTACCAGCCGTCCTCCAAGAACCAGAAAGTGGAGGATATGCGCAGGCGGTGTGAGATTATAAGCCAGGCAAAGCCGGTGTTTACGGTCAGCATCCACCAGAACAGCTATCCGGATGAGGCGGTGAAGGGGGCGCAGGTCTTCTACTATGGCCAGTCAAAGGAAGGGAAAAAGCTGGCGGAAACGCTCCAGGAATCCCTGGTAGGGCAACTGGACCAAAAAAACCACCGGGAAGCGAAGGCGAATGAGAGCTACTATCTCCTGAAAAAGACGGAATCCCCCACTGTCATCGTGGAATGCGGGTTCCTCAGCAATTATGAGGAAGCGGAACTTTTATCCACGGATGCATACCAGGATAAGGTGGCAAAAGCAGTGGAAATGGGGATCTTAAAATGCCTGGGGGCTGGGAAAGAATGATATTGTGGAAATATGCCAAGTTTTTCCCTCGATTATGTTGTTTTTCGTGGAAAATATGGTATAATGTCGGGAGAGATGTTGTTGCCTGCCATGAGGTGCAGACGGCGCTTTTGCCGCTGGCAGGGAATCGGGATGCCGCGCAGTAGGATGGCATAGATTGCAGGGCCAGGCGCCCTAAGGGACATTACCATGGAAACAACCGTTAAGAAGCTTACGTTAGACGAGCAGGAAAATAAAGGAATCATAAAAATGGCTGCCACACTGATTCAGGAGGGCAGCCTTGTGGCGTTCCCAACAGAGACGGTATACGGCTTGGGGGCAGACGCCCTGAACCCGGAGGCTTCCCGCAAAATTTACGAAGCCAAGGGGCGCCCTTCGGATAATCCGCTGATTGTACATATTTCCAGGATGGAGGATTTGGGGAAAATAGCCCGCCATATCCCTCCCAAGGCAGAGAAGCTGGCTGCCGCATTCTGGCCGGGGCCTTTGACGATGATATTTGCAAAAAGCGGCGCAGTCCCCTTAGAGACCACGGGGGGGCTGCAGACTGTGGCTGTTCGTATGCCAAGCCACCCCGTTGCGCTGTCTTTTATCCGGGAGGCAGGCGGGTTTATTGCCGCGCCCAGCGCCAATACGTCAGGCAGGCCCAGCCCTACGCTGGCAGAGCATGTGGCGGAGGATTTGGACGGGAGGATCCCCCTTATTTTGGACGGCGGCCCTGTGGGGATTGGGATTGAATCCACCATTGTGGATTTTTCGGAAGAGCCGCCGGTAGTGCTGCGCCCAGGGTATATTACCCCTGCTATGATGGAAGCGGTGATAGGCCCGGTCAAGATGGATCCAGGCTTAGGGCAGGAGGCTTTTGGCGTGCGCCCGAAGGCGCCGGGGATGAAATACCGGCATTATGCGCCCAAAGCGGAATTAATCCTGGTGGAGGGCGGCCTCCCAAAGGTGCAGGAGAAAATCAGCTGCCTGGCAAGGGAGGCGCTGGGCAAAGGGAAGCGTGTGGGCATCCTTGGGACGGAGGAGACGAGGGCGTGCTACAAGGAAGGGATTTTCAAGAGCATTGGCACCAGGCAGGAGGAAGACACGATTGCCCGGCATTTATATGGGATCCTGCGGGAGTTTGACAAATTGGGCGTGGATATCATTTATTCGGAGAGTTTTGGCTCCCCGGGGCTGGGACAGGCTGTGATGAACCGTTTGCTGAAGGCGGCAGGCCACCGGGTCGTGGAGGCTTCAGAAGATAGAGGCATAGGAGGGTAGGAGGAAGCAGGGAAGGAAAAGGGATAAGTATGAAAGAATATAGCAAAATAATTTTTGTGTGCCGCAGCGGGACAGCAAGGGCGCCTATGGCGGAAGCGATTATGAAGGAATATCCGCTGCAGTATCCCATTGCAGTGGAAAGCCGGGGTCTGGTAGTGCTGTTCCCAGAGCCCCTGAACCAGAAAGCGGAGGCCGTCCTGATTAGCAACGGGATTAATATGGAGAACCATATGTCACAGCAGCTCATGCCAGAGGATTTAGCCCCAGGGAACCTGATTATCACCATGGAGGCGCTGCAGGCGCAGAAAATCATGAAAGAATATGAAGAGGCGGCGGATGCAGATGTTTATGTGCTGACAGAACTGGTAGGGGATGAACTGGAGATTATCAACCCTTATGGCGGTACGCTCCAGTCTTATGGGCTGTGCTATGAGACATTGAATAAATCCATCCAGAAATTAGTGAAACTAATCAATGGGCAGGGGATTTAGGGCACCGGCCATATGGGTCCAGGTTCATGGTGCAGGGAGGGGGGATACGCCGTCTTTGGGCGCACGTAGCCAGAGAAAAGGAGGAAACGGCATGGATGGGAAAAAGAAAATAAAAATAGCCAGATGGATAAAGAAGCAATGCGCCTGCGCATTGCTGGCAGTTCTTTGCGTTCAGGGAACCTTCCCGGTTCAGGCAGCACAGGCTATGAGCCCCCAAAAGGCAACGGAAGGGATTGAGGTATCCGGGAAGGCCTCAAAGGCAACGGAAGGGATTGAGGTATCCGGGAAGGCCTCAAAGCCAATGGGAGAGGCTGGGGTATCCGTAAAAGCCCCAAAGCCAACGGGAGAGGCTGGGGTATCCGTAAAAGCCCCAAAGCCAACAGAAGGGGCTGGAGTATCCGGGAAACCCCAGAAGCCAACGGAAGGAGCCGGAGTATCCGGGGAGCCCCAA
>CAJUSO010000037.1:0-27200 GCA_910588965.1 uncultured Lachnospiraceae bacterium | reverse complement strand
TCCGCCGGTAGGGGAGGGGGCATTCGGAACGCCCCAAAAGGCAACGGAAGGAGCCAGGTCATCCGGGAAACCCCAGAAGCCAACGGAAGGAGCCGGAGTATCCGGGGAGCCCCAAAATCCGCCGGTAGGGGAGGGGGCATTCGGAACGCCCCAAAAGGCAACGGAAGGAGCCGGGACATCCGGGAACCCCCAAAAGACGTCGGAAGGAGCCGGGACATCCGGGAAATCTAAGGACTTAGCAATTGACGCTAGTACCATGCAGGAAGAAAAAGGGGTTGAGCCATCTGGGAAAGAAAGCTTGGCGGCAGATGCCGCTGGGGGAACGGGGATAGTCACAAAGCTATCCTTAAATAAAGACAGCCTTACCATAAGGATAGGAAAAAGCAAACGCTTAAAAGCCATCATAAATCCTGCCCAGGCAATGGGCCAGAAGGTTTCCTGGAGCAGCAGCAACAAAAAAGTGGCAAAGGTTAAAAATGGGAAGGTCATAGGGATTTCTGCCGGGAAGGTAACGGTTACGGCAGAGGCAGGCGGGAAAAAGGCTTCCTGCAGGGTAAAGGTAACGCTGGGCAAGAAGGCCAAAAAAGCCATCCATGCATACCAAAAATATCTGGGGCAGAAATGGATCCCATGGTCAGGCAGTACTTATAAAAACCAATACCAGCAGAACGGCCCTTACCGGCAGGATAAGTTTAAATTTGCCCTGGCGGATATCAATGGGGACGGAGTGCCGGAGCTGTTCCTGGCAAATGGCGGCAGCCCCGCCCGCTTTGAAGGGTATGAGGCCGTGTTCCGTTATTCCAAGGGGGAGGTGCATGAACTGGTCAGGAATGACAAGATTAAATGTTATTATCCTAAGACAGGCTATGTGGTTGCCCAGTATTTTGGGATGGGATACCATTCCTTTTATTATAAAATCGCCAAGGATGGGACGGTAAGCCAGGTCGGGAGCGAAGATATGCAGGTAACCGGCGCCCCCAAGGAAGATTATTGGTTCTGGGATAAAAGGGAAGTGACAAAAAAAGAATTTTACCAGCTCGTTGAGCGGGACGCTGGTAATAAGCCGGTAAGGATAAACAGCAGCGATTACTATGAAAATACCGCAGCAAACCGCAGGAATATGGCGAAGCTGTACCTTGCCAGCCGCTAAGGCGCCTGCGGGGCTTTTGGATGGATGCCTGGCGGGAAGATGGCAGGGGCAGACTTTGGGATTTGCCTGCGTGGGTAGCTGTGGGCAGCCGAAATTATTTACAAAAAAGAATCGGAACGCATAGACATTTTACCTAAAAATAGATATAATGGATATGGTGTGGTTTGCTGCTGTTCTGGGCATTTCCAGGAGAAGCCCTTATAGCGGCTGCCTATGCCATAGTTGCAATTATAGAATACAGCGTCGGAGGTGCCAAGTGAAATACGAAAAGAGCGTATACCGTTCCCTGGCATTAATCACACAGTTTGGGATCAATATGCTGGTTCCCATATTTTTATGTACGGCTGTAGGGGTTTCCCTTGGCAGGAAGTTCTCCATAGACTGGCTGGCCATCCCATTTTTTATGGCAGGCGCACTGGCAGGCTTCCGTAACATTTTTATTATGGCAAAGCGGATTTATTCCGGCAAGGAGAGACATGTTAAGAAGGATTAATCAAGCGCTCCCGGAATTGGTGTTAGGGATTGCCCTTTATGGGCTGGCCCTTCAGGTGACGGGGATATGGTTTGTGGAGGGCAGGCTTCAGTATACGGCGGGCCTATGGATTGGCGTAGCCTTGGCAATCGGCATGGCGATTAACATGGCGGTTGTCATCTTAGATACGGTAGAAGCCATAGAAGAGGGACGTTCCTCCAGGAAATCCCTGCTTTATGCCGTTGTGCGCTACCTTGTGCTGGTGGCGTCCTTTCTGGCGGTCTGGTATTTGGAAATCGGCAATGTGGTTGCCATGTTTGCAGGCGTGATGGGACTGAAGATAGCTGCCTATTTACAGCCCTTTACACATAAATTAATGACAGCGGTACAGGGCAGGTCCCTTCATGGCCGCAGGGTAAAAAAGGGGTGATGTAATAAGGGCGAAGTAAGGACAGCCTTCCTGGGGGAGGCAATTAAGAGCGGGCGAAGGCTTTGTAAGCCGCTCCGTAAGAATCTTTAGAAGGAGGTGAGAGAGTGCAGGGTTCAATTTTACTGTCTTCCGGGTCAGATATTGACATTATGGTGCACGGGCTGTTTTCCTATGAGTTATTTGGGCATACCTTTTGGATAACGACAACCCATGTAAGCATCCTGATTGTCATGATGGTCCTGATTGGCTTTTCCATTGCTGCGAACCGGGCGATGAAGCATGCGTCAGAAGTTCCTGGCGGGTTCCAGAATGTGGTGGAGCTGATTGTGGAGATGCTGCAGAATATGGTCTGCGGCACAATGGGGAAATGCGGCGGGAAGTTTGTGAATTATGTAGGGACGATTTTTATCTTTATCTTAATATCGAACCTTTCCGGCCTGTTTGGGTTAAGGCCTCCCACGGCAGATTATGGGGTGACGCTTCCATTGGCGTTATTGAGCTTTATCCTAATCCATTTTAACCAGTTCAAATATCAGACGCCGAAGCAGATTTGGACAGATATGTGTTCGCCGTTGCCGCCATGGCTGCCAATCTGGTTCCCCATCAACTTAATCAGTGAAATCGCAGTGCCGATTTCCCTGTCTTTGCGTCTATTCGCAAATGTGCTGTCAGGAACCATTATTATGGCGCTGATTTATGCATTGCTGGCAAAATTCGCATATTTCTGGCCAGGGGCATTGCACGCATATTTTGATGTGTTCTCAGGCTGCATCCAGACCTATGTGTTCTGTATGCTGACCATGACCTATATCAGCAATGCGATTGGGGAAGAAGAGTAATGGGCCAGGGGCAGGAAAAGGCGTTTTCTGCATAAGAGCCCAAGAGGCGCAGCCGGAAGGGCCCGCCTGGAAGTTATAGTTTAAAATGTAGCATGTATTAAATATCTTAGATATCCAAGGAGGAAAAATTTTATGGAGAACATTACAGGTGCAGAATTAATCAGAGCTTGTTCAGCAATTGGCGCAGGCCTTGCAGTTATCGCAGGTATCGGCCCTGGTATCGGGCAGGGTATTGCAGCCGGCCATGCGGCATCAGCCGTAGGAAGGAACCCAGGCGCAAAATCTGACATTACTTCTACTATGCTTTTAGGCCAGGCCGTAGCCGAGACAACAGGTCTGTATGGTTTGCTGGTAGCAATCCTTTTGATGTTCGTACAGCCATTGGTATAAAGGGTATCCCTTGATGCGCTGGAAAGAAGCGCAATAATAAGGAAGCACCCTGTCGGGTATCCCTTGATGCGCTGGAGAGAAGCGCAATAATAAGGAAAGGAGGCTCAAGCCTTGGAACAGTTATTTGGCTTAAACCCCCAGCTGCTGCATGATGCAGTGCTTATGATTCTGGCTATCCTGTTCCTGTTTACCCTGATGTCTTACTTGCTGTTTAACCCGGCGAAGAAGATGCTCAAGGATAGGCAGGACCGTATTAAGAATGACATAGACACCGCCCGCAAGGAACGGGAGGAGGCGTCTGCTGTCAAGAAAGAATATGATGCAAAGATGAAAGGGATTGAAAAAGAGGCTGAGGTAATCTTAAGCGAGGCCCGCCAGAAAGCCCTGAAGAATGAAGCAAAGATTGTGGATGAGGCAAAGGGAGAGGCTGCCCGCATCATTAAGCGCGCCAACGAAGAGGCGATGCTGGAGAAGAAGCGTGTCATGGATGAGGCAAAACAGGAAATGGTAGTCATTGCTTCCCTGATGGCAGGCAAGGTGGTTGCAGCCCAGATTAATACATCCATTCAGGAAAAGCTGGTGGAAGAGACATTAAAGGAAATAGGTGAAAGTACATGGCAAAGCTAGTATCCAAAACATATGGGGATGCACTGTTTGAACTTGCTGTGGAATCTGGTCAGGTGGATGAAATGTTGGAAGAGGCAAGATGCATACGGCAGATTCTTCAAGATGACAACGAGCTTTCCAAACTGATGAATCACCCGAAAATCGTAAAAGAAGAGAAGATAGAGATTCTGGAACAAATTTTTAAAGGCAGGGTCCGAAACGAAGTGGCCGGGCTCCTGCGCATGCTTGTTTCCAAAGGTCATTACGGTGAAATGGAATCTGTGTTCACATATTTCATTGACCAGGTAAAAGAATATAAGAATATTGGCACTGCTTATGTGACGGCGCCCATGCCGCTTACGGACAGCCAGAAAAAGCAGGTCAGGGACAGTTTGCTCGGATCCACCAGGTATGTGGAATTTGAAATGCATTACAGCGTGGACGAGAGTTTGATTGGCGGCATGGTAATCCGGATTGGGGACAGGGTTGTGGACAGCAGCGTAAAGAGCAAGCTACAGAGCCTGACCCGGGAATTATCGAAAATACAGTTGAAAGTAGGTGAATGCGCTCCATGAATTTAAAGCCAGAGGAAATAAGTTCCGTTATCAAAGAACAAGTGAAGCGTTATGCGGCCCAGCTGGAGGTGTCGGATGTGGGTACAGTCATCCAGGTGGCAGACGGCATTGCGCGTATCCACGGCCTGGAAAATGCCATGCAGGGCGAATTGCTGGAATTTCCTGGGGAAGTCTATGGAATGGTGTTGAACCTGGAAGAGGATAACGTGGGCGCCGTATTGTTGGGCGACCATAAGAATATCAACGAGGGCGACACGGTAAAGACCACAGGCAGGGTGGTGGAGGTCCCGGTTGGGGACGCCATGACTGGGCGCGTGGTGAATGCTTTAGGCCAGCCCATTGACGGCAAAGGCCCCATTGAGACGAATAAATATAGGCAGATTGAAAGGGTGGCGTCCGGCGTTATTTCCAGGAAATCCGTAGACACGCCGCTGCAGACCGGCATTAAGGCCATTGACTCCATGATCCCTATTGGAAGGGGGCAGCGTGAGCTGATTATCGGCGACCGCCAGACGGGGAAGACGGCCATTGCTGTTGACACGATTATTAACCAGAAGGGGCAGGATGTAAAGTGTATCTATGTGGCCATCGGCCAGAAGGCCTCTACAGTCGCCACGATTGTAAAGACATTTGAAGAGTTCGGGGCGATGGATTATACCACCGTGGTGGCGTCCACGGCCAGCGAGCTTGCCCCCTTGCAGTACATTGCGCCTTATGCAGGGTGCGCCATCGGGGAAGAGTGGATGGAGAACGGCAAGGACGTGCTGGTTATCTATGATGACCTGAGCAAGCATGCTACGGCATACCGTACCCTCTCCTTGCTGCTGCGCCGCCCGCCAGGACGTGAGGCTTATCCGGGCGATGTATTCTACCTGCATTCCAGGCTGTTAGAACGTGCGGCAAGGCTGAATGATAGTTTAGGCGGAGGTTCTTTAACGGCGCTGCCCATTATTGAGACGCAGGCCGGGGACGTTTCCGCATACATCCCCACAAACGTTATTTCCATTACAGATGGGCAGATTTACCTGGAAACAGAAATGTTTAACGCAGGCTTCCGCCCGGCCATCAATGCAGGCTTGTCCGTGTCCCGTGTAGGCGGCTCTGCGCAGATTAAGGCTATGAAGAAGATTGCAGCGCCTATCCGCGGGGATTTGGCGCAGTTCCGCGAACTGGCAGCATTTGCGCAGTTTGGGTCCGAGCTGGATGCGGATACCACAGAGAGGCTGGCGCAAGGGGAAAGGGTCCGTGAAATCCTAAAGCAGCCCCAGTACAAGCCTATGCCAGTGGAATACCAGGTCATCATTATTTATGCAGCCACGAAGAAATACCTGCTGGATGTGCCGGTGGAAAGCATCCAGCGTTTTGAACAGGAGCTGTTTGAATTTATCGACACGAAATACCCGGAAATACCGGAATCCATCCGCAAGGATAAGGAAATAAAAGAAGCAATAGAAAGCAAACTGGTGAAAGCCATTGAGGAGTGCAAGGCGCAGTTTAAGTAGGAATAAGGGAAGAGTAGAAGATTTGCGCCATCTGGGGCGTGGCTGGCACAAAAGCCATGCAGGATGGGCAGGTTAGTTAGGTGGTGAATCATTATGGCGTCCATGAGGGACATCAAGAGAAGAAAAGGCAGCATACAGAGTACGCAGCAAATCACAAAAGCCATGAAGCTTGTTTCTACTGTTAAATTGCAGAAAGCCAGGAGCCGTGCGGAGCAGTCTAACCCATACTTCAATTATATGTACCAGACGGTAACTTCCATGCTGGCAAGGTCTGGGAGTATGGAACATCCTTACCTGAAGCCTGGGGTTTCCCAGAAGAAGGCGATTATTACGATCGCTTCCAACCGTGGGCTGGCCGGCGGGTATAATTCCAATATTGTGAAGCTTGTCACAGGCAGCGGGATTGCCAGGGAGGATGCCCAGATTTACGTGATTGGCCGTAAGGCCAAGGAGGTGCTGGCAAGGAAGGGCTATGAGATGAAGCAGGATTATTCCGACGTCATCGAAGGCCCCACCTATGAGGATGCGTCCAGGATCTGCAAGGATGTGCTGGAAGCCTTTGCCAAAGGGGAAATCGGAGAGATTTACCTGGCTTACACCCATTTCAAGAATACCGTGAGCCATGTTCCTACTTTGATGAAGCTTCTGCCCGTGGAATTTGACGAGGCGGAGATCCAGGCGGCAGAAAGCAATGTGCTGATGAACTATGAGCCCAATGAGGAAGAGGCGCTGGATTTGATTATCCCGAAATATATGACCAGCCTCTTTTACGGCGCTTTGGTGGAGGCAGTGGCGAGCGAAAATGGCGCCAGGATGCAGGCAATGGATTCTGCGACCAGCAATGCAGAAGAAATGATCAGTGATTTGACATTGAAATATAACAGGGCGCGGCAAGGCTCTATTACACAGGAGCTGACAGAGATTATTGCAGGCGCTGAAGCGATATCTTAATCTATCGGCGCCCACTGTGACAGGCGTGGGTGCCAGTAAGCTATATAACAAGATTACAAGGAGTGAAATTATGGCAGAAAAGAATATAGGTAAAATCACTCAGATTATCGGCGCCGTTTTGGATATTAAGTTTTCCGAAGGCGCCCTGCCGGAAATCAACGAAGCAATCAACATCCCGTTAAAGGACGGGAAGCGTCTGGTTGTAGAGGTTTCCCAGCATCTGGGTGATGATACGGTAAGATGTATTGCCATGGGTTCTACGGATGGCTTGGTCCGCGGGATGGATGTGGAGGCCACTGGGGCTCCGATTACCATCCCGGTTGGCGAGCAGACTTTGGGGCGTATGTTCAACGTATTGGGCGAGCCGATTGATGAGAAGGCGCCGCCCAAGAAGGTGGAATACATGCCAATCCATAGGAAAGCCCCCACGTTTGAGGAACAGGCGACTTCCACAGAGATGCTGGAGACAGGCATTAAGGTGGTGGATTTGCTCTGCCCCTACCAGAAGGGCGGTAAGATTGGGCTGTTCGGCGGTGCAGGCGTGGGCAAGACCGTTTTGATCCAGGAATTAATCCACAACATTGCCACAGAGCATTCCGGATATTCCGTATTTACAGGCGTAGGCGAGCGTACCCGTGAAGGGAACGACCTTTACTACGAAATGAAGGAATCCGGGGTTATTGATAAGACGTGCATGGTGTTCGGGCAGATGAACGAGCCGCCTGGAGCCCGTATGCGCGTGGGCCTTACAGGCCTTACCATGGCAGAGTATTTCCGTGACAAGGGCGGGAAGGACGTGCTGCTGTTTATTGACAATATTTTCCGTTTTACCCAGGCAGGTTCCGAAGTGTCCGCCCTCTTAGGGCGTATGCCTTCCGCCGTAGGTTACCAGCCTACGCTGCAGACGGAAATGGGCGCCCTGCAGGAGCGTATCACTTCCACAAAGAACGGGTCCATCACTTCCGTGCAGGCTGTATATGTGCCGGCGGATGACTTGACTGACCCAGCCCCGGCTACGACCTTCGCCCATTTGGATGCGACGACCACGTTGTCACGTTCCATTGCGGAGCTTGGTATATACCCGGCAGTGGATCCTTTGGACTCCACTTCCCGTATTTTGGATCCCCGTGTCGTAGGGCAGGAGCACTTTGAGGTAGCCCGCGGCGTGCAGGAGATTTTACAGAGGTACAAAGAATTACAGGATATTATCGCAATCCTTGGTATGGATGAATTGTCCGAGGACGACAAGCTGGTGGTAAACCGTGCCCGTAAGGTGCAGAGGTTCCTGTCCCAGCCGTTCTTTGTGGCAACCCAGTTTACCGGGCTGGACGGCAAATACGTGCCGATTGCTGAGACGCTCCGTGGATTCAAGGAAATCCTGGAGGGCAAGCATGACGACGTTCCAGAAGGCCATTTCCTGAATGCAGGGTCCATTGATGAAGTTCGCGCCCGCATGAAGTAGGGGGTGGGCATATGGCAGATGAGAGCAGGAATTTTCGGTTAGAGATTATCACGCCGGACCGGGTGTTTTACGAAGGGGAAGCCTTCATGGTGGAATTTACCTCTGTGGAAGGCGAGATGGGTGTCTACAAGCATCATATCCCCCTGACTACCGTGCTGGCTCCCGGGGCCGTGACCATTACGCAGGACGGCGGCAAGAAGACGGCGGCAGTCCATGCAGGCTTTGTGCAGATTTTAGGGGACAAGGTGACCTTCTTGGCAGAGGTGGCGGAATGGCCGGATGAGATTGACGTACCCCGGGCAGAAGCTGCCAAGGCCCGGGCAGAAGAGCGGATCCGCAACCACAGCGCAGAGATAGACCTGGTGCGGGCAGAAATGGCTTTAAAGAGGGCGCTGGTCCGGATTAATGTGAAACAGTAGCCATTGCAGGTAGCAGGAAACAGAATCGAAGATAGAAGGCTTTACCATGTCATAGTGGTAAAGCCTTTTTCCCTTATTGGAAATTTTTTAGGGTTCTGATAAGAAAAAAATATTTATATGTACGTTTGGTATTTGACAGTGTAAAACGATGTGTTATAATAATGGTATCATTGTTATCAATGATACCATTTTGCGTATTTTACGGGAGAGGGGAGGAAAAACATGGAAAATTGCCAAAAAACTGTCTCCGAAGTCAGGCAGTTTTTGGAAAATGTAAAAAGATTGCTTTTTCAAAAAGGAAAAGTAATCGTAAATAACAGGCCTTGGGCAAATGGGAAAGTTAATAAGACATTGGCTTATATGGCGGAGACAGGAATTAAGCAGGAGGATATGGAGTGTGTGATTAATGAGCTACAGGTTTGCCATTATAGCTATACAGATTGGGATAGCAACAGTAAATTTCCCAATGAGCAGTTCTGGTTTTTTGGGATTACAAAGAAGTTAGTAGATCAAGAAGAAGCATTGTATATCAAATTGAAAATTAGGGAAATACGGGGACAGTCGCTGCTTATTATGTCGTTTCATCCAGAGCAGCCGTCATCACCAGAATTAAAATTGGGCTTCCCATATCAAGATTATCAATCAAACATAGAAGGACCGTAAATTAATAAAGGAAACAAATTGCTCATCTGTGCATATATCCTGTGCACAGATGGGGAATATTACATATAAAGTACATATTTTAATAAAGAAGCAAAATTTACATACATAAAGAATACACAGGGAAAGGAGCGGCAAAATGGCCAATGCAGGATTCTGTTTTGAGTGCGGTGCGCAAGGAGGGTATGTATTCCGGAAAAGCATCAGGAAATACGAAGGTGAGGGCTATGGTTTTGAGTTGGTAGTAGACATTCCGTTCTGCCAGGCTTGCGGCGCTCCGATATATGATGAAGTTATAGAGCAGGGCATTTCGGAACAGGCGAATAGCATCATACGGAAGCAACGGCAGATTATCACCAAGGAGGAAATCCAGGAAATATTGAAGGTATATGGCCTTAGCCAGAAATACTTGAGCAGGTTATTGGGATGGGGAGAAATTACCTTGACAAGGTATATCAATGGTAACTATACGCCGAACAAATCAAATAGCGATAAGCTGAAAGGGCTAAAGAACCCCTATCTATTTCAAAGGATGCTGGATGGCAACGCTAGAAAAACGGACGGGGAAATCCAGGAAGAAAAGCCTTTCCAGAAAGCACAGAAGAAAGTGGATGAAGTATTTGGGGGACTGGAGAGGGCGAATGGGAGGATATTTTCTGTCGCGCATTGGTTTTTATCCCAATCTTCTGAAGAGGCTCCGGTTACACATCTTGCCTTGCAGAAATTATTATATTTTACACAGGGATGGAGTATGGCATTACTCCATCGGGAAATGTTTGAAGGGAGATGCCAGGCCTGGGCGCATGGCGCGGTATATCCGCAAGTATACCGCCTTTTAAAGCCATTCCGTTTTGACCCGCTGCCGAAGGTCAGGAGAGAAGAGGCTTTTGCGGAGGAGGAGCGGCAGGTTTTGGAGGCAGTGAAAAAATATTATTTTGATAGATACAATGCCAAGACATTGGAAGAAATCTGCCATTATGAGGAGCCATACAGGAAAGCAAGGGAGGGATACCATGAAGAAGAGCCATGCCGGGAAGAGATAGATAGGGAGGAGATGAAGGGGTATTACAGTAAGGTTTCCAGGCAATACAAAATAGAACCGGGGAATATGTCGAATATGGGGGAATATTTACATGATGTAGTATCGAAATGTATGTCTTAACTAGGATTGATAGGGCTGCCGCACCCCCCCAATCCGCCATATATGCAGGGCATCTTCGGAAACATGCGCTGCATATGGCAGGTATCGGCTGATTTGCGGCAGCCCCATTTTATCGTCTCTTTTGAAGCCTTGGAGGGTGCGTCCTTACACCCTATGCCTTCCCGCAGGACTGCCGTACCCTGAGCTGGCAGGGCAGCTGTATTTTCATGGCTGTGGCAGGCTGCAGTTTTAAGATGTTGTACAGGATATTCGCGCCAAAGTTCCCCATATCGTATGCCGGGGCATGGATGGTGGTCAAGGGCGGCGAGGTAAATGCGGACAGGCTGGTGTCGTCAAACCCCATCAGGGAAATTTCCTCCGGCACCCGGACGCCCCGGTCATTAAGGGCCCGCAGGGCGCCGATTGCGATTGGGTCGCTGGATGCGATGACCGCCGTAGGTAAGATGGGCAGTGTCAGGATGGTATTCATCATGCGGTATCCGGATTCAATGGAAAATACCTCTTCTAGCATATAAGGCTTATATTCCAGCCCATGCTCTTCACAGTACTGCATGAAAAGGATTTTGCGCATATCCGGGAACAGGCTGCCGTCAGCCAGGTATTCCTTGCCGCCCAGGAACCCGATTCTCTTATGGCCCAGGGAAGTCAGGTAATCCATCCCCATGGCCATAGCATGTTCAAAATCTAAGGTAATGGTGGATACGTTGCTGTCTGCCACTGGCATATCTAAGAAAATAATGCTGGAAGACATTTCACGGAACCGCTTTACCTCGTCTTTGCTGAATTTCCCGACACAGATTAAGGCGTCCACATTTTTGAGGGCATCCATATAGTTGATGTCGGCCTTATAGGTACGCACGACATGGATGCAGTTTTGCATACAGAAGTCTTCAATTCCCTGGCGGATGAGAAGGTAATAGTTATCCTCCAATTCCTGCTGCGGGGAAAACCACTGTACGATGCCAAGGGTATAAACGGATTTGCTGGAGGCACGGGATTTTTTCTTATAATTCAGGGAATGCGCCGTGTCCAGAACTTTTTGCCGTGTCTCTGGGGAGACGTTCAGCGTGCTGTCATTGTTTAAAATTCTTGAAACGGTAGCAGAGGAGACCCCTGCAGATACAGCAATATCTTTGATTGTTGCCATAATTAACCTCCCATATTCTCAGTAGCGCCGTTTTGCATATCTTATAGTATAACAAATTATTTCTAAAATGCAAATAAGATTTAGTAAATTTACTAAATGAAATTTTTATATTCTTGTAAAATAGTAAATTTGGGCTGGAAAAGTGGCGAAATATATCATAAGATATAAATAGGAGGTATCATTATGCATGATTTGATTATTATCGGCAGCGGGCCGGCAGGCGTTTCCGCCGCTTTGACGGCCCATGCCAGGGATTTGGGCTTCCTTTGGTTCGGCCATGCAGATTTAAGCGCCAAAATTGAAAAGGCAGAACGCATCCGCAATTACCCAGGCCTGCCGGATGTGACAGGGCAGGAGATGAAGGAGTCCTTCCTGGGCCAGATTGAAGGGATAGGGCTTACCCTGATGCCGGGGCAGGTCACTGCCATTTACCCGATGGGGAATTATTATGCTGTCAGCCTGGGGCAGGAGATCCATGAGGCCAGGGCAATCCTCTTGGCCACAGGCATGGAAACGTCCAAGGCTGTCCCAGGGGAAACAGAACTGCTGGGGAAAGGGGTCAGCTATTGCGCTACCTGCGACGGCTTCCTCTACAAGCAGAAAAATATTGCCGTTGCCTGCACAAGCCCCAAGTTTGAGCCGGAAATAGAATACCTGGCGGATATAGCCAGCCAGGTAACGGTCTTTGCTGCTTACAAAGGCTGCAGCATACATAGGGAAAATACATCCGTCATCCAGGGGTATCCTACCAAGGTTTCTGGCGAGGGCCGTGTACAGGCCATTAGCCACCAAGGGCAGGAAATCCCCGTGGAGGGCGTGTTCTTCCTAAAGGACAGCATCAGCCCGGCTGTGCTCCTGAACGGCCTGCAGATGGAGGGAGCCCACATCCAGGTAGACCGGATGCAGAGGACGAATTTAAAAGGCTGTTTTGCTGCCGGGGACTGTACCGGCAGGCCGTACCAATATGCCAAAGCAGTGGGGGAAGGGAATGTGGCGCTGCATAGCATCCTGGAATACCTGTCCTCCATACAGGAGGCGCCGTAAGCCTGCCCCCGCTGGGGCGCCGAGGGAAGCCGCGCAGAGATTGTTGCAATGCATTTACTAAAATTGATTGACCGTTTAGTAAAGAGCGTTTATAATAGAAGTATCACGAAATCTCAAACAAATCAAAGGAGGCAGGTTAAAGTTATGGAACACTCAACAACACTGTTACAAGAATTTGCAGCCCAAAAATACCAAGGCCGCCTGGCTGAAATCTACATATCCCAGAATGTGTTAGCTTACCAGGCCAAGCGCTACCAAGAGGCTATCCGGAAATTTGAGGAGCTGTACGGCCCGGGGGAGGCGGAAATCTACAGCGCCCCCGGCAGGAGCGAAGTAGGCGGCAACCATACAGACCACCAGCATGGGGAAGTCCTTGCAGCCTCTATCAACCTGGATGCGATTGCCGTTGTCCGTAAGTCTGGGAAAAACCAGATCCAGCTCCTGTCAGACGGCTACCCGATGATTACTGCCGACCTTTCCTCCCTGGAGAATAAGAAAGAAGAGGAAGGCACATCCATAGGATTGATCCGCGGCATGGTCTATGGGCTGAAGAAAAACGGCCATCAGGTAGGCGGATTCCAGGCCTATGTTACAAGCGACGTGCTGAACGGCGCAGGTATGTCCAGTTCTGCTGCCTTTGAAGTCCTGGTTGGAACAATCCTGTCTGGCCTCTACAATGATATGTCCATCAGCCCCATAGAAATTGCCCAGGTTGCCCAATATGCGGAAAATGTATATTTTGGCAAGCCCTGCGGCCTGATGGACCAGATGGCATGTTCCGTAGGCGGGCTCATCCACATTGATTTTGCAGACCCCTCTAACCCCATCGTGGAGAAAGTAGGCGTGGATTTCAGCGCTTACCGGCACAGCCTCTGTATTACAGACACCAAGGGATCCCACGCGGACTTAACGGACGATTATGCCCAGATTCCCCAGGAAATGAAAAAAGTGGCAGCGTTCTTTGGCAAAGGCTTCTTGCGGGAGGTAACCCCGGAGGATTTCTACAAGGATATCCCGAAGCTGCGCAAAAAATGCGGCGACCGCCCCGTATTGCGGGCTCTGCATTTCTTTGAGGAAGACAAGCGCGTAGAAAGGGAAGTGTCATGCCTCAAGGAAGGGGATTTCCAGGGCTTCCTGCAGGCCGTGAAGGAATCTGGGGATTCATCCTTTAAATACCTGCAGAACATTTATACCAATAAGGATGTACAGAACCAGAGCGTATCCATTGGCCTGGCTGCCAGTGACAGCATCCTGCCTGGCCATGGGGCAAGCCGTGTCCACGGCGGCGGCTTTGCAGGCACAATCCAGGCTTTTGTGGCAGATGATTTTGTGGAAGGATACCGCAAGATGCTGGACGGCATCTATGGGGAAGGCTCCTGCCATGTGCTGAAGGTAAGGCCTTTCGGCGGTATCCGGGTAGTGTAGCCATCAAACTAAAAATTGGGAGGATTTTACAATGGTAAATGAAGCGATTAAAAAGCTGGTATGCTATGGGCTGGAGCGGAACCTGCTCAAGGAAGAGGATGTGGTGTTTGCCACGAACCAGCTGTTAGAGGCATTGCAGATAGAAGAATATGAGGATCCGGGGACAGAATTTGAGAATGTAGATCTGGAGCCCGTGCTGGAGGAATTGCTGGATTATGCTTATGAGCACGGCGTACTGGAGGAGAATGGCGTGGTGTACCGGGATTTGCTGGACACAAAGCTGATGTCCAAGCTGATGCCCCGCCCCAGCGAGGTGATTGCCAAGTTCTGGGAGGTTTACCGGCAGGAGGGGCCGAAGGCTGCCACAGATTATTACTACCAGTTAAGCCAGGACAGCGATTATATCCGCCGTTACCGGATTGCCAAGGACGTGAAGTGGAAGGCTAAGACCCCCTATGGCGAGATGGATATCACTATTAACCTGTCCAAGCCTGAGAAGGACCCGAAAGCCATTGCCGCTGCCAAGAACGCCAAGCAGGGCGGTTACCCTAAATGCCTGCTGTGCATGGAGAATGAAGGCTATGCCGGGCGGATTAACCATCCTGCAAGGCAGAACCACCGGATTATCCCCGTGACAATCCAGGACTGCAAGTGGGGGTTCCAGTATTCCCCCTATGTGTATTACAATGAGCATTGCATTGTGTTTCATTCCCAGCATATCCCGATGAAGATTGAACATGGTACATTCTGCAAGCTCTTTGATTTTGTAAAGCAGTTCCCCCATTATATTGTGGGGTCGAATGCAGACCTTCCGATTGTAGGCGGCTCCATCCTAAGCCATGACCATTTCCAGGGCGGGAGTTATGAGTTTGCCATGGCCAAAGCGCCGGTTGAGCGGGAATTTACAGTGGCTGGCTTTGAGGATGTGAAGGCAGGGGTTGTGAAATGGCCTATGTCAGTTATCCGGATTTCTGGGGAAGATACAGGCCGGCTGATTGCTTTGGCGGATAAGATTTTAGGCGCCTGGCGCGGGTATACGGACGAGGATGCATTTATTTTCGCAGAAACAGACGGGGAACCCCACAATACCATTACGCCGATTGCCAGGAAGCGCGACGGCCTGTATGAGCTGGATTTGGTGCTGCGGAACAATATTACCACGGAGGAGCATCCGCTGGGGCTGTACCATCCCCATGCAGAACTGCACCACATCAAGAAAGAAAATATCGGCTTGATTGAGGTAATGGGCCTGGCAGTGCTCCCGGCAAGGCTGAAAGATGAGATGGAGAGGCTGGCGGACGCCATGCTCAATGGGAATGATATCCGGGCAGATGAGGCCATAGAGAAGCATGCGGACTGGGTGGAAGGGTTTTTGCCGAAATACAGCCAGGTTACCCGTGAAAATGTAATGGAAATCCTGCATAAGGAGATTGCCCTGGTGTTCAGCCAGGTATTGGAGCATGCCGGGGTATATAAGCGGGACAAGGAAGGGCAGGAAGCTTTTGACAGGTTCCTGGCTTCTATGGGTTAGGCGTACCTTGGTGCAGGGGCATGGATTGCTGCCCTGCGGCACAATACAAAGACGGCAAAAGGCCGGGAACCCCACACGGTTCCCGGCCTTTTCGTATGATATCGGCTGGCGGCGCCCATAGGAAAGGGGACCCAAAGGATGGCTGGCCCTGGCATAGCGCCTGAAAGATATCGGGCAATCAGCCCCAGATGTCATACATATTGCTATAAGCGGAATAGGCATGGCCTGACGCGTTATATTGGGACGAACTGCTCTCTGCATTGGCCTGTGCGTTGCCAAAAATCCGCCCAGCCAGGAAGGATACCTTGGCGGAAAATCCCCCTGAGGCGCCTAAGGCCTTCTCCAGGCTGTCTATGCTGGCGGCTTCTAGCTTTTCCTTGTCAATGCTGATGGTCCCATCCTTTGCTACCGCAATCCCGATTTCAGCTAATGCCCCGCTGTTTTCCTTGGCAGCATCCTGGAGCATCTGGCGGTAATAGGCGTCTACCGGCGATGCCGTAGTATTTAACGCCTTCAAGGTGCTGTTATAGCTTTTTACCAGCCCTTCCAGGCTTTTATGGATTTCCTGGCTGTCCCCGCTTGCCTTTGCTTTGGCAAAAATGGAATCCTCCCCTTCTTTGGTAAAGGCGTCCAGATTCTGGGCTAGCTGTTCTGCGGCTTTTTTTAATTTCTCATACCTGTCCTTCTGGCCGGACGTAGCGGCGCTTTTTTTATCCAGGGCCTCCAGCAGGCCGCCCTGGGAGTTTTTCCCCAGCTGGCTTACAAGGGATACTTTGTGGACCGGAACCCCGGACCTTAAAGCGGTTGCGTTTAATACATGGTCTGTCATCCTCATATCTCATACCTCCATACATATATTTTACTTATGTTTCTTCTGAAATGAAATCCTGATATGCCTTTGCAAAATCCTGGTACTTATATTTGGAAACCAGCAGGCTATCGCCGTTTTGCATGCGCACCCCTGTGCGGCTGTATTGCTCCACATACTGCATGTTTACCAGAAATCCCTTATGCACCCGGAAAAAGCCGCTGCCCAGTTCCTGCTCCAGGCGGCTGATTTTGCCATAGTATTCTAACTTTTCCTGCCCTAGGCACAGGATAACCTTCCGGTTGCTGCTTTCCACATAATAAATGCCCTCTGCGCGGATGCTCCTGGTAGAGTTTTGGCTCCTCACCAGTATCTCTTTTGGCTTTTTCTGTTTCTGTGCAGCCAGGAAGCGGTATTCCTGGGCTGCCTGGGTGAAAACCCGGTTGAAATCCGCCTCCCCGAAGGGCTTTACCAAGAACTGGAACGCATTCACACCAAAGGCCTCTGGCATATATTCCGGGCGGCCGGATACGAAAATAAGCAGGGGAAGGCTTCCCCAGACGGGCTCCTGGCTTTCCCGGAGCCTGGCTCTAAGTTCCTTTGCCACCGATATGCCGTCCATGCCATCCATGGAAATATCCAGGAACAGGATATCCGGCCATTCCCCTGCCCCGTCAATGGCCTGCAGCAACGCCTGGCCGGAAGGGAATTCTTCAATCTGGCATTCCATGCCCTGCCTCTGCACCAGGCTGCGGATGCGGCTCCGCCCAGGCTGTTCATCATCACAGATTGCTACATTCAATTTGCCCACCTCGCTTATTTACTTTATCGGCAGGTTTTGGCAAAAACCTTTTAGAATGTTGTGACAGGACATTTGAATGTAGCAAATGGGGGAGCGGCGGCAAAGAGAGCCTTATGCGCCTGGATCCTGCCCTTACAGGGGAAAAGACGGCCGCTAGGGCATAAGCAGTAACAATGGGTGAATAATTTTGTGTCTTTTGTATAAAACCCGATTGATGTAAGGCTCGTTGTATGGTATAATACCCAATGCAGGGGAATGGTTCCCAAAAGGGCTTTGGGGACGCACACAAGATTTATAAAAAGGAGGGCGCAAGAAATGAAAGCTGCAAAGTATTTTAGGCATGCAATTGCCGGGCTGACAGCGGTTGCAATGGCAGTGACAATGCTGCCTACGGCTGGGTTTGGCAGCGTACAGGCGGCTGTAGCTGACAGCAATATGGTTATGCATTGGGACATGACCATGAATGATGACGGGACAGTGAAGGATCTGACCAATAACAGCCATAGCGGCGTCATCGTGGACGCTGTAGAGAGCACAAAGGTTGAGGGGATTGACGTGCTGAACCTGAAGGGAGGATATGTGGAGATCCCGGACGGGACTATCAGCACAGACATGGACGAAGTAACAGTGAATATGCTTGTGAAGGTCACACAGAATGTTAAGTCATCCTGGATGTGGGCATTAGGTTCTTCGAATAAACGCTACATGTACATTACCGGCTGCTCGAACCAGAACAGCGCATTGCGCGGGGGCGTAGGGTTTGTGCCGGCCAGCGGCGGCAACGGCTGGGATTATGAGTCCGTAATCGGCGGGGACAAGGCGTTGGATGAAGGCGTCTGGCAGAACATTACCGCTACATATTCCGACGCGACCAAAGACTTTACCTTCTACCTGAACGGTGAGAAGCAGAACAGCATCAATATGGAAGCCGGCAATGCCAAGGGCACCACGCTGCAGGGCCTTATGACTGCCGGGGACGGCAAAGACGGCTATATGGGATGGTCATTCTATGAAGCAAATGACCCCAAATTCAAAGGCTCTGTCGCTGATTTCCGTATTTATGACAAAGCTTTGTCTGACGCAGAAGTAGCAGAACTGCAGGATGATATTGAGGAAATGCTGGACAGCCTGTCCGCCAGTGATTTCACAGCCAAGGATATCCATTTAGCAGAGGCAGACTGCCTAGGCGCCAATGCTTCCAAGGATGAAATCAAGGCAGACCTGGCGCTTCCTTCTAAGACCACCATTGGTGAGAAGAACATGGAAGGGAACATCACGAAATGGGTAAGCAGCAATCCTTCTGTGATTAGTGAAGAGGGTAAGGTCACCATACCGCTGCTGGATACTTCCGTAACGATGACAGCTACCGTTGAGCGGAATGGGATTACCGCTGATAAGGCATTGGTATTTACCGTTATTGGGAATGCGACGGATGAAAACTTGCTGCAGTTAGACGCAGACAGCCTTATCATCCCCAATGCAGACAATATCCGCGGGAATATCAACCTTCCGGAAACTGGGGTGAATGGATCTAAGGTTACCTGGTCGTCTTCCAATGAGTCTGTAATTAAGACTACGGCCAACGGCAAAATCCTTCCGGGCATTGTGGCTAGGCAGCCCCAGGATACAAAAGTGACATTAACAGCGAAATTATCCAAGAATGACGCAACTTTGGAGAAGAAATTTGACTGTACGGTGAAAAAAGCCGTCAAGATACCTGAAACCACCGATTACATTTTTGCTTATTTCCCATATACCAGCACGAAGGACGAAAGGATTTACTTTGGTATCAGTGAGGACGGGCTGAATTTCGATGCATTGAACAACGGCAGGTTTGTGCTGGAATCCAGATTAGGGACCCACGGCCTCCGCGATCCGTTTATTATCCGTTCCCCAGAAGGCGATAGGTTCTACCTGATTGCCACAGACCTGACAGTGGCAGGCTTAGAACAGGACGGGACGAAGTACCCAGGACAGGGCTGGGATCAGAACCAGAAATATGGAAGCCAGAAGATTATGGTCTGGGAGTCTACCGACCTTGTGAACTGGAGCGACCAGAGGGAATGCAAGGTAGCAAGGGACAACGCTGGATGTACTTGGGCGCCGGAAGCATACTGGGATGATGAGACAGGCCAATATGTGGTATTCTGGGCATCCAAGACAGGCGACGACGGTTATGGTAAGCAGAGGGTTTACTATGCCACTACCAGGGATTTCTATAACTTCTCTGAAGCAGAGGTTTGGATTGAACAGTCTGGTTCTGTCATTGACACGACAGTTATCAAGGTTGGGGAATATTATTACCGTTATACCAAGAATGAAGATGGCGGGACTGTCAATGGGACCCCGAGCAAGCGTATTTTCTGCCAGAGGAGCAAATCCCTTACCGCACCTACTGCAGATTGGGAGCTTGTACATGCAAATTCCCTGGATATCAGCGGCGGCCAGATTGAAGGCGGATGTATCTTCAAGATTAATACAGACGACGTGGCAAATGCCAAGGAAGTAGCATCCTTAAAGGGCTTCCAATTAGAAGGCGACGACGTATACTGCCTGGTAGCTGACCGGACAGGCGCCACCATCTTCCCAGGCCTTTCTTCCAGGATTGAAGATGGGAATTTCCATGTGCTCGGGACCGGCAAATCAGAAACAGTAGGCGGCAAGACCCTTTACTCTATGCCTGAGCCAGACGCAAGCCATGGGACGATTATGCCGGTTACTTCTGAGGAATACAATAACCTGAGGCTGAAATGGGACGCATCCTATGCAGCGGCAGCAGAAGGGTTTGTAAATAAGGCAGAGGAAGCAGCAGCAGGGCTGGACTTAGCAGCCACAGAAGTAATATCTGATATCAGCCTTCCATCCAAGACAGCAAATGGGGCAGCAGTCACATGGGAATCTTCCAATGAAGCAGTCATCACTTCTACCGGGAAAGTGACCAGGCCATCCCCTAGCGCAGGCGACGCAGTGGTAGAACTGACAGCAACAATTACGGTAGCAGGCGATGGGACAGTCCGTGACCAGATCCGGAGGAAGTCCTTCCGTATTACCGTAGCCAAGAAAGACCCTGCTTATTATACCGTAAAATTTGACAGCAAAGGCGGCTCCGCAATCAACAATGCTACAATCGTTGAAGGCGGGAAGGTGAGCAAGCCCAAAGATCCTACCAGGAGCGGGTACACCTTTGACGGATGGTATCTTGGCAGCACAAAATATGACTTTAATGCCGCAGTGAAATCCAATATTACCTTAACGGCACATTGGAAAGCTGCAAAGTTCACGGTAAAATTTGACAGCAACGGCGGTTCTAAGGTTTCCAGCAAGACCGTACAGGCTGGCAAGACCGTTTCAAGCCCCAAGACGGTGAGGGCAAAATACACCTTTGTGGGCTGGTATAAGGGCAGCAAGAAATATAATTTCAAGAGCAAGGTAACTTCCAACCTTACCTTAAAGGCCAAATGGAAGAAAGTGACGGTTGCAACCGCTGCAGTGAAGAGCGCAAAGAATAATAAGTCCAAGAAATGCGAAGTCATTGTAAAGAAGGTTAGCGGTGCAAAAGGCTATCAGCTTACTTATGCAACCGACAAGAAGTTTAAGAAGAATAAGAAGAACGTAACGGTTAAGGCAACGGGCAAGGCCACATTATCCAAGCTGAAAAAAGGAAAGAAATACTACATCAAGGTAAGGGCTTACAAGACAGATTCCAAGGGCAGCAAGGTATATGGCAAGTATAGCAAGGTAAAAACCGTTACAATCCGCAAATAACAAGGTATTTCCTTATTTCGTTGTTTGAGGCAAAGGCAAAGCCGCTGCATATCCTTATGGTATGCGGCGGCTTTCTGCTATGATAGGAAAGGGTAGGCTAATTTACATATTTAATAATCGTATCCCAAGCGGATGGGCGTTCCAGGCCCAGCTTCCAGTAAGCGGCGCCGGCAAGCCCATGTTCCCGCATGGTTTTTAGCTTCTCTTCCAGGGAGGCTTCATTTTCAATCCATATTTTAAAGCGCTTTCCTTCCTCTGGGCTGTCGTATTCCACTACTTCCTGCCCGTCTTCTGCAGACCAGGCGGCCTCTGCCCCATAGGACTTATAACGGTCCTCTACGGTCTGCATCCCTTCCTCCAGGCAGGTGAAGGTATAGGGGAGGTAATCTGCGGCAGCAGATTCCACGTCGCCGCCGTAGCCGTCCTTCGGCGTCATTTCCCAGACACGGCTGTAGAAGGGCATGCCTAGGATAACCTGTTCTGCCGGGACTTCCTTGAGGGTATCCTCCACCCCTTTTTGGACAAAGGGGAGGGAAGCCACCGGGCCGATGTCCTCGGATGCGCTTGTATGCTCGTCGTATCCCATAATCACGACATAATCTGCAAACAGGGCCTGTTCCCCGCGGTTATAAAAAGCCGTATAGCTGGAAGGCACATAATTGTCCACCGATAGGACTAAATCATTCTTCTTGCATTTCAGGGACAGTTCCCGGATAAACTGGATGTAGGCGTCGCCCACATCACCGCTTAAAGCCTCGAAATCCAGATTAATCCCATCCAGGTTATATTCTATGGCTGCTGCAATGATCTGGTTTGTGAGGTGGTCCCGCACAGAGGAGTGGGTCAGCACATAGGTGCTGTCTGCCTCCGGGTTTTCCAGGTTGCTGCACAGCCCCCAGACCTCCACCTGGTTCTGGTGGCAGTAATCCACATATTCTTTGCTGGCCAGGGAGAAGATATTCCCTTCATTGTCATTCAGGTAGAACCAGGTTGGGGAAATGACGTTGACACCCTTTGTGGACTGGAGCACGCTGGCCACCCTTTCGTTGGCTTCCGGGCTGGTTACCTGGTGCCACCCCATGCTCACTGCCCCTTCTTTCAGGAGATGGGTGAATTGGGGTTCTTCGAATTTACGGGAAAGCGCCTCTTCTTTTATTTCCCCCAAATCCTTATTCCTGACATAGCCCATCATGCCGTCCGGGGTGCATGCTTTGCTCCAATTCTCCCCTGCATCCAGGATGGTTAGCTTCGTCCCGCTTCCTACATTGGCCGCAATGGGGCTTTTGATCCCGCCCCGGATGCGCAGCTGGGTGTCCTTCGCCGCCTCGGCTGTCCTGACAGCCCCCCAGGATGCCGTAATCCGCACGCGGTTCGGGCTCTCATGCGCTTCAAAGTCTAAATTGGTGTATTTTTGCACAAAATCCAGGGCAAGGTACATCTGCTCCCCATCTACCTTTACGATTACGTAATCTTCCTCCTGCTTTTTCCGGGAGATTTCGTAGCTTTTTTCCCCGGCATTGGCAGAAATCAAATCCGAAGGCGTGGTATAGCGGAGGATATTCTCATTATTATCCCAATAAAACCTTTGGTTCAGATATTGCCGGACAGCCCCATATTCCAAATATACATGCCCCTCCCAGTATTTTGCGGATTCTTCTAAGAGCTGGCCGTCCAGGACTATAGCCATGTCTTCTGGATCCTTAAGGTGGTAATAACTGGTTAAATCCGCCCATTCCTTGGAGGGCGTATACTTCTTAATTAATACGCTCCCAAGTGCGGCTATCAGCACTGCTGTCACAAATATGGCAGCCGACAGCAATGGCGTGAGCGGGCTTCTTTGCCGTTCCCTGTGCTGTTTTTTCCGCCTGGCCCTGCCGGCATCCTTTGGGAGGTTCCGATGCTCCCCTTGCGGCCGCCCTTTTTGGGCTTCCTTCTTCGGTTCCCCTTTTGCCTGCCGCCCTTTTGCCCCGTTTTCTTGTGCCCGTGCAGGTTCCGGCCTTGCCGGGGATTTTTTCCCGGGCTGCCGCCATTCTTCTGCGTCTTTGATGAAATCTTCCCAATGATCGTCTTCTGCAAATGGCTCTGCGCCATGTTCCCATAGCTTCTTATCATCCTTGCGGTCTTTTTCTTTATCTGGCATATCACCCTCCCATGTAAAAACCCCTTATGCCATAGCACAAGGGGCCTGAAAGCTTAGATTTCGCTCAATGTCTGCAACGCTTCTTCTTTGAGTATTACTTCATAATGTTCATCAAAATAAGCCCGGATGGCTAAAGAATACTTCTCCTGATGCGCATACTCCGCTAAAATATTACATATCTTGTTAAATTCCTCCGGCGTGTGCTGGCTCTTGCTGATGACCAGATAATATTTCCGGTTGAGCTTATTCTTATAAAGCACGTTGCATCCGTTGTAATACCCCTTTAATACCCGCGCCAGCCGGTTTACCTCGTCCAGCCCGTCGAACACGAACAGTTTCGTGATGTCCAGCACCACAGGTTCTTTCTTTTCCTGCTTCTCTTGCCGGATTGCCTTTTCCAATGGGATGAAGCCATCCCTCTTCTTGCCAGCCTTCTTGGTCTCTTCTTGGATCTTACGGAATAAATCTAAGATATCATCTGCCCCGGCTGCCTCAAAAACCTTGTCATTATCTTCTCCCGTATATTCATCCCTTGTGTCATCCTCTGCGTCGCCTGGCGCAAATTGGGAAAAACGCGTGTCCAGTTCCTCTGGATATTCTACCTTGGTGATGATTAAGATAATAGTATCCGCAGACAGCGGGATTGCTTCAATCATCAGAGGGATATCCTCTGCCTCAAAACCACATTCATAAGCAGCCTGCTGCATCATGTCCCGAAACAACATCTTCGCTTTCTCAGTCCCATATGCCAGCTCGCTTAGCTTCAGCTGGCGGTCTGCCAGGTCTTCCCTGGTAAGCGTACAACGAATCTGATTCTCACTTACTTTTTCAATTTTCATACAACCACTTCCTTTTTTCATTGCTGCATCAGGAATATATATGTCTAAAACCAATTACTTACTTCTTTCTGGTACTCAAAGTATATTACATATCCTTGCCTTTCGTCAAGTCGAACTCCCATCTTATTTCTAAAAAAACTATTAATTTTATAAAAACTTGCCCATCTCTATTGATTTGCCATAATTTGTATGCTATAACTAATGCAGGGATAGCAGTCTGGCGCAGGCAGAAAGGAGCCGATAGTTACCACCGATACTTTATCAGGCCAGGGGATATCTTTGAGCCAATCCCTTCCGGGACAATTGTCCCATATCATATATTCCTTTTGGGGATATCTGGTTTTTCTTATTGTCCGGTACGTCCCGGGCATTTATTACAAGGGCATCCTGAATTGCCTTTGCATATCATAGCCCATACGTTATAGTATGCGGAAATCTGATTTATTTACCCGTAGACCATGCATAACGCCTGTTGCCGCAAGTCCCATAGAGAGGCATTTTATGCCCGTAGGGGGACAGCGTATCCTTTGTCCGGCCTGGTAGGGCCGTTCCAGCCAGGATTTACCTGGCCGCAGCTAAGCTTGCTGGGGCGCCTTTACAGCCTAAGGGCAATCCAGCCTGTGCCCTGGGACCCCAAAACATAAAATATATTGCTGTGCTGGCAGCGGCAGGGCATCGCCCTGTACTTTGGGAAGGAAAAAAAGAGCCTGGGGTTTCCAGGGGCTGCAACACTTCCGAAGGCAATCTGGGGCTTTCGGGAAAGGAATTAATATATCACAATATGCCTTCCATTCTGGAAGGAAAAAAGGAGGGGGCATTCAGACAGGAACTTAAGGGACCCATAAGAAGATGGGAAGCTTTTTTCACGGATTCAGATTTTATATTTTGGGCTGCCAGCCTCGGCGGCTGCCCAAGCAAAGGAAACGTGCTGCTGCAGGGCAAAGATCCCATCCTGCAGCAGCATTTGGTTTTCCAATCTTTTCTTATTTTGCCAAAAACTGGTTAATCCTGTCTACCAGGGCGTCCGGCTCAATCCCATGCACCATGGCAGCCTCAGCGATTGTCTCCATCTGGGAAGAGGGGCATCCCAGGCAGTGCATCCCAATATCCAGCAGCACAGGGGCAATGTTCTCGTCAATCTGGAGAAGTTCCCCAATCATTGTATCTTTCGTCACTTGTGCCATTTTTCATTCCTCCTTATGCTTGCGCCCATTCCTGCCAGAGGACGGGAAGGGCTGCTTATTTACATTGCACAGGTTTCATTATAATACCATTTTTCCTCGAATGCAATAAAAATAACCATGTGTTTCGTAGGAAAATGTTTATGTAAGGGTGTCCCAGCCGCCAATGGGAGAGATAGCCATGTTTACGTGGATATAAAGCAGCGCAGGCGTTATCGCCTCCGTATCCCGCCTTACTGCAGATCCTTCGTTTTTTGGCAGTGCTCCCTTAAAAACTGGTAAAATTCCGGCATCCGGCGCTGGATGGAGAGAGGGGAGAAATCCTGGCCCAGAAAGCAATGGGCTGTGCTGCCGGTGGCATGGAGCGTCTTATGCGCCTTGTCATATACCCGGTAGCCTAAGGTGAACCTTACGCTGCTGACACGGGTAACCTCTGTCTCTATCTGTACCGTCTCCCCAAAACGGACAGCCTGGCGGTACTTGCAGCTGGCTTCCAGTACGGGGATGAAGATTCCCTGGGCTTCGATTCCCTGGTAAGGGAACTGGGCCTGCTCCAGATAATCCATCCTGGCCTCCTCAAACCAGCGGATATAATTGGAATGGTGCACGACTGACATCATGTCCGTCTCGTAGTATTGGACCTTTTTAAGGTAGGGTTTTATCTTTTCCATACAAGTATACTTCCTTTCTTTGGATATCCTGCTAAAACCGGCGCTTTCTGCGCTGTGCGCAGCGGGCGGCGCCTGCTTTATGGGAGGGCAGCGCCGCCAATCCAAAGGGGGCGCCTGCTTTATAGGAGGGCAGCGGCGCCAAACCAGAGGGGGCGCCTGCCTTACTGCCTAATTTTAACATTTCCAGATTTTAAAATCAAATTTTACTTGTAATCCTCGTCCATTTGTATTAAAATAAAGTTCAAAGCTGGCAGGTTTTTTGCCTGGCGGCTGATACATTATTTATTATAATAAGGAGGAAATAAGTATGGCATATGTAATTACTGACGCTTGTGTAAGCTGCGGAACATGTGAGGGAGAATGTCCAGTTGGCGCTATTTCCGCTGGCGATGGCAAATATGAAATCTCTGCAGATACCTGCATTGATTGCGGTACATGCGCAGGCGCTTGCCCAACAGGCGCTATTGAGCAGGGCTAATACCCTGATACGGAAAGGGAGCTGGCATCCGTATGGCCTTCATGCCTACAGATGCACAGCTCCCTTTTTCTTTTGCCAGGCAGGGAAGCGTACGGCCTTCATGCCTACAGGCGTACAGCTCCCTTTTTCTTTTGCCAGGCAGGGAAGCCTTATACCGTCAGGTTGGGGTTTAAGGCTTTGTCTTTTCCCAACTCCTTTTTGGAGATGGCTTCTTTTTCCCGCTTCTCTTTTTTGGCCTTGCGGAACCTCCTTCCCTTCTGCCGGGTGCGGATAGCCTCGTCCAGCTTGCGGAACCTCTCTTCCTCAGCTTCATCCTGTTCCCGCATTAAGTAGTTCATTTCCTTTAGGACCCGTTCGCCCACCTGGACCCCTACCTCCTGGCTCAGGGCTTGGTTGTTCTCTTCCATGGCCCGTTTTACAATGGTGGACATCATTGCCTGGAATTGCTCCAGTTTTACAGTATTGGATACAGGGCCGCCATGCCTTTGCGGCAGCACGCCTTGTTCTGGCTCCAGATATTCCCGGTTCATCTGAATCACATTCCCTCCCATCCTATCTTCCATATCTTCCTCATGCCCTATGCCCTGGCTGCCGTTATGTATCATCATGCGAATGGCCTTGAGCTGGTATCCTTGTTCTTTCCATTCCTTTATCTTATGAAACTGCGCTATATTCTCTTCTGTATAATAGCGGTGCCCCATTTCATTGCGGGGGATTTGGAGCTCCAGCTCTTCTTCCCAATAGCGCAGGA
>CAJUSO010000036.1 GCA_910588965.1 uncultured Lachnospiraceae bacterium | reverse complement strand
CCTTGCTAACCAACTGCCGTTGTATTGTTTTAACGTGTTAAACCGCCCCATTCCTTGCTGCGGCAACCGGCTGCAGCGGCAACAGATGCGAAACGCCCTGGCAAAGGGCAGATGACGCAGGTTTTAAAATAGCCTCTTCTCAAAATGCCTGACAATCCCCTGGATGCATCCGTCTTCAAATGGGCTCTCCAAGCCGGCCTTTTCCAGCATCGGGACATAAAACTCCTTCGCAGACAGCCTGCACAGCCTCAGATAGCTGTCCCACGCCCCTTGGAAATCCTCATCCATTTTTACCTTGTACTGTAACGCACAGATTGTGGACAGGCAGTAATCAATGTAATAAAAAGGCACCTCAAAAATATGGAGCTGCATCTGCCAGCGGCCGCCGTTCCCAAAAAACGGATCCCCTTCGAAGTCCAGATGGGGGCGGTACTCTTTCTCCAGCTTTTTCCAGACGTCCTTACGCCCTTCTGGGGACAGTTCCGGATGCGCATAGATAATGTGCTGGAACTCGTCCACCATGCAGCCATAGGGAACGAAACAGATACTATCCTCCAAGTGCATCCTGCAGTAATCTGCCGCCCGGGAGCCGAAAAACCCTTCCATCCATTTTTCTGTAAAATATTCCATAGCCATAGAGTGGATTTCAGCCGTCTCCATCGTGATATCCAGATATTCACGGATTTCCTCATTCCGCATAAGGTAGCCCTGGAAAGCATGGCCGCACTCATGGGTAATGACGTCCACATCGCCGCTGGTCCCATTGAAGTTGGCAAAAATAAGGGGCGCCTTAAACTCTGGCATATAATCCATATAGCCGCCCTGCTTTTTCGACTTCCTGCCCAGCACGTCCATCAGCTCATGTTCCATCATGAAATCAAAAAATTCTGCCGTCTCTGGGGATAGCTCCCGGTACATCTGCTGCCCCTGGGCCAGGATTTCTTCCGGCGTCCCCTGGGGTGCTGGGTTCCCATCCGGAAAGAACATGTCATCGTCAATGTATGACAGCTTTTCAATGCCCAGGCGTTTCCTGCGGCTTTCGTAAATTTCCGTAGCCAATGGGACAAGGTATTTTTTTACCTGGCTGCGGAAGCGTTCCACCTCCTGCTGCCCATAGCTGTTGCGGTTCATCCGGCAATAACCCAAGGCGGTATACTCCTGATAGCCCATTTCCTGCGCCTGTTTGGTGCGGTTTTTTACCATACTGTCAAAAATGCCGTCTATCTCACCTGTCACGCCCATAAAATAACCGCTGAGCGCCTTCCAGGCCTGCCGGCGCACGGCGCGGTCCTGGTTTTTCAGGAACTTGCCCATCTGGGAAATATTGTATACCTCCCCTTCAAAGGGGATTTCTGCTGAGGCAATCACCTTTACATACTTGGCAGCCAGGGCATTTTCCTCCTGGCACAGGGGAATCAGCTTCTCATCCATAGAACGGAAAGCCAGTTCCATATTCCGAAAGGCCACCTGGCCAATCTTCCCTTCCATATAAGGGCGGTAAGGGGATGCGAGCAGCACCTCCTGGTATTTCTTATCCAGGCTCTGGACCACAGGGCCTACTTTATCGTAAAATTCCACCTCATCCGCATAAAATGCATCGGAAGTATCCATATCATACCGAAATCTTGCCAATACCTTACAGGTCTGTATATGGTTCATCAGGCGGTAATACTCCTGATGGACGGCAAACTGCCCCGCACCGTCTGCCGCCTGCTTCTGCCGCTCAATCAGGGATGCAAAGGTGCGCTCCATCCAATCCTGATCCAGCCTCTCATAAGGCATTTCTGAAAGTTTCATCCTTTCCCTCCTTGTCTATGTGCTAGGTGGACATTCGTCTGTCTGTAGCATACATATTAGAGTATAACACAAAAAAAAGTAATATACTACATTTTTATTACAATTTCTTAAAATTTTCTAAACATAACCCCTAATCCCTTCCCCTCCCTCGTGACGGTATACCGCTGGAAACAGCGAGTCTTGGACATGCCTCTAACGTATATAAAAATCGGAGGCAGTTCCCCGCCTCCTGAAAATCTGCAGGAGGCAAAACTACCCTACCCTGCAGAAAAATTCCCTTTAACCCCTATTAATCATTTTTGTATGGATATAGTTTCAATCCGTATCTTTCGTAAGCATCCATCTTTGTATCTACAGAAAGCAATACCATATCCCCCCTTATTGCCTGCCATATAATAATTCTGTCAAACGGATCTTTGTGTTCCCTTGGCAGATTATAGGAAGAAACCAGTTCATTATTGTCCAACTTCTTACATAACAGGAAGCTGTCTCCTATTTCCCCATATAGCCTTTCTGGCGTAATCCCATTCAAAAATAATTTCCCTAGAGAGTATTTGATTGATATCTCCCATAAACTGGCTTGGCTATAATATATTTCATTTTTAACCGATACCAATAATCCCTGTATGTCCTTAGAGATTTTAGACGTATCAAGAAACATCTAAAGCAGATAATGTGTATCTAAAAGCAGCTTCATATGTTAAAAAACTCCTCGTCGCTCATTTCCCAATCCTCCGCAAAAGCCACCGTCGCCTTGCCCTCCAACGTCCCCAGCCTGCGGGGATGGGATGGGATTTCTTCCTCCAAAACAGTAATCAGAACCTTCTGGTTCGCCCGCAGATTCCCCTTTTCCAGCGGAATGCATACTGCCCCATCATAATATCCTTGTATTTGTATCATAAAACCCTCCCTTTCATCATTTATAATATAAAGCTTCTGCTTTCTGTGTTACCATCACAGATCTGTCACTGCTTATTATATCATACCATATTGCTTCAAAATAAACTATATAAATATAGATTCTTCTTTGCATAACATCCATATATTTTTCCTCTCATCTCTGTTATGTCCCTGATAGATAAGAAAAAGACAGTCCGGTAGAAATTCAGGCTTTTCAAGGCCCTGGATTTTTACCGGACTGTTCCCTTCTTTTTGCAGTATCTATTTCAGGGCGCAGAATCCCTTTGTTTGGATTTCTATTCCCCGACAGCCCCCTTGGGGGCTCAGTACAAAGCAGCATGATTAAGCCCTGACATTTCACAGCAGCTCCATTAATGCCTTTATCATATATTTTTCAATCATGCAGGGGACATCCCCGCCCATATAACTGGATTCGCATCCCCCAAAGCATTTTGGCAAGAACACACAGGCTAGGCACTCCTTACGAATCCTCCCTGCCCTTCCCCTCTTGTCACAAACGGGATAGGAATCCCTTATATTCCCAATCGCATATCCGGGCTTCCCCACTTGGTGCTCACAAGTATAAAGATACCCGTCAACGTCAATGGAAAATGAGTTCGGATCCCCATTCATACAGGCATGGGGACGGGGCAGGGAATAGAATTTCGTACTGGCCGTTATTTTTTCCGTACCATGCAGGCATTCCAGCATTTCCTTTACACATGCAATTTTTTCTTCTTCTGCCAATGGGTTGCCTGTCCCTGTAAGAAAAGCAGGATAAAACACCACGTTTCTATCGTTTGCAAAAATAATCCCTAGTTCCTTTACCAATTCCACCATATCAGCCATATTCTCCCGTTCTATATTCAAACGGATGCTGATCGATATCTTTTTCTTTGCTAACCCGCATATATTTTCTATGATGCGGTAAAACTCCCCTTCTTCTTTGTTATAATAATTTTTCCGCTCCTCATACTTCTGTTTTGTCCCATCCAAGGTAACCTGCATATCCTGGACATGCCACTTTTCCAGCTTTTCCTCTAATACCTGGCTATCAATCTTACTGCCGTTTGTTATGATAAATGCACTATAGCCATATCCCTCTTCCTCCAAACGCTGGGAGAGCGTATCCATAATTTCCATATTCAGCAACGGCTCTCCCCCAAACCAAGTAATATATAGGAAGTCCTGTTTTGTCTTCTGTTTCATAAACTTTATGATATCCTCGGCTGCCCCATGATATAGGTCGGCCTGCCGGACGCCTTTTTCATAGCAATAAGGGCACCTGGCATTGCATTTTAACGTTGTGGTGATTGTAAGGCTCAAAGGCCTTAACCCAGACATCGTATATGCTCTTGCACACGCCAGGTAGTGCTTCTTTTCGTCCAATCCCTTCTCTACCCACAAACCGTTCTCCACGAATTCCTCTGCCAATGCCCTGTCTGCCTCCAGGCTGCCTATATATTTCTTATATTCTGCTTCATCCAACCTGGCAAATGTATTATACAGGGTATTATAAATCAATGCCCCTTCTTCTTTTTTACAGCAATAATTAAAAGCAGATGCCTTATATGCGTCCTTCACCATCATCCTGCCTCTTTTCCATTTCCTGCAGTATCCCTAAAAAAGATCCTGGAAGCGCCTCCCCTTCTTTGTCCACTTTTATATTCTTAATTATATATAACACCTGCTCATTTGCTGATATAATTGTATCCATCTTTTCTCCTATATTAAGCATCCAGGCATTCTAAGTCTTCTAACAGGATACTCTCCAATTCGTACTTATACATATATTTAATTTGCATCCCATCCATCTTTGCGCTCCCACTTTCCTTGGCCTCCAGAAGCTCTTGGTATGCTTTTTCTGTCTCTTTCATACTCTTGTCTACTTCTGATAGCCGGGCAGAAATCTCTTTTTCAATCATCTCTTCCTGCTTTTGGATTGTGGACGAAATCTTTTCCCTAAGGCTGGCCAAGGCCTGCTTTTGAATCTTTAAGCAGAATTTATTGAAATTCTTCGCACGTTTATCATCTTTCCTTTCTTCTAAAATAAGGGACAGTTCCTTATCTGTAAGGACAAGCCTCCCATCCATCATATCCCCTATGGATCCAACCACGTCTTTCTTTAGCTTTTCACTCTTCTCCCGTATGCCTTGGATATTGATATACAGGGACTTTCCGCCAAAGGTCTGCTTATTCACCTCCTGCAGTTCCTTTATCAGTTCATCTACAGATGTGTTGACATAATCAATAATCTGCAGCTCCTTTTTTTCGGAGGACGTCCGGATACTCTCCTTCATTTCTGCTAATTCATCTGCAATCTTCTTTGCATGGGCCTCTGACTCTGACGGGCCGGAAGGCACATACCCGCCCCCGCCGCTGCTTCCCCCAAATATATCAAGCACACTTCCAATTTTATCCCGAATCCATTCCGCCACACAACAGTTTCCAACACAGCATCCTCCCATCACCGCACCTCCTGTTCATAACTTCCTAATCTTTGCTTGGATCCGCAGTTCTTCCCCATGATCCCTGGCATAAGCCCCTGAAACCGTCCTTTTCCTTGGTATGTCTTTGCTCACTCTGGACTTTCCCATCACTACTACGTCATCCCCAACTGTTACGCCGCCTGCTATGCCAACCTGCCCATAAATCACTACCCGGTCTCCGATTACCGCACGGCTGGCAATCCCTGTCTGGGATACGATTTTACAGAATCCCCCTATCTTCACATCATGCCCTACATTGACAAGATCGCCGATTTGGCTATACGCCCCTATTACGGTATCTCCAAATGCACCTCTTTGCACCACGGTATTCGCCCCAACAAAAACCCCTTCTTGGATGATTACCCTGCCAATGCCGCAGAATGTCTGTAATCCCTCCCTACCATACTGGTAAAAACTATCTGCCCCAATAATAGCGCCTGCCCCAATACGGGCGTTCTTCCCAATCCTAACTCCGCACTGCACCTGGGCATTAGGGCCAATCCTGCAATTTTCCCCAATGATAACCCCTTGCCCTATCACCACATTTTGCCCAATCTCTGTCCCTTCCCCAATCTCTGCATTTCCAGCGCGATAAAACCTGCCATTATACTGATAGGACGGAATCTTGGAATAGTCCTGGCATACCCCCTCTTTTACCAGGCATTCCGCAACCCTCACAACAGCACTTTCCAACGGCTCATGGATATAAAGCAAAGCCTTGTCTGTCAAGGCTACCCTTGGCCGTGTTAAGACTGCCCGGGCTTTTGTCTGTAAAATCTCCTTCCTGTTGGATGCAGCCGCCACCTGCCCTACCTTTGCTTCCCTTGCATAGGCTATCCCAGAAATTTCCTCCGTACCATCCCCATTTACCAGTTCAAACCCGCACTGCCTTGCTATCTTACTAATCTCCATATCATTTTATACTCTTTTCCATGGCGGCTAAGTAGGATAAAATGGCATCCTGCCGTTTTTTCGTATTCTGTTCTACAAAAGACAAAACCTTGGTTAACTGCTGCCGGCATCTCTTTATCTCATCATAATCCTTCTTTTGTTCCTCTATCTTCTTACGCATTGCTTCCATATCCGCAAAAGACATGTTAATTATGCCCGTGAGCTCCTTTTGCCCTTCTTGGGCAATCCTCTTTAGGGTATACACGATGTCCCAATACTTTTTCTCTATATCCTGTGCCAATAAAGCTTGGTAATTCTGCGCCAATTCCTCTGTGACAATCCTGCGTATCTGCGGGATATTCGTCAGATCCATCATTTCCTGCATATGCTCCATCATTTCAAAAATATCAATGCCCATGCCCAATGCAAACTGCTGTAAGGTAATCCTCCCAGCTTTTCCGAGCTCCCTGTAATCCCTACAAAGATTATAGATATGGGGCGCCGCATGCATGATATTTTTGCTGGCCATCTCTGCGTTATCAAAAAACGCCTTTCCCACCATCTGCTTGCCAAACCACCGCTTCTGCTTTTCCCAATCTTCTATCGGGTTATTCAGCTTATCCCAATGGGTCGCTATAATATGTACTTTATTTTTATTATGGGAAGAAAAAGAGAATACAGAAGCTATCGTCTCAACTTCACTCTTCTGCACCTTCTGGGCATCCACACATACAAATACCGCATTTGCCTTCCGGATATATTCTTTGGTAATCTCCGAACGGTATGCAACCGGATCCAACAGCCCCGGCGTATCTACAAATACAACCTGTTCTGGGAAATCCTTGGGGAGGGATGAAATCCCCACTTCAATCTCTTTCACGAAGTAATGCCTCGCGCTTTTTGATGAAGACCAGACCGCCAGTTCTTTCTCTATCTCACCATTGGGCAGTTCCCTAAAAATTTCTTCATGGCCTATCCATTTATCCTTTTGGGCTTCTGCATTCAGTTCCCTATATTCCTCCATAAATGCATCTGCAGCTGATGTCCTGGACTTCCATAAGGTTTTCCATTCCCCTGGCGTATAGAACAGGATTTTTACATAATCCCGCGGGCTGCTCCTGAACTTCGTCAGTGCAGCCGTTTCCGGCGTCACAGACATAGAGGCATAATTATGCCCCAACAATGAATTTATCAATGTTGATTTCCCGGTTTTAATTGTCCCCACAAATGCAATCTGAAACTCCGGTTTATGGCATAATTCCAAAAAATCCATCATTTTCCCGCTTAGGTCATCGCTTTTTTCTCCCTCAAACTCTGGAAGCCCCATCATTGCGCGGTAACGCTCAACCTTCCTCTTATATAAATCAACGGTATCATTCCACATAATCCTGCTGTATGGCACATGGGGCAGGTTGTCCAAAATCCTCATCACTTTCACTTCTGTTTTCCCGTAGATATCCTTATCGTCAAACATCTCTCCTTTTAGGAAAACACCGCACTTTTGGCAAAAATACCTGTTGGCTGTGTTTTCAGACTGGCATTTGGGGCAAACAGCTGATTTGCTCATCTTCTTATCTCCTCCTGTATTTATGCTTCTATGCTCACGTTCTTATTCGATATATTTCATTAGGCTGCCAGGATCCAAGGTATAGCCCAAAAGGCTAAATCCGCTTTTCTTTACCCTTTCAGATTCTATTTTATAATTTTTGCCGTCAAAATTAATGCCGTATTCTTGCACCATTAATTTTTTATCCTTCACCAGTCTCTCCCATGCCTTAGATATGGCTTCCTCAATCCCCTTCCGTTCCACAACATATTCCCCCAGCGCCTGCCCCACTACCTGCGAACAGACCGCATCCTCATTCTCAATCATGATAATTTCCAGTTCCGCCTCTGAATCCAGATTATACTCATCCACCAGGGACTGGAACAATCTTTGCATATCGCCTGCCGCATGGTTTAACTTATAACAGAACTCAGGATTCCCGTTTATGTATTGCCCTACGAGCCGGCTCCCTTCCCGCACGTACAGATTCACTTTCCCCTTCTGGACCACCATATAAAATGTCTGCATATAGCCTCCTATTCCCTTAACCCAAGGACGGACTGCAATGCCTCTTTCTCGCTTTTCCCATGGTCCGCTGCCTTTTCCACTTCTGTAAGCATCTGGATAGCCGCCTCCACCTTGCTGTCATTTTTTTCTGTCCCATTGATATACCCTACAATATCTGACACATACTGCCCATCCTGGCACACAAGTTTCCCGATTTCCTGGATTTTCGCCTCTGTAAAGAACTCCGGGTTCTTACCGACTGCAATACAAAGTTCTTCCATCGGAAATCCCTCATAAGCCTCGATGGCAATGCCTGCTGAAAGTTCCATTCCCTTTCTCATTTTCTCTTCTTCAGAAAATTCTTTTGATTTTTCTGGATCAAGCTCATAATCCTCCACTTTCTTAAAATATTCTGCATAAGAAGGGAAGCCTCCCGGATGAATCCCTGCTTCCTCTGCCTGCAATGCCTTATCTCCCAATTCATCCACTTCCACCTCTGGATTAATCAACCCAAGGGACTTGCCCAGCCCCATAATAGAGTCTGCTATTTTCCGGATACCATCAATGGCAAGCCCTACGATAGCTACCGCCTTTATCACTCCCACTGCTGCAGCCGTAACCGCTGCAAGCGCTCCCAAAATAATCCCCATCCTAACCTACTCCTTCCTTATTTCAGATAAACATAAATTGGCTTGTCATATTGCCCGCCCTTAAGGGTGTCTATGGAATAATCTTCTGAGAAATCTTCCTGGAAGAATACATGCTCAAAAAAATCTGCTACATCCTTTATGCGTCTCTTCTTATCCTCAGGATTTGCCATTGCTTTCCCTTTTTCCTCTTCTCTTTTTTCAATTAATTTTTCCCAGACCTGGCGCTGCCCTTTCCTGTGTTTTTCGGCAAACCCCTCTACGCTGGATTTTAGCCTGGCGCTCTTTTCTTTCTCCACGCTTTTCATATTGGAAAGGCAGTCTGCCACTGAGTTAAATGTGCCGTATACCTGTTCCAATTCTTTCTCAAACAGGATTTCCTGCCCTTCTTTACATCCTTCAAACCGTTTTTTTACAACACCATCCCCAACCATCTCCCCGCTGGTATCGCTCGCTGCCAAAACACGCACATGCACAGGCTTGTCTGTATTTTCTGAAAATACAATGGCCTGCCCCACTTCCAATGCTGATAAATATTCCTTCTGCCTGGCATCCATCAGCATCGTGTCACCCACTGCCTCCTTATCATCCTTTGCCAGAATTTTATGGATAATCTTAGTGTTGGTATTTTTCAGTACTTCGGAAGCCAGCTTATTCGGGATCTGATCCACGATAATAAGGCCTTCCCCATATTTCCTGACTTCTGCAAGAAGGTCTGCAAATGCCTCAACCGCAGCTTTTTTCGAACCGCTATCCCCATACCCTACCTTTGAAAGCAGGCGGTGCGCCTCTTCCACCAAGGTCAGGTGCCGGTATTCCCGGTCCTTTCTGTATTCTGCTTTTATGGCCGCTGAAAGCCTTGACAGGATAAACCCCATCACCAACGCCTTATCTTCAGGGGATTTCAATTCTTCCATTTCCAATACCACATTTTTATTCACCAGGGAGCTAAAATCTGTAGACTTCTTACAGTCTAACATCTTCCCTTTCGGGCCCACGGTCAAGTTGGAAAGCCTGCTGACCAAAGACCCCCGATAATCTGCTTCCATCTGCGGGCTGAAATGCTTCTCTTTCACAACATCCTCCATTTCAGAAAGCAAATCAGACAGCCTTGGAAAATCATCTTCCCCTTCATTTTTCCTCCGGTTGTTATCAATATCCCAGCCCTTTTTCGTATAACAGCGGTAAATGGCCTCTTCCAAAATCTGCGGCATAGATGCTTCCATGGGAAAGGCAGAAGTGAAAGCAGCCTTTATCATATCCACATGGGCAGAAATCACTTCCCCCTCCATCAATTCAAAAGGATTTAGCCGGAAGGGGGCAACCGTTTCATTTCCCAATGTAAAGACGGCAAGGTCTTTATCATCCTTTAACAACGCCCGGTACTCCGTCTTAGCCGGCTCAATTACGAGGAAGGGCATATCCGCCTCTTTTAAAAGCCTATGGCAGGTCGTTGTCTTCCCGCTTCCTGTCACCCCGGCAATAAATGTATGTTTTGCCAAACTTTTTTTCGGGACCCTAAATGGAATCCCTGTAAGTTCCCTTCCCCTTTTCACCATATTCCCCAAATAGATACTTTCCTCTTTTACAGCTTCTTTCTCATTCAGCCCAAACCCAACCCCTTCTTTTAAAGAAAGCCCCGGCACTTCTTGTTGAGGCAGGCCTGCAAGCAAGGAGACCTCTTCTGTCGTCAGATATGTATTTAGCCCTACATGATTTTTGGAAAAAGGCCTTCCCATAAGCATCAGTGCGTCACCTGAAAACAGGCTTCCATTGATATACCGGTTCTGGAACGTCCTCAAGGCCTCTGCATTCCTTCCTTTCTTTAAGTCTATATCTTGTGCCGACAATGGGCTGTAAGAGGACTTATTCCCTTGGAACAGGGACATAATCCCTGACTTCAGGCGGCTGGCATGGGTAGGCTCTTTGGCCATATAATAAACAGACGACTTAAACAGCCCTTTGCTATATCCAAGCTTTAAACGCCCCAACAATTCTTCATTGATATATCTCATAATTTCTTCTGCATGCTTATTGGCAATCTCTACTGTTACGGCATGCGACGTACCCCGGTTCACGGTAAAGCCCTTGTTTGCCCCAGACGACTTGCTGCTGCTTCCCCCTTCGGAATAACCTTCCTGGTGCTGCTTGCTGGAGTTTTTTCTTTCACTCTGCTGTCCATAGGATTGGGAATCGCTTTTATTGGCGCCCCAATTCTTCCCTTTTGTCTCTGACACATTTTTCCCGAAAGAAACCGTTTTCCCATCGCTCACAGACTGCTGCATCGTCCTCTTGGCATAAACAGACAAACGGTTGTACAACTCATAGATATCTTCCCGGTATTCAAGGATTTCCCTTTTGCCCACCGGCTCACAGACAACAGCCATCCTCCATTCCAAGCCAAGCATACTATTAATCAGCCTGTCTATCCCCTGAAAATCATACCCGCTTCCCGGTTCTGTTTCCGCGACAGATGGAATCCCGACAATCATGCCTGCATTCTTATATTTTTCTTTTACCATCGGGCCAATGAGGCTTTCCAATTCAGATTCCCTTAGCTTCTCCAATCTGCTTCCGCTAAAATTCCCTTCAAATACATTTGAAATTATCTCGCCATAATTTGCCGCCGAGAGCTGCTTCCCCAGGACAGGCCTATTATCATTCTGGTTTTTCACTACGCCAATACATAAATCTACCCCCTGCCCCGTCCCCGTCAAGACATAAATAAAATTAAAGGCCTCGTTATCTAAAGCCATCAATACACTCTCAAAAGCTTCCCGCCGTGGATAATCCTCATCAAACGATAATTGGCTTATACGGTAAAAGCAGATATCATTTCCACGGAATTTTCCTTCTTTGGGATAGTCCAAGGTTGCCATATCACTTATAACTGCCTGCGTACTGATAGCCTGGATGTCCTCAAACAAGCTAAGAATCTGACGGGATTGATCCAACTCTATGACTTCCTCCTCCATACGTCTCTCCTATCCTTATAAAAAATCTCCCCACCGCTTTATTTTAATATTTATAAAAATAAATGTCAATATCTATAGAAATAATTATTCGAACATGATTGATTTTTCATTCCCTAATCCTAAATATTCCCTTGCTTAATATCTATAACTTTTAAATTTAATATTTTTAAATGTAAATTCTTTCCTGAATATCTGTTATCTTAATTTTGTATATTAATTTTCAGCCTCTTTAGAAAAAGGAGCGTCACTATGAATGTAGCAAAAAGAATTACGCAACTCCGGAGCGCCAAGGGATACAGTGTCAACAAGCTTGCAACGCTTTCTGGCATTTCCCAAAGCTACTTACGGGATGTGGAATTAGAAAACAAAAACCCAACCGTTGAGATTGTGTCTATTTTATGCGATACTTTAGGCATCACACTGGCTGATTTTTTTGATGACCAGACCGAAGGCCGCCTGTCATCAGACCCCCTCTTCGCTAAAATATACCAATTATCCCCCAAACAACGGACGAAATTGCTGGATTTCCTGGATTCACTGTAAGGCAACCACATTTATAAGGATATTATACAGGCTGGCTTCCTGATTTTGTGAAAATGATTTTTTCAGATATGCATATTGATGGATGACGGGTTCATTTGGATGGCAAAGAATCCCCGAACCGTGCTGCAGCACAGCCTGGGGATTCTTCTTGTTCCCATTTGTGCAAAGATTACCTAACGTCCCACATAATCTGCATCCCGCTGTACATCCGCTGGAGTTTTTCTCCCATAATGGGCTTCATCAGTGCAAAGGCTTCCTCCCCGGTGCAATGGCCGGTATAGAATTTGGCGTCCATTTTTGACAGTTCCCGGGCGGTTGCGCAGATTACCTCCTGCTCCTCTGGGGAATACTCCCCCTTTTTCATCATATGGAACCCGCTGATTACCATGGCCGGGCCATCCGGGAACAATTCCCGGTACCGTTCCAAAATATTCAGGATCCCATTATGGGCGCAGCCGGATACCAGCAGGATCCCCTCTTCCTGCCGGATGGCCAGGCACTGCTCATGGGCGAAGGTATCCGGCATATCTTTCCCCTCTACCCGCTGGGAGAGGGCCAGGTTGCTTTGGGCAAAGTATTTCCTGCCTGTAATCCCAGAAAACAGGAACAATTCCTCATCGATCTGCATATCCCCTTCCAGCAGCCTGGCCTGGGGGAGCCTTGCAATCCCTTTGTCAATCCCAATATAACGCTCCCCATGGTAATAGCTGCCGCAGGCCGACCGCTGCAGATAAATCCCTGCCTTTGGGTTCTGCTTATGGAAAGCCATAATCCCGCCGCCATGGTCGTAATGCCCATGGCTCAATACGACGGTGTCCACCTTTGACAAATCAATCCCATGCTTTTTGGCATTGCAGAAAAACGCGTCTGTCTTGCCGGTATCCACCAGCAGGCGGTGCCTCTTTGTCTCTATGTAGATAGAAAGCCCATGCTCATACCGGTAGGCTGGGTCTTTCCATGTATCTTCCATTAGTACGATGATTTTCATCCTCTATCCCTCCATCATCTTTATCCTTCTCCTGAACTCTCCTTCTCCCATCATCCGTCTTCCCTTTTAAATGATATTTCCTTCTCCTGGTATGCTTTCCGGAACTGCTGGAATGCTGCTTCAAAAGGCCGGAAGCATCCTGCGTCCTGAACCTTTCCCTGCATCTTCCTCCAATAAAAGAATATGCTGTCCACCTGGCCGGGGGAAAGGGTTCCCTGCAGGGCGTCAGAAAATTTTGCTGAAAGCCTGTCCATATCCCCTGTGAAATAGGATTCTATCCCGTCAAATACCTCCCTTTCCCAGCAGCCTCCTGCTGCCGCCAGGATTTCCAATGCATACAGGGCGGCTGATTCTATGAGGCACCCTATCCTTGCAAGCTGGCTGGCGAGGCCTTCTAAGCTTTTGCAGAATTTTTCCCGCATGTCCATCTCCTCCTTCCCAAAAGCAGACGGGGATACGTCTGATGGGATGAGATAAGAAACCAACTCCCGGTACATACATAGGGTTTCCTTCCGGTGCCTTTCCCTTTGCCCTGGCCCCTTAGGATCAGAATAGGAAAGCCTGCGCATAAAAATCTCCCAGTACTTCCAGAACGCCTTATCATCTTGGAAGGGATTGATCGCGGAATCATAGATTTCCCTTATCTTTCCGTAACAAAGCTCCTGCAGTTCCCACCTGCCTGTACCCAAAAGGTTATCCGCCGCTCTTTCCCATATTCCCACAGCCTGTTCTGGCAGCGTCCCCTGTACCTCCCGCTGTGCCAATAGGTAATAATTGCATTTTTCCTTTTCTTCCTGGTACTTGCCCAAATCCTCTGAGCATTCGGATAGGGCGCAGTGGATTAGGCTATACAGATATTCCTCCTCCAATCCCTGGCTCCTGTAAATCCTGTCCGCCTCCATGGCATAAGGAAGCGCCTGGCCTTCCTTCCTGAAATCCTCCCAGACGAGAGACCTGCTGTATGCCGCCAATGCTTTGCTATATTGGTATGCCGCCTTCCTTTTACCCGCCCCTTCTGTATGGGAAACATTTTCCCACTGTTCTTTGCAAATCCGGGCAATGTAGGCGATAATCCGCACGTATCCCGCTTCCCATCCCACTTTCTGGGGCGGCTCCCGGACGAGGCGGTATGCATAAGCCAGCCTTTCTTCTATGCCTTGGATTTTCTCCAAATACGCTTCTAAGAAATCCAGGATATCCTCTGGCAGGCTCCCCGCTGGAAGACGCCGGTAGTATAACAGGCAGGCCTCCCAGTCCTTTGCTTTCTCATCGGGATCTTCTTCCAGCTGATACAGCCAGAATTCCCCCTTGATAATATTTGGCAGATAGGACAGGCCTTCCTTGTGGTTTTCTTGATAACGCCCCAGATAATAGGCTGTAAATTCCAAGGCATATTCCCTGGCTGCCTCCCTTTTCCCATCTGTAAGCAAGACCGGGATAAGACGCCCGCAGAGATTGGAAGCGAATTCCCCCTTCCCTTTTTTCCATGCGATTGCCTCCTCCCAAAGCCTAACTGCTTTCCCCAAATCCCCCATCTTTAAGTAAACCTCCCCTAAGCTAGTATATGCGCTTTCCTTGTCCCTCCAAGCATAGGGGCCTCCTTCTATTTCTTTGTTGAAAAAATAGGCCGCTTCCTCATAACGGCCCTTTCCTAAGGCTTCCCTGGCTATTGCATCTATGCTTATGCCATCTATTACCACCACGCCAGAGCCTCTGCTTTCCTCTAGGAGCCTGTCCATAATCTGCTGGCAACCGTAAGCCTTCTTGGCATCCGCATAGAAGGCACAGCGGTACAGAGCCGTAAAATCCTCATCACTGTAAAATTCCTGTATCTGCCTTATCCCGTTGATTTTCTCTTCTGCAGGCAGCCCTGGCTCCAGCAGGTACTTCTCCGCCTCTTGGTAAAACCCCGCTGCGCATGACAGGAGCAGGTCAAATCCCCTGACCCTGCCCTCTTCCTCCCACAGACCTTCATATACCTCCACCTGATTTACCATGTTTTCCAGACATTTCCCATACGCCAGGCACCGTTTTCCCAAGTAGCCTGCATCATGGGAAAATCCTAAGGCATACTGGAAGGAGGTTTTTATAAGCCCTGCCGTTTCTTCTGCAACGCGCAGCAGGGATTCCGGCGCTTCAAACTCTTCTATGTTTTCCTCTAAGTATCGGAAATTCTGCTTTGCTTTTAGGTAATAAATCTTTTCCAGGCAGCCCTTTGCCTCCGTTTCTGGGGATTCTTTGCAAACCGCCTCTGCCTTGCCCAAAAACACCGGCACAGAACCCCTCCTGGGAAACCTGCTGCAGTAAGCGGCAAGAAAAGACGCATAGCGCAAATCGTCCCCTTTCAGGCGCTCTGCAAATATCCCCAGCAATTTATCCCAGGCTTCTCCTTCTGTGCGGCTCATGTATTCTTTCTGCATATAGGCTTTCATAGCGTCTACCATATGCGGGCACTGCCTGGAGTCTGGCCGGAGCTTATCGTAAGCCATATCTAAGATTAGCTGGTGGAGCGATAGTTTCCCCTCTTCCTCCTGGTATTGGATAAAGCCCCTGCGGATTAAGCTGTCCAGCCCAGAGGACACTTCTTGGGGCTGCCCTTCCCCCATGCAGCAATCCAAGAAGGTTTCCCTGCGGATGCGGATTGGCCCCAAGAGGGAAAGGCTTTGGAGGATCTTGCGCTCAATGCCGGCGAAGCCAGACAGGCCAAACAGCGCCTGCAGGTGGCGGCTTACGTTTTCTTCCTGCAGCTTCCTGTCTTTACGGAGCCTTATGCCAATCCCCTCCACTGCGGCAATCCCTTCTTTTTCCATTAGTTTTGCCAGGAACTGGGAAGGGGCGGTTTCCACATCCCGCAGGTATTTGGCTATCAGTTCCACCGTCATGGTATGGCCTTCCACAAACCTTAGGATATCCCGGACGGCCGCCTGCTCCCCCTCCCCATACTCCTTTTGGTTGTACACATGGAAGAGCGCCTCCAGCCCCTCTTCCTGCCCCATGGCCCCAATCTTTACCTGGGCGTAATGGTAATCCTTGAAATCATTCCGGCTGGTGATTAAGAATTTACACGGGCAGGAAAGCAGCTGCTCTAAATGCCCGTCCCCTTCTACGTCAAAATTGTCCAGGATAAGCAAATCCTCCTGGGAGGCCACCTGTTTCAGCACGCCCAGCTTCCGTACAAAGAAATCCCCATCGGACTCGCCGGTTTCCCTGGCGAAGCTGTGGATTTGGATTTCCCCGCCGCATACAGTTTCCAGAAGGGAACCCTGGAAAGGCACAAACAGCACGTTCCGGAACTCTTCCTGGTATTCATAGGCAAAGCGCTTCGCCGTCTCTGTCTTGCCAATGCCGCCCATCCCGGACAGGAACACGACCGGGCGTCTGGAAAGCTGCCTGGAAATCTCCGCTAATTCCCTTTCCCTGCCTATGAAATCCTCAAAGTGGTAGGAAAAGCCAGGGCACAGGTACACCTGCCCCGTATCTGACAGATTGGCCAGTTCCTGCAACGCTTCCAGGACTTCCCCTGCATCCTGGTAACGCCTCCCTGCCGCAGAGGCAATCGACTTATGGAAAAAGGTTTCCAGCTTTGCGAAAAATCCTGGCGGATACTTACTATCCTGGAAATGCATGGATGCAAAATCATAGGATGCCCCCACTGCCCTATCCCATGCCTTTGGCGTCCTGCCAAACAATTTATAAAACACAATCGCGCCAATGGAATAAATATCCGTTGCCGGGCCAATCCTCCCTATCTCCTGCCGGCACAGTTCCGGAGCAGAAAAACCGTCTGAATGGGAAAAATAATCCCTCCTTGCCAAAGGCACGCAGGATCCCACCCCTTCACTGGCCGCAACAGGCACACATGCTTCTATCCCCTCCTTGCCCGCAAAAGGCACATATGCCCCTATCCCTTCACTGGCCGCAACAGGCGCATATGCCTCTATCCCTTCACTGGCTGCAAAAGGCACACAGGATGCGGCTCCTTCCTGCCCCATAGGAGAATCCCATGGCGCCAGGGAACCAAAATCAAACAGCACAAGATGCTCCAGCGTCTCCGGGATGATTAAGATATTTTCTGGTTTCATATCCAGGTGGAGGATCCCGTGGCTGTGGTATTTCTGGATAATCTTTGCAAGCGCCGCCATCCGGATGAATACAGATTGGGCGTCATTGTCCATTTCCTTCCGGTAATCCACGCCTTCCATGCATCCCATCACTACATAGGAGGTATTTCCGCTATGGGAAATGTCCATGGCGTCTACCGTAGAATTGGCTATGCCCATGATACGTTTCAAAGCCACATGGTTCCGGTAGGCTTCCTGGAACCTCCCTTGGGAAAGCCAAAACAGCGGCTGCACATCCGATGCAGCCTGAAGCGCCCCCAGCCCATCCCGGGCAACCCCCAGGCCGTAAGGGTAGAATTCCTTAATGCGCACCTCATGGGGCAAGCCGGCAGAATCCAGGTAGGACGCACCATAACAGATGCAGCTTGCGCCCCTGCCGATTTCTTCCTGGATGATATATTCTGTTTTCCCTAACAGGAGCCTTGCCCCAACCTCCAACGCCTTTCTATCGTCTGCCATTTCCCTATCCCTTTTCCTTTGTTTTTTACAGAATCCATTGCACGTCCCCTCCAACCGTGGTAAACTGAGAATACTTAACCTTATGCACAAAATAATTTATCTATGGAGGAACACAGATGGACAATACTGCAAATCCCTATGACAACGCCAGCTTCTGGGACATCCCCACAATCACATGCGATTCCACAGAAGCGTTGGCCTTTTTCCAAAACCCCAATAACTTCCCCTCTTTTTCCCAGGGGCTCACCTGCCTGTTGGGATCCCATGGCTACCAAGGGCCGCGGGATGATGCGGGCCAAAAAGCGGAATTCCTCTATCGGAAACTGTCCGATATCGGCGTTTCTGTCTCGAAAAGTACCATTACCGACTGGTTTACCGGAAAACGCCGCCCTGCCCTTGTATCCAACAGCCGCCTGCTCATGCGCCAAATCTGCTTCGCCCTATCCCTGACCCTAGAGGAAGCGGCACAGTTTTTCCGCCAGGTTTACTATGACCGTTTCTTTCATTGCCATACGATAGAAGAAGCCGTCTCTTACTACTGCCTGTCGAACCGCCTGCCCTACAGCCATGCCCAGGAACTGCTGGCCAAAATCGAGGCCTTCCCGGATAACGGGCAGCCTTCAGGCCCCGTCCTCACCAAGAACATCCAAAAACGCCTGGATAGCTGCCGCTCAGACAGCATGCTCCTCTCCTTTTTCCAGGAAGAAAAACATACCTTCACTTCCTGGAACATAAGCGCCCAAAATGCCATCCGCAAGCTTTTATCCGTTATCCAGGGAAGCCAGAAGGATAAAGATTTCCTCCAGGCCCTGTCCAAGGGCACGGCAGGCTCCAAAAAGCCCCACAGCCTAATCCTCCAGGAACTCTTCTATGATAAGGGCGCTGCCCTTCTCGAAGATATCAGGCGCAAGAATGTGGCCTCCAGGGATTTTATGCTGGACTGCATCCTCCATGCCCCCAACGGCATAGCCAAGGATGCGGCCATACCCAAAATACTCCATACTAACTTTCCTACAAAAAAGACCTTTTCGAAGATCTTAAATGAAATTGAGAAATCCACTTCCTACGATTCCATCCGGAAATGCCTGATACTGCTGAAATTCTATGATTTCTGGTGCAGGGGCAAGCTGGCGAAGGATAAAACACCCTACGATTTCGACACATATACCGCCGAGATGAACGACCTGCTCTTGGAATGCGGCTATGGCTCCATGTACCAAGGCAACCCCTATGATTTCCTCTTCCTATGGGCTGCTACGACGGAAGACCCTCTGGGGTATCTGCGGGACGCAGTGGGGCGCACTATTTACCAGTAGGCGCCTTCTGCCTAACATAATGAACACGCTCCTAATAGTATAACATAAAAATGCACGGCATCTAGCAGGAAGATGGAAATACTTTTCACTTTCCTGTGGATTTCATTTGCCTTTTTCCCTGTTTTATTATAAAATTTAGTATATGTACCGTCCGGTTACATAAATTATAGGATGAACCAAAGGAGAATCAAAATGAAAAATTGTATCGTAGCACAATCCGGCGGCCCGACTGCCGCTATCAATGCAAGCCTTGCAGGCGTTATTTACGGCGCAATCAACTGCCCGGATTTTGACCGCATCTATGGCTCCCTGAATGGGATTACCGGCATTTTAGATGAACGCACCTTAGACCTGACAGACACTTTCCAGGATGCAAAAGCCCTTGACATGCTCAAGGTGAGCCCTGCCATGTACCTGGGCTCCTGCCGCTACAAGCTCCCGAAACTGGAAGAGGACAAGGCTCCCTATGAACGTATTTTCCAGGCATTCGAGAAAATGGGCATCCAGGCATTTTTCTACATCGGCGGGAACGATTCTATGGATACGGTAGACAAGCTGTCCGCTTATGCAGCTTCCATTGACAGCCCCGTCCGGGTTATCGGCGTGCCCAAGACCATTGACAATGACCTGGTAGTCACAGACCACACGCCTGGCTTTGGCTCTGCGGCAAAATATGTGGCCACTTCCCTGCGGGAGGTTTTCCATGACACGGCCATCTATACCCCAAAGAGCGTGACTATCGTGGAAATCATGGGACGTGACGCCGGATGGCTGACCGCAGCTTCTGTCCTGGCAAGGAACAGCTACTGCGCTGCCCCGCACCTGATTTACCTGCCAGAAGCGGCCTTTGACACAGAGGAATTCCTGGCAGACGTGAGCAGGCTCTTAGAGACCTGCAGCAATGTGATTGTGGCGGTTTCAGAAGGCATCCGCGACAAAGACGGCAACTATATCAGCGCCTCCACCGGCAAAGTAGACAACTTTGGGCACAGCCAGCTAAGCGGCGCTGGGAAGACCTTAGAATACTTGGTGCAGGACCGCCTGGATGTGAAGGTACGCTCCATTGAACTGAACATCCTGCAGCGGTGCGGCGCACATATTGCTTCTAAGACAGATTTGGATGAGTCCTTCCAAGAAGGGAAGCACGGCGTGGAATTGGCTGCCGAAGGGAAGACCGGCCTTATGGTTACCATCCAGCGCACCAGCAGCGAACCTTATGAAGTATCTTATGGCTCGGCGCCTGTCTGCGAGATTGCAAACGGCGTGAAGGCCGTGCCGGCTGAATTTATCAATGACCGCGGGAACGACGTGACCGAAGGGCTGGTAGCCTACGTGAAGCCGTTAATCCAAGGGGAATCCGAGGTGTCCTTCACCGAAGGGATGCCGGACTACCTCCCCGTCCCACATTTAATATCCTAATTGGAGGTAACTATGAAAAAATCACGGCGTATCCTGGCCATGATTGGCGTCGTACTGCTCCTGGGGCTTTACCTTATTACCTTGCTCCTGGCTATCCTGGGCAAGGATTTCTTCCCCATGTTCATGGCCTCCTTGTTCTCAAGCTTCGCCATCCCAGTGATAATCTGGCTCTATGGCATGGTCTACAGGTGGCTGAAAAGGGACAGTTCCTCTGAATCTGGCTTATCGTGAAATACCTGCGCAAACCCGATGGATTGCTGCGGGAGCCAAACTGCTGCCGGGAAACCGGAAGGCATAGGGATGCCCTTATGCCTTCCTTCCCTGGGGCAGGGAACGCCAAGAATACCATGTCTTTATCATCCATCCACCCCAATATCATCTGCATGCCCCCTGGGCAAGCTATCCCAACGCCACATCCAATACCATCATAACTAGAAACCCAACCATCACCCCAACCGTCCCTACATTGGAGCTTTCATCCGGCTGCGCTTGGGGGATCAGTTCGTCTGCCACCACGTAGACCATGGCGCCTGCCGCAAAGGCTAAAAGCCACGGCATCAAAGCAAGGGCTGCCGATGCCGTAAGGAACACGGCAATGCCTGCCAAAGGCTCCACAATCCCGGATAGGCATCCTGTCAGGAAGGATTTCCCCACGCTGCTCCCAGATTGGCGGACGGGAAGCGAAATAGCAGCCCCTTCTGGGAAATTCTGGATGCCAATCCCTACGGCAAGGCCAATGGCCGACGCTAAGTACACCGGGTTGTAGGGGTGCTGCCCTGCAAGGACAAAGCCCAGGGCGACCGCCATGCCCTCTGGGATATTATGGACGGTCACTGCCAGCACCAAAAGCTTGGTCCCTGCCTCTTTCTCCTTATAATCCGCATGGAACCAAGGGAGGGACTTATCCACAATATACAGGAATACGCCCCCTAAGGCAAAGCCTGCCGCTGGCGGGACCCAGGCCGCAAAGCCCTGCTCCCGGCTCTGTTCTATCGAAGGGAGAAGCAGCGACCAGACAGAAGCCGCCATCATGACCCCAGAGGCGAAACCCAGGAAGGCGCGGTTCAGCTTCGGGTGGATGGGGCCTTGGAAAAAGAAGACAATGGAAGCCCCAAGAGCCGTCATCAGGAAGGTAAACCCTGTGCCGTATAACACTTGAAAAAACGTATGCATAATAAAAAACCCCTTTGCACCTGCTGTTCCTGCACAGGCCATGCCCAGGAACTCTTTGTTATTACACTATGCAGGGTTAGGGGTTTTGTTCCAATCCTTCACCTATCAGCTGTGGATTTTCAACTCTCTGATACTCTCCAAAGCCCACGTCCACAAGTGCCACAATATCCGCCCCGTAGCCTTGCAGTACGCACGGATAGCGCAGCTATTGATGCGCCTTTTCAAGGATTTAACTCCATGCTTTTACTTTTTTACGGTATTCCATCCCATGCTTTTCATAGCCTAACTTTGTAAATATGCAGTTTGACGCCCGGTTTTCAGGTTTTACATAGGCTTTCACTGTGATGGCCTGGAAGCCCTCCTTTTGTGCCAGATGGCTAACCTCATCTTCCGCAAGCAATATCAATTTCTCCCCATACCCTTTTTGGCGTTCCCCCAGCGCTATACTGTAGCTGATTTCCACTGTACCTTCATAAAAATCCAGGCGGAGCATCCCCTTTTCCTGATTTTCCCTACCGTTTCCTTCGCAAAATATATAAATCTGAGAATTTTTCCCCTGATATTTTTTCCCAAACCACGCCAAATGGCCTTCATAATCCACAGGTTCTGTGGAAAAGGAATTTTTCCGGACTTCCTTATCATTTGCCCAGGAAAAAAGCAAATCCACATCCGCCCATCCCGCTTTTCTCAAAAAGCAGCCTTTGCTTCCTGTACCTCTATCCCGAATATCCAATGGCCTCTCCCTTTCTTCCATCCTCCGCTGCCAAAGTATCCAATGGCCTCTCCCTTTCCTCCATCCTCCGCTGCCAAAGTATCCAATGGCCTCTCCCTTTCTTCTATCCTCCGCTGCCAAGATATCTCCCGCCGTAGCCGTTATAAGAAATCCCTGTTTGGCGGCCTGCCGAGCCATCCATGCTGTCAATTTAACCTTTCAAACCCTGCATGGCAGATATCCCCCTTTAAATAATCACAGATATCCTCCTCTTTCCTGTTAATCTCAGCTATTTTTCCAAAAACCCTTCCAACTGCCCCCAGATATTTTTCCACGATCCCATCTGTATGTGCCAAAGATACATAGAGGCCTGTTGCCGCTAAAAAGCCTTCGGAAAGCATTTCCTGTGTGAAATACGTTTTATAAGCCAATGGCTTCTCATAGGCAAATTCAAAATGGCTCAAGGGCAGGATTCCCGAGATATGGATGCTGACGCCTGCTTTGCCTGCCTTTTCCTTCCACCCTTCCTGCACTTTTATGCCAATCCGTTTCTGATGCCTGTCCACATGGTATTTCTGATAACAGCCAATGGCTGCCACGGCCGCAGCGAATGAAACCCGTTCTGTCCAGAACGTACTGCTGATAAATGTATCTTGGGCAGCTTCCATCACGTCCCTTATCCCGATAATGGCTGAAACAGGGTAGCCATTTGCCACCGCTTTTGCAAATACTGCAATGTCCGGGCTTACCCCCAATGCAAGGTGGCTGCCGCCTGCACATAAACGGAAGCCCGCTGTAATCTCATCAAATATCAGTACAATATGTTTTTCCCTTGTTATTTTCCTGATTTCCTCCAAATATCCCGGCTTCGGGTCATCATTCCGGATTGGTTCCATAATAACTGCAGCAATCTTGCCATCATTTTTTTCAACCAAATCCCGGAATGCATCTATTTCGTTGTAATGAAAGGTCAGATTGGTTCCTGCCAGCCCCTTCGGAACCCCCAGCGGGGCAAGCCCTTTTAAATGCACCTCTGCCAAGGGATCCCCTTTCATCAAATTAGCAGAGAGATACCAGTCATGCCACCCATGATAACCGCATACTAATACCGTATCTTTTTGGGTATATGCCCTTGCAATGCGCACCGCCATGGCCATTGCTTCCCCACCTGATTTTGCATACCGCACCATACCCGCCCAAGGATGCAGCATCAGGAGTTTTTCCGCCAGTTCCACTTCCTCCGGCGCATTCAAGGTACACATCCCGGCCCTGTCAACCGCAGCCTTAGCAGCCTGATCTACCTCCTCAAAGGCATAACCCAGTACGTTTGCCCCCACTCCCATAATACTCATATCGTAATAATGATTGCCATCCAAATCCCATACTTCGCAGCCTTCTGCCCTGTCATAATAGGATGGCCATAAACCGGGAAGCCACATCTCCGGCCGCTTGCTAAGCAGCTGTGTCCCCCCAGGGATAATTTCCCTTGCCCGTTGATAAAGCTCCTGCCCACGTCCCATTTTATCCCCTCCTAACGTTCTAATCCTACAATCCTGTCATTTTGGATGGAGTTTAACAATCCCTCATTCCTCTGGTACTTCACATTCAAGCCTTCCAGCTCTGGATGTTCCTTCAGAAATGCAAGAATATCCTCTGTCACAAAATCTTCCCTGCCCTGACTGGTAAAATGTTGGTAAACCGCACTTATGAACTGGTAATCTTCCTCTTCATCCAATGTCCATCTCTTCATCCCAAGCCCTGGTATGGGGCATTCCAGGTTCTGCAACCGAAACTGCCCCGGATGGTTTTTTATGTACATGGTAACATGCTCCCTCTCCGAAGCCATTGCTGCTTTTTCCCAGCTTTGTTTTAATGCATCGTATGTAATTATTTCAATATCTTCCCCATCCGGGAAACTTTCTGTTATCCCTGCCATATAGTCTGTACCGGCTTCCATCTGCTTCGCGGCCATATCAAGGTAGCGCCAGTCAAACAAGGGGCAGTCTGCCGTAATGCGCACCACATAATCTGGTTTTAACAATTTCGCCGCTTGATAGTACCGATCCAATACATCTTCCTCCGAGCCAGCAAAGACCCGCACATTTAACTCTGCGCAAAGCCGGATTAACGGCAGGTTATCCTTTTCGATGGAGGTGACAACCATGGCCTCATCCAAAGCCTTGCTCCGCCTCACCCGCTCAATGACCCACTGCAAATCCGTCTTTCCCGCCAAATCTTTTAACACCTTATCCGGCAACCGGGTGGAACCGCACCTTGCCTGGATCATAGCTATATATTTCATCTGTATCCTCCTTTCCCCAGCCGGCTTTTACTCAACGCAAACATCAATATGCAAGGTATGGTATAGGTTCGTTGCAAACCCTTCTTTAAAATGGCTTATGGATATTTCCTTTTCTGTCGGATGGTTCCAGTCCTTTTTATAACTCCTGACGCCAAGATAATACCAGCGGATCCCAAGTTCCCTCATATGTTTGATTGCAACCCATTGGCTCACATGACCCAGCGGCTTATCAAATAATTCCCTCCGATAGGCCGCGACACTATATGTACATGCGCTTGCCGTCGTGCTATACAGCGAAGCGCCAACAAAACGGTCCTCCCTATCATACAGCATGACTACAAAATCATTCGTATTCTTTACGGCCTCTTCCTGTAATTTCCATGTGTTTTTACTCCGTGTTTCCCTTCCGGCAACCTGGATATGAAGCTTCCGGAAACAATCAAAGCATCCTGCAATCTCTGCTCCTGGATTTGCATGGGAGATTAGTTTTGTTTTCCAATAATCCAATCCCTTTAAAATACTGTATTTATTTGTCCTGCGTATTCTTGACAATATTTCATCTTCTGTTAGCCTAAGATTAACAAAGCACTCACTGTTTCCTTTTTCGCAAGATGCCCCTTCCTCCATCATCTTCTGGAACCACTTACTGTTCCCTTCTTCCAAAGCCGTTTCCCGAAACGTATATTTTGAAATCCCATACAGAAAACACAATTCCTTGGCCGCATGCCCACATTTCCCCAGCATTTTCCGGATAGCTTCTGTATTATAATTTTTTTCAAGCAATAGAGGCGGCAGCAATTCTCCTCCCCAGGATCCCAGATAATGCCTCCCTCCCTTGCTATGCAAGGACAACGGCCATATCCCAGCCGGTATCCCGCCGTTATATATCACTATGGATATATCTATAAAACCATCATACACATCTGAAAAATACAGATTCTGATATTGCACAAAATAATATGCATAATTGACAGGGACATACATCGTTGCGCTGTTTTCAATTTTTATCCAGTTCCCTGCATCCTCTTCCATATATTTAAACTGCAGGTATTTGGATAAAATGCCCTGGATACGTTTTTTTTCGTCTGCTTTTTCAATTCTTCCTTCCATAATACCTTCCATCTATTCCGCCTTTTTTCCATTTGACCACAAACTTGGGAGTATCATGCTTTTCTCAATATCTGAAAAAGTTTCCTTCAATTTTTCCATCAATCCTTCCGGTATCCCTTTCCTTTCCCATACCGCAATATCCTGCAGGAGCTGTTCTTTCGTATCCACCCCAAATACAAGATAATCAATATCCTTTTCCTGTTTTACAAAAGAAACCAAGGCTGTGACGCAATCCACGTTATACTGGCTAAGCAGTTCCCCAAACCGGCTAAGATAAGGCGCAACGCCTTGTAAATGCGGTGGGATACGCTCCTTGTCCATCATGAATAATCCCTGTAAAAACGCACTTCTGGTAAATATGGTTACCCCCGCAGCCTTCGCCTCATGGATAAACCCTTCCTGCATCCCCCTCTGGTCTAAAATACTGTAAGGCAGCTGTATATAATCAATGCCTTCCCTCTGCAGCGCAGCATATCCTTCCTGAATCCCATAAATAGAAACGCCAATGTGCCCCACCAACTTCTCTTCTTTTAGCCTTCTCAATCCTTTTACAATCTGCGGCTGGTAGATATACTCTGGCGTATGTAACAGATAACCTTCCAAATAATCCGTATGAAGCCGCTTAAGGCTTTCCTCAAACTCCCTCCGTATGGTACTGTAAACATCTGCTCCATTTTCCTCAATCACATTTGGACGCAATTTTGAAATAACCTCTACAGAATCCCTATTTTTCCTAGATTCAAAATAACGCCCCAAAACAGCCTCTGCCGTCCCATAGGCTCTTGCCGTATCAAACATATAGATTCCATTTTCAATTGCCGTATCCAACATCTCAAAAACATGTTCTTCCGAAGGCTGCCCCAGCGTATTATTAATCCCATATTCCATCCCAAACTGAACCGTCCCAAGACATAAACCTGCCATAAACCATGCCCCCCTGGCTAACGTTTGGCTGCTTCAAAAACAAGAAACCCAAACTGCTCTTTTCCCATCCCATATGTCCTGGAAACCTTTTCCATATACAGGATCTCAAACCTTTCTTTATCAAAAAATCTTGCCACATCTTCCTCATCCATGAACCGGAAGGGATAAAAATTCCCATAGTAAGGAGATGTTTTTCTCCGTATTCCATCTAATGTGCTTTTATCAATTTTCCCTGCCGGGGTAAAATCAGAAAAAGCTTCTGAGTCTTTTGATGGTATATAAGAAAAATATAGGCCGCCTTTTTCCAACGTCCTATAAATTTCATCCACAAATACAGCAAATTCCGTTTCATTCAGGCAATACGATGAAAACACATCAACAATCCCGCTGAAGTAATCATTCCCCCATGGAAGCTCCATCATATTCCCGCATACTACGTTATAGCCAGCCCGTGTCCCCAACAGGTTGGGAATCCTGCGAACCGCTTCATGGGATAGCTCAATGCCATAGGCATCAAACCCTTCCTCCGCCAGCAGCCTCAGATTTGCGCCCGTACCGCATCCCACTTCTAATATCCTGGTACTTTTCCTCTCATAAGCTGGTTTTACAAAAAAATTCCTTCCCATAAACCTGCAAAATTCTTCATTCGGCCATCTCCGCTGGGCATCCAGCCCTTTTTCCCCGTACTCTTTGTCATAGAATTTTTCTGTATTTTCCTGCATCCCTATCTCCTTCCCCCCCTCTAATTCCCATTCAGATCCAGTGACAATAATTTTCGGATATCTTCGGTTCCCAGCCATTCTGTATTGCTGCCAGAACTGTATTCAAACCCTGGCTCTACTTGCTTCCCTCCTGGAAGGACTTTCTGTTCCCCCCACCAATTATAATGGGGGTACACAATAAAATGCTTTTCATATTCGTAGGTATGCATGGAATCCTCCCGGGTCACCATAATTTCATGCAGCTTTTCCCCTTCACGGATACCGACTTCCGGCATCGTACATCCTGGAAGCATTGCCTGCGCCAAGTCTGTAATCTTAAAAGAAGGGATTTTGGAGATAAATGTCTCCCCGCCTTTTGCTTCGGCAAGCGCCTTAATCACAAGCCCTACCCCCTGTTCCAGGCTAATCCAAAACCGCGTCATACGATAGTCTGTGATAGGCAGGCTGCTCCCTCCCTGCTCAATAATATTCCTAAAGAATGGAATCACGGAACCACGGCTTCCTGCCACATTCCCATAGCGCACAATAGAAAACCGGACGTCCTTCTGGCCAGAATATGCATTTGCGGCAATAAACAGCTTGTCCGAAACTAATTTTGTCCCACCATACAGATTGATAGGGTTCACCGCCTTATCCGTAGACAAGGCCACCACCCGTTTCACGCCGCAATCTAAGGCCGCGTCCACAATATTCATGGCGCCGTCAATATTTGTCTTAACCGCCTCCATTGGATTGTACTCACAGGCTGGCACCTGCTTCAATGCTGCTGCATGGACCACATAGTCAACGCCGTCAAACGCGCGGTATAACCTATCTTTATCGCGGACATCCCCAACAAAAAAGCGCAGAACATCCCCATATTCCTTATATTTATTGGCCATCAGAAATTGTTTGTACTCATCACGGGAATAAATAATAATTTTCTTTGGCTTATAATGTTCCAAGACATAGGAAGTAAAAGCATTCCCAAAAGAACCCGTCCCTCCGGTAATTAATATAATTTTATGATTCAGCATATTTCCCTCCATACCATATCCTTTATTGAATGCTTAGCAATGGCTCTTTGGCCATCTCTTTCAATAATTCCGCACATCTTCCCAGCACATCGCTGTATACCATCCCTTTTCTTGCCGTTTCCTGCAGTTCCTTTGCTGTATTCTCCTCCTCATAATAATATTCGCTCAGCAAAACAAATTCTGCGCCTGACATCGTTACATCCACCAGTTGGAACGCTGGCGGGTGTTCCTGGCATTTTTTGGACAGCTTTTTTATCTTCCTTAGCTGTTTCCGGCATGCTTTTTCTGATATATCCCTCTTTTTGCTTATCTTTTCCAGCTTATGGTAAATGAATTTCATCTGATCCGCATATTCTTTTATCTCCTGAAACTGCTTGGGGACAGAATGGAGGTATTCTACCGCCTTTTTCCGCTCTGCATCTGTCAGATCCGGCTCCATCTGTGCAATCCTATCGGAATAATCCATCTCCTCCTGGCAATTTTGGGCGATTGCATCCCGCAGTGCCATGAGTTCCGTCCCTTCTATATAGGCGCCCCCCTCCGTTGCGTTAATCACCCTGACGTCATGTTCCCTTTTCATCCCTGCAATATACATCTCAAACCATTCCAAATAAACCCTTAAATTCCTTAACGTAGGAACCTGTTCCTCGTAGTTCCCCTTCACCATAATCATGCCACTGGTATCTTCCTGCGGCATTTTTTCCTGAAAAGTGCCGTCCGCATGGGATTTATTATTTGTATATGCCAGATCCTGCCCTACCAAGATAATCGTCTGGAATCCCAGCTTGAATAAAACGGAGAACCCACTGCAGGCCACAGACCCCCCGCTGGAAGCCCCTGGCATCACCTTCCCATTGATTAAGTAAATATGTGCTGGGAGCGCATAGCTGTCAAAATAAAATATTTTTTTCCCCTCCTGGTGCTCTATCAGGGCAGTCCTGGCCGTCCCAGGCGCAATGACTGGGATTTTCTCCGCCTCAGGCGCCTCAATCAATTCCAGATCCTTATGGGGGTCAATGGTAACAAAGGCATCCGGCATAATCCCATTTCGAACCAGCGGACCAACTGCCGTATCCACCGCCAGTATAAACGCCCGGTTCTTGGCCTTCTTTAATTCATGGATATTCTTATCCAGAGAGGGGCCGGCCGCTACCAGAACCGCTGTCTTTCCACCCTGAACTGCCTTTGCTAACTGTTTCGTATGATACCCTTCGCAAATATACTTCAGATTGTAAAAAATATTCTGCGCAAGGCTCCCCTGGAACAGTTGGGAGGAATTATAGCCTATCATAATTTCCTGCACTTTCCTGTGCAGTATCCGGACCTTCCCTACAATCTCTTCCCCATAAAACACCTGATAATTCGGATGGATTTCTTCGATTAAAAATTCCATATTCTGGACTGCCAGAACCTGGTTCATTACCGGTTCAAATTCCCCTTCATTGATTCCCTCCACGATAAACGCAATCGGCCTGTTCTCTATTATTTCAACTAAATCAACAGCTGACAGAAGTTGTTGGAAAATACGAAACGACGGCTCATATACAACCACATTTACGCTTTCCTCTGTCTGCCCGACCAATGCTTTCAGATATGCCCCACTGCCAATCCCAAACAAAAACACTGGCGCATATTTATGGATTTCCCCTAACCGCTTCATCCACATTTTTACTGGCTGCCTTGCATTCCTTCTCCCACCCAAAAACAGCATCCGCCCTGCTTTTTGAACCCGAAAGATTACTTCCCCATCCCCAGAAACTTCCGAAAAAACCTGGCTATCCTCTTCCTTCACTTCCGTTTCCCGGATTATATCTGCAAACTCTGGATACCACTTCTCCATAGCCGTTAAATTCTTTTCCCATATCCTGTTATCCATGATTCCGCTCCCCTGCATCCTTTTTTATGTAAAGATCCAATACTTGCCGTAATCCATAATCCAAAGTATCCAGCATGTATACCAAATCCTTCTGTTCCAATGCCTCCATATAATCCTTTAACACCTGCATTACATAAAGCTGAAGATCCATATATTCTGCGTCTTCCAGGCCAAATATATTTCCCTGCAGGAAATAACTGCAATACTGCCGGATATCTGCCGCCAGCCCCAAGCTTTTTTCCAAAACAGCCCCATCTTTATAATAATGATACCTGCCGCAAATCGTATCTATTTTATCCCTCAATTCCTTGGCCAGTTCTTCCATCCTTCCATCCCACCTTTCACCCACAGAAAAAGAGGGGCAGTCTCTGCCCCTCTACGATTCCGTTGCCTGTCCACAGATGCTCCTTCTGCACTTCCAAAAAACTTACAGTATTTACTGCAGGAGGGACAGCACGCCCTGGGTAGCCTGGTTTGATTGCGCAAGCATTGCCTGCCCAGCCTGTGCAAGGATCTGATTCTTGCTGTATTCCACCATTTCAGAAGCCATATCTGTATCACGGATACGGGATTCTGCTGCCTGGGTATTCTCTGCTACATTATCCAAGTTTGCAATGGTATGCTCTAACCGGTTCTGCAATGCACCAAGCGCTGATCTCTGAGAGGATACCCGGTTAATAGCTGCTTGGATTGCCGTAATCGAATCATTTGCTGCTGTGTAGTTATCTACACATGCATTTCCAGTTTTGCTATAAGCAGACAATGCTGCGCTCGCTTCTGTCATGGACTTTGCAAGATAAGTGGCAAAATTTAAATTAATTTCATTTTCCATCTCCGCTTTCGCTTGAGAGATATCATAGTCCCGAGCCTCAGAAGCCGTAGCAAATGTTTTTCCATCCACTAACGCCTTATATGTGCCATCCTCCTGCTTTGCATAAAGAGCTGTTGAGTATCTACCGCTAATTTCTGCTTTGAACGCGCTGATTGCAGCCACCCGGTTTGTCGATGCACTATCCGTACTTACATAAGAGAAATGCATTCCTTCGTATTCCACTGCATTAATCTTTACGCCCTGCTGTTTATCATTTGTAACCGTAGTAGTAATGCTCTTCAGCCCTAAGCTGGCTGCATTCATGTTCTGGATACTAATCGCAATTTTCTGGTTTGCGTTTGCGCCGACATGAAGGTTCTTATCCTTGAAACTTCCATCCAGCAACTGCTGCTTATTAAACTGTGTCGTTTGTGAAATCCTATCAAGCTCATCTGTCAAGGCATTTAACTCCTGGTTGATAGCATCACGGTCAATACCCTCATTTGTGTCGTTTGCACCTTGTACTGCCAATTCATTCATCCTCTGAAGGATAGAATGCGCTTCATTCAGGGCGCCTTCTGCTGTAGGAATAAAAAAATGAAACAAAACCAGCCCCGGTTCCCCGGGGCTTTTCCCTGCTGTTGGTTCTGTTTATTTAATATACACCTTCCCGCCGTGGACAGCAGCCACCCAGCCGGACGGTGTGCGCATCCACGTGTCATCCCCGGATTTCTTTATCTCTTTGCAAGTCACCCGGGTCCCTCTGTCCAGGCATCCATCCCCGTCTGCGTCGTGGTTCCTCCCATCTGCCGTGAGTTCGCTGTGGCTTTTTGCCCGGAATGCCGTCCCTGCGCCTTCACGGACTTTCATCTCTGCCTGGAGGGTATAGGTATGGCCAACCTTGTACCCTGGCTTCTCAATCTCCTTCCTGGCTTCGTATACGGATTCAAGCCTTGCCTTGGACACATTTCCGTACAGGCCATCCTCCTTTAGTTCATTATCGTGCTGGAACCTTATGAGGGCTTTCTCCGTGTTCTTCCCGAAATCCCCGTCTGCGCCATCCGCTCCGCAGGAATACCCGCAGCCGATAAGCATAATCTGCATATCCGTCACTTTCTGCCCTTTATCGCCCCTCTGGAGCCAGGTTCTGTCTACGGGCTTCGCTGCCCCTGTATCCCCGGACGGCTCCCCAGCGCCATCAAAAAGGGTACGGACTTCCATAAGGTCAGCCCTGCGGTAGAAGCTGGAATATGTCACCCCTTTCCCCGGGTTGTCCTTGGTATTGGACGAACCCCCGATGCTCTCATACATGCCGTTGTCGCCAGCATAGAAAGCAATATGTGTTGCCCGTCCGTTTTTCCCGAAGAACAGCAAGTCTGCCGGCTTCTTCTGGCTTGGGTCAATCTTTTTGCCCAGGCTGCGGTATCCGTCTGCTGTTGTCCTGCCAACATTAAACCCAGAATCCCGAAGGACGTTATATGCATACCCGGAACAGTCATAACCGCCCTCTTCTTTGGATTCCCCGCCCCATACATAAGGCTCCCCAAGGTATTTCTTACAATTTTTAATGATAGTTTTCCTGTCTGCCATATTATTCCACCCCGCTTTCTAATTCCGGCAATCCTTTGATAGACATTAATAAAGACACTACGCCCGCCAATACAGCAGTCCCGGCCACAACCTTCCAGTCTACAGCCGTAATTGTCACGCCAGCTGGTATCAATGCCACAGCTGCCTCCGCCACGGTTTTTACCGCCCTGATTCCGGCCTTTTTTGCCCATTCAATCCAATCTCTGTCCTTCATATGGTTCTCCTTTTTTTATAAGAGCATCAGAACTGCCGTTACGACAGCCCCTACAACGGTTCCTGCTACAGATGTGATTATGGCAATCTTAATCTGCCTGCCTGTTTCAATAGGCTCTTCCTCCAGTTTCTCAAGCCTATCCCCCTGTTTTTTCAGTTCTTCGAGCATGTTGGCCATGTTGACCGCCATTTTCTCAACAGATACAGTAAGGTCGTTTATGTGGTTTAAGCTACTTTCAAGTAGTTCAATCCTCCTGTTTTGCCTTGCGTTCTCTGCGTCAATACGCTCTGCAAATTCTTTATGGAACCTGTCATGCTCGTTCCTGCTCATTGTGTTGTCCATGGTATACCACCTCCTTTCAGTTCTGCCCACACAGTGGGTGGCCAGATATCCTGATTGCAGATTAGGTTGAGAAGCCCAGCGGCACAGCCTCACTATTGGGTACATTGATATATCTGTTAGAGCCGCTGGGGTCCACGGCATGCGCAACGTCACTGTTACCAGCCGTGCGCAGCCACCACCAGCTGGCGCTAGTCGCGCCAACCTTTTTCTTAACCCGGGATGCATTATCAGCAAACAAACTTCTGTAAATCCCGTCGCTAGAATAATTACCAAACATTTCTGAATAACTTGGAATCCATACATCGTCCACCGTCGTTTGTGTATAGGATTCCGACTGAGTATCATAGGCAGGTTGCGTTTTTGTAACTTCTTTAATTGCATTGCGCACATTTTCTGGAATAAATGGTTTGATTGTTTCCTTCATATATGCACGCAACTCGCTCTTCTCCCATCCGCCGATAGTTCCTGTTCCTTCTTTACAGCCATCAAAAATAACCATATTATAATCTCGATTTTCAACAGAAACATTTGCACCTAATGGCAAAATAATTTCAACATACGCCTTATCTGAACCAGCATTCAAAGAGCTGTCTTTTTTATATGTCGCTTCGATAGTTATACTTTCACCACCAGTAACCGCAAGCTCGTATTCAACCCAAGGCCTACCCGTCCCTCCATAGGCAGAAACAATCGTTTTTGATCCTGCCTTAATACTTAGTTTGTCTGTACCTTCAGAATCCGTCTTATGCCTAATAATAATCGTTCCATCGCTTACTGGATTTATACTCCACCTTATGGTAGCACTTCCACTCTGCCATCCGCAGATATTTGAACTCCACACCCCAGATTCATCTTGTATCCAACCAGGCTTTGTTTCTGGATGAGTGGTTATAACTCTATTCGGATTGAACCTCTTACTTGTTTTCAGCAATTCCACAGACAACCAAGAGATAGGAACCGTACCACTGCCGTCCGCCTTCTGGTCTTTATCAAAGGCCACAATCTGCATATTTACGATGCCCTCTGCCCCCAGGTCAAGCGGCTTGTAATTCCCGACCATATATTTGCTGCGGTATGTTCCATTCTCCACATTTGCAATAATCGTATCCCAGGAATCCTCAATTTCCTTAACCTCCACGGCACTCTTATAGGTTGCATAGCAGGATGTATTTCCCTGTATATTCGTTGGCGCCGGAACCCATGCCTCAAATGGCATCCCTGTGCCAGCCGGGTCTACCAAGTCCGCTGTGTTGCCAGAATATGCCGCACTGCTCCCATATGCCACATCCCGCACTTTTTGTAAAAGCGTGCTGCCATTGTAGAAGTAGACCGTATATTTCCTCACTGTAGCTGTATACGCTGCATAGATGTTCCTGTCCGCGCTTACCGCCTTCTGCGCCGTCGCGTCCGCTGCGCCATTGGGCTTTTTCGACCACCCAGCGAATGTGTACGTGTACTGCGCCGTGCTTGGCCTTGCAGGCTTTCCGTCATATGTCCCGTCGCCGCCGTCGTAGATGGATTCTGTATACAGCAGTTCCGTGCCGTCATAATTGTAGTAATACAGGTAGCTTGTGATATGGTCATAAGTGACATTGATGTTCGGGTAGCGCCCCAGCATCTGCGCCAGTTCCGCCCCAGTCAATGCCCCCACATGGATTGTACCGCCCATCTGCGCCTTATCCATGTTATTCCCATTCTCATCCAGCCCACGCATGGTATCCAGCAAATCATACAGGCTAAAGATTTCCTCCGCGCTTTCAGCATCCCACGCAAACCCTAAGATACGCACGCGGCTGTTTCCAGGTATCCCTTCCAGGATTTCCCTTGTGTCCACAGAACCGCCCACATTTTCCAGGCGTAGTGTGGAAATGTTGGAATAGGACGGGATATCCAGGGATGTTATGGCCTTCTGGTTCCTGATTGTCAGGTTGGTGATTGTCCCCGGCAGATGCAGTTCCTTGAGTATGCCGCCATTTGGTAGGCTTACCCCAGTGATGGAGGTCCCGTCAAAGTACACGTATTCTATGTTCGCACACCCGGAAATGTCCACCGCCTGCGTCAATGACGGGCAGTTGCGCACGTCAAGCGTACGGAGCAGCACATTGTTGCCAAGGTACAGGGCTGTCAGGTTGTTATTGGAGTATGACAGGCTCCCGTCCCCCAATTTCAGGGACTGCAGGTTTACTGCCATGGAAAATTCCGCATACCCTACCATCAGGCCGGACAGGTCGCCCACAGACGCAAGCTGCGATGCGGAGTAAATATAGATTTCCGTATCGTTCACATTGTCAAGCGGGCACTCCAACGTGTAGCTGCTGCCCCTAAGCGCCCTCTCCTGCACCAGGTATGACCCGAATTTGACGGATGCATAGATATCCGCATACGGGCGCACGGTAATATCTGCCTTGGCATACCCGCGGACTGTGATGACATCTGACAGGGCGTCCCCGGCGTTGTACTTGCTGTCAATGTACCTGAACCTGTTGTACAGCCACCATTTCCTCTGCTCTGCCTTGGAGCCTTGCAGCATGGACAGGTAGGCTGCGCTGTTGTCGTCAATCAGGGGCTGCAGGTACTTGAAGTAGCTGTCCTCATTGAATATTGCCTCCGGCCACTTCCCCTGGTGCAGTTCAAAGCGCTGCTCCGTATCTGCATAAGACAGTACGCCCGTGGAACGCAGCTGCTGGTACATGGCCTGTATCTGCGGGGAGAATGCCTGCCTGAGGTTGACCCACAACGTGGACTGCTGCCCGTTGAACACATCCGCGCCGGACGCCGTCTGGTCGATGTCCTCCAATTCATAAGAGAATACCAGGGCGCCCTCATTG
>CAJUSO010000035.1 GCA_910588965.1 uncultured Lachnospiraceae bacterium | reverse complement strand
AAGTAAGATCGGTCAGCACAGGTACATGAGGTTGATAATGAAAAGACAGGCCGGACACTTCTAACAAAGAGAACACCCCCTCCATAGCTTTTAACCTTTTAGTTAATTGGTTGTTTACAGTATAGCACGGGGTCTGGAAAATGTCAATACAAGAAGCATATTCTGGCACGACAAACGCACGAATGTGTTTGCCGTGGAATGCTTGCAGTTTTCACTTGTCACATTATGGCTATAAATGGTACAATATCCACACAGAAAGGAATAATTTCTATCATGATACATATAGAGCCAAGAAAACAATCCAAAGACAGATGCAGGAAATATACGAAGGAGGCATGAGAATGGGTAACTTTACTTTTCTGGAAACTAGATGGGACGACTTGGCAAGGCTGGGAGAACTGTCTGAGAAATACGTCCATTCAGACCCGAACACATCTGTTATCAAGCAGGGGATGCTGGCAGAAATCATGGTAAAGTATATGCTTGCTAGTGCAAGAAGTAATTACGCAATTAGCTGGATGCGTTTTGCAAAGAATTGATTTAATGAAAAAATCCATCCTTGCAAAAGCATTCCGAGGAGAATTAGGAACAAATAATCCAGATGAAGAATCCGCAATCGAGTTACTGAAAACAATACTCATTTACTTATGACGGAGGGCTTTTACCGTTTGTGCCAAAGGATGGAAATGGTTTGCCATTCGTGTAGGGCCTATCCTATTTTTGGGAAGTCCTAAATACTTATAAAACATAAAAAATAACCAATATGCCTAGGAACTGACAGGCAGCTTTCAAATGGATTAGGAGGATATTATAATGCAGACAAATGACAGGCAAATTACTGAACTGATGAAACTTATCGCTGCTGGGAATATTCAGTTACCAGATTTTCAGAGGGGATGGGTTTGGGATGATAACAGGATAAAATCACTGATTGCAAGTATCACAAGCAATTACCCAGTGGGTGCTGCCATGTTCTTAGAGTATGGCAATGCTAATGTCAGGTTTAAATATAGGGGATTAGAGGGTTCAGCTGCACAGGACGTAACTCCATCTGAACTGATTCTTGATGGCCAGCAAAGGCTTACTTCTATCTACGCATCCTTATTTAGCCAGAATCCTGTACATACAAGAACAGACAAAGGGAAGGATATCCAGCGCTATTACTATATTGATATTGAGAAAGCGGTTGACCCAAATGCGGACAGGGTTGATGCTATTATTTCTGTGCCAGAAACAAGGATGGTAACATCAGAATTTGGCAGGAAGATGGATTTGGATTTATCTGCCCCAGAGAAAGAGTATGAGAAAAAAATGTTTCCTCTGAATATTATCCTTGATACGCCAAAGACATTTCTATGGCAACAGGGCTATTTGAAATACCACAACAATACTGTGGTTTCAGAATATATGGAATTCCAAAGCAAAATCATTATGCCTGTCATCCAATATAAGATGCCGGTTATTTTGTTGGATAGGGACACTCCGAAAGAAGCAGTGTGCCAAGTGTTTGAAAATGTAAATACAGGTGGGGTTTCCCTTACCGTATTTGAGCTGGTTACAGCGGTTTTTGCTATGGATGATTTTGAATTGAGGAAAGATTGGGAGGAAAGGAAAGAAAGGTTTTCCAGCGTTGAACTTTTGTCAATCATATCGGCAACAGATTTCCTGACAGCGTGTACATTGCTCTCAACATACAAAAAAGGCGGTACAGTAAGCTGTAAGAAAAAAGATGTGCTTAATCTTACTCTGGAGCAGTATAAATCTTATGCAGATATGCTGACAGATGGATTCCTTGAAGCCGAAAAAATCTTGCAGGAAGAAAGGATATTTTCCAGTAAGGATTTACCATATACTACGCAGTTTATCCCTCTGGCGGTCCTCTGTACTTTATTGGCGGAAGGGAACAAAATAAAAGCTGCCAATATCAAGAATAAGATAAAGCAGTGGTATTGGTGTGGGGTGTTTGGTGAGATGTATGGTGGAGCGAATGAAACCAGATTTGTTTATGATGTTGTGGGGGTTATGGAATGGATAACAGATAATAACAAACTGCCAAGAACCGTCCAGGAATCTTATTTCAATCCTACCAGGCTGTTAGGCCTGCAGTCGAGATTATCGGCTGCTTATAAAGGGATTATGGCGCTTGTCCTGAAAAACCATTGCCAAGATTTTATATCTGGAAGGGAGATGGATTTCACGGTTTATCAAGCAGAAAGCGTTGATATTCATCATATTTTCCCGAAATCCTACTGTGAAAAACAAGGTTATGATAAGCTCTTATGGAATTCGGTGGTCAATAAGACGCCAATTACATATTCTACGAACCGGGAAATTGGCGGTGTTGCCCCAAGCGTGTATCTCTCCAAAATTGAGGGCAAAGGCCAGGTGGCAGCAGATGTGCTTGATAAATATATCAGTACCCATTGGATTGATGTTGGATATTGCCGGAAGGATGATTTTCAAGGGCATATTATCAGCAGGGCCAAAATGTTGCTTGGTGCAATAGAGGCTGTAACTGGAAAGGAAATTTCTGGTAAAGACAGCGAAGAGGTAATCCGTAGGTTTGGGGAGGGTTTGTCCTAAAAATCCGTATAGGCTAGGGTGGGATAGGAGTTGCAATCTTCCGTTGATTATGAATTGGCGGAAGATAAAGATGGTAAGTTTCCCTGGAAGCCTTCTGGGAGGAAGCAGATGGACAGCCGTTTAGGGCAGGAAAAAACCGTTTGGGGAATTGAAAAATCTTATCATTATGTGTATACTTAGAAAAAGGAATTAGGCTGAGAAACCGAAGGTTGCTTATTTGAAAGGAGTTACATTATGGAAGAATTAAAATCTATTATGGAGAAGTTCGCCGCATCTGGTTGGGATTTGGTATCGGTTCCCGCACAGCAATGGTTAGAGGGAAAAGCCGATAAAGGCGCTTTAGTATCAGCAATCAAGCAGGCTGACAAAGAATGCGGAAGCTGCGGTTGCGAATTAGACCCATTCTATAAAAGGGCGTTGGAATTGATTTAATATCGCCATCAAGTCCACCTATGATCCATTTATGTGCATATGAGGAAACAGGAAGATATCAAGTTACGGAAAAGCTTAGAAACAACAGATATGCAGTGTTAGGCAGGCTTTTGGAAGGGTAGAAAAAGAAACGGGTAGCATGTGTGGGAAACCGTGGGGCGGGAAATCGTTTATCAATAGGAAAATAGCAAGAAGGGATAGCAAGCCAGAAAATGGCTTGCTTTTTCCGTTACAATAAAAATTTGGATGATGTATAAATATGGATAAAGAGAAAGGGTTGGATGTTTGGGATGCTTGATCGTTTTTTTGGTCCAGTTGTGCTATCAAACGGTGTTTTTGCGCAATCGGCATTCGCTAAACTTTTAAAGTTCCGATATTTAAAGCGAGAACCAAAGGAGGGCATATGATAAAAATTGCGATATGTGACGATGAAAAGAACATAAGGAGTTATCTTACCTCACTTATCAGAGAGCAGGATGCAGAGTGTGAAATGAGTGAGTATGCTTCTGCTGATGAATTTCTGTCAAGCGGCATGGAACATGATTTACTGTTCTTGGATATAGGGTTAAAGGAGTCAGCGTCCGGCATGGACGGTATGGGGATGGCGAGGCGGATAAGGGATATGGGGCAGATTAAGCAGCCCCTTATCATTTTCGTTACCGGCTATGAAAAATATGTTTATGACGCTTTTGACGTGGACGCGTTCCAATATCTGGTAAAACCTGTGGATGAGCAGAAATTTGCAGAGGTTTTTACCCGGGCGCTGGATAAGGTTTTATCCGAAGCGGAACAGAAGAAGAAAACCCTGGTTATCCAGTACGCCGGGGCATACAAAGCCATACCGCTGGAAAATATTTACTACATGGAAAGCCAGGGACATAAGATAGTGCTTGATACAAAAGACGGGAAACTGGAATATTATGCAAAAATCGGGGAGTTGGAAGAAGAACTGCAGGGACGTTTCTGCCGCATACACAAAGGCTATCTTGCCAACCTTTCCTATGTGGAAGAATACAGCAGGACAGAGGCCATACTTACAAACGGGGATAAGCTTCCGCTTTCAAAGTATAAGTACGGCAGTTTTGTAAAGGCGTATCTGAATTTTATGCAGCGGGAGGGATAAGAGTTGGATGAAGCTGGGTTTCACTTGGTAATGGATATCCTGTCAGGCATCCAGGTGTTTTCGCATGCGGCCTGTATGGCGGCCTTCTTCTATCCCTTTATGGCAGGGGGGGAAGGACAGGGGAAAAGCAGGCTAAAAAAAATCCTTATGGTTTTTATGGTTTATATGGTTATGTATTTCATCGGTATGTCAACGCCTGTTTATGGCTGGATATGCATGGGCGCTGTTATTGCCCTCTTAGCGGCGGCTTCTGGTTTTTTGGATATGGGGAGGGAATTTACAATCTTTTTGGGAGCGCTTTTTTTCTGTGCCAGAAAGTTAAGTGCGCTAATCATGAGGAGCATAAGCTACTTGTTAGACAGGCGCATTGGGCAAAAAGCAGAAGCAGTGGAAATGGCTGGGGATATTTTCGTCCGTGCGGCATTGGGCTATGCTTTTGTTGCGATGCTGCAAGGAGTCCTGCTTTCCTTAATGCTGTGCGTTATGGTGCGGTTATGGAAGAAAAAAACCTTAAGGATGTACACGAAAGAATTGTGCTACCTGCTTTTAATCCCAGTGACCGGGATTTTGTTTGTTAATATTATTTTCAATGTTATGCTGATTGTGGGCGAAAACCTAATCATTCAGCTTTATGAGCAGTATCCTGCATTTTTAGGGATTGTGCCTGCGGTTGCGGCTCTGTTCTATGTGGGGATTTTAATCACAATAGCGTCCTACCAGAAAATGGTAGGGCTGCAGGAGGAAAAGGAAAATTATTTTGTGGAACAGCAGCAGGTTTATGCAATACAGGAACGGATGGAGGAAGTAGAACAGTTTTATAACGGCATACGCCGGATGAAGCATGAAATGAGGAACCATTTGACGAATATCAAAGGGCTTGCCAGGAATGGCAGCTATGAGGAGATAGAGGAGTATATAGGCCAAATGGACGAAAGCATGGATGTTTTTGAACTTACCATTAAGACGGGGAATGCCATTACAGACGTGATAGTGAATGACAAGCAGAAAGCCGCAGAGAAACAGGGCATACAATTCAAGGCAGAGTTTTCCTATCCAAAGCCAGACGGCTATAATGCGTATGATATTGGGGTAATTCTCAGCAATCTTCTGCAAAATGCCCTTGAAGCCTGTGAAAACATGGCAGAGGGTAAAAAATACATTTATCTTTCTGGCAGGCAGAAAAAAAAGTTTTATCTGATAAATGTTAAAAATTCATTTGAGGGGGAAGTGGCATTCGATACGAGAACCAATCTCCCGGTTTCCACGAAAGGAAAGGGGATATCCCTGCATGGCATTGGTCTATCCAATGTAAAGCGTGAAGTGGATAAATACATGGGAGATATGGACATTAGGGCAAACAAGAATGAATTTAGCGTAACCGTGCTGATACAGGAACAGAAAAAGAAAGAAACATGGTAACCGTGCTGTTACAGGAACAGAAAAAGAAAGAAGTGTGCTATGATGCCAGAAATTTGAAAGGATTTTTAGGTTATAAGCAGTTTTAGGGCCTTTGGTATAAATAAAACGCCTGGGTTTCCCATAAGCAGGCATAAGGCAGTTCTGGAATAAAAAAATGGATAGCAATGGAGGGATGGAACATATGGGTATTACCAGAATAGGGGTAGGCTACCCCACATGGAGGGAAATAGGAAAGACACAGAGAAATAACCTGGGAGCTGATTTTACGGACCGTATAGCAGGTATGGTTAGCAGAAATGATTCAGAAAGCAGCAGGAAGAAAAATGTGATTTCCGGACGGGATAATTATGTGGGAGGAAATGCTCCTGATATTTATGGTATGGGTGTATATTCAAGGAAAGATTTGACTGTGCCGCGAGAAGTAAATTTGGCAATCGGAACAGAAAAAGATAAAAATGGGGATGCCCCGCATGTAGAGGGAGGAACCTCAGGTTACCAGGCATGGCTTAGTCAGCGCCATAATGCAAATCTGTTTGACGCAGGCACAGGGCCGTTAAGTTTTCGGAAGGAAAAGGTGGTTCCGGACGGGGAATTAAATCCGGCAGGCAGCCAGGAACCTGGAACAAAAACCGAAATCATTGTTAAGCCAGACGGTTCAAGAGTGCTTGTAATGACAATGAGTATCGGAGGAATGGAGGCTACCATGAGTATGGAAATCTCTAAGCCAACCCAAATGCCGAATGGATATTCAGGCCAGGATGCCAGTCATATGCCTACAGCTGAAAAGGATGCTGCATCAGATGGAACGCCGAATATGGATACTGGCGTTTAAAGATGGTGCAGGAGAGGAAATAGAAAAGGCACTGTCCATCCTGGCTAGAAATACTTTACAATTAAAATTGGATATATTATACTATATGGTAGAAATTAGAAAGGAGCAATTAAAAATGGCAAAAGATCGTTTTGTAGAAACTTATTCACAAGGGGTAACAAATGTCAGAAAAATTATAGTAGATACGGAGACGGGCGTAAATTATGTACTTATGTCTTCGAATAAGACAAGCGGTTGTGGAATGACTGTTTTGGTAGATAAAGACGGAAAGCCAATCGTAACGCCTATCAATCCAGAAAAATAATCGTTAGAAGCAGGCAGGCTGGTAGGCCTGTCTGTTTTTTATAGGATAAGAAACGATTCAATTTGTATGCGTGGTTAATAGGGCGGAGGGAAAATGTTTGGACAATTTAATAATCTAACGGTAAGAAATGCGGCTGCCGAAGATGCAGATTTGTTATCTGCCTGGTGGAATGATGGTAAAATTATGGCTCATGCAGGTTTCCCGGACGGAACGGGTGAAACACCGCTATGTATTGCTAGGAAAATATCGGAAGATGTTGAGGGTATTTGCAGGAGGTTGATTATTGAGTATGACAGGATACCAATCGGGGAAATGAGCTATTTTAATGTCGGAAATGATACGGCTGAAATAGGGATTAAAATCTGTGATTTTTCGAAACAGGGCAAAGGTTATGGGAAAATTTATTTAAGTATGCTTATCCGTTGTTTGTTTTCAAAGTATGGATATAAAAAAATTATACTCGATACAAACTTAAATAATACCCGCGCACAACACGTTTATGAAACATTAGGCTTCCGGAAAATCAGGGTAAAAAATAATTCATGGAAAAACCAATTTGGTGAGTTGCAATCTTCCGTTGATTATGAATTAGTGGAAGAGAATTTTAATGATTTCTCAATAATCAACAAACAATAAGAAATCCCTCTGGGAGTAAGCAGGAAGATAGCCTTTTTGCGCAGGAATAAGTTTGTTGGATTGGCAGCAACTTATTTTATAGACAATGCAGGGCGCATATGCTATAATACTGGCATTAAAGTGAAAGGAAGTGTCTGAGGAATGGGAACAAAGATTTATGCATAGCAAAGGCTATTGCATACAACCGTAAAAACATATGATAACTGCAAATGACAATAGCCTTTGCTAATCCTAAGATATTTTTTAGGAGGTGTAAAGTGGGCTCTCAAAATCCGGTTGATTTATTGCCAAAAGAATTATTGGAACAAATACAAAAATATGTGGATGGTAAAACCATATATATCCCCAAACGGAGTGAAAACAGAAAGCATTGGGGAGATAATACCGATACAAAGCAGTTTTTGGCTTCTCGGAATTGCCAGATATGTTCAGATTACCAAAAGGGAAGGAGCATGAAGCAGTTGGCAGAAAAGTATTATTTATCCGAAAAAAGTATCCAGCGGATCATAAAGCAAAATAACCTGTAATGAAAGTGTGCCATGAATAATCCATGGCGCATTTTTATTTACAGAAAGACGATAAGGTTTTATCTTTGTTTTTATACGGTTATAATTAGCTTAAAAAAGCAGGAGGAATGGGAAATGGCGTTTTTTAAGTATGGGGATAAGGCTGTTTATTATGAGGAAATAGGGACAGGTCTGCCTGTCGTATTTTTGCATGGGGATACAGCCTCGTCAAAGATGTTTGGATATATAATACCTTTCTATACAGATAGCTTTCGGGTAATTCTTGTGGATTTCCTTGGGAATGGGCAGTCTGACAGGATAGGGGAATTTCCGCCGGATTTATGGTATTCGCAGGCTCAGCAGGTGATAGCGTTTTTGGAATATTTAGATTGCGGGAAAGTGAGTTTGATTGGCACAAGCGGCGGGGCGTGGGTTGCAGTGAACGCCGCGTTAGAGCGCCCAGACCTTGTCCATAGGGTGGTTGCAGATAGCTTTGATGGGAGGACGCTTCCTGATGATTTCTCAGAAAACCTCCGAAAAGAGAGGGCAGCGTCAAAAAATAACGATTTTTCCAGGAAGTTCTATGAATGGTGCCAAGGAGAAGATTGGGAAACCGTTGTTGACCTTAATACAAGGGCGTTGGTAGAATGTGCTGATTCAAAGCTCCCATTATTCCATAAGCCTCTAGGAATGCTTGAAGTGCCAATACTCTTTGTTGGGAGCATGGAAGATACCATGTGCCGCAGAAACCTGGAAGAGGAATATAAGCAGATGGAACAGCTTGTACCAAACGGCAAAACATATATGTTCCCAACAGGCAATCATCCCGCCATGCTGACAAATGCGGAGAGATTCGCAGATATTGTAAAAGATTTCCTGGTTTCGGAATAACCAAAAAAAGAAGCTGAAAGGGGTGGTGGATACAAAACGGAATGAGTACATACCGGATGCGGTGGAGTGAGGCCCTGCCTGTTTGCCCCGCTGATGTGCGTTTTCCTTGGCTATACAGGCACAAAAACTGGGGATAAAAGGCGGATACCTTTTGGGGAACCGGAAAAACCATGGCCTAGGAGCCGGAAGCAACCGGCCTAGGATACGGCTTCCTGGGTATCCGCCTGTACCGTTCCTCATTTGGGAAACGTTACAGCCGTACAATCCAAATGTTTAAGCCGTTCATTCAATAAAAGAATGGCTCATAATATAAAACTCCTCTTGGCTTGCCTGATGCTTCTTTTCCATTTTCACGAGAGCATCATCAAATGAGATGGCGTCTTCCATGTTTACCGCCATCACAGGGCTTCCGAATATGACGATGGTATCATATCCCATTTTTTTAGCCTGCCCGAAAGAATGCGCCATAAGCTTCTTCCCATAACCTCTCCGCTGGAATCCGGGAAGGACACAGATAGGGCCGAACGTGAGGGTTTCTTTTTCTGTCCCGCTTTCGTCAGTCAGTTTCGATTTTGTGTACATAATATTCCCGATAACCTGGCCGTCAAGCTCGATTACAAAATCCAGTGCGGGGATGAAATCTTCATGCCGGCGCATGATATGGATGAGGTAATGTTCCATGCAGCCTTCCATATAAAGGTTATAAAATGCTTTTCTTGTGATTTCTTCAACTGTTTTATAATCTGCTTCTGTTTCATTCCGTATTATTACCATAGTGCAAACAACCCTCCAAGTCCTATCTTTTCCGGATTTTATATCCATCCGTTTCACTTAGCTATAAGTATTATAAGCGGTGCCAGGCCAAAAGTAAACAGGAAGTTCGCGTTTGCCGTGGGCTTTCGTAGTAACCTGTATACAAATGCCCTGGGATATGCTATAATTGCCACAGATGCAACGGGGCGCAGTGGGAAGGGTGGGGAAGCCCGCCGGTGGGCTGGCGCGGTATTGGCGCTTCACTGCAGATTGGCTGGAATAGAGGATAAGGACATGAAGCAATTGATACAAGGAATTAAGGATGGCAGCGCCATTGGGATTGGGTATTTTTCCGTATCCTTTACCTTTGGGCTTGCGGCGGTTTCGTCTGGCCTTTGCTGGTGGGAGGCGTTGCTGGTCTCTATGATGAACCTGACTTCTGCCGGGCAGTTTGCCGGGATTACCGTAATGGCCTCGGCAGGGCCTTATGCTGAGATGGCCATTTCCCAGCTGGTTATAAACCTCCGTTATGCACTGATGGGGATTTCCCTTTCCCAGAAGGTGGACAGGCGGTTTTTGCTCCCCCAGAAATCAGTGCTGGGATTTGCCATCACGGATGAAATCTTTGCTGTGGCAATGAGCCGGGACGGGGAGGTGGGCAGCGCCTATTTCAGCGGCCTTGCCCTGCTGCCTTATTTGGGATGGGCGGCTGGGACGCTGACGGGGGCAGTCTGCGGGAATATCCTGCCGGGGAATATCCGCGACGCCCTTGGCATTGCCATTTATGGGATGTTTATTGCTATTATCATCCCAGCGATGAAGGCGGATGGCCGTATCTTAAAAATGGCGGCGTTGGCCGTCCTATTGAGTTGCTGCATGCATTATCTCCCAGTCCTCCGAAACGTTTCGGAAGGGTTTTCGGTGATTATCTGTGCTGTGGCAGCCTCGGCAGCGGGGGCGTTTTTCTTCCCTATGGAAGAAGGAAAAGAGGAGGGGAAAGGATGAAAACAGGGAATTTTTGGGTGTACCTATTGGTAATGTCTGGGGTGACATATCTGATACGCGTTGTCCCCTTTGCCATATTCCGCAAGAAAATCGGGAATCCCTTTGTCCGTTCTTTTTTGGCCTACATCCCTTACACGGTGCTGGCGGCTATGACCTTCCCGGCCGTGTTTTATTCTACGGGCTCGGTAGGGGCTTCAGCCGTGGGCGTAGCAGCGGCTTTGGCAGCAGCCTATCGCGGCAAGAGCCTTTTTATGGTGGCAGTCTGTGCCAGCCTTGCATCTTTTGCGGCGGGACTGGCGCTGCAATATTTTTAAGGGAGTATCAATGGGATAGGGGATACGGCGGCATACGATGCTTAACATGAAACCGGAAGGAGGAAAATAAAATGCCAAACATACCAACACCTCATATAGAAGCGAAAGAAGGAGATTTTGCCAAGACTGTCCTGATGCCCGGGGATCCTTTGCGGGCAAAATTCATTGCAGAAACTTACCTGGACGCCCCAAGGTGCGTCAACCAGGTACGGGGCATGCTGGCGTACACAGGGACATACAAGGGAAAGGAACTGTCCGTTATGGGATCGGGCATGGGGATGCCTTCGATTGGGATTTATTCCTATGAACTTTTTAATTTCTACGGGGTGGACAATATCATCCGCGTAGGTTCTGCAGGCGCCATCCAGGATGATGTAAACCTGATGGACGTGATAATTGGGATGGGTTCTTCCGTAGTATCTTCTTACCCAGACCAATTTGACTGCCCTGGCCACATTGCCCCCCTGGCAGATTACGGCCTCCTGCAGGCAGCTGTAGAAAGCGCTGCCCGCCTGGGCACCCCTGTCCGCGTGGGGAACATCCTGTCTGAGGATACCTTCTATACGGACCGCCCCAACAGCAAGGACTGCTTCCGGAAGATGGGCGTCCTGGCCGTGGAGATGGAGAGCGGCGCACTGTACCTGAATGCAGCCAGGGCCGGCAAGCACGCCCTCTGCATCCTGACGGTTTCCGACCATATCTACAAGCCCATGAAGCTGACCGCAGAAGAGAGGCAGCTTGGTTTTGGGAAAATGATTGAGATTGCACTGGAAACAGCAGCCAGCGTATAAGCATTACCGTACCTTAAGGCATACCACATAGATGTGTGATATGCCTTCTTTTGCAAAAAATGGGACCGCAGGGCGTTGCCTAACGTGGAGCGGATAGGAGGCGGCTATGCAGATAAAGAGCCTTACGATAACGAATTTCAAATCAATCCGCCAGATGCATATCCCTGATATTGAAAATGCCCTAATCCTGGTGGGGCAGAATAATACGGGGAAGACGACGGTTTTAGACGCCATCCGGGCAGTGGGCGGCGCTTATGCCATCCGCCCGGAGGATTTTAATGAGGATGGCTCCAACATTGAAATCGCAGTATCAATAGAATACACAATAGGGGATTTAAGGCAGATGCAGGATATGGGCCTGGTCAGCAGCTACCATCGGTTTGATGCTTGGCAGGAGGATTTTTCAAAAAAGCTGCCTTCTTACCAGGACGGGGTTTTACAGTTTACCTTCACGGCAAACCGCAAGGGCAAAATCCGCTACCGGGACGGCTATGAGAAGCATAACGGCTACATCCCGGAGATTTTCCCGAAAATCTACAATTTGGATACGGAGCGGAATTTAAGGCAGTTAGAGGAAAACCTCCTGCTGATGCAGGAAGATGGCCTGATCAAGCAGATGCGTTCGGACTGCTGCCTCTTTGAGGCCTCGAAAAAATGCCATCACTGCTTTTCCTGCATAGGGCTGATTGGGAAGAAAACCCCTAAGGAATTGAATGCCTTTGAAGCTGCGAAGCTATTGGACTACAAGCTGTACCAGCTGAGCCTGGATTCCTTTGCCAAAAAGGTAAATGAGAATTTCAGGAAAAACGGAGGCGTGGAGGAAATCCGCTACTCCATGAACCGGGATATGGAAAGGATGCTGCAGGTGACGACGGAAATCTACCATCCCCTGCAGCAGGTTACCCGCCCGCTTAGCCGCCTGGGCAAAGGGATGCGCAGCATTTACATGCTTTCCCTGCTGGAGGCTTATGCGAAGCTGGAGGATTCGGTGCCCTGCCTTATCATAGAGGAAGAGCCGGAGAGTTCCTTGCACCCTACCCAGCAGAAAACATCAGGGGAAATCCTGTACCGCCTTTCCAAGAAAAACCAGGTTATTTTTTCCACCCATTCCCCCAACCTGCTGGCGAATTTCACTACCCGCCAAATCCGCCAGGTCACATTGGATGAAAAGGGGTATCCTATGGTAAGGGAGAAAACGGATATCAGCGTTATACTGGATGATTTGGGCTATACGGCCAGCGATTTGATGCATGTGAATTTCGTATTTATCGTGGAAGGGAAGCAGGACAAATCCAGGCTCCCCCTCCTGCTGAAAAAGTATTATGCGGAAATCTCCGACGGGGAGGGGAACCTGTCCCGTATTGCCATTTTAACGACGAACAGCTGCACCAACATCCGTACCTATGCCAATTTAAAGTATATGAACCAGATTTACCTAAAGAACCAGTTTATGATGATTCGGGACGGCGATGGGAAGAACCCCAAAAAGCTCAGGCAGCAGCTTTGCCGGTATTACAAGGAGCGCAGCTTGGAAGACGTGGACGGCCTGCCCAGGGTGTCCAAGAAGAACGTGCTTATCCTGAAGTATTATTCCTTTGAAAATTATTTTTTGGACCCAAAGATTATGGCGCAGCTTGGGGTAGTGGAATCAGAGGAGGCCTTTTACCGTATTTTCCTGGAAAAATGGGAAACCTATCTCCATAGGCTCCGCAGCGGCCAGCACCTTTTGGAAGTGATTGGGGAGGATTTAAAGACGCCGGAGGACGTTAAGTCCCATATGGAAGAAATCAAACGTTACCTCAGGGGGCATAACCTTTTTGACATTTATTATGGGAGATACCGGGGACAGGAGACAGAACTGCTGCAGGCGTATATTGACCTGGCGCCCAGGAGCGAGTTTGCAGATATTTTAGATGCCATTGACAGTTTTATCTATTTTGAAAGCCGGAAAAAGTAAAGGACGGCAAAAACACGGAAAAACTGCTGTAATCACTGTGTTACAGTCATTACAGCAGTTTCCGTTTAATCAATCTTGTTCATCAATCGCTTATATCCTAATAAATATGGAACTCTATATTAAAGACAAAGGTACATTGCGAATAACTGATTAAATTAGCCAACTACGGTCACATTTACGGCCTGGGGCCCTTTGGAACCCTCTGTTACGTCAAACTCAACAGATGCCCCTTCTTCTAAGGATTTGAACCCTTCCATGTTTAATCCGGAGTAATGTACGAATACATCGTTCCCAGATTCGTCAGAAATGAAGCCATATCCTTTTTGGTTGTTAAACCACTTTACTGTACCTTGCATGTCAGTACCTCCAAAAATAATCTTTTATATTAGCAACGTATGTCTACAATATCACATCTTGTAGAAAAAGTAAAGAAAAATTTGATTTATTTTTTGGAAAATATTTCAAGAAAGCATTTCGCAGGCAATCTGGTGTTTTTTGAAAAAACGCCGTACCAACCCGTCCCAGCCCTGTTCCAAGGATTTGTCCATCGAAAATATACGGCAGGATACGCCGGTGGTGCACAAAAGCTGCTGGTTCTGGTATTTCAGGTTCAGGTACATGCCAGTGACGTCCTCAGGCGCAAAACTGCTCTGGATAGAGGCGATGGTGCGCCGTTGGTTCTCAGAAGACAGCATAAATACAAATTTAAAGGAAGAAGGCGCACGCTTCCCCTTAATCAGGTCAAAGCAGGCAGGGCGCACCAGGGCGAAGGGCACATAGGCTTCCTGGGACGCCAGTGCATAAGGGCCGTCCTCAGGCGAAAAAAAACCGGCATGGGAGTGCCCGTCCAGCAGCCAGGTCATGTAAGTGGTGATGGAGCCTTCTGTTAGGAGAAAAGAATCGAAGGTGTCCGTGCGCAGCAGGATATGCATAAATTCTTTGATATCCAGGATAGAAAAAGCAACCATAAAATCCTCCTTAGGATGGTTGGGCGCTAATGGCAGGGCGTCTGTGCCGTGCCGCATGTTTTGCCATATTTTGGGGTTACAATGGATAGTATAACATAAGATACGGCAGCATGTGAACCGTAACACGAAATTTCCTGGAAATATCCGCAGTTTTGTAGTATAGTAGGTTAAGGCGCGGGCAGGAGCCCGCGGGCGGCTTATGGCAGAATTTTGCAAAGAAGGATATTTAGGAGGTGCTCATGGGACAAACGATAGAGAATGTATTCCATATGCTGGAAAAAGGGAGCAGTGCGGCCATGGTGGTCAGGGAAGGCGCAGCCATGCTGGAAGAGGCAGGGTTTTTGGAACTTCATTTTAACCAGGATTGGGGCCTTGCGGAAAATGGAAGGTATTATGTGAAGCATCATGACACGACGATGTTTGCCTTTACCATTGGGGAGCAGGTGGCGTCCAGGTGTACGTTGCGCATGGGCGCGGCGCATACGGATTTCCCGTGCCTTCGGGTGAAGCCAAACCCTGATCTGGCTGCGGCAGGCTATGCGCAGGTGAATGTGGAGGTATATGGCGGGGCAATTCTGAATACCTGGCTGGACCGCCCCTTGGGGATTTCCGGGCGGGTGGCTGTCCAGGGGGAGGATGTGATGCACCCTAAGATGCGTTACCTGTCTGTGGAAAGGCCGCTTTTGGCCATCCCAAACCTAGCCATCCATATGGAGCCAGAGATAAACAAAGGGAAAGAATTGAATAAGCAGACAGATTTGCTTCCAATCCTGGGCCTGATAGGGGATGGGTTGGATGAGGAGAAACGCCTGATGCGTTTTTTGGCGGAGGAACTGCAGGTGGAAATGGGGCAGATCCTGGATTATGAATTGTGGGTTTACTGCCTGGAGGCTCCCAGGCATTTTGGGCTGCATGGGGAGATGGTCCTCTCGCCCAGGCTTGATAACCTGACTTCCGTGCAGGCCTTATTGGAGGGGCTGGTACGGGGCAGGCGGAAAGAAGGGGTGAACCTGGCAGCGTTCTTCGACCATGAGGAGGTAGGGAGCCACACCAAGCAGGGAGCAGGCTCCATGCTGGCATTGCACCTTTTGGAGAAAATCTATAGCGGCCTGGGGAAGACGCCTGCCCAGGCGCGGGACAGCCTGTATGACGCATTCCTGCTGTCCTTGGATGTGGCCCACGGCGTGCATCCGAATAAGGCAGGGAAGATGGACCTTACCAATAAGCCTGTGCTGGGCAAGGGAATCTGCATCAAGGAGGCAAGCGCCCAGACATATGCTACGGACTGTGAGGCAGTGGCAATTGTAGAGCAGATCTGCCGGGAGGCAGGGATCCCTTACCAGAAATTTGTAAACCGGTCTGACATGCGGGGCGGGGGGACCTTGGGAGCTATCCTGTCCCAGTTCCTGCCCGTGCGGGCAGCAGACGTGGGGGTGCCGGTTTTGGCCATGCATTCCGCTGTGGAGACGATGGCAGCGGCAGATATGGAGGCTTTGGCAGAATTTACAACGGCGTATTATCAGGCATGAAGGTAAAGCAGAAGGGAATGGATGATGGAGCCAAATAGGAAAAAATGGGTGTGCCTGCTGGCTGCCCTGCTATGCAGCGGGGCGTTGGCGCAGTCTTGTACGCAAGAGGATATCCAAGGGTATCTGGGGATGGAAATGGAGTCAGAAAGTGTCGGTGCAAAGCAGAAGCAGCAGCAGGCACAGGAACCCAAGGCGGATACCCAGAAGCTGGAGCAGCCTAAGCCGAGCCGGATATCTGCGGGGAAATATGCCTATGGGCAATTGGATGAGGCAGGCAGGCTGGCGTATGATGAGATGCTTACCGCTATTTTGGGGCATGAAGAAAAAATCACGCTTTCCACGATGGACTTGGATGTGATGCAGCAGGCTTATACAGCTATCTGTGAGGATTACGGCGGTCTGTTCTGGGTAGAAGGATATGTGTATACCAGGTATACCAAGGGAGAGGAACTGGTAAGCCTGGAATTTTCCCCCAAATACACGATGGGGGAAGGGGAACGCAGGGAAATCCAGGCGCAGATTGACCGTACCGTGGAGGAATGGCTGGGAGGGGTTTCCATTTCCGACAGTGATTATGACAAGGTAAAATATGTGTATGAGCTGCTGGCCCAAAATACGGAATACGTCCCAGGGGCAGAGAACAGCCAGAATATTATCAGCGTGTTCCTTACGCGGCAGACCGTATGCCAGGGCTATGCCTGTGCGGTGCAGTACCTGCTGGGCCAGTTAGGGGTAGAGGGCGTGATTATTTCCGGCAGCGCCCGCGGGGAGTCCCATGCCTGGAACCTGATAAGGATTGAGGGGCAGTACTATTATATGGATTCTACCTGGGGGAATACGGAATACCGCAATGGGGAAGCGGAAGGGACGCCTTTTATTGACTACAATTATATGGCTATGACAACGGAGGAGATGCTCCGGGAGCATACGCCTGAGGTGGATTTGGAACTTCCGGAATGCACAGCCCTGGAGGCTAATTATTTTGTACGGGAGGGGAAATACCTGGAAGAGTGGGATCCAGACAGGATAGGGGGGATCCTGGCAGAAGCATGGGCGGGCGGCCAGGCAGTTACCCTGCGGTTTTCAGATGGGGAACTGAAGAGCCAGGCGTTCCAGTATTTTATCACAGAGGGGCACATTGCAGATTATTGCGGTGAGATCCAGGAAATAAATTATATCGACGACAATGTCTGGATGGAGATTAGTTTTTTGTTTTAAAATCCGCGAAAAGCCTTTTCAATTCCTAATATTTATGTTAGTATTAAGTAGTATTTGAAACCACATTGGATGACAATGGATAATACATCGAAGGATTTTTAATATTAAGTGTGGATATGAGGGATACTATTACAGCGCCTCCTGGTGCAGGGTTGTGCGCAGAATGGAGGAAGAGATGGGCTATAAAATCATAGTGGACAGCTGTGGGGATTTACCAGAGGAATTGAAAAGGGACGGGCATTTTGAATCTGTGCCGTTAGAGATTTTTGTAGATGATTACCATATCGTGGATGACGAAGGGTTTGACCAGGCAGAGTTCTTGTGGAGGGTAAAGGAAAGCCCCAACTGCCCCAAATCCACATGCCCTTCGCCGGAACGTTATATGGAGGCTTTTGCCGGTGAAGCGGAGCATATTTACGTGGTGACGCTGTCTTCCCAACTGAGCGGGTCTTACAACAGCGCCCAATTAGGCAAGAAGCTATACCAGGAAGAGAAGGGAGCCGGGGATAAGCGCATCCATGTCTTTGATTCCAAGTCTGCTTCTGTCGGTGAGACGGTGCTTGCCATGAAGGTACAGGAATACGAGGAGGCAGGGCTGGGGTTTGAGGAAGTGGTGGCCAAGGTGGAGGAATTCCAGAAGGAAATGAACACTTCCTTCGTGCTTGAGACCTTAGAGACGCTTCGGAAGAATGGGAGGCTGAGCAACCTGAAGGCTTTCGTAGCCAATACCTTAAATATCAAGCCTGTGATGGCAGGGACCCGGGAAGGCACCATATGCCAGATTGGGCAGGCCCGGGGGATTGCCCGGGCGGTGGATAAGATGGTGTCGGATATTGTGGCAAAGACAAAAAACCCAAGGGAAAAAATCCTGGCTATCGCCCACTGCAACTGCCCCCAAAGGGCGGCAGAGGTAGTGGAGAAAGCCAAGAAGCTGGCGGACTTTAAGAAAATTTTTGTGGTGGAGACCGCGGGGATTAGCAGTATGTATGCCAGTGACGGCGGGATTATTGTCGTAGCCTGAGCCTGCGCCAGGCGGGCTGGGCCTTGCATGCCGGGCTGGATGGGTTACTGCATTTCCGACGCCTGGTATGCGGCCTTATCCAGGGCTGCCTGGATGGCCTGCAGGAGTACCGTGGAGGTATATTGGTTGTCGTCCCCATAGGAGATATTCTCCAGGGACTGCTTCTTATAAATCTGCTGGCTGAGGTTATCTAATGCAGGCTGCATCAAGGGGTACATGGCGGCAGTGGCTTCATCCAGGTTTTTTAGGGAGATGGAATTGATATGGCTGCTGTCCACCACGACCTCCACATCAATGGCGTTGTCATTTAACTGTATGGAGGATGTGTATACCCCTGCTGTATAACGCATGGTCTCTTCTGCGGCTGTCCCATTTTTTTCTTTCTTGTCCGGCAGGAACATAAATACCAGCAGCAGGATGAGCAGGATCCCCAGCACGGCGAAGATTGCCGTATAGACCAGCTCTTTTAAATGTAAGACTACAATTTTTGTTTTTGAACCCATAGGACGCCTCCTGAACTTATCTTTTCTTAACTATATGAAAAAAAATAAAGATTATGATTAAATTTTTTGAAAAAAGCTATTGACAAATAAATCAGATTGTAGTATAGTACATATTGTTCGGCGGTGCTGTTACAGTAACAGCGCAGGGTCATAGATAAGCAGATATAGTATATCGGTAGTACATCAGCTTCCCAAGCTGAGGGGGTGGGTTCGACTCCCATTATCTGCTCTTTATATACAATGGGTAGGCAGCTAAGCCTGTTTACGGTAGGGAGAGGTTTTCATAACAAGCGTTATGGAAGCCTTTTTGTTTTGCAGGGGTAGGGTGCCAAATAATCCAGAAGAAATCTTAAGGATTTCTTAATTGGGTGAAATGGATTGTTTCTTCAAATGTTCTATGCTATAATCCAGAAAGGTTATGCGTAGAATAGTATATAGGAACCAATCAGAGGTGTTAAGAAAGGTGAGTTTGATGAGAGAGAAGCTGAGGGATGTGCTCTACCGTTACAGGCATGGGTGGATTTTATCGTACCTGCTGATTTACCTTGCGTGGTTTGCCTATCTGGAGCAGACGGTTACCAGGCGGTTCCATGTGGTCCATATGGCGGTGGATGACTACATCCCGTTTATAGAGGTGTTTATTATCCCGTATCTGCTGTGGTTTGGGTATGTGGCGGCGGCAATTGCATATTTCTTTTTCAAGGATGTGCAGGATTATTATAAGCTGTGTATTTTCTTGTTTGTAGGGATGACGGTCTTTCTGGTTGCGTCAACGGTGTACCCCAACGGCCATTGCCTGCGTCCCCGGGTCATAGAAAGGGACAATATTTTTGTTGATATGGTTAAGGCCCTGTACCTGGTGGATACGCCTACGAACCTTTTCCCCAGCATCCATGTCTATAATTCCATCGGCGTGCATATTTCCATTATGCAGAGCAAGCGGCTGAAAGGGAAGAAATGGCTGCGGCGGGGCTCTTTCGTGTTAATGGCATCTATTGTTGCGGCTACGATGTTTTTGAAGCAGCATTCGGTATTTGATGTCCTTACAGGGGTCGTTATGGCGGCTGTGATGTATACCTTGGTATATGGCTTTGCTTTCCAGGCAAGCGGGAAGCGGGTATACGAGAGGCGGTACCGGGAGATATAATGGGGACAGGGAAAACAGCCTCCGCGGGGTGCATGCGGAGGCTGTTTTTTATCTTAATAGGAAAAGACCCTTCCCAGCCTGTGGGTTCAGCCTTATTCCAGGGATAAGACGTCATGGATGCCGCATCCCAGGTATTGGCATACTTTTTCTAAAATTTCAAAGCTGACCCGTGTGGTGCGGTTATGGGCCAGGTTCCGAAGGGTAGATACGGAAATCCCGGTATCTTTTGCCAGCTGGTTTTGCGAGATGCCTTTTTCATCCAGCAGGCGGCTTAGCATTACCTTTATCATGGGCAAATACCTCTTTTCTTTTTTTGATAGTGTTTCCTGAAATAGATTTGCTATACTATCTGTTGACATTGTCCCATACGCTTGTTAGAATAGTATAGGATAGATGGATTATCGGAATAGCATTGGGAGGACAGAGAGATGTACCGTTGTCATATTAATTTCTATTATATAGGCAGACAGCGCAAGGTATTGGAGATTATAAAGGAAATGCCGCCATTGGAGCATTTTACACATAGTTTTTTGGAAAGCAGCGGGCCGGATATGGCTTTGGCAGTTCAGGCAGATGTGGTTTTTGCGGATTTACAGGGGATGGACGCCCGGGAGGCGCTGCCAGATATCCTAAAATGCAAGGGTGCGGACGCAGAACTAATCCTGCTGGCAGAGAACGGGCAGTTCCCATTCCTGGCAGAAGCCCTGCCAGAGGCGAAGGACGTATGGGTGATGCCTATGGCGGAGGAGGAAGTCCGGTTCCGTTTCCTGCGGTGGCAGCAGGGCAACAAGATGGCCAAAGATTTTTGGCAGACCAGCCAATATTTTGAGGCTACCATTAATAATATCCCTAGCCTTATCTGGTACAAAGACAAAAATGGAATACATAAGAAGGTGAACGACAGCTTCTGCAGGACGGTCAATAAGACAAAGCAGCAGGTGGAGGGGCAGGGGCATGCCTATATCTGGGATGTGGAGCACGATGACCCAGCCTGCATAGAGTCTGAGAATGAGGTGATGTCCAAAGGGGAGACCTGCATCTCTGAGGAGACCATCCAGACAGGGGAAGGGCAGCGGCTTCTGACCACCTATAAGTCCCCATTGTACAATCTGGATGGGAGCGTAATGGGGACAGTAGGCGTAGCGATTGACATCACCAAGGAACGTGCCTATGAAAAGGAAATTATAGACAAGAACCGTACTTTAGAAGCCATTTTTGCTTCCATAGACTGCGGCGTCATCTGCCATTCTTTAGATGGGAAGCAGATTTTCAGCATTAACAGGGCTGCCCTTGAAATTTTGGGGTACAGTTCCCAGGAGGAGCTGCTGGAGAGCGGCTTTTTCTTAGTGGCTTCTTCCGTTCTGGAAGAAGATAAACCCAAGCTGCGTGAGAGCATGCGCATGCTGAAGAAGGAAGGCGATGGGGTCAGCGTGGAATACCGCTTACGGCACAAGACAGGGGAGGTGCGCCATGTGGTGGGCACCTTCAAGCTGGTAAAAGAAAATGGCAAGCTGTTTTACCAGCGCTTCTTTATTGACTGCACAGCGCAGCGGATGCAGGAAAAGAAGGAGCGGGAAGCGCTTGAGAAACGCCAGATGGAATTGTTCCATGCGCTGAGCATTGATTATAACCTGGTATGTTATTTTGACCTGGATACAGGGGTAGGCACTACGCTCCGCGGAGATCCGAACGGGGGGCAGGTGTTTGGTTTTGTCCTAAATAAAGAAATTTCCTATGACGATAGCTTTCGGCAGTATATCCAGGAAGCAGTATATGAGGATGACCGTGAGATGCTGCTGAATGCCTTTTCCCAGGATAACCTGAAAGAAGAGCTTGGCAAAAAGGTTATGTACTATATGAACTACCGCACTTGCCCGGAAGGCGGGATGAAGTATTACCAAATGAAAGCCGTCCGTGCGGGGGAATGGGGGAAAAGCCATGGCATCGTGCTGGGATACCGTAGCGTGGATGCAGAAATAAGGGAAGAGATGGAGAAGAAGAACATGCTGGAGGATGCCTTGATGCAGGCGAACCGTGCCAGCAAGGCCAAGAGCGTATTCCTTTCCAACATGTCCCATGATATCCGTACCCCTATGAATGCTATCGTAGGCTTTACGGCCTTGGCAATTACCCATATTGACCACAAAGAGCAGGTGGAGGAATACCTGAAGAAAATCATGTCATCTGGGAACCATCTCTTGAGCCTGATTAATGACGTCCTGGATATGAGCCGGATTGAAAGCGGTAAAATCCATCTGGATGAGAAGCCATGCAGCCTGCCCGACATCCTGCACGGGCTGCGCAATATCCTGCAGGCAGATGTGCATGCCAAGCAGCTGGAGCTGTATATTGATACGGTGGATGTGCTGGATGAGGAGATTTACTGTGACAAGCTCCGCCTAAACCAGGTGCTTTTGAACCTCCTGAGCAATTCTGTGAAATACACGGGGGCAGGTGGGATTGTCAGCATGCGGATTACAGAGAAGCCTGGTGCCCCGAAAGGCTATGCCAACTATGAATTTTCCATTAAGGATACGGGGATTGGCATGAGCGAGGAATTTGTAGCGCATATTTTTGAGCCTTTTGAACGGGAAAAGACTTCTACGATTAGCAGGATCCAGGGAACAGGCCTTGGGATGGCGATAACAAAAAATATTGTAGATATGATGAATGGTACGATTGAGGTAAAAAGCAAGCAGGATGTGGGCACGGAGTTCATTGTCTCCTTTAGCTTCCGCCTGCATGCGGAGGCCAAGGAATTGCCGGATATACCAGAATTGAAGAATGCCAGGGCATTGGTTGTGGATGATGACTTTAATACCTGTGACAGCGTTTCCTACATGCTGCAGCAGATTGGGATGCGTGCGGAATGGACCTTATCCGGCAAGGAGGCGCTGCTGCGTACCCGCCAGGCCAATATGCGCGGGGATAATTACTGTGTGTATATTGTGGACTGGCTGCTGCCAGATATGAACGGGGTGGAAGTCACTAGGAGGATCCGCAAGGAGATGGGGGATGATGTGCCGGTCATTATCCTGACGGCCTATGACTGGTCTGAGATAGAGGAAGAGGCTGTGGAGGCCGGCGTCACTACAATCTGCAGCAAGCCTTTGTTTTTCTCAGAACTGCGCAGGTGCCTGCATTCCATTGTCAATTCAGGTGAACGCAAGGAACGGGAGAAAGGCAAGCGGAAGGAGAAGCTGCGGTCTGGGCGGATCCTGCTGGCGGAAGACAATGAACTGAACCAGGAGATTGCAGTAGCTATCTTGGGGGATGCAGGCTTTACCACGGAAGTGGCAGAAAATGGGCAGGTTGCAGTGGAAATGCTCCAAGAGGCCAAGCCGGGGTATTACCAGCTGGTGCTGATGGATGTCCAGATGCCGGAAATGAATGGGTATGAGGCCACAAGGGCAATCCGTGGGATGGAAGATGCGCAACGCGCTGCCATACCGATTCTAGCGATGACAGCCAATGCATTTGAGGAGGATAAGCAGGAAGCCCTGAATTGTGGGATGAACGGGCATATCGCAAAGCCCATTGATGTGAAGAAGCTGTTCGAGACATTGGATAGGGTTCTGGTATAAGGATTATAAGGGTAAAAACACTGGGTTGGGAAGCCTGGTGTTTTTTGTTGCCAGAAATTATTATCTTTAACTTGACGGAGATAGACTACTGTGGTAGTATATAAGGGACTACAAGAGTAGTATAAGGAGGCAGGCGATGGGATTGAAATTATTTGATTCAGAACTGAAGGTGATGGGGGTGCTGTGGAGGGAAGGCGGCGCTACAGCCAAGCATATTGCAGGGACCCTAAAGGAGGAGGTGGGATGGAATAAAAATACGACCTATACTTTGATTAAGAGGTGTATCGCGAAGGGGGCGGTTGAGCGTTCAGAGCCGAATTTTATGTGCCGTGCGTTGGTTTCCAAGGAGGAGGTACAGCAGGCGGAGACAGAAGAGTTGATTAATAAAGTATACGATGGGTCTGCGGATAAGCTGTTTGCAGCGCTGCTTGGAAGGAAGAAGCTGTCCAAAGAGCAGATTGAGAACCTCAGGCAGATGGTGAAGGACTTGGAATGAGGTGATGGCAGATGAGTTTATGGCAGATGAGTTTCTACGGCGGGGTAACAATCCTTGTGGTAGCCGCATTACGCAGCCGGTTTTGGGATAAGCTGCCTAGGCAAAGCTTCCTGGTTTTGTGGGCTGTTGTGGTAATGCGCCTGCTGGTCCCTATTAACGTGGGCTTAGGATGTAATATTTATACCTGGATAGAAGCCGGCATTTCCGCTTGGGCGGATAGCAAACAGGGATTTCCTGCGCCAGGGGGCAGCATGGTGAGCGGGATTTTTGGGGGAAGTACAGGAAGTCCGGCAAATGGGGCCCTGGTAAGTGCAGGGGAGGAAGAAGCGGCCGAGAGCCCCGGAGGACAGGGAGGGGGGATAAGGGACGGCCTATCCCAAGCAGCCGTTTTTTTGGCGCCTATAGGGAAGTTTGCCTATTGGGCAGGGGTATTCTCATGCGTAGGGTTTTATCTGTCTGTTTATGCCAGGTGCAGGCGGGAATTCCAGTATTCCCTGCCGGTTGGGGATCCCTTTGTGCTGAAGTGGGCAGATTCCGTCCCTTTGAGAAGGAGGGTTACCGTACGCCAGTCAGAAGCGGTCTCTGCCCCTGTTACGTATGGGGTATTCCATCCGGTGATACTTTTGCCAAAGAAAGGCGTGTGGGAAGATTCCAGCCAGCTGGAATTTGCACTTGCCCATGAGGCAGAGCATATCCGCCATTTTGATGCGTGTAAGAAATTAGCCCTTGTGGCGGCAGCCTGTGTCCATTGGTTTAATCCGCTCGTATGGCGGATGCTTGTATTGGCCAACCGGGATTTGGAAGTGGCCTGTGACGCGAGGGTGGTGCGGCGGTATGGACCCAGATTTAAATCCGCATATGCGTATGCACTGATTTCTATGGAAGAGAAGAAAAGCAATTGGGCAATTTTAGGAAATGGTTTTAGTGAAAATGGGTTGGAAGAAAGGATTGTGGCGATTATGAAGATAAAGAAACGGACGATAGGGGCGTTCATGACGGCGGCAGTGATGGTGGCAGGGGTGACAACGGTATTTGCCACGGCGCCGGCAAGCCGTCCTGGTGCAGGGCACGGTTCCAATAATGCGGCAGAAGGGGAGATAGATGCTGTAGCAGTGGAAGAAGGGAGGGCGCCTTCTGGAGAAGGAAAGCAGGATTCGATGATAACGGTAGGGGTCATACAGGAAGGGGACAGCGAGAATGGTTATGAAACCATTGTTGGCGTATTAGATAACGGCACGATTGGAAGCCAGGAGCACAGCGCAGAGGCAGGGGGAAGCCAGGAATACGCAGTAGAAAATGATGCAATAGAAGGGGAGGGCAGCAGCGGAACGGCAGAGGAAATAGGGGAAGGGGACGGCGTGGATGTCCCAGAAGAATATACAAGCCTTGGGATCCAGAAAGCCGGCGCTTCTGAAGGGCTGCAGTGGAATGGAAAAACAGTTGCGGTATTATATGATGAGGGGCGCTTTACCTATACGAGTGATACGAGGGGAAAAGATGCCGTATATCTTTTGGCTGAGAGAGGGCCGGAAGGTAATATAACAGCCCTGAAGGAATTGGGCAGGGAAGAAATGGAACAGATTTTGGGGGAATTAGGGCTGGTAATATAAAGTGGCATATAGTACAAGGAAGAGGCGCTGTTTTATTCAGCGCCTCTTTTTAAGATGGCTGGCAGCAGGCAGAAGATACCTTAAGGAAGCAGTAAAGGCGCTGCTAACCCATGCCTGGGATAAGGCGTTAAGATACTTGGATTTCCCATATTGGCCAGCGCCCAGCCTTCTTCTGCCAGCGGTTGGCAATCCCCCAAAAAATTGGCAAAGCGTTTTTCGGCTCCTGCATCCCGTAGAAATTTTCAGGTTGCGGAATAGGCAGAACTATGCTACAATCTAACTATTCAAAATACAGTCGGCTCAGTGGTTTAGCATAGAGGAATTAGAATTATGGGAAAGAATATTAAAGTTTTTTTGAGGAACAGCTTTATCAGTGTTATCAGCGTATGTATCGTAGTCTTTATCTATCTGCTGCTTATTATGGCCAAAAGCACAGAATCCACGATTGATGAGATTAGTGAAATCTATATGTCGGAGATGAACATCCAAATACGGCAGAAGTTCTCTTCCATTGTGGGGCTGCGTTTGGAGCAGGTAGAAGGCGTTGTCAAACGGATGTCATCCGAAGAAGAGGAATACGGGCAAGGGATGTTGGAAGACCTTACGCTCAATGGACAGGTCAGGGGGTTTGAATACCTGGCCCTGTATTCTAAGGAAGGGAACATGGAGCTTGTCTATGGGGATGAAGTGAAAATAGAAGAGGATAATTTCCTGGAATCCCTAAACCAAGATGGCAATATTGTTGCGATGGGGACAGATAGCGCGGGGGCAAGGATGCTGATCCTGGGGAAGCCTGCTTCCTACCCGATGGGGGATGGGGGGGAGAGCGTGGCGCTGCTGGCAGGCATACCGATGGATTATTTAAAAGAGGCGCTTTTTTTGGATTCTTCAGATACTATGGTATATTCCCATGTAATCAATGCAGAGGGGAATTATGTAATCCGGAGCGGGGATGCATTCCGGGAGAGCTATTATGACCGGATTTTATCAGAGACGCAGGACTACCATGCAAAAGAGGCAGAAGCATATGTGGAAGGGCTTAAGAAGGCCATCCGGGAAGGAGAGGTTTATTCTGAGCAGATTTCCATGAAGGGGGAAAAGAGGTATACATATTGTACGCCGATATCTGAGAATGTGGATTGGTATTTGATTACGGTCATGAGGAGCAAGCTGATGGATGAGCCAATCAGCAGGCTGAATACCCAGCGCGTGTTCATGATGCTGAGTTCCTCTTTTTTGATTCTGGTCGCTATGTCCGTTGTATTTTATCTGTATTTCCGGCTGTCCACGCAGCAGATGCGGGAGCTTGACCAGGCCAAGGAGAAAGCAATCCGCTCAGATAAGGCGAAGAGCGAATTCCTTTCCAGCATGAGCCACGACATCCGTACCCCCATGAACGCTATTATTGGGATGACGGAAATTGCACTAAAGAACATCAAGGATTCTGACCGGGTGCTGGACTGCCTGAATAAGGTAAAGCTCTCCAGTAAGCATCTGTTAGGGCTAATTAATGACGTTCTTGACATGTCCAAGATTGAGAGCGGCAAGATGATTTTAAATATGAACCTGATGTCCCTGCGGGAATCTATGAATGATATTGTAAATATCATGCAGCCGCAGGTAAAGGCCAAGGATCAGTATTTTGATATTTTTATCCATTCTATCCTGTCAGAAAGTGTTTACTGTGACTCTGTCCGGCTGAACCAGGTGCTTTTGAACCTTTTATCCAATGCGGTGAAGTTTACGCCGGAAGGCGGTAGGGTGGATATGCACTTGTACCAGGAGGAATCCCCGAAGGGGGATGAATATGTGCGGGCGCAGTTTGTGGTGGAAGATACGGGGATTGGGATGTCCAAAGAATTCCAGGGTCGGATTTTTGACAGCTTTGAGCGGGAGGGCACGGAACAGGTGGCCAAGACGGTTGGCACTGGCCTGGGGATGTCCATCACGAAAGCAATCATAGATTTAATGGGCGGCATGATTGATTTGAAGAGCGAGCCGAATCGGGGGACAACCTTCCGTATTACCTTGGATCTGAAGAAGTCAGACATTGATGAGAAAGACATGATGCTGCCTAGGTGGAAGATACTGGTGGTGGATGACAATGAGCAGCTTTGCACCAGCGCTGTTTCGAATCTGCAGGAATTGGGCGTATACACAGAATGGACGACAGACGGGAGGGACGCCATTGACATGATTACAGACCGGCACCTGCAGGGAGATGATTATGATTTTGTCCTGGTGGATTGGAGGATGCCCAATATGAACGGGATTGAAGTCATCCGTGAAATGCGTACGGTGACAGGGGCGAAGCGTGTACCCGCCTTCCTGATTTCTGCCTACGATTGGAGCGAACTGGAAGAGGAGATTGATACCTCAGAGATTGAAGGTTTTATTTCCAAGCCCCTGTTTAAATCCACGTTATTCTTATATTTAAGGAAATACATGGATGATGTTAAGCTTGAGGAGGTAGAAGAGGAAGCAGAATTGGATTTTGGCGGGAAGCAGATACTCCTGGCAGAGGACATAGATTTGAATTGGGAGTTTATCAGCGAAATCCTGACTTCCGTAGGGCTGGTCCTTACGCGGGCAGAGAACGGCAAGGAATGCCTGGATATATTTGAGCAGTCCGAAATAGGGTTTTATGATGCAATCCTTATGGATATCCGGATGCCTGTCATGAATGGATATGATGCCACTTCCGCTATCCGTGCGCTGAACCGCCCAGACAGCAAGCTGCCGATTATTGCCATGACAGCAGACGCTTTTTCCGATGACGCGCAGCATTGTATGGAGGTTGGCATGGATGCGCATATTGCGAAGCCAATAGATTTGAAGGAGTGCATGAGTACCTTGAAGCAGTATTTGAAATAAGCAGAAGGAGCAGGATCCTTGGGAAGCCTTTCGGATGGGGCTTTCCAAGGGTTTTTCTTTTTCTTACAAAAAAAATTAAAAATTAATAAAATTTGTTTTGATTTTTAGGGAAAAGTGTGTTATACTAAGTTCGCTGCATCAGATAGGGGGCAAATGGCGTATCCCCAAGAGGCAGGGATTTGTAAAAATACGCTGGCCAGATATGCCAGGAAGGCATTGACAATTCGTACAATTCAGCATGCACCCATAGTTTAACGGATAAAACACCAGATTCCGGTTCTGGGGCTGGGGGTTCGATTCCCTCTGGGTGTATTGGAACTTATAATCATCACAGCCCTGCAAGTTCAGGGCTGTGAGCGAATCTTATAGATGAATGGAATAAGGAGCACGCATGAGCAATTCTAAAAATAGAAAGAAATCCAATTATGATGTTGATTCAAATACAATAATAACTTTTTGTAAGAAGAATGTAAAATATATCTCGGCAGGGATTCTGACCGTTGCTTTAATCCTGGTGCTTGTGATGACAGTAGGGGACAGTAAGAGCGGGGAAGGTACAGACGCCCCAGATAAGGAATCCCTGGAACAGGGGGGAGCCCAAGGGCAGCAGGAGGCGGCAGGAGACGAAGGGGATGCCGCCCCGGAGGAAGAGAACCGTGAATACGAAGTGGACTTGCCTGAGGTGAAGGAGTTGGTGTCCACATACTATAATTCTTATGCGGCAGGGGATGTCGAGAAGTTAGAGTCCATTACGGAATCCCTTTCGGACATGGAGAAGAGCTACATCAAAATGATGAATAATTATGTGGCGAATTATAATAACGTCACATGCTATACCAAAGAAGGGCAGGAAGAGGGCTCTTACTTGGCGTCTGCAACATTCAGTATGAAATTCCATGATGTGGAAGGCGGCCTTCCAGGAATGGATTTCTTCTATATTAAGACAGATGACAAAGGGAAGCTGTATATAGACAGCCTATACTGTCCCTTCAACCGGCAGATGGACGAGCAGGAGACAGATCCTGGGATTGATAAATTAATAGAGGATTTTGGGGAAATTGCGGATATTTCCAAACTGCAGCAGGACTGCCAGTCTGAATACGATCAAATGGTAGGGTCTGACGAACAGCTTAAGAAGATGGCAGACACGATGAAGGAAGCCATTAAGGAATGGAAAGATTCTTACGATCCTGAGGCAGAAAAGGCGGAAGCCGAAGCTGAAGAGAAGAAAAAGAAGAAGGAAGAAAAGAAAAAGAAGAAAGAGGAAGAGAAAAAGAAGAAAGAGGAAGAGAAAAAGAAGAAAGAGCAGCAAGAAGAGGAAGCGGCGAACCAGCAAGAAGAAGCCCCAGAAGAGGGGGACAGCGAAGCCGCCCCAGAGGAGGATACAGAAGGGCAGCAGCCAGAGGCTGGCCCGGAGGAAAATACAGAAGATAACAGTAGCAGCAGCGGGCTTAATTATGTACCGGAGGGAACCGTCCTGACAGCGAACGATGGCTATAACGTCCGTGTTTCCATGAATGAGTCAGCAGAATTAATAGGGACTACAGCAATTGGCGATAATATAACGGTTATCTTAAGTTATGCGGAAGGCTGGACAAAGGTAGAATGGAATGGGCAGACCGGATATATCCGGACAGATTTGCTTTTGAATAATTAGTATCTATAAGATGAGAATTGTCTGGGAAAGGCGGAGAATCCTGCATGGCAGGATTCTTTTCCTATTATTAGGAGATGGCTCTTTGCCGTCATACGGCAGGCGCCTGGCAGTATAGCTATGTTTATTCCTGCGTGCAATGAGCCAAGCAGCCGCGCTTGCGTGGATATTCGGCGGATGCCGCGGAAGAGCTTTTTGAGTGCAAATATCCCGTTCCTTGGGATAAAGGGCAAGCTAGGCCGGCTCGTAGCTTGCCCCAGGTGATTTGGCTTTGGGCGGGCGATGTATTTGAGAAATGTATGGGAAAAGTGGTATAAAAAGCGCAAAATGTTTTAACCTAATGGTAAAGAAAGCGGGCATTTTGGGGAAAGGGAAAGTGTTTTTCCAAAGGCTTAGGCTAAATTTAGGAGGAAGCTATGCGTAACCACGAGGAAATCAATGTATTAAAGGAGACCCAGAGGAATGCGTCCAGGGCTGTAAAGACCATTGACGCCCTGATGGGCAAGGTGTATAACCAGGAGTTTGCTTATGAATTAACCTCTGAAAGGAACCGGTTCCAGGATTTTGAGCGGAAAGCAGAGGCAGGGCTGTGGGAACATGGGCTGATGCCCAAGGAGTCCAGCTTGGAAAGGATCCGGCTGTGGGGAGCCGTCCAGGCAAATACGATGCTTAATATCAGCACGCCCCATGTGGCAAATATGGTGATACAAGGGAACAGCAGGGGCATTGCAGACCTGCTGAAGGCCAAGCACAACAATAAAGCTATGGGCAGTTTTGCCAATGAATTGGCAGAAGAGTTAATGGATTTTGAAGAAGAGAACATCGAAAGGCTGAAAAAGTTTTTATAACATGTGGGGGAAATTATGGTGAGTCCAGTCAGAATCAACAAATATCTCAGTGAGGCGGGAATCTGTTCCCGCAGGGAAGCGGACCGGCGGATTGCGGAAGGCTTTGTTACAATAAACGGAAAGAAGGCGGAGATGGGGGACAGGGTCTTCCCAGGGGATAAGGTCATGTATGGCAGAACGGAGGTTTCCAAAGAAGAATCCGTTATCCTGCTTGCAGTAAATAAGCCTGCCGGGATTGTATGCACCGCCGAGAAACGGGAGCGGGATAATATTGTTGATTTTGTCCAATACCCCAAACGGATTTATCCCATCGGGCGGCTGGATAAGGACTCCCATGGCCTAATCCTTATGACGAACCAGGGGGATTTGGTCAATAAAATTATGCGAGGCAGGAATTTCCATGAGAAGGAATATCTCGTAAGGGTGAACCGGGAGGTTACCAAGGAATTCCTCCAAAAGATTTCCCAGGGCGTCTACCTGAAGGAATTGGATACGGTGACCAGGCCCTGCCAAGTGGAGAAGGTAGGGAGGTATACCTTCCGTATGGTCCTGACCCAGGGCCTGAACCGCCAAATCCGCAGGATGTGCGAGGCCTTCCAGTACCGGGTAGTGGATTTAAAACGCGTGCGGATTATGAATATCAAGTTAGGCAGCCTAAGGGAGGGCGCTTACCGGGAAGTGACAAAGGAAGAATGGGAAACGCTGCAGGAGATGCTGCAGGAAAGAGGATAAAAGGCAATGCAGTAGATGCTGCAGGAAAGAGGGTAAAAGGCAATACAGGAGATGCTGCAGGAAAGAGGGTAAAAGGCAATACAGTAGATGCTGCAGGAAAGAGGGTAAATGTCAATAAGGGATGTTTTTGGAAAGGGTAGGGTGGAAGCATGGAAAAGCATCAGGCAGAAGAAAGGGTGCAGAAGCTGCGGGAAAGCTTGGAGTACCACAGTAACCGTTATTACAATATGGACAGCCCGGAAATCAGTGATTTTGAATATGATACCATGATGCGGGAGCTAAAAGGGCTGGAGCAGGAATTCCCAGAGTTGGTTACGGCGGGGTCCCCTACACAGAAAGTTGGGGGGACGGCAAAACGGGAGGCGGGCGTGCTCGTCCGGCACAATGTCCCCATGCTGAGCCTCCAGGATGTGTTTTCCAAGGAAGAAGTAGAAAGCTTTGTGGAAGAAATGCAGGAGCAGCTGGATAATCCAGAATTTGTGGTAGAGTACAAGATAGACGGCCTGTCCATGGCGCTGCGGTATGAAGAGGGAACCTTAAAGACGGCGGTCACACGCGGGGATGGCGTTAATTTTGGCGAAGATGTAACCGCGAATGCCAGGGTCATTCCAGATGTAAAGGCAAAGCTTAGGGAACCTGTGGAATATTTGGAAGTAAGGGGCGAGGTCTATATGAAGAACGAAGATTTTGCCCGTGTCAATGAGATGCAGGAAATTAGGGGGAAGAAAGCATTTGCCAACCCCAGGAACTGCGCGGCGGGCACGCTGCGCCAGCTGGACAGCAAAATCACGAAGGAGCGGGGCCTTTCCATGTTTGTGTTTAATATCCAGCAAATCCGCGGCATGGAACTGGAAACCCATACCCAGGGATATGAGTATCTGAAGAGGAATAAGGTTCCCGTCATTGACGGCTACCGTGTCTGCAGGACCAAAGAAGATGTGTGGGAGGCCATCTGTTCCATTGGGGAAAGCAGGGGCAGCTTGGGTTACGACATAGACGGTGCAGTGGTTAAGATAAATTCCCTGGCAGACCGTGAGAAACTGGGGGCGACTTCCAAGGTGCCCCGGTGGGCGGTTGCATACAAATACCCGCCGGAAGAAAAAGAGACCACGGTCTTGGATATTGAACTGTCTGTAGGGCGTACGGGGCGTATTACCCCTACCGCTATTTTTGAGCCTGTCCGCCTGTGCGGCACCAGCGTTTCCAGGGCTACCTTGCATAACCAGGATTTTATTGATGAACTGGATATCCGGATAGGGGACAGGATCCTGGTGTATAAGTCCGGTGAGATTATCCCCAAGGTGCGCAAGGTGCTGAAGGAGAAGCGCCCGGAAGGCACAGCGCCTTACTTCCTTCCGCATATCTGCCCCGTCTGCGGTTCGAAAACCCAGCGGGAAAAGGATACGGCAGATTTGCGCTGCACCTCCCCAAACTGCCCAGCCCAGCGGGAGCGGCGCATAATCAACTTTGTGGGCAGGGACGCTATGGATATTAAAGGGTTTGGGACAGTGTATGTGGAAGAGCTGGTGCGCTTGGGATACCTGAAAGATGTGGCGGATATTTATGCCTTGAAGGACTATCGGGAGGAATTAATTGCCCAAGGTATCATTGGCAAAGAGAAAAATACGGATAAGCTTTTAGACGCGATTGAAAAATCAAAAGGGAACGAGGCCTTCCAGCTCCTGACAGGCTTTGGGATCCCCAATGTGGGGAAGGCGGCGGCAAAAGCCATTATGAGGCAATTCGGGGATATGGAGAGCCTTATCCAGGCAGACGCAGAAGCCCTGCAAAGTGTCAATGACATTGGGGAAGTCAGTGCAAAATGTATTTTAGATTTTTTTGGGAAAGAAGAGAACCGCCAGATGGTAGGTCGCCTGAGGAGTTACGGCGTGAATATGCAGGCGGGGGAACAGGCTTCTGGCGGCAGGCTGGAAGGCATGGCATTTGTCATCACAGGAACCCTCCCTACTTTGGGCAGGAAGGAAGCGGCGGAAATGATTGAGCAGCAGGGCGGCAAGGTAACAGGTTCCGTATCCAAGAAAACCAGTATCTTGCTGGCAGGGGAAAACGCTGGCAGCAAGCTGGCAAAGGCACAGGAACTGGGAGTGAAAGTGATTGGGGAAGAGGAGTTTTTGGCTCTGTTACAGGAAGCATGATGCGGGGCCTTTGATTTTAAAGAAAGAAGGGAAGAGATATGCCAATTAAGGTTCAAGGCGAGCTGCCGGCAAGGGAAACGCTAGAGAGGGAAAATGTATTTACGATGGACGAGAACCGTGCAATGCACCAGGATATCCGTCCCATAGAGGTGGGGATCCTGAACCTGATGCCGTTAAAGGAGGATACGGAGCTGCAGATTTTGCGGGAATTGTCCAATACCCCCCTGCAGGTGGACGTGACCTTTGTGACGGTCGGCAGCCATGCTTCTAAGAATACTTCCAGCAGCCATCTGAACAAATTCTATCATACGTTTGAAGAAGTAAAAGGGCGGAAGTTTGACGGTTTTATTATTACGGGTGCCCCAGTGGAGCAGATGGAGTATGAGGAAGTGGATTATTGGGAGGAATTCCAGGAAATCTGTGCATGGACCAAGGCTAATGTGACCTCTACAATGCATTTGTGCTGGGGCGCCCAGGCAGCCCTTTACTGCCATTATGGCATCCCCAAGGAGAAGCTTTCCCAGAAAATGTTCGGCCTGTTTGAGCACAGGGTGCAGAACCGGAAAATCCCCCTAGTCCGTGGGTTTGACGATTACTTCCTTGCACCCCATTCCAGGCATACCCAGGTGCAGAAGGCAGAGATTGAGAAAGTCCCGGAACTTACCATCCTGGCAGAATCTGAAGAGGCAGGCGTGTTCCTGATAATGGATGCCACGGGGAAGAAGATATTTGTCATGGGGCATCCGGAATATGACAGGGTGACCTTACATACGGAATATATGCGGGACAAAGAAAAAGGGCTGGATATCCAGATGCCCCAAAATTATTATGCCGGGAATGACTGCACCATCCGCCCGAACCTGCAGTGGCGCGCCCATGCGAATACCCTATATACAAACTGGCTCAACTACTACGTGTACCAGGCGACGCCTTATGAGTACACGGCGGTGCCAGGGAAGCTTTGAAGGGGGTATGGAAAATGTATTGTATCTTAGTGGCAGGTATCCCGGCAGCAGGAAAAAGCACGATGGCAGAAGCCATGTCACAAAGGTTAGGGCTGCCTGTGATTTCAAAGGATGTTATAAAAGAATTGCTGTTTGACCATGTTGGTTTCCGCTCAAGGGCAGGAAAAGTAAGCCTTGGAATTGCCAGTATGGAAATCATGTATTATGCCGCAGGCCAGCTTATGAAAGCAGGGCAGCCATTTATCTTGGAGAATAATTTTGAATATTTGTCAGAACGTGGAATGAAAAATCTTTTAGAAGAATATCAATATCCTGCATTGACCATTACTTTGACAGGTGATTACAAAGTAATCTACCAGCGTTTTCTGGAACGGGAAAGCAGCCCCGGCAGGCACAGAGGGCATGTTGTGAGTGCATGTTATCCAGAAAGGAAAGAGAACCACCTGGAAACCCCAAAAGCAAATACAGTGTCTTATGAAAACTTTGTCGGTGGGATAGAACAAAGAGGGTTTGATGATTTTTGTGTTGGGGGCAGGCAGATGAAAGTTGATACAACAGACTTTTCAAGAATTAATATGGAAGAATTATTTTCACAGGTTTTGGCATGGAAGGAGGAAATCCTACAAGGCGGATGTGCGTGTTCATTTGGAAAAAAGCAATGAAATGCAGGAGTTACCTTTGAGTGATACCCGCATTTGCAGAGAGCGCCATCGTAGGTATGGCAATATGCCTGTATAGAGTGGAAATCAGGAGGATTGGTATCGGAAAAATGGGAACAGGCAACCCTCTGGAGGGTGATATAGACGGCATAGAAAAATGAAAGCGAAAGGGATCCCGCCTTTGGGGGGTGGCGCTTTGGCACCAAAAAGCGTGGAAGGGAAAGGCATTGCCAATTGAGAAATACATTTGGCAATGCCTTTATTTTTTGGGAAAATATGACGATGATAGTAGTGAAAGGAAGGGATTCCAAATGATGGCGGTAGCCCGCAATAAAGGGCGGCAGGTATGGAAGAAAGATGCCGTGCCCCTTGCTTCGTGCGGGCGGCCTGAGACAAGGAGGGTACAGGATGAATAGCACATCATATAATGTCGGCGGGGGAGCCGTGGGAGGGGCTCATGCGATGGCAGTATCAACAAGCAGCACCAGGCGTACAGCCTCTTCCAGGAAGTCCCAACAGAAGAAGACGCCAAAGAAGCATGTAAATTATAATCCCCGTGAGATACGTTCTGCGCTGATGCGCGCCACAAAATCCCAGAGCGCCGGGCAGGTATTGTGCCAGGCCAGGTCAAAGCTTGCTAACCTTGCGAAATGCAAGGGGACTGGGATGTACAATGAGTCGGAGCTTTCCAGCGCTATTATCCATGCAAAGCGGATGGTAAGCTGCGCAAAGATGAAAACCAAGAACCTCAAGCAGGAAGAGCAGCAGCAGAGGAAGCATTCCAAACGGGCAGAGGCGGAGGAGAAGAAAAAGCGGATTGAAATCAAGCGCCGTATCAGCCAGAAGGAGCGGAACCTGGAACAGAAGCTGGATATGGAAAAATCCCAATTGGAGCAGAAAAAACAAGCCAGGATCCAAGAGCTGATACGCAGGCGCCGCCAGAACCGCAATATGGAACGGAGCAAAATGAACGAAGCAGACAAGGAATACCAGACAAACATAAGCCGTGCCGCCAGCGGGGAAGCGCCTATCCTGCTAAGCCGTGCCGCATATTCGCCTGGGGAAGGCGTGGAAGTGGCGTTGAGCGATACAGGCCTGGAACTCACAGAAGCGCAGCTGGAGCAGCAGGCGGAGATGATGGTATCTGCCGAACTGGCATCCATGGGAGCCGTTGCCGTAGATATGGGCGGCAGCATGGCAAGCCCCGCACCCAGCCCAGGCGTGGCTGCTGAGGCAGCAGGAGCTGTCATTGATATTGCAGTAGGGGGCTAAGGGCATGGCGTAAGGCGCTGCTGGATCCATCCCTGCCAGGCGCAGTCCCCTTTGTGCAGCCATCCCGCTTGGTTTTATTCCCGCGGGCAATGAGGAAAATAGCCATGTTTGCATGGATATTTGACGAATGCCGCGAGGGTA
>CAJUSO010000034.1 GCA_910588965.1 uncultured Lachnospiraceae bacterium | reverse complement strand
CACATCAATAACGGTACCTTCGACTACCTCTCCATTCCTTATTGTTTTAAATGACTCATCCAACATTTGTTCAAAACTCATTTCTGACATCTTTTTTTGAACCTCCTCAATAATTTCATTAGGGGTAGAAGCCCCTGCGGTAATACCTACGCTATTAATGGACTCCAATTTAGACATATCCAAATCATCTTGTGTCTGTAGATAGCAAGTATTTTTACACTCTTTGTTACATATTTCGAATAACTTCTGGGTGTTGGAGCTGTGCTTATCCCCAATCACCAGCATTGCGTCCACTTTCCGGGCAATTTCCTTTGCTTCCTCCTGCCTTTCCTGGGTCGCATTGCAAATCGTATTCAAAACACTTATATCATACCCCTTTTTTCGGATAATTTCAACTAATTCTTGAAATTTCTTGTTGTGAAATGTCGTTTGGGATACAATACACACTTTTTTGGCCTCTTTCAGGGTAAAACCCTCTGCTTCCTCCTTGGTAGAGATTATGCTAGTCTCCCCCTTATGGGCGCTCCAGCCCTTTATCCCCTCCACCTCCGGGTGGTCGCTGCTGCCGATGATTACCACATGGCATCCTTCCTGGCTATGCTGCTCCACCAGCCGGTGGATCTTCTGTACAAAGGGGCAGGTGGCATCCACATAGGGGATCCCCTCCTCCTCTAAGAGGCGGTAAACCTCCTTGCCTACCCCATGGGAGCGGATAATGACTGTCCCGCCCTTGCATCCCCTAAGGCCTTCGGTCCCCTCCACCACGCTTACGCCTCTGGCTTCCAAATCCTTCACCACTTCCTGGTTGTGGATGATAGGGCCGTAAGTATAGATAGAGCCTTTCCCCTGCTCCGCCTGCTGGCGGGCCATTTCCACCGCCCGCTCCACGCCAAAGCAGAACCCGGCAGTCTTAGCCCGGATGACCTTCCTCTGGGACGGGCGCTGGGCCTTCGCTATCCCTTGGGAAGGATGTTGTTTTTTTGCTTCCTTTACAAGCCCCAAGATAGTATCCACTACTTCTTCGATAGACATGTGGGAACTGTCCACCAAAACCGCATCTTCTGCCTGCCGCAAAGGGGAAATCTCCCGGCTCATGTCCTGCGCATCCCGCTGGCGGATGCCCTCTGCGATTTCCTCCAGGTTGCATGCCACGCCCCGCTCCTGAAGTTCTAGGAACCTGCGCCTGGCCCTGGTCTCCACGCTGGCTGTCAGGTATACCTTCACCTGTGCCTTTGGCAGCACGCAGGTCCCAATGTCCCTCCCATCCATAATCAGGTCTGTGGAACGGGCCATTTCCCTCTGGAGCTGCGTAAGCTTTTCCCTTACCTTGCGGTATGCGCTGGTCGCAGAGGTCATGCTTCCCACCTCTTCCGTGCGGATATAACCATTTACATTCTCTCCATTCAGGAATACCTGCTGCTCCCCGCCCTCATTTGAAAGGGTCACGGTAATCCTGCCGCAGGCCGCGCTGACTGCCGCCTCATCTTCGGCTGCAATCCCCTCCCGCAGGAAATACAGCGCCATCGCCCGGTACATAGCCCCCGTGTCCACATAAATGTAGGACAGCCTCCCTGCCACATTCCTGGCTATGGTGCTCTTCCCTGCGCCTGCCGGCCCGTCAATCGCTATGTTAAACGCCATAAATCTCCTCCGTTCCGATAAAGCGGATATGCGCCGCTTCACCGCTGATTCTAAATGCTGTCTCCGGCCAGATATCCGGTAGACCAGGCAATCTGTAGGTTAAACCCTCCGGTCTGGGCATCCAAATCCAGCGCCTCCCCTGCAAAATACAGCCCTTTCACTAATTTAGACTCCATGGTAGAGGGGTTCACCTCCTTCACCTCAATGCCGCCCCTGGTGATGATAGCCTCATCAAACCCCCGGAACCGTGACAGCGTAATTGGAAATGCTTTTATCAGCCTTATAAAATTCCCCCTTTCTTCCTTTGTGACCTCATTTACCTTTTTATCAGGATGGATCCCGCTTAGGGACACCATGACCGGGATTAATTTGGTAGGAAACAGCTTCTGCAGCGCATTCTTAAACTGGCGGTTCTTATTCTCCCCGAAATCCCGCAGCACCCGCTTGTCCAACTGCTCCCTGGACAATGCTGGCTTCAGATCGATTTCCATAGATAACGGCATCTGATGCATATAATCATTCACGGCGCTGCTTGCGCTAAGAAGCAGGGGCCCGCTGACCCCATAATGGGTAAACAGCATTTCCCCAAATTCCTGGAACAGTACTTTTTTCTCTTTTCGTATGCAGACTGCCACATTCCGCAATGACAGGCCCTGCAGTTCCTTCACCCAGCCCTCTGCCGCCTCGAAGGGCACCAGGGATGGCCTCCGTTCCGTCACTGTATGGCCAAGCTCCTCTGCAAACCGATAGCCATCGCCTGTGGATCCCGTGGACATATACGAACATCCTCCCGTCGCAACCACCACAGCATCTGCCTCTATCAACCTCCCATCTCCAAGCATCACGCCCCGAATCCGCCTGCCGCCGCCTTCCTGCCCGGAAGCCTCTAAGACTTTCCCTGCCTGCGTATGGAGCCTTACCTCCACCCCCGCCTCCTGCAGTGTGCGCTGTAAAGTGCGTATCACGTCAGAAGAATGGTCAGACTGGGGGAACACGCGCCCTCCCCGCTCTACCTTCGTGGCTAACCCACGGCTTTCAAAAAAATCTACCACCTGGCCATTGCTAAACCCATAGAATGCAGCATACAAGAACTTCCTGTTCCGCATTACCTGCTTGAACAGTTCTTCGGTCTCACAGGCGTTCGTCAGGTTACACCTGCCTTTCCCGGTGATATAGAGTTTTTTACCCAGCTTTTCATTTTTTTCTAACAGGATGACCTTATGGCCTTTCCTGGCTGCCTGGCAGGCTGCCATCATCCCAGCGGGCCCGCCGCCTATTACAACTGCTTTTCCCATATTTTCGCCATACCTTCTATATCATATCTTCCGTTCTTGCCATCCAGCATCTTCCTTTGATTTAAACCAAGATTTCCAGATTTTTTTCTTACCGCTTGCTGATGTACAAAGAATATTGCCTTATTATATCAAAAAGTTTATTATTCTACAACTATTTTTTTCATTCTGGGGAAATTTTTTATTCCTACAAAACCCCTAGGTTATCTTACCGCCCCTATCCTCCTTGCCTGCAGGTTCTGCCTTACACTTATTCTACACGAAAAAGCGCAAGAAAAACAGCCCCATTTTACACTTTTTCTGCAAAAATGGGGCTGCGCGTTCCATGAAAACGGAAGTACAAAGGCAATGCAGGCTATGATGGCAATACATAGCAGTATCCAAAGTTCCCTTTCTCCTAATCCTGCGTTGTTCTCCCATGGAAGGAGAGGCGTCCCAGGCATACCCCAAGTATCACTCGCGCCAATACTTTTCAAATGTCCAGTTATATTCCTCCGCTTCCTCTATCGCTTTTTGGATTGCAGGCAATGACTTCTTACTTTCCGTCCCTTTCTTTAATAGGACACATGCATAAGTCGGTATAGACGGAGGGTCAACGTCATCCATGCCCTCATCTGTTGCAATCATAATGAAATCCCCGCTCTTAAGTTCTGAAAACATATGCTGATCCAACGTATCCAGCCGAATTACATAATCACATCCACCTTCTTCTAATAGGAACGGCATCCCGCTATCCTCTTTCAACAGATACCCTGTCCGCGCATAATGGCCGGAAAAATCCAAAAAGACCGCATTGCTGTCCTTGGATGCGTTTAAACCGGCATCCCCAGCAGGATTTTTATCCTCCATCACAATATACATGGCAAGGACGAAGCATAATACCACGGCAATGCTTAGCAATACCCACATAATTACAGATTTCTTCTTATCCATATCTTCCACCTCCTCTAAAATAGGTTACTATTATCCCCCCACAAAGCAGATACCCGCTTAACAAATGATACATCCAGAGAGCCTGGATATGCCAGAAGTATCATTGTTCCTATTCCCTTTGCACTGCTTTTATTGCTTGCATAAACTTACCATCTATACTGTCTTTACATGCATGGCCACATGTAACAAAACCATTCTCCCTTCCATGAAAGCCATTCCGATAAACTCTATAACCAATACTTATCCGTTCAAATTTTAATCCTGTCCCTGCTAAACCAGCAGCAACATATACCTATCTGATTAAGATTTAATCCTATCCCTGCTAAACCAGCAGTAAAATAAACACCCCTACCTGGATAATATGTAGTAACATCCTGAGACACTTCCCCCTCCTCAAATCCTACGCAACCATAATCTCCAAACAAAAGAACAAATGTATTATTTCAGATAACCTATGATAAGAGTTTCCAACTACTCTATATTCTATCCTATCCCCTGCATCATCCAGTGTACCCTGTGATACCTCTTCATCTAGCCTATCGCCTGTGTCCTTCCATTCTTATACCAAACATAAATCCTATCCTTTTCCAACATAATTTTATACAATATCACTATATCATTCATCATTATCCCGTATTTTTTAGTACTTTTATGCTAAGTATTATATTCTATAATTATAATTTTGTCAATATTGCACGAATAATTTTTCGCAAAAAAACGGCCTTATTCTGCATATTTTCGCAAAAAAGGCCATTTTTTCCTTCACTCACTTTCATATTTAATCATTTTCCGGCAAATAACAGACATTTGTCACGTTAATCTGCTAACCCACACGGATCTTCCTTTTTATCCTATACCTCTGCTGCCTTCTTCTCAAACCCATGCACCCAGTCGGAACGCAGGTAATAAATCAGGTAAATCACGGAACTGATGCCCCAGGTCAGCGGGTATGCCCAATAGATAAATGCAATATCGCCTGTAAAGTACATCACAGCCGCAATATAGCTAATCCGCAATACGCACCAGACGGACAGCATGATGAACATGGGCGCAAAGGCCTTCCCCGCCCCCCGGCAGACAGCGGCGATGGAATGGGAATAGGCCAGCAGGAAATAGAACAGGGCCACCGTCCTGGCCTGCCGCACCCCCAAAGCAATCACGCCTTGGCTACTGTCAAAGATACCGATAAGTTCCGGTGCAAATATGTAATAGCATACCCCAATCGCCTCAGCCAGGAGCACGGCAGCAAGGATTGCAAAGCGCGCCCCCTTCTTTGCCCTGTCATATTCCTTTGCCCCCAGGTTCTGGCTGATAAACGTGGTGCTTGCCATATTGAAGCTGGTAATCGGCAGGAAGGCAAAGCCTTCCACCTTCGCATGCACGCCATATGACGCCATGGCCAGCTTCCCAAAGGAATTAATCTGCGACTGGACAATCACATTTGCGAAAGCAATCACAGAATTCTGCACGCCGGATGGCATCCCATACCGTAAGATTTCTATTAATAATTCCCGTTGGAAGCGTATTTTAGGCAGCTCCACCGTATAGATATTTCCCTTGCGCAGCAGGTGTACCATGCAGAGCGCCACGCTGGCTGCCTGGGAAACAACCGTGGCCGCGGCGGCAGACCATACGCCCCAGCGGAATGCCCCAATAAACAGAAGATCCAGCACAATATTCACGATAGATGAAAAAATCAGATAATATAACGGGCGCTTACTGTCGCCTAAGGCGTTCATGATGCTTCGGCAGACATTATACATTACCATAGCAAGAGCCCCTAAAAAATAATAGCGGAAATACTCCACGGCCTCCGGCATGACCTCCGGATCCGTCTGCATCCACGCCAAAAAAGTAGGGGTAAACACAACGCCCACAACCGTCAGTATCAACCCGCTGGCAAGCCCGAACGCCAGCATCGTATGGACAGCGCCAGAAACCCTTTTCCCATCCCCTGCGCCAAAGTAACGGGAAATGACAATCCCGCCCCCCATGGCAATCCCCATAAAAAGGCTGACCAACAGGAAAATCAAAGTGCCGGATGAAGTGACTGCCGCCAATGCGTTGGTCCCCAAGTACCTGCCTACGATAAAAGCATCCGCTGTATTATACAGCTGCTGGAATACCTGGCTTAAGAAGGTAGGCAAGGCAAAGCCGACCATCAATGCATAAGGGCTCCCAACCGTCATGTCTTTCGTACTGGAAGACGCCTTTTTTCTAGTATCCTGTTTTGTGCCAAACATAATTTCCCTCCATTTCTATCCTATCCCTCAGATTCCCTAACCTAAAATGTAAAAGGCGGGGGCAATTGGGGTTCCCCGGTATGGAAACGCCTTCCCTGATCTCTTCCACTCCCAGGCTTCCGAACAGCATCCCCAGAGAAGTTGCCTCCACACGGCCACCATACACTGCTACCTGTATGCTTGATGGATGCAGATCGCTGCAATGGACCGCGGCATTACAAACCAAATTCCTGTGACATTTCCCTTTTTGTTATATCAGGGTTTGCCTCTATCCGTATCAAAATTTGTCCACGCAACCCAAGCGCTTTCGATTCATTATCTACTATCCCGAATAGGGTAGGTTTTGGGGTTGCTTTTCTCCTTCCTTCATCCTCATCCAAAGAAAATCTTTCATTGTATTTATATTTGTTGGTATTGCCATGTTATCACTTCCTTCTCACTAAATTTTTCGAATCCTTATCATATTAGTATTGAAAAACATATGGTTTCATAGAACTTTTTTCAAATGTGACAGAATCTATAATCCCCATGCTTCCCTCCTCATAAAACCAAGCCAGTTAAATATCAAATCATCAAATATTATCTTTTCTTTCCCATACTGGCACGTCTTAGAAGAAATCGGAGTTTCATTGCTGGATCAAGTTTTAACTGGTTACGGACATTCTGGTTAAAATGTTATCCATGCCAATAATATGGCATTATTATAACATAACTTTAGGAAAGTTTCTACCTTTCAAAACTTTAGGATTGTCCCTCTGCTTTCGCCCAAAAAATAAAAACACAGGCAATTCCATGCAGTGTGCGGCTTTCGCCGCATAAATTTAAAAACCCCATGTATCTTTTGCTGCAAGCAGCAGATATACATGGAGTTTTTTCTTTGGAGGCGTCCTGCACAAATGCATGGATGGCTGCCCTGATGGCTTTTCCGTTCTGAATGATGGGGCTGCCGCCCATGCCCTACTCCTTACCGTGCAAAAGTTCCAGCGCTTTATGCCTCGTCACCAGCACTGACGCCACGAGTGCGCCTAAAATGCTTCCTAGCAGGTACACCCCTGCGCAGGCCGCAAGTGTCCCGCCCCCTCTTAGGAACCTCCCTTGGTTGGACAAGGCAAGCCCTCCTGCCGCCAGCAGCGCCCCAAGGATGCATAAGGCTGCCTGCTCTAACACCAGAATGCACCTGCAGCGCTTTTTCGTAACGCCCAGGATGCGCAGGTACGCCGCTTCCCTGGCAGACTGCAAGATGACAAGCCCTGGCCCGAAGAGCCCAATCAGCGACGCGGCCGCTACTGCAACCGGGAAAAGCTGCTCCAGCAGCCCGCAGACACGCCCAATCCCTTTCAGCGCTTCCGTATCAATATAAAAAGACGCCGTCTGCCCGCAATAATAATCCTGTGTCCTTATCTCTTCCATAAACCGGTTCACGTAATCTGCCCGCTCATTATCCGCCAGCATAAAATCGCTGTACGCAAGCTGGAACGGCTGGCAGAAAAGCCTCTCCGTATAGGGGCTTGCCAGGGCAAACACACTGCTGGTTATCTCTGTATCATCGGAATCTACGATACCGGCAACCGTATACATCTTCGTCGCATATTTGAGCCTTGTCTCAAGCAATTGGGGGGCATCCCCAAAATTCTTATACATAGATTCATATACATTGTCTGCCAGCAGGGGGATCTGATCCCCTGGCGCATAGCCTGACTCCTTTGCCAATTCCTTCCCCAGCAGGCACAAGGGCTCGCCTCCCTCCAGGGAGGAGGCGCCATAGCCTTCGGCATAAGTGACCTGATACTCTTTTGCATGGTCTGCCATATAACGTTCCAGCCCGTTCGTGCATACCATGGCAAAGGCCTCTTCGCTTCGGTCTACGCGTACATAAAAATCCCCATGATAATATAAATCCCGGATTAAATTGGATTCTTCTATCTTGCGTATGGATTCGGAGGAATAGCCCATTGCTTTTCCCTTCACATCAATTTCATAGAAGGTATCCTGATAGGCAATCTGCGCCATGACAAACAGCCCAAGCCCGGCAGCCAATACAACGGACAGGCCAAAGGACACTGCCGTCTTCCCTAAGCTGCGCCGCATATGGCGCAGGATATAGGCAGGCACCTGGCGCAGCGCCCGGTACTTCCTGCGCGGATGGCCTCCGGCCCCGCCAACGGGGATTTCTTCCAATGCCAACCCCGCAATCCCAGCCCCTAAGGGGACAGGCACGGGTTCCAAAGGCTCCTGCCCTGGCTTTTTCCCTTCCCCTGCCCGAAAGGCATTGTCCTGCAGCAATTCCAACGGAGGGATTTTTTTCATCTTCCTTAAGGATACCAAGGTAACGCACAGCGTAAATGCCAGTTCCAACAGCAGGCACAGAAAGATTACCCCGGCTGGCATCCTTGTATCCAATACATATCCATAAGGAGCGCTTTCCATCATGCTTTGAAGCGCCTTATTTACAGTCCCCTTCGCATAGAGCAGCCCGGCTATGCCGCCAGCGGGTACAGCCAATACAGATAACAAAACAAGCGGAAGCACGACCGCATCCTGCGCTTTCCTCACAGGAACGCCAAGCGTACGCATAACGGCGTATGCTTTCTTGTTCCTGCCCACGTACAAGTACACCGCCAGCAAAAGTGCAAGGGCAGCCCCAAGCACATAGAGCGCCATCGTAAGGAAGGCCGTCCGTGCGCCTATCTCAAAGCTATCTTTGATTTTCATCCATCCCCCATCGGAAAAACGCATATTCACGCCCATTTCCGTCACAAGGGGCTCCGAGGCCTCCAAAAACGCCTCTATGTCCTGGGCGTCTTCCACCAGCACGCTGAATTCCCCGATTCTTGTCTCATAATCGGCAGGGACTTCCACCGGCAGGAGGGAACTGGGTACAAAAATGCTATTAATCGTATAGCCCCACTCACTCTCGATGCAACGTGCGTCATAGGTATCCACAAACTTATAGGCGCCGATAATCTCAAGCTCTGCTGAACCCACAAACTGATACCTCTTGCCGCCAAACCCCAGCTGCGACCCATTGCACACATTCTGCCCAAGCAGCCTGTCCCCCATCTGTATGCTGATTTTATCGCCGACGGAAAGGCCATACGCCCCCAAGAAACGTTCGTTTACCACGCATCCTGTATCGTCCCCTTCCACCAGGGGGCGCCCTTGGGTGATTACCATATTCCGCTCGTTAAAACGGGGGATTGCACGCATATCGGAAGTATACACGATATCATAGAGCTTTAGGTTTTCCCGGTATTTCTCAATCAATTCTTGATAGAAGGCAAATTCCTCTGTCTCAAGGTAATTATCTGGAAGGCCGTCCAACACGCACACCATTTCTTCATTATCCACATCTGCGGTGTTGCCGCCCCCATCCATCGAGCCAAGCTGGGGCTGCATCCCATTCAGGGCGCTATATGACCCTACCATAAGGCAGCGGCTCCCAATCTCCAGCCCTTCCCAATAAGCACGGGGATAAGGGTTTGTCCAATAGACATAATCTTCCAAGGCGCCTGCCGTCATTTTCAGCATCTCCCCCTGGTTATATTCCAAATCACCGGCCAGCACCTTGACATTGTCCATTTTTATATAGATATAATCCTGGGTATCTTGTGCGTCTTCGTATCCCTGGTATGTGCCTTCTAAGACAAACCCATCGCTGTTATACATATTATCTTTGTCCACCAGGCGCTTATAATCCCCTACCAGCCCGGCTGTCATATACCTATGGTCCGTCAATGCAGCTCCGGGCAGAGAGGAAAACCGTTCCAGCTGCTCCTGGCTGGGCCAAGGCTTATCCTCTGTCTCATACGTTGTGCCTACGCCTATATTATCGCCAACCGAATCTATCATTATCACATCCGGCACCGTATTATCCAAAGCGGCTGTCCCATGGTAGAAACTTATGGCGTTCCTAATTTCCCTTAGGGTAACCGTATAATCCATGGCGCGGGAAAACAAGGCAAAGGATGCAGCCGCTATCAGCAGGAACGTCAGTATCGCCTTTAATGGGGCGCGTAAAAGCTGTTTCAATGCTATTATTTTCCTCATAACTCCTCCTTATCCCACGCACTAACGCCTGCCGCGCAGATATGCGTGGGTGCTTTCTGTATTTCTCATAATGTCTACAAAAGAATCCGCCTCTGCTGCTGGATAGTCCTCCCCAGAAAAACCTGCACCGGCTTCCTTCCCTGGCGCCCCGTATCCCGGCCACGCAGCAAACGCATAGGAGAGATAAAACAACAAGAGCAGCGCCGACAGCCAGGAAGCTGCCAACAGCCTACTTTTCTCCTTGCCTGCTGGTTCCATGGATACCAAGCGGAACCGTTCCACTGTCTCTGCCACGCAGGTGCCCGCAACCAGCATAGCCGCCCCGTAAAAGGTCTTTTCCTTCCTTTTTGCACCGGCATTTTTAAGCACGGAGACGATTGCCCTTAAATAATCTGCCTTATCCCTGTCCTGCATCCCCTCCGTCACATCCAGGTCGCATTGTATTTCCAAAAGGTGCGGCAGATCCTCTTTCAGCAGATATACAGCCGGGTTCCACCAATAGATACAGCAAAAAACGGAGACCAGGCTTTTCACCAGCAAATCCCGGTTCCTGAAATGGGTATATTCATGCAGCAGAATATAATACAATTCCGAATCGCTGTAACTGCCTTCTGGCAGCAGGATAGATTTCTTAAGAATCCCAATCCCCATCGGAACCCTGATATGCCTGCTCTGCCTAACCGAAATCTCCATCTGCCCTCCGCATTCATTTAAAACCTTACGGAATACCATCTGGCACCGTGCGCCCTCACATACCTTGTACCCCAAACACTCCTGCATAGATTTCATGTAACGGCGGCCAAACCGCACAAGCAGAACTACCGACACCCCCGCCCAGATAAGCGCCAAAACGCTGAAAACCAATGGCAGCGCCGCCTCCGCTTCCTGGGTATAAGCATTTTTCCCAATCCCCTCCCAGAACCCTTCCGGCAGGAATGCCCTGGTAAATGGAAATTCACAGGGTACCATCATCCTCACTACAGAAAGAAAATACAGGAGCAATAATTTCCTAACCCCAAGCTTCCTGATAAAAAACGGCTTTTTCCTGCAGAAATGAATCCCTACCACCGCAAAACTCCCCCATATGATTGACATCGCAAATGAAACATATGTAATCCGCATCCTATTTCTCCATTAATCCTTACTGACAGACATCCTGCATCCCTATCCCCTTTGTTTCAGCTCCTCTATCATCCCCTCAAGCTGCTGGATCAACTCTTTCTCATCCGATTCCTCCGCCTCTTTTACCATCGCCACTGCAATTTCTGCCAGCGAGTTTATCCCAATCCCCTTTGACATCACAAGCCTTGCCGCATATTGCTCCTTTGTAACCGCTGGGAGGAACTGCCTTGCATACTGCCTCCCGTACTGCTCCATGCCGCACACTTCAATCATCCCTTTCTTTAACAAGGATTGCAGCATCCGATGCAGATACTTCCCGTTCCAGGAACGTCCTGCAGCTATCTCTAAAATCTCGACGCTCGTCAGCGGGACCCTCCTCTCCCAGAAAATTTCCATTAAATCTTCTTCACTATTTGTTAAATGCTCTTCCTTCCGACGTTTCATACCGTATTATTCCACTCCTTAGATTTACTGATAATCTTTTTAGTTACCAATAAATAAATTATACCCCTTCTCCCTTTTCCTGTCAAGGAAAAAACAGGAACTTTCAGGCTCCTGCCATCTGCCAGTACCGTTCCATGACGCAATCCAGATTCCGGATCCCTCCCGCCGCACCTACCCGCTCAATGCATAGGGACGCCCCTGCATTGGCAAACCTCCCACATTCCGGCAGCGCCATGCCCTGCCCTAAAGCATAGAGGAAGCATGCGGTAAAAGTATCGCCAGCCCCTGTCGTATCCACACATTTGGCGTTTGGATAGGATGGGATCTCATAACGTTCCTTCTGCGTCTTAACCAAACACCCCCTGCCCCCATCTTTCAGGACTACATGCCCCACGCCGCATGCCAAAAAGGCGTCTGCAATCCCGTCCCGGCTTTCTTGGCCTGTCAGGAGGCGCCCTTCCTCATAATTCGGAAAAACATAATCCAAAAAAGAAAGGCTTTCTTGCATATCTTCCAAAGTTTCTTTCTTCTTGCATTTCGTCATATCGGCGCAAAGGGTGAGCCCCTGCCCCTTTGCTTTGCGAAAAAGTTCTTTTAAAGCCGTATTGCCAAAGTACGGGGACACAAAAATGCTGGCAAAGCAAAGGAACCTCCCACCCATCAATGCCTCCTGCGGAACGTCTTCCAAAGAAAGCTTGCGCAGGCTGCCACTGGGGGATGTAATGAAATGGCGCTCCCCTTCCCCATCCACCAAGACAATATTGATGCCTGTGCTTATGGCCGCATCCGCCTTTACAAACTCTGTGCCAACCCCGCGCTCCTGGCAGCGGCGCATGATAAACTCCCCAGCATAGTCCTTCCCTACCTTGCTGACCAAACGGACCGAAGCCCCCAACTGAGCCAATACGCAAGCTTCGTTCATGGCGTCCCCGCCTGTCTGCATCAAGATTTCCTGGGCCGCTATAGACCCTTTGGTAAATACCTCAGCGCTTACCGGCTGTGCCAGGATATCTGCAATGGCTGCGCCTATAAGAATAAAATCTACGGTATGTATCATTTTTCAAGTTCCCTCCTCTTCCAGCACCCAGATCCTATCATCTCCCAAGAGGAAGAAAAGGATACTGCTTCTCCCAAAACAGTATCCTCCTTCATAATAGAAACCTTATCTAATTTATCACATTGCCTACCCTACACCGGATAAGCCCCGTTTTTTGTATCTGCAACCGCAGCGTCCACTTTCGTCTGCTGTGCCTCACGGTACTTGAAGAACTCAGTGGCAACTTGCGGGAACAGGGCGTAAGACAGCACGTCCTCATCCTGCTGCTTGTATTGTTTCATTTCTGCCTCAATCTTATGAAGCTCTGGCTCCAGCAAATCTGCATAACGGCAGGTAATGGCGTTCTTTTTGTCAGCACCCAGTACTTTATCTACGATTTCTGGGTTAAAAGGCTTTACTGTCTGGCCGTATTTGCCGAGAAGCACGTCTTTTGTCTCCTTGGTGGCAACTTTATAACGCTCGCCCATCAGCACATTGAACACAGCCTGGGTCCCCACAATCTGGGAGGACGGGGTAACCAAAGGCGGCTCCCCAAGATCCTTGCGCACCCGTGGGATTTCCTCCAGCACTTCCATGTATTTGTCTTCTGCGTTCTGCTCCTTCAGCTGGGATACCATGTTGCTCAGCATGCCGCCAGGCACCTGGTACAGCAAGGTCTGGATATCCACGCCCAGCACCTTCGGGTTCAAAAGCCCGCTCTTTAAGGCCTCCTCGCGCATAGGGCGGAAATAATCTGCGATTTCCTTCAGCAGCATCTGGTCAAAGCCTGGGTCTAACTCTGTGCCGCGGAAGGCTTCTGCCATAACCTCTGTCGCCGGCTGGCTGGTGCCTAACGCGAAGGGGGACATAGCGGTATCAATGATATCGCACCCTGCCTCTACGGCTTTCATGTAAGTCATGGAAGCAACGCCGGAGGTATAGTGGGTATGGAGCTCGATAGGCAGGCTGGTGGCTGCCTTTAAGGATTTTACAAGCTCTTCTGCTTTGTATGGGGTCAGAAGGCCTGCCATATCCTTGATACAGATGGAATTTGCACCCATCTCTTCGATATTCTTGGCCATCTTGGTCCAATACTGCAGGGTATAGGCATCACCCAAAGTATAGGAAAGGGCTACCTGGGCATGGCCTTTTTCCTTATTGGTAGCGGTAACTGCCGTCTGCAGGTTCCTAAGGTCGTTCAGGCAGTCAAAAATACGGATAACGTCAATGCCGTTTGCAATGGATTTCTGTACGAAATACTCTACCACATCATCTGCATAAGGGCGGTAGCCCAGAATGTTCTGCCCGCGGAACAGCATCTGCAGCTTGGTGTTTTTGAAGCCAGCCCTTAACTTACGCAGGCGGTCCCATGGATCTTCTTTTAAGAAACGCAATGACGCATCAAAGGTTGCGCCGCCCCAGCATTCCACGGCATGGTAGCCTACCTTATCCATTTTATCAATGATGGGCAGCATCTGCTCTGTTGTCATACGGGTGGCAATCAAGGACTGATGCGCGTCACGCAATATGGTTTCTGTAATCTTCACAGGTTTTCTATTCTTTTTTGCCATGATCTATCCTCTCTATCTTTCCTCTGTTCTCTCAAATAGCCATTTTTATTATATTCCGAATATTGCCATGAATACGCCGGCAGCAACTGCCGTACCGATAACGCCGGCCACGTTGGGGCCCATAGCGTGCATAAGCAGGAAATTGGTGGGGTCTTCGTCTGCGCCTACCTTCTGGGACACACGGGCTGCCATCGGCACTGCGGACACGCCTGCAGAGCCAATCAATGGGTTAATCTTGCCTCCGGTAAGCTTACACAGCAGCTTGCCGAACAGGACTCCGGCTGCCGTACCGAACATGAATGCGATTAAGCCAAGGGCTACAATCTTCAGCGTGGTCAGGTTCAGGAATGCCTCTGCGCTTGTGGTAGCGCCTACGGAGGTCCCCAGTAAGATAACCACGATGTACATCATTGCATTGGATGCCGTCTCGGACAGCTGGCGGACTACGCCAGATTCACGGAACAGGTTCCCCAGCATCAGCATACCCACCAACGGGGCTGTCGTCGGAAGGATAATACATACTACTGACGTAACCACGATAGGGAATAAAATCTTCTCAAGCTTGGATACCGGCCTTAAGTTCTGCATCTTGATGGCGCGTTCCTGCTTGGTTGTGAATAATTTCATGATAGGCGGCTGGATAATCGGCACCAACGCCATATAAGAATAAGCCGCCACAGCGATTGGGCCCATCAGGCCGGTCTGCCCTAATTTCCCGGCAAGGAAAATGGATGTAGGGCCGTCTGCGCCCCCGATGATGGAAACGGCTGCCGCTGCCTTGTCATTGAAGCCCAGCAGGATAGCCATGAAATATGCGCCGAAAATACCAAACTGCGCCGCCGCCCCAAGCAGGAAGCTGATGGGGTTCGCAATCAAGGGGCCGAAGTCCGTCATCGCGCCTACGCCCATGAAAATCAGGGATGGCAGGATTGACCACTCATCCAGGGAATAGAAATAATAAAGTAAACCACCTACGCCATTGCTGGTCTCTTCCGGCGAAGCAATAATGTCCGGATAAATATTTACCAGTAACATACCAAACGCAATCGGAACCAGCAACAGAGGCTCAAATCCCTTTTTAATCGCAAGGAACAGGAATACAAAAGCCACCAGGATCATGATATAGTTTCCCCAGGTCAGGTTAAAGAATGCGGTCTGGTGCAGGAGGTTGGATAAAGTTTCTCCTACGTAACTCATATTTTACCTCCAAAAAAGATTAGTTGTTTAAAGTTGCTAACAATGCGCCTGCTTCTACTGCCTGGCCAACTGCCACGTCAATGGTTGCCACTGTGCCGTCTTCCGGGGCAACCACAGGCGTCTCCATTTTCATAACTTCCAATACCAGGATGGTATCGCCGCGTTTTAAGGAATCCCCTGGCTTGCTGTCAACGCTGAATACTTTGCCGGCTGCGCCTGCTTCTACCCTTACGTTGCCTGCGCCGCCTGCCGGGGCTGGGGCTGCTGCGGGAGCCGGAGCCGGAACTGGGGCTGCAGGCCTCCTAACCGGCGCTGGAGCGGCTGCGCCTGCCCCATTCTCTTCTACAGTTACATCATAAACGTTTCCATTAACAGTAATTGTATAGCTTTTCATCTTCATTTCCTCCTAAAATTTATACGGTTAAAATCTTCTCTTGATTGAACGCACTACAAAGTCTTCTGTAGAAGTCCCGGTAGATGCTGCAATTGCGGCTGCAATCACTGCTGCCAGTTCCAAATCATCCTGTGCCGGCGCTGCCGTAACAACCGGCGCGGGCGCTGCCGGCGCCTCTTTTACCGCAGGAGCCCCTGCTGCCTGCTTCTCTTTTGACTTATTCTCAATATATGAGAATACCTTAAACCCTGAGATAATCAGGCTAATCAGTATCAACACTGCAAACACAATCCCCATACCCATTAAGGTATTCAGCCCGGCATTGGTCATTTTCTCACCCAATGTCTGGATTTGGTCCACAGTAATGTCGTTCACTTCCATGTTATGGTAATTATACACATAAGTCAGGACAAGCGGACGTTTTTCAAAAACAATTTCCTGTTCACAAGTCAGTGTCTTACCGGATTTTGTAATCGTAAACTCACCCAGTTCCTTAAATTCCCCAACCCCTTCTAAGGATTCCTCCCAACGGAAAATCAGGTTGGCCTGGCGCAGGATTTCCTCTATTTGCGCCTCTGTGGCGCCGGCAGCTGCGGTGGCAAGGTAATTCTTCTTCTCTACCTCCGACATGCTGCCCATAATCAGATATGCCTGCCTCTGCTCCTGTGGCATACCCCTCAGTGAGTTAACGGTATCCTCACATGTGCTCTTCAGCTCATCATAGCTGTATCCGTTATAATCCACTGTGGTAGGATCCGCTCCACATGCTGTCAATCCAAGTACGATAAGGCACATACTTATCATCAGCAGTATTTTCTTCTTCATAAACTTCACCTTTCTATTTTGCTGCATGCTTTTTCACCGGTTCCCCTGCCCCTTTCGTATAGAGCATCTCAAATGCTGCCGCTGCATACTTCCTGGTGTCTTCCGGTGCAATAATCAAATCAACTTGTCCGCGCCTTGCAGCTGTCTCCACGGAAGACTGGAGCTTCTGGTATGCCTTCGTCTTCTCTGCAATCACATCGGCTGGCTTGCCCTCGTACATAATCTTAGCTGCCAGGGCTGCATCCATCATGCCTACCTTGCTGCCTTCCCAGGCATATACCAGGTCTGCGCCGATGGATTTGCTGTTCATCATCACATAAGCGCTTCCATAAGCATTGCCGATGATTACATTTACCTTCGGCACGGTTGCCCCTGCAAAAGCGGCTGTCATACGTGCCATTGCTTTCGGCAGGTTCTTCTCGGAACATTCGGTATTCCCAAAGCCCTCTACATTTACCAAGGAGAGCACAGGGATATCAAACGCATCGCAGAAATTTACAAACTCTGCCGCCTTATTGCATCCGCGGGCAGTCAGGGCAGCCTCAAAACTCTCAGCCTTCTCCCCATTTTCATCATAAACAGCCGTGGCGTTGGCCACTGCGCCAATGGTCTTGCCGTTCAGCTTAATAAAGCCAGCCACCATGTTCTTGGCAAAGCCCTTCTTGGCCTCCACAAATAAATTGCCGTCTGAAATCTGGGCGAGCGCCAGGCGGGTATCTTCCTTGCATCCTGCAAGGTTTGCACATTTGCGGTTCAGGTCGTCTGTACACTCGTCTTCCCTGCCGCACTCTGCGTTATTGCCTGGCAGCACGCATACCAGCTGGCGGATTTCTGCCAGGATTTCTTCCGCTGTCCCTACGCTGTCAATACAGCCAGTGTTGCTTCCCTGGTATTCTGCGCCTGCGGTGTCGCATTTGCCCACATGGTTCCCTTTGACTGCGTTAGGGGAATTAACGAATACCTTGCCATGCTCCTTCTCAATATAAGCGAAATCACTAAGCGCCGGAACGGCTGCAAGGCCGCCGCCGCAAGAACCGAATACAGCGGAAATCTGAGGAACCACGCCGCTGGCTGCCACCTGCGCGGCATAAATCTCGCCGAAGCTGTCCAATGCATCCACAGATTCCTGCAGGCGCATGCCTGCGCAGTCAATCAGGCCGATAACGGGTGCGCCCATCTTCATTGCCATCTGGTAAACAGAAGCAATCTTCTTGCTGTGCATCTCGCCAATCGTCCCGCCAAGCACGGAAGCATCCTGGCTGTACACATACACCAGATTCCCGTCAATCAGGCCGTAACCAGTGATGACGCCATCAGAAGGGGTATCAGATTGGCTTAGGTCAAAATCTGTGTTTCTTGCAGTTACCATAGCCCCGATTTCCATAAAGCTTTGCTGGTCTAAAAGACTGGAAATCCGCTGCCTTGCTGAGTTGGTAGAATTACTCATTACTTAAACCTCCATCATGTATTTTATAAATTTTACAACTTTTCTTCCGATTGTAATTGTATCTCTTTTTGGAGGGGATTTCAATAGGGAAATTGCAGAAATATTAAAAATTTATTAATGATTCATAAAATTGCATTACCATCCCTTCTATTCCAGAACCGCTGCAAAGGCTTCCTCCTATCCTATCCTAACAAAAACGCAAAATAGAATAGACGCTGCGCTTATCCTGTGGTATACTACTTAAAGACCCAGCCAGCCGCACAGCACTCATATAGAGGAGGGCAAATTAATGACAGATCATGAACTTTTGCTTGCTATTTCTAACATAATGGATAAAAAGCTGGATGCCCGGTTAAAACCGTTGGAAAATACCCTGCAATCCTTAAAAGAAGATGTACAACAGTTAAAAGATGACGTACAACAGTTAAAAGATGACGTACAACAGTTAAAAGATGACGTACAGCAGACAAAGAGCGACGTACAACAATTAAAGGCTGAAGTGCATCAGTTAAAGGCTGAAGTGCATCAGTTAAAGGCTGAAGTGCACCAATTTGAAGCTGAAATGCACCAATTAAAACTTTACCAAGAGAATGTGATATTGCCGCGCCTGCAGAATATCGAATCCTGTTATATGGATACATATAAGCGATACCAGGATGGCGTAGGCCAAATAGATGCCATGCAGACAGATATTGATGTTATGAAAAGCGTGCTTCTTGAACACAGTGACCGGCTGCAGAAAATCTCATAGCAATACTATTTCCATTACAGGATAGACCCCTAATTTTATGGTCTTCCAGGCCGGAGGCCGCGCTGCAGGCGATTAGGTATCAGGCTTGCAGCGCGGCCGTCTTCCATCCTTTCTGGAAACCATCCTTTCCCTGAAATCCTGTTCTCCTCTTTCTCTTAGAAAACCGCCCCTTCTCCCAAATACAGTTTTTTCTCCATAAAGAACAGCTTCAGCAGGAAATTTTTGTACCAGGAAGGCTCTAGTTTTTTTGCAGCCCGAGAGGCTTTGACCGGGATTTCTGCAATCTTCCTTTCTCCCAGGTAATAGCTTATTTTCCCAACCTGCTGGCCTTTCTTTATGGGCGCCTGAAGGATTTTTGGTATTTCGTAAACCTTTTTCACCTCCTCATCCTGCCGCTTCAATATTTGGATTTCCTCTGCTGCCGCCTCTATGGGGACAGCTACCTCCTGGTATAACCTGCCATTTTCCGGCTGTGCCTCCTGCACGGGAATGGGATCCATCTTTCCCTCTTCCTCATAGACGTCCTCATTGCGGTAATGCTCCAAGCCGTACTCCATCAGCGTCCTGGTATCCGACCACTTATACGTCTTGTTGTTCGGCCAGCCGCAGGCCAGCAGGGCTACCACAAAGGTGCGCCCCTCCCGCCGCAATGCGCCGATATAACAATAGCCTGCATTTCCGGTAAACCCTGTCTTCCCGGACAATGCCCCTTCCATCATCTGCAGGAATGCATTGTGGTTATTGCAGCTATAAGTCTTGGTGCCTGCGAGGTTGGCAAAGGAATAACTCGGCGTGCGCGTAATTTCCAAAAATTCCTCGTTTTGGATGCAGTAGCCCATAATCTTAGCCAAATCCTCTGCTGTCGTGCCATGCACGCCGTTTTCGTCCTGCCCATCCAAGCCGTTTGGGGTAATAAAATAAGTATCTTTGCAGCCTAATTCTTTTGCCTTCTGGTTCATCTTCCTGGCAAACCCTTCCACTGTCCCCCCAATATGCTCCGCAATCGCCACGGCAGAATCATTATGGGATTCCAGCATTAAGGAATAGAGCAAATCCCCCAGGCGGAAGCGGTCGCCTGCGCTCATGCCAAGATGTACCTGCGGCATAGAGGCGGCGTAGCTGCTGACTTCCACTTCATCCTCCAGGTTTCCCAGTTCCAAAGCCAGGATGCAGGTCATGATCTTTGTGGTGCTGGCATTTGGCATATGTTCATATCCATTTTTCTCATACAGCACCCGCCCGGTTGCAGCATCCATTAAGACGGCAGACTTGGCGTATAGGGAAAAACCTGGCTGCTGTGCCTCTGCCCCGTCTGCCTCTTGCTGCACTGGCAGTTCCTGCTGCACCGGCAGTTCTTGCTGCGCTGGCTCTTCCTGCTTCACCGGCAGTTCTTTCTGCGCTGACATTTCTTGCTGCACCGGCAGTTCTTGCTGCACTGGCAGTTCCTGCTGCGCCGGCAGTTCCTGTCGGCCTTGCTGCCCTTCCTGCCGTATTCCCTTCCCACAAAGCCCTAAACTTTCCTGTATAAGCTGCGCTTCCTGTGTATAGGCATGGCTTACATCCTTTCCTGCACAGATCCCTGCTATAAGAAAACAGCAAAGGAGCCATGCCAGCCTATTTTTTATATTCCCTTTTCCCTTATATCCCATCCTTCTAAATCCCGTTCCTGTTTTTCCTTTTATTATATGAACCAAAAAGCATCCTAATTCCCTTGGATTCCATTTCTCTGGATATGAACCAAAAAGCATCCTAATTCCCCTGGATCCCATTTCACTGGTATTCTATAATACCCATAAATGAATATATCAAGGAAATATTTCTATTTATGAATATTTTATGTTATAATACTCTAACATACGGACCAAAATTGGCGCATCCAACACGCGCCAGGTGACAGTGTTTTTTTAGAAAGGAAGTACAGGCATGGCATTAGCACAATTAAAAACTTACACAGAGGAAGATTATTACAACTTACCAGAAGATGTCCGGGCAGAACTGATTGACGGGCAGATTTATTATATGGCGGCGCCCAGCAGGATACACCAGGAAATACTTATGTTTTTATCAAAAAACATAGCAAATTATATTGATTCTAAGGATGGCCCCTGCAAGATTTACCCATCCCCCTTTGCCGTCAAGCCCTTTGAGGATGATAATAAGACCATTGTAGAGCCAGATATAAGCGTTATCTGCAACCCTGGTAAACTGACAGACCGCGGATGCAGCGGGGCTCCTGATTGGATTATGGAAATTGTCTCCCCCAGTACAGCCAGCCATGATTATATCTATAAATTGAATTTATATGCAAAAGCAGGGGTAAGGGAATATTGGGTAGTCGACCCTATAGAAAAATCTATCTATGTGTATTTCCTGGAAAAGGACCGGTTTAAAGCCAAGTCTTATACCTTCCAAGATAAGATAAAAGCCAACATCTATCAAGATTTATGGATTAACTTTGCCGAATTAAGCCTATAACGTTTGCCGCCGGCCTCTGATTGGGGGCTGGGCAAAATACCAGAAGCCCCTTAGCAATGGCTCTTGCTATACAAGGCTTCTGGTATTTTTCATGAGACCTTCCTACTTCTTTATTTTGACAGATTTCACGCTGCTGTAGGCGCCGTAAACCTTTGACCTGCCTACAGACTTGTACGCCCGCACCTTTACATAATACTTTTTCCCACGGGCCAGCTTCTTCGTTATGGCTTTAGAAACTGTCCTGTTGGACTTCACCTCTATGGCCTTGGCCTTCTGAAACTTTTTATTTGACGCATAACAGATTTGATATCCAGAGGCCTTGCTGTCACGGGCCCATTTCACAGACATCTGCCCCTTCTTGCTGCTCTTAACACTCTTTAAGGAAACCTTTTTGGGAACCACGGTAATGGTGATTTTCTGGCTCTTGGCCTGATTGTAATTCTTGCTGGCCGCTGACTTCACCGTTACGGTTACCTTGCCGCAGCCGACCACAGAGGCCTTCCCTGTGCCTGCGTCCACTTTTACAACGGACTTACTGCTTAGGCTGTAGGAGAGCTTTTCCCCCTTTGCCGTCGCGGCGCCTAAAGAGAATGCGCCGTTCCCATACGCCTTCTTAATAGACGTTTTCTTTACCTTGATGGTCTTGGATGCCTTTTGGATGGTAAAGGGCTGGGTTTTGCTCCCTGCATAGCGTTCAGAGACGGCCCGGATGGTCACCTTTGCAGTCCCTGCATCCACATTATTTGCATATGCCACGCTATAATCTGCCCCTTCTGCCAATACCTTCCCACCCAGCTCTACTTTGACGGATGGCTTCTGGGGTTTCCCATTATAAACAAATACTGCTTTCCCTAACGTCACTGCTGCCTGCCCCAAATCCTGGGCGGTTGGCCCTGGCTCCGGCTTTTCCACCAGGCCGCTGTAAGCCTGGGACAGCTTTTCCTTGGCCTGGTCTACCTCCGCCTGGGATGCAGCCGCGTGTTCCAGCGTAGCCTTTGCAGCCTGCAGGGCTGCCTCAAAGACTGCAAAGCTTTCCTCAGTATAATCCTCTTTTTTCAGGGACTTCACGTCCTCATAGAGTTTCTGCAGCCCTGCCTTGTCCGCAGGGGCTGGCTCTGGCTCCTCCGTTTTCAGGGATACCTGGAGGGTAGGCGCCATGGAAGCCTCTGCGTTCTGGTTGTTAGACGCGCCGTCCCTGCTGACAAAGGTTAATTCAAAGCCTTTCGTTTCATTTACTGCAAGGGATAACGTCTCCTGCCTCTCTGCAAGGCTCTTGATAAAGCCTGTAACATCAACGGAAACCTTCCTTCCGTCTATGCCCTGGCTGCTACTATACTTGTCATCCTGCGCCATTAACACATTTTTAGAGCCTTCCACATCAAATTCCATGGATTCCCTGTAGCTGTCCTCTGATGTGCCGAAAGCCGGCCGGGTGTTCCAGGTTACGCTACTTTCTGACCATGCCGCCCCAGAAGGGATTACGGCAGCGCGGATGGTATCTGTACCCTTATCGCCGGAATTTCTCCTGCCCATATAGGTAAGGACCAATTCTGCCGATTCCACCGCATCTAACCTGCCCTGCAGGCTGGACACGTCAAACTTCAGCAAACCCATTTTCTCATCCGTATCATCCTTGACGGTTTTCTTTTCCCCTAAATAGCCATATTCTGCGGGATTGGCAAGGGCTTCCCCAAATATCTTCGTCCGGATATAATCCCGGTTCCGGTTCCAGTCCTTCTCTGTTTTCCAGGTATGGATGGTGGCATCCTCTAGGGAAGGAAGGCTCTCCACCTGGACCTTAGAGGAACGCACCTGGATGCGTACCGTCTTAATGGTGCTTGTATGGGCGTCTTGGGCTTTAAATTCAATGGCATACACATTGCCAACCTCTGCCTCAGTCAATGTCCAGGAAAAATGGCCGGTCTCCTGGTTAAAGCTTGCCCCCTGGGGCACGCCCTCCGCCTGCAGGGTTACGGTATCCCCGTCAGCATCCGTGGCTGCTACGTCAAATTCCAGCCTCTGCCCGTCTGTCACCAAAAAGCTGTCCGTCTGGGGGGAGGTAAATACAGGGGCTGTGTTGTCCGCAAAATCCTTCTCCACATTCTGCACATTGGAAACAGACCAATTCAAGTCTGAGGTAGAAGTTACCTTCTTCCCGCCTATGTATAAATCCTTGACCGTCAGGCTGGTGGTATTTGTCACCCTGCACTGCGCCCCTGGGTTCGAGAACCAGCACCCATCCAGCACCACTTCCCGGATGGGGTCCTTTGTGATGGTCCCGCCTGTATAGCCGTCTGTATCCCCATTCAGCTTGCTGGGAACCCCTACGGCCTGCTGCGTCTTGCCATCTCCCCCATTAATCACAAAGTTATTCCCTACCCTTGAGGTGTCAAAGGAGCAGTTGATGAATTTCAGCGTCTCATACCGGGGGTAAATATCCGTGTGGTTCTGCACCGTAATCCCATGGCCGCCCCCTGCAAAGCCCAGCGCATTGAAATTCTCAAAGGTATAGCTTTGGAGCTGGTAGCCATGGGCTTCATGGCCTAAGCGGATGCCGTTCCCTGCGTCACAGCTCCACTGCAGGGTATTTTTCACGCTGATATTGAAAGAATCTGCCTCATCCCACCTGTCACAATCGGCGTTGTACGCCGCAAAACCAGCCACTGCATTGGAAAACTTCTGGAAGTTCCCATCCTGCGGGTCGTTGTCCTGGGGCTTAAAGGAAGCAAGGCCAAATTCCTTCTTATACATATCCTCTTTTTCCGGCGCAAACCAACGGCTGGGATTGTAATGGCCAGAGGCGAAGCAGTCGTCATTCCCTAAGGTAAAGGCTCCGTTAATGGCCAAATCCTGGGAACCTGCCATATCCGTCCCATCTCCCCAGGACATGGGGTAAGGGGTTAAGCCTTTGATATTGTTCAGGCTGATATGCTTGCCGCTGTGGGCTTCCCAGTTCCACTGCTTGGCATTGCGCATATAAGTATCCTGAAACGTGATATTCTCAGAACGCACTACCATCACGCCGGCCTGGTGGCAGCTCATATAGGCATCGTTGCGGTCGCCGCTTACGTTCCCATTCTGTTTCCAGTAATTCTCCACCCCGTTCCCGTCAAACATGCCGCGGCCGGAAATGGTGATATCTGCAGAATCCCAGATGCCGATAGCCGGTTCCATGGCCTCTGCGCAGGACTGGATATGGTTTTTTAAGAGTGCGCCTTCTTCCAAGTAGATATGCAGGCTCTTGCCCCTACGTCCCCGAATATCCAAACCGGCATAGGTATAAGTCCCGTTTGGGAAATACAGGGTATCCAAGCCTTCCGTCCCATAGATTTTATCCAAAGCTGCCTGGAAGGCATAACTCATATCCTCTGCGGACATTTTCCTCTGGTCTGGGTAGCGCACATTGTGGGCCGCCGCCTCCACAAGGTTCCCTGCACTATGGGAATAAGTATAAGATGCTTCCGCCTCTGTCCCTTCTGCAATCTTGAATACCACCTGCCCGGCGGGGATGGCCTGCTGCGCTTCCTGGTTCGGATGCTCCTTTAAATACTGTCCTGCAAACTCTTTGAAATCCAACACATTAGGAGCGTTCTTATCCGGCGCCCCAACCTCCAAAGGGTCATTGATAATGGCCAGATATGGCTGGCCGGATTTATTGGCGGCATCGCCATTAATCATCACAATAACGGAATTTAAGCTTGCCGCCTCTGACATGGTAAAGGTAAGGGTATGCTTATCCGCGCCCACCTTCAGGCTCTCTTTTGGATAATACCGCTCTGGGTATACCTTTACGCTTTTGATTTCCTCTGCTACGGTAACCGTAAATTCCGGCTTACGGGTATCGGAAGAGAAACGGGCAATGTCAAAATTATGCCCCTTCTGGTTATACTGCACGACAGGGATTTCTGTCCCATCTGCCTGTAACGTATATTTGGCGGACATCACATCCTGGGATTCATTTTCCTCCGTCGCAGGGTCATCCCCTGTGGGGGCATATACATGAATCTGGCTGGCCTGCCCAGCCGCAAAGGCAGCATCCGGCGCTCCTGCAGCCCCTATGGCAGGAACTGCCAAAATAGCACATAAGCATAAGGCCAATGCCTTCGTTTTCCAGGTTCTCATTTTCACGGTCATTCCTCCTTTTTGGTTTTTCGATGGATACCCCACAGGAATGGAATTACCTCATCCGCTTTCTGTGGGGTATTGATTGGGCTTGCATTATTATTATAAGCATGGAACGCCGGAAAATAAACCATATTTCTTATGCATTGAGCATATCCCTTAGCTTCATCTTGTTATTTTACGCCTGCGCGGCAGATATCTTAGCCCCTGTCAGCCCTCTTGGCTGTTGGCCAGCTTTATGCTCCCGTAAGTTTTCCGATATTCTTTGGGGCTCATGCCCACCACCTGCTGGAATACCCTGGCAAAATGGCTTTGGGTGCAGAACCCTAGGTAAAAGGCTATGTCCTGGATGCGGTAATCGGAGTATTTCAAAAGGTTTTCCCCCCTTTTTATCTTCTCCTCCCGGATATACTGGGAAATCGTCACCTTTTCCTGCACATGGAAAAGATGGGAAAGGTAATCTGGGTTCACCTTCAGGTGCCTGGCGATTTGGGCTACCCGGATAGGATCATGTAGGTGGGTAAAGATATAATCCTTCACTTGGGCAACCAGAGGGTTTCCTGCCGGCTCCTTCTCCTTCTGCCCAGCCTTTCTGGCCGTTTCCCGGGCAGCAGCCACAAGCCTCACATAGAGGTACTGCGCCTCTTCCTTAAAAGCTGATACCTCTGGGATATTATCGATTTCCTCCAGCTGCTGGATTAAGCTGTCCGCCACCGTAAAGGCCTCTTCCACACTAAGGCCTCCCCGGATAGCCGCCCGGGAAGCCATCGTGATATTCCCAACAACCAGGTTTTTGTGGGAGCGCAGGGGATTTTTCGCAAGGATCCCAAAATCCCCCTCAAAGGTCTCGGAAATACTTTTGGCCAACGTCTCTTCGTCCCCTCGCTCTATACTGTATAGTTCCCGCAGTTCCTGCTCGTAAGGGTTATGGATTTCCCCGTTCTCCTGGCGTTGGAAGACCTCTTCCATAACCCGTTTCTGAATCTGCCTGGATGAGGCATGGGATTTCCTGTCCATTTTCACCACTCCTGTCTGTCCCTAGCCTGCCTCCTATCTTACAGGCCTTGCAACCAGCACAATATTGCTGTCTGGATAATAATAGCGCAACGGTTTTTCCAGACGGTAGCCATCCCCATAATACATAGACACATGGTAAATATTTTTATACCTGCCATTCCGGTTGGAAGGGTCTCCATAGAAAATCAAATCCCCTGGCAAGAGCTTGGAACTGTCCACCCCTTTGAAGGAAACCGCTTTCCCAGTCCGTTCCAGATAATATGCCATGGAAGCCGCTGTCGGCGCATAAGAGGGCGTGCCGCCTAATAACCCTGCATCCCTCCCATAAGCCCGGAACACCAGGGAGCTGCAGTCATAGAATCCCTGTTCCATGCGCCTTGCCTGGCTATAGCTGGAACTATACATAATCTGATGCCCGCTTTTGCATGCAGACAGCGCCCGCTGGGGGGCAACGCTGACCTTGAAGGTTAGGGATATCCCATCCACCTTTATAAGAATATCTGCATTCCCATAAGATTTGGCTTTTACGCGCCCGGATTTGCTCACCGTAGCCACTGCTTTGTTTTTCGAGGTATAGGTAATGTTTTTCTTGGAGGAAGCGCCTTTTACGGAAATCTGGGCGGCCTTCCCAACGGTAAGGGCCTTGTAGGAAGATTTTAGCTTCGGGTCTGTGATGGCCAGCTTGTGCTTTATGGTCTTGCCGTCAACAGACAGGGTAATGGTAGCCTTTCCCGTACGGTAGCCGGATACCACTGTGCCGTCCTGCTGGATAGCGGCCAGGGATTTCTTGTTAATGCTCCATTTCACTTTGCTATATGGATTGGTGCCCGCCAGCTTCAGTTTTTTGGATTTCCCCACTGTCATCACTGTGCTGGAGGCTTTTAGCTTCGGATTGGAGATTTTTATGGTTGTCAGGAATTTCCCTGTGCTTTTGTCTGAATAGGTTACCGTAGCGGCAATCTTAGCCGTGCCGGCAGCCTTCCCAGTGACCACGCCTTTCCCATCTATGGCGGCGACCTTTGGATTAGTGGATTCCCAGGCAATGCCTGCTACAGAAAGGCCGCTTTTCCCCACATTTTTCAGCTTCATCGTCTTCTTGGCGTTTACCGCTAACGCAATCTGCTGCTGGGCAATCCCGCTGTCTACAACCTTTATGGTACAGTTCTTTGTCCCAGTTACAGCCTGGCCATCTATATAAGCCGTGTAAACGGCCTGCAGCGTTGCCGTCCCAGCTTTTTTGCCCACAATTTCACAGGCATTCCCAGAATAGGAAAGGCTTGCAAATTCCCAGGAATCATCCAAAAGCTGGAAATACACAGACTCACTCCCGGAAAGGTTTAAAAGCTGCACGATGGAACTCTGGCCTTCCATTACAGGGACTGCCGTCCTGTTTAATTTATGTTTATCCGGCAGTACCTGCACCTTGCATGTGGCTTTTTTGCCCAATAAACTGGCTGTCAGGGTAGCCGACCCAGCTTTTTTTGTTACAATTTCCCCCTCGGGGCTGACAGAGGCAACCTTGGCATTAGAGGATTTCCATTTCAGCTGGGCAGCAGGCTTTGCCGTGATTTCCAAGGGGTACACGCTTCCCTCATACAGGGTGGCTTTGGATGTCTTAAGCTTTAAGGAAGGGTCTTTTACCGTAACCTTGCATTTTTTGGAAATGCCGTTGCAGGTGGCGGTAATTGTCACAGTTCCCTTTTTCAACGGGGTGACTTTGCCATCGGCGCCTACTTTCGCCACCTTGGGGTTGGAAGATTTCCACTTCACCGTACCTTGGGGTTTGGCTGTGGCTTCTAACTGCAAGGCGCCCTTCAGGTAAGCTGTCGCGGCGGATTTCAATTTAAGGGAAGGCTGCTTCACCGTAACCCTGCAAGATGCAGAAACGCCGCTTTCCGTTATGGCTGTAACCGTTGCATGCCCTGCTTTTTGAGGCTCCAACCCTCCATTTTCATCGACCTTCAGGATTTCCGGCTGGGAAGAGGACCATGTGATAGGTTCTTCTGCCAAGAGAACCGCCGTAATCTTCCCTGCCTCCCCCACATAAACGGAAAGGGAGCTGGGATTCAGGGAAATACTATTTTCCACTGTCACTTCACAAAATGCCGCGCCTCTATAGAAGCCATCTTCCGTAGCGGCAGCAGCCGTAACAGTAATGATAGCTGTCCCAAGCCCCTGTGCTGTTATGGTCCCATCCTCTGTTACAGACACAACCCCTTCCTGGCTGGAAGACCATGTGAATTCAGATGGATACTCGGCTTCTGCCTCTAACTGGAGCCTGCCGCCTACCGTAAGAGTACAGGAATCCTGGCTTATGGATACCCATTGGGGATCTTCTGTGCCTTGCCCCTCTTGGGAGACGGAAGAACCTTCTTCGCCTGGGGATATGCCTGAAATAGAATCTGATACACCCTCTTGCAGGCGGGAACCTGTAGAACCGGACTCCCCTTCCTGAGGGCAGGAACCTGCAGGACCGCTTCCTTCCTCCTGCAGGGGGGAGCCTACAGCATCTGCTTCCCCTGCCTGCAAGCGGGATCCTGCAGAACCGGTTCCCCCTTCCTGGGAGCAGGGACCTGCAGAAGCAGCGGGTGGATTTTCCTTAGAATCCCATCCTTGGGAAACGGCGGGCCGGGCCATACTGGCTGCTGGAAGGGCAGACTGGGTAACAATCGGGGATTCCCAAAGAAGCAGGCAGCTTAAAGCGATTGCAAGATATTTTTTAGACCTCATTTGTGTTGTACCTCCTAAAGTGGACTGCATCGATATCGATATCTTTAGGATAACATATTTTCTGCATTATGGAAACCTACCTCTTTGGAAAAGTTTTTTCCTTGCATTTTTGGCTCCAAACAAGTATAATCAAACCACTTTAAACCATATGCGGCACCCCGCCATACTTGCCCAAACAGCTAAATACCCCGCTGCAAGAAACGGGGCATCAAACCTGCAATGCAGCAAACTGCGGGGGATTGGATCCTTGCGGCATCCGCCAAATGCCCCTATCAGCACGGCGCTTGGCCTATTGCCCGCAGGAATACAAAACAGGAGGATATACGAATGAAGGAAAAACGGATACTTCTTATAGGTACTGGAGGTACAATTGCTTCTGAAATGGGGGAATGCGGGCTAAAGCCAGAACTGGCCAGCGCACAGCTGCTGCGCTACATACCAGACATTTCCGATATCTGCACCGTAGACTGCCTCCAGCTCTTTAGCCTGGACAGCACCAACATCCAGCCCAGCCACTGGATCCGCATCGCATCAGCCATACGGGAACGCTACCGGGAATATGACGGCTTTGTGGTCAGCCACGGCACGGATACCATGGCCTACACTGCCGCAGCCTTAAGCTACCTCATCCAGGGCGCCCAGAAACCTATCGTGCTCACCGGCGCCCAGAAACCCATCGGCTTTGAGACCACCGACAGCAAACAGAACCTGCGCGACGCCTTTACGGTAGCTACTTCAGACATGCCTGGGGTCATGCTGGCCTTCAACGGCAAGATCATAATAGGCACCCGGGCCAGGAAAACCCGCAGCAAAAGCTTTGAAGCCTTCTCCAGCATCAACTACCCCCTCCTGGGGATGGTCCAGGACGGGCGCATTATCCGCTACATCCGCCCAGAAAGCCGCGCCGTCCCCCAATTTTATGATACCTTAGACCCAAAAGTAGCCCTATTAAAGCTAGTGCCAGGCCTTCACTGCAGCGCTGCAGAATATCTGCTTGCGCAGAATAACGCATTGATTATTGAAAGCTTCGGCGTAGGGGGGCTGCCTGCTTATGAAGCCGGGGACTACTATGAGGCCGTTAAAAATGGCTTAGAAGCAGGCAAGACCGTTGTCATGACCACCCAGGTGGAAAATGAAGGGAGCGATTTGGCCGTGTACCATGTGGGCAACAGCATCAAACAGAACCTGCCCATCCTGGAAGCCTATGATATGACCACCGAAGCAGTAACTGCAAAGCTGATGTGGATTTTAGGCCAAACCACTGACCCAGCCTGGGTGAAAGAGCTTTTCTATACCCCTATCGCCTGCGATATCCTGGCTGGGGTATAGCACATTGCCGTTTCAGCGGCTATCGTAAATCCCGGCATAAGATATCAGGATCCCGATCAATGCCATGGCACCCCATCCTTAAGACCCTTGCAGGTGCTGTTATTTTTCCTTTACCGCAACCCAAATCTCGCAGGTATACTTGGGATCTTCCACCTTATCTGAAGGGTATACTTCCAACTCAACCCCTTTCCCATACGTATACTTGCTGCTCTGGGGGAAGAACTCAGATACAATCTTGCGGTATGTCTCCGTAAAGGCATCTGGCATTTTCCCCCTGCAGGTAAATACTGCATAGGTATTTGCGGGAATCTGCACAATTTCAAGCCCTTCCTGCCCTATGGGCCTGCCGTCATACTCTACTCCAATGCCATACGGAAACTCTGAGGCTTCCATTTCTTCTGAAAAGCATATGCCCAACAGCCCATTTAGCCTGGGTTCCTTGGGAAAATAACGGAGGATGGCCTGTGTGGAGCCGTCCGCTGCGCACCTATCCCAAAATGCAGAAATATCCTCTGCCGCTCCGCCGCCTTCCATCTTTTTCACATTCTTACGCCTGCAAATCACCGAAAACGCATCCAATCTTTCAATTCTGTAATCCATTACGCTACCTCCTGTTAAAATAAGTTTTACAGAAAGCCTGGAAAAGGATTTCACATTGCCGCCCCGCCTTGCTTCGGTGGGGGGGATCCCATGGAAACGGGTGAATGCGCGGGTAAAGCCTTCCGGGGAATCATAACCGTATTTCAGCCCAATGTCTATCACCCTGGCGCCTGTCTCCATCAGTTCCGCCGCCGCCAGGGACAGCCGCCGCATCCGTATATAATCCCCCAGGGAAAACCCACACAGGATGCCAAATACCCTTTGGAAATGGAATACGGACGAACAGGCCTTTTCCGCCACGGCTTCATAATCTATTTCCTCTGTCAGATGGCCTTCCACATAATCAATCGCCCTCTGGATTCCCGTCACCCATTCCATATGCAATCCCTCCTGTCCTTTCTGTAGCCCTATTTTATCAGGAAATAGGATCCTGTTCCTGATATTCCATGCTCTTTGGTGCTAGCCCCCCCCCCGAAATGTTTCCCGAGAAAGGCTTTATACCGTAATAGAAATGCTTGCAGCCTGCACGGCCTGGATTGCTGCCCCACTTTTTGTATAAGCTGCTGCCTGAGGGGCTGACTTTTGGTTTACCGCCAAAGGTTTTGTAAGCCCCATACCAACAGAGCCCTGCAGTAATGCTTTCCCCTCCCCGCTGACTTCTGCTGTATCGGCTCCTGCCAGTGTGGCCTTTGCCCTTGCTTCGGCTTTTGCTTGTGCCTTGCCCTTGCTTTCCCCTTCTGCCTCTTCCCTCTCTTCTGCCCGCTCTGCGGCAGCTTCCTCACGTTCCAGTTTCTCCGCTTCCCGTGCGATTTCGACCTCTTCTTCCATCCCCTCTTCTGCCTTTTCCTGGTATTCCTGTGCCTTCCCTGCAAATTCGCCGGCATACCCCATGGCCCGTTCCATTACGGCCAAATCACCCCTGCGCCTTGCATCCTTGTAAACCCGCATCGGCGTATTGACCAGGTCCATATTTGTCTTTGCCCCTACAAGGCCTTCCATTGTCTTTGCATACATCATTGCTGCCTCCTTCCACTCTCCAAATCAAACGCTGTGCCGTCTCTTTTTTCGGAGGCAGGATGGGCCTATCTTAGCACCATGCCCCAAACGGCCGGTTTGCTGTCATGTATGGTTCTGGAAGGGCACCAGAACAGAAATTGCAAAAATGCCTTCCTTAGGCTCTATCTCTATTGTGCCATGGTATTTTTCCACCACATCCCGGACATTCATAAGGCCAATGCCATGCTGCCATGGATGCCCTTTGGCAGAATGGCCAATCTCCTGCCCTTCCTCTATACCTGCACTGTTTTCCATTTCCAGAAGGAAGCATTTTTTGACCGCCCTGGCATACACATGGATATAACAGCCAGTGCTGCCATGGCCTTCCCCCTCCTGCAGCCTTTCGCAGGCCTCTACTGCATTATCCAATAGATTCCCAAACAATACGCATAGGTCAAACTCATTCAGGCCGCATTGCCTAGGGATCTGTACATCGCATTCCCATGTGATATTTTTCCTTCCTGCCATTTTCTGCTTTTGGGATAAAAGCGCGTCCACGGCCCTGCTGCCTGTGCATTCCCCACAATCCCCAAGGCCTGCGCTGCTGGCCATATCCTCCAGATAGCTGCCCATTTCCTGCCACTCCTTCTTTTCCAACAAGCTCAGCAAGGCGATGATGTGGTTCTTCATATCATGCCGGAGACGCTCGGATTGGCTGCGCTGTTCTTCCAGCATTTTGTAAGCGGCAACTTGGGAAGCATACTGGCTGGCCTTCTCCTGTTCCAGGCAGATGCGCCCCATCCCAAATACATAAAAGCCTGCCGCCAGCATAGACACTGCCGTCAGGATGCCCATTTCGGCATGACCGAAAAGCTGGTCATAATAAAGCCCCAGGTTCCCCCCGCTCCTAACCAGGATGCCATTGCTTGCCCCCCAATTTGCCACCTCCACCAACCCAGTGGCTGCAAGCAAAGGGACCGCCATAATGGCATACCACCCCCTTGCCCTGCCATGGAAAGACGGCACGGCACGCCGGGCAGCCCAAAATGCAGCCAAAATCCCTATCACTAGGCTGGCTATGCCAAACAGGCTGGATTCCCATCCATCCAATATGGGAACTGGTATCCCTTCCCAAGCATGCATCCATACAAGGGCCAGGCAGGAGAAAACAGACATGCTGAAATTCCCTGCCAGTGTTACCGCTGCAAGGAACAGGGAAACAGCCAGCGCCTTTTTCCCCGTGCCTCCACCAAACAGCAGCAGCGCCAGCCCCAGAAATAACATATGGCTCCCTGAAACCAGAATGATATGTAAGGCAGGAAATTGCCCATGGAGGAAACTTGCCAATGCCCGTCCGCCCAGGAGGGATATGGCAAAAAAAGCTTCTTTTTCCACAGAAGCCCCGAAATGCCTTTTACAGAACTTATCTGCCGCCCAGACATACCCCGCCTCGTATAATGCCATGGCAAACATATCTGCACCCCCTCCCATCATAGGATCCCCCCATGTCCCCTCATATAAGCCAGCACTTCCCCGCAGAACCCTTCATACCTCTTCCTGGCAATCACAATCCCCTCGCCATTGTCAAGAAATGCTTCCTGCCGGTTATATCCATCCACATGCTTAAGGTTGATAAGATAGCTTTTATGGCATCGGTAAAAGCCCTTCCCCAGCAGGGCAAGCTCTAAATCCCCTATCTTCCCATAATAGGTAACATTCCCTTCCGTCCCATGTGCTTTTATCTGCCTTCCCCTTATCTCAAAATAATAAATATCGTCTAAGAACAGCTTCACCTTCTGCCTTTCCTTGCTGACAACCAGAAATTCCTGGGAACGGCTTTCGGTTTTGAGGAGAGCCCTTTCTAACACCTTTTCTAATTTTTTCCCATCCAAAGGCTTCAATAAATATTGGAATGCCTCTACGTCGTAAGCTTCAAAGACATAATCCCTGCTGGAAGATAGGAAAATGATAATCCTGTCAAATGCTTTCTTGCGGAATATCCGTGCTGTCTGCATCCCGTCCAGCCCCTGCATCAGAATATCCAGGAAGATAATGTCAAAATCCTCTGCCGTGCGCAGCAGTTCCTGCCCGCTGCCGAACTGGCGTATCATGCACGGCACCTTCTTTCTTTCCAAAACGTCTTTGATTTTCCTGGCTATATCACAGCACTCCACAATCTCATCGTCGCACACTGCTATAGATACCAACTTAACCACCTGCCTTTTACCCAAGGAATCCTTTCGCGCCGCCCCTATGCAGCCTACAGCCAACCTGCGGCATTTTCCTTATATATCGGCAAAAATCCCCTTCCCAACCATGATGCTGTACAACAGGATAAAATAATTTTCCCACCAGGCAGGGTTTCTATAACACGCAACGATGGGCATACATCCAAATGCACTCCCTGCCTTAGATATATGCCCATACCATTTCCCTGCTGCCTTAACAGCTATGCTTTTTCCTTTACGAATACATCCTTCCCAAGCCCGCACCAAGGGCATACCCAGTCGTCTGGCAAATCCTCGAAAGCAGTGCCCGGGGCAATCCCATTTTCTGGATCCCCCTCCTTGGGGTCATAGACATAGCCGCATGGCTCACATAAATATTTATCCATGTTCTTTCTCCTTTTCTAAGATATTCCTATTCCCTTCCTTCTTACCAAGCATACCCATTTTAGCCGGATGCTATGCGCCTGGCTGCCATTTTCCATCTATTTTTCCATGCCCTCCAATATCCATCCCTGCTTCCCCAAGCTTCCATCCGGCTTTTTTAAGCATCACACGCATTTTTCCGTTAAAATCCCTGCCAGCGCTTTTTTGCTGCTGCTGTGGCGCCTTTCCACGTCTGCCTGTGCCTTTCCCTGCTTCCTCCAAGGCACAGCGGACCATTTCTCACTTTGCCCTCGCCATTCCCCTCATGCCCAAGGGAAGGCGCTCTTTATATGGGCGGAACAATAGGTAAATAAATCCTGCCAAAAGCACAAGGGCAACGGCTGTCCACAGCCCAAAGCTCCCGGCAGCTACCCACATCCCTATCTGGTAAATGCACAGCGCCGCCACATAGGCCAGCAGGCATTGGTAGCCAACCGCAAACCAGAACCAGCGTACATTGTTCATCTCCCGTTTCATAGCTCCCATTGCCGCAAAACAGGGAGCGCACAACAGGTTGAATACCAAAAAAGAATAGGCGCCAAAGGCTGTCATATGGCTTGCCAGCGTCCCCCAGATTTCTGTGCCATCTTCTGCCACTTCCGCAAAGCCAAAGAGAATGCCAAAGGTGCTGACCACGTTTTCTTTTGCAACCAAACCTGTGATTGCCGCCACTGCAGACTTCCAGTCGCCCCACCCAAGAGGGTAGAAAATCCATGCAAACGCATTCCCAACCGAAGCCAAGATGCTATGGCCAATCTCCATATCCTCCAGCATACGGAATTCTCCGCCCACCCATCCAAAGTAGGTAGTGAACCATATAAAGAGGGTAGATAGCAAAATGACCGTGCCCGCCTTTTTGATAAAAGACCATCCACGCTCCCACATGCTCCGCAGCACATTGCCAGCCGTAGGAAGATGGTAGGCCGGGAGCTCCATCACAAAAGGCGCCGGCTCCCCAGCAAACATCCGTGTCTTTTTCAAAATAACCCCAGAGCACACAACCGCTGCAATCCCCACAAAAAACGCACTCCAGGAAACCCACCATGCATGGCCAAAAAAGGCGCCGGCAATCAATGCGATGATTGGCAGCTTTGCCCCGCAGGGGATAAAGGTCGTGGTCATAATGGCCATCTTACGGTCCCTGTCATTTTCAATCGTCCTAGACGCCATAATCCCTGGCACGCCGCAGCCGGTCCCAATCAGCATGGGAATAAAAGATTTTCCTGAAAGCCCAAATTTACGGAACAGACGGTCCATGATAAAGGCAACCCTTGCCATGTAGCCGCACCCTTCCAGAAAAGCCAGGAAAATGAAAAGCACCAGCATCTGCGGCACAAAACCCAAGACGGCCCCAACGCCGGCCACAATGCCGTCTACTATCAGCCCCTGGAGCCAGGCGGCGCAGCCAATGGCTTCCAAGCCGCCAGAAACCAGCGCCGGGACGGAAGGGGCAGATAGGCCTTCTATCCCAAACAAGCGCCAGCCATCGCCGAATACCCCGTCATTCACCCAATCAGTCGCCCAGCCCCCTACCGTTGTTACAGAGACATAGTAAACCAGCGCCATCACTGCCGCAAAAATCGGCAATGCCAGGATACGGCCCGTGACAATCCGGTCGATTTTATCAGAAATGGAGGTTTCTCCCCCCCGCTGCCTGATACAGCAATCCTGGATAATGGAAGAAATATAGGTATACCGCTCATTTGTGATAATGCTCTCCGCATCGTCGTCCATTTCTGCCTCAATGGCCTTGATTTCTGCCGCCACATCCGGGACATGCTGCATCTGTGTATGAATCCTGCTATCCCTCTCCAACAGCTTAATGGCAAAAAAACGTTTCTGCCCGTTTGGCACATCCGTGCCAATTTTATCCTCAATGGCATGCAGCACACGCTCCACTTCTGGGGAAAACCTATGCACCGCCTTGCTTGCCTGCCTGCCCTTTGCAGCCTCCACGGCCCAGTCTGCCGCTTCCTTCACCCCTGTACCCTTTAATGCGGAAATCTCTACCACCGGGCATCCTAATTCCCCGCTGAGTTTTTTGATTGGTATCCGGCCTCCATTTTTTGCCACCAAATCCATCATGTTCACTGCCATGACAACCGGAATCCCCAGTTCCATCAGCTGGGTGCTCAGGTACAGGTTCCGTTCCATGTTGGTGCCGTCCACAATATTCAGGATGGCGTCTGGCCGCTCCCCGACCAGGTAATTCCTTGCCACCACTTCTTCTAAGGTATAAGGGGAAAGGGAATAAATCCCTGGCAGGTCAATCACCGCTACATCTTTATGCCCCTTTAGTTTCCCCTCCTTCTTCTCTACGGTAACGCCCGGCCAATTCCCTACAAATTGGCTGGATCCTGTCAACGCATTGAACAATGTAGTCTTCCCGCAGTTTGGGTTCCCTGCTAACGCTATTTTTACTGACATTTTACCACTCCTTCTTATCTTCCATTTCTTTTTCTGCAATCCTGCCCACCAATCCCCTTGCCAGGATGCCCGCCTGCATACC
>CAJUSO010000033.1 GCA_910588965.1 uncultured Lachnospiraceae bacterium | reverse complement strand
CCCATTTCATTGCGGGGGATTTGGAGCTCCAGCTCTTCTTCCCAATAGCGCAGGACATGGGACTCAACGTTCACGATGTTTGCCGCATCCGAAATCATATAGCGTACATTTTCCACCTTATTACCTCCTTTTCGGGATTATTTTCCGGTAACCGGATTTGTCCCGCCATTCCTCCTCCTGGCCTTGCCAGGCAGGCGGATTGGCTTGTCCCTTTTGCTACTTCCATTGTAACGATTTATGCCTCCTGTTACAATCTTTTTTCATCGTGAAATAATGACAAGAAAAAACAGATACCTCCCTTTTGGGAAGGATATCTGCTTTCTTTTACACCATATGCTATTTTTTTCCTGGCATTTACTTCCGTTCCATGTTCACGAACTTTGTGAACTGGGGCAGCCACACCAGGTTCACGGTGCCAATCGGGCCGTTCCTCTGCTTGGCGATGATAACCTCTGCGATATTCTTGTCGGCCGTGTCTTTGTTGTAATAATCATCACGGTAAAGGAACATGACGACGTCCGCATCCTGCTCAATCGCCCCAGACTCACGCAGATCTGACAGCATGGGCCTATGGTCCGGCCGCTGTTCCACCTGGCGGCTCAGCTGGGATAGGGCGACGACAGGCACCTTCAGTTCCCGGGCAAGGCCTTTGAGGGAACGGGAGATATCAGAAATTTCCTGCTGCCTGGAATCCGTTTTCCCAGAGCCGGACATCAGCTGCAGGTAATCAATGATAATCAGCTGCAGGCCATGCTCCAGCTTGTATTTCCTGCATTTGGAACGGAGTTCCGGGATGGAAATCCCCGGCGTGTCGTCTATGATAAGCTTGGAACGCCCAATCACGCCCGCCCCTTCAATCAGCTTTTCCCAGTCCGTGTCCGCCAGGTTCCCAGTCCGCAGAAGCTGGGCGTCTACCCTGGATTCCAGGGAAAACAGGCGGTTCACCAGCTGTTCCTTGGACATTTCCAGGCTGAAAATAGCGGTGCATAAATCACTGTGGAAGGCCACATATTGGGCGATATTCAAGACGAAGGCCGTCTTGCCCATGGAGGGCCTTGCCGCAATCAGCACCAAATCCGAAGGCTGCAGCCCAGAGGTGCGGTAATCCAGGTCCGTAAAGCCTGTGGCAATCCCTGTTACATTCCCTTTGGTCTTGGAAGCCTGCTCAATCTTTTCCAGGGCGTCCAGCACAACCTGCTTAATAGGCACGAAATCGCTGCCTGCCCGGTTCTGGAGGAGGCTGAACACTTCCCGTTCCGTGCCGGCCATAATCTCGTCCAGGCTGTCCCTGTCTAGATAGCATTGGTTTGCAATCCCCTCTGTTACCTTAATCAGCCTGCGCAAGGTGGCCTTTTCCTTTACGATATTGGCGTAGTACTTTACATTGGCCGAAGTGGGGACGGATGCCACCAGCTCCCCCACGTATTCCAGGCTGCTCACTTCAGGCGGCACGTCCTTCTTTTGCAGGCGTTCCTGCAACGTAACCACATCCACAGGCTGGTTCTCATTGTACAATTCTGTCATGGCTTCAAACAGGAGCCCATACTGCTGGTGGTAAAAATCTTCCCGCAGCAGCAGTTCAGAGGCAACCATGACAGCCTCCCTGTCCATAATCATGGCGCCGATAACCGATTGCTCTGCTTCCAGGCTATTCGGCATCATCCGCCTAATCAGGCCTTCTTCCATAAAAGCCTCCTATCCTGACAGCGGGCCCGCTTTTAAGCTGCCGCTATTCATGTTCCGTGCCTGCTGGCGTTCCATCCTGGGGGCGGGCTATTCTGCTTCTACCTTAACCTTCAGCGTCCCTGTAACCTGGGGATGGAACTTTATATTGATTTCATATACGCCCAATGCTTTCAGGCCGCCTTCCGGAAGCTGCATTTTCTTCTTGTCCAGCTCTAAATCCAACTGGTCTTTTGCGGCGGCGGAGATTTCTTTCGTGGAAACAGAGCCAAAGGTCTTGCCGCCTTCCCCCGTCTTTAGGGTAACCCTGATTTCCTTCGTGCTGACTTCCCCTGCCAGGGCCTGGGCTGCTTCCAGCTGCTCCTTGGCCAGCCGCGCTTCGTGCTGGTTTTTTAATTTCAGGTCGTTCAGGTTCTTCTTATTCGCCTCTACGCCCAGTTTTTTCGGTAAAATCATATTCCGGGCATACCCGTCACTGACTTTTACCACGTCGCCCTTTTTCCCCAGGGCTTTTACATCCTCTAATAAGATTACTTGCATAACTGTTCCTCCTTCTGGTTCCCCTTGCCGCATGCCTGTTATACTTCAATGTCCCCTTCCTCCAGCATCTGGTCTAAGGTGTGCTGGATCCTCCATTTTGCTTCATTCACGGAGCAGTCTGCCATCTGTGCGCCGGCCACATTCAGGTGCCCGCCGCCGCCCATGCGCTCCATGATCAGCTGTACATTGATTTCGTCGATGGAGCGGGAACTGATATAAATCTTCTCATTGTACTCTGTCAGTACAAAGGACGCCTTAATCCCTACGATATTCAGGAGTTCATTGGCTGCCTGTGCCCCTGCTATTGTGGGGCTCTCTACCCGGCTGTCCGCGGGGCAGACGGAGATGGCAAACGCCCCGCGGTAGACCTCTGCGTGGCGCACTGCCTCTGCCCTGGCCTTGTAAGCCGCCATGTCGTCCCGCAGGAGCTTGCGCACCCTTGTCACCTCCGCGCCGCAGCGGCGCAGATAGGCCGCCGCCTCGAAAGTACGCACGCCGGTCTTGGTCATAAAGTTGTTGGTATCAATGAGGATGCCTGCATAAATGCTGTCTGCCTCATTGGACTTTAAGTGGATGTTCTCATTAAAATACTGCAGTACCTCGGCCACCATCTCGCAGGTAGAGGAGGCATAGGTCTCGATGTAGGAGAGCACTGCGCCTTCAATCACCTCGCTGCCCTGCCTGTGGTGGTCAAAGACCACGATGGTCTTTGTCTGTTTCAGCAGTTCCGGGCATTCCGTGTAATTGGGGCGGTTAGTGTCCACTACGACCACCACGCTCCCATGCTCCACCAGTTCCAGGGCTTCTTCACCGCTCACAAACAAATCTGCCGGGTAGCCTTTCTCTTCCGTGAAGCATTCCTTCATAGGCCGCAGGGAGGAAGTGACCGTATCCAGCACGATATGGGCTTTCTTGCCCATGACGCGGGCCATGCAGAAAATACCGATGGAAGACCCAAAAGCGTCCATATCGCTGATGCTGTGCCCCATGATAAAGACTTCTTCCCGGGTCTCGAATATTTCCCGCAGTGCATGCGCTTTTACCCGTGCCTTTACCCGGGTCATCTTCTCTACCTGCCGGGACTTGCCCCCAAAGTAGGAGACCTTCTCCCCATCCTTGACCACTACCTGGTCGCCGCCCCGGCCCAGGGCAAGGTCAATGGCCATCCGGGAATGTTCGTATTTCTGGCTGTAAGTGGCCCCGCTGACCCCAAGGCCAATGCTTAGGGTAACAGCCATCTCATTCCCCACCTTGATGGTCTTTACCTCTTCTAGGATGCTGAACTTGTCCTTTTCCAGCTCCCTTAAATATTTATATTTGAATACGACATAATACTTGTCTTTTTCTATTTTCTTGATGATGCTGTCCCGCTCTGAGAAATATTTGCTCACCTTCCGGTCTACCAAGGCCACCAACAGGGAGCGCTTCACTTCCTCAATGCTGTCCAGCGCTTCTTCATAATTGTCAATGTAAATCCATGCCGATACTAATTGCTGGTCCTGGTTGGCCTGGATATACTGGTGCAGTTCCGTTTCGTCAAACAGGTAAAGGCTCATAAGGAACTGCCCATCCCCTTCCAGGTTCAGCAGGCCGTTTTCTTCTTCCGATTCGTCAAAATAGATCTTACCGACTTTCACCCGGTAAAACCGTTCCTTCCATTCCACCTGGATATCGCTCTTGCCGTCGTTTTTCTCTAGGAGCTCCCTGGTTACGGAAGGGAAAATGGTGGCAATGGATTTATGGTATTTTTTATCTTTTTCTGTAACAGTGGAAAATGCCTCGTTCATCCATAAAATTTTGCTGTTGTAGTCTAAAAGCGCATAGGGCACTTCGAACTCATTCAAAAGCTTTTTCTGTACAATTCCGTATTGGGTGGCGAAATTAATTACCTCATTGCGCACCACAGATTTGTTGGCAAAAAAGAGCGCCGTCACGATTAAAAAATACAGCAGGCCAAATATGGAAACGCAAAACCCAGCCTTTTTATCAATATAATACAGAGGCACATCCAAAACAACGATTAAAACCGTTAAAATCATCGGCCAGTACATATAATTGCCCAACTGCCCTCCGGGGTGGTTTTTTTTCTTCATTTATCCTCTCCCAAAGCCTATGCCCCTTACCGTTTCCGGCAGGGGGGCATGGTATCTCATTTCCCAGCCTCCGTGAAAAGCCGCACGGCCCTTACAGATTCCTGTAAGGGCCGTTATTACGGATTATTAGTCTGTTACATATGGCATCAAAGCGACATGTCTTGCCCGCTTAATCGCAACCGTAAGCGCCCTTTGGTGCTTTGCGCAGTTCCCGGTAATCCTTCTGGGAAGGATCTTGCCTCTTTCAGAGATGTACCTCTTTAACTTGTTCGTGTCTTTATAGTCAATCACATTGTCTTTGCCGCAGAATACACAGACTTTCTTGCGCCTGCGCATCCCGCCCCTCCGCTTCATGGGAGAATCGCCTCTGTCACTTTTATTGTAAGCCATTTTCCTACCTCCTAATCTTAACTAAAGGGTAATTCCTCATCTATCTCATCTGGGATGTTCATGAAGCCATCCCCAACTGCCGCATTGGGCGCAGGCTTGCCGGCTGGCTGGAAGCCGCCGCCGTAGTTGTCTGCCCCCTGCTGGAAGCCGCCGCCATTGTGGTAGCTGTCACTGGCAGCCTTGCTTTCTGCAAATTCCTGGTCTTCTACCACCACATCGGTGGTATATACTTTCTGGCCTTCCTGATTTGTGTAGCTCCCTGTCTGGATCCGTCCGGTTATGGCTATCTTCGTACCCTTGCGCAGGTATTTTTCTGCAAACTCAGCGCTCCTGCCAAATGCAACGCAGCCAATAAAATCTGCCGTCTGCTGGTCGTTGTCGCGGCGGAAACGCCTGTCCACTGCCAGCGTATACCTGGCCACTGCCATGGGCGTATCGCCCTGCGAATAACGGACGTCCGGATCCCGGGTCAGCCTTCCCATCAGTATTACCTTATTCATATGATCGCCTCTTTCTACTGCGCATCCTGCTGCTCATCTTCTGCCTGCTCCGGCTGCACTTGTCTGGGATCTTGTTTTACACATAAATAACGCAGCACATTGTCCATAATGCGCAAACGCTTTTCAATTTCAGCCGGGCATGTTGCATCTGCATCGAATTGGATAAAGTAGTAGAACCCTTCCCGCATTTTCTGGATCTCGTAAGCCAGCCTTTTCTTACCCCATTCATCCACATTGGTGATTACGCCGCCAAAACGGGTAATGTACTCTTTTGCCTTCTCTACTACTTCGGCTCTTGCCTCATCTTCGATTTTTGCATTCACAACCAGCGCTAATTCATATTTGTTCATGCTCATCGTACCTCCTTATGGTCTCCGGCCCCTGGCTTCTGCCAGGAGCAAGGGTTAAATTAATATATCACAATTTGTTATTCTAGCACAATGTCCGGGTGTTTGCAAGTGCTTTGCACAAACTTTCCTGTCTTTTCAGGGGGAAATCCCCTCTGGAACGAAAGATGCCGGCCATCTGGCTGCCCGGCAGGCTGCTTGCCTGGATTTCCCTGCTGCGTTAGGGTTCCTAGCCCTAGCCTTCGCTTTGCAGCTGCAAACCTGCTTTGCAGCCTGGAAATCCATACTCTGCCATTCATCCGGGCGCCAGATGGCCGGCACGCGGGCCTGCCATATAGCGGAATGATACTGGGGCTTCCCCCAGCCCTTTATTTTTCAAATACTGCTGAGAAAGACTGGCCGCCTTCTTCTACATTCATAACCAGCTTGCCGTCCTTGTACTCGCACTTCATGTCCTCGCCGTCAGCAGTAAGGGTAAGTGTCGGGGCGCTGTATTTCCAAGTACCGCTCCCTTCTTCTGATGCGAATTTGCCGCTGAAGGTCCCATCTTCTTTGATGTCCATCTCCATGCTCATGTCTTCGGCATCGCCGCCCATGGACTGCATGTACTCTTCCAGGCTCACCTTGACGCCCATTGTCTCGATCTCTGTCATTTTCCAGTTCCCAACGACAGGATCCTTGCTGCCGCCGCCGCCGCATCCGGCAAGCACCATCATAGCTACTGTGAGCATAAGCGCAGTTACAAATTTCCTCATCTTCTTCTCCTCCGGTTTCCTCCACCATAATTGTGGTATTTTAAAATAAACGCTTAACAATCATAGTTTAGCACATTTTCAGGAAAATGCAAGGAGCGTAAGCAAAATTTTAAAGAAATTATAGGGGCGTGCCAGAACAGCCCCATGAAGCGGCAGCCGCTTCATGAGGGGAAGTATTTTGCCAGAAACGTTCCGATAGCCCCATAATATGTATCTGGGTCTTTGTCCTGGGACTGGGCATGGCCTGCACCCTGCACGATTAGGATTTCTTTTTCACAGGAGGCTGCGCGGTATAGATCCCTTGCCATCTGGACTGATATCATGGCGTCGGAATCCCCATGGATAAACAGGGTAGGTATCTTACTCCTTCCCACAGCCTCCAGAGCGGAAGCATCCTTTAGGTTATAGCCGCCCCTTAGCCGCAGGACCAGGCAGGCGCTGTCTACAAAGGGGAATGCCGGGAGGCCGAACCATTCTTTGATTTTCTCCCCGAACATGGAATAGGCGTCCGTGTAGGCGCAATCTGATACCACAGCCTTTACATTGCCGGGAAGCGCCGTGTCCCCGGACATGATTAAGGCGGTGGAAGCGCCCATGGACTGCCCGTGGAGCACTATCTCAGCCTGTGGGTCGCGCCTGATGATTACCTGGAGCCATTGCAGGCAGTCAAAATGGTCTGTCCAGCCCATGCCGATAAAGTCGCCCCCGCTTTCTCCCTGGCAGCGCAGGTCTGGAGCCAGTACGTGGTAGCCTTGGCGGTGATACCAGAGGGCGAAAGGGTACATTTCTTCCTTCCAGCCCGTATAGCCGTGGAGCAGCAGCACCCATTTGTGGCTTTCCTGGGGCGCTTGGAATTCTTCTGCTACCAGGGTATAGCCATCTTGGGATTGTATCGAGCGCTTTTGGCGGGAAGCCGCAGCCAGCCATTCCTGTGTGTCCAGGAGGGCCGCCCGGCGGTTCTCTTTGATGTCTGAAGTCTGTACTTGGGCGGCGTAGCTTTCTTCCGTAATCCGCCCAAAGGCGTCCAGTTCCTCCATAAAAGAAGGGACCAGGGCGGCGCTGACAAGGAAATAAACCAGGATAAAATAGGAGGCCAGCAGGAGGAGTAACAGGATACAGGCAATCCGAAGGGGTTTTTGCAATTTTTTCCGGGAAATTGTGTTTTTCATAGGCGGTAGGTCCTTTATGCAGCATCCATCTCCCTGCGGCCTGTGCGGCAGCGGCACAGGCTGTAGGGGGCTGCTGGTCTTTTCCTAATTATATCATTTTTTCCCAGGCATTTCATCTGGGAAATGTTTCCTGGCTTGCATGCTCCCCCTGGGGCATATCCGGCCTGCCCCTTTGGCCAGGGGCGTTATCCGGGCATGCTGCCGCCGTCGCCTTTCTTGCGGATGCCCCTGGTATTTTTCTCCACTAATTTTCTTGCCAGCATGACCTGGTGGCCGCAGCCTTGGCATTTCAGACGGAAGTCCGCCCCGACCCGGAGCACTTCCCATTCCTTGCAGCCGCAGGGATGCTGCTTTTTTAAGCGTACAATGTCCCCTATTTCAAACGGTATCGGCATAGGTTCCCCTTTCTTGCTAAAATAATAGATGCCATACAGGCGTTTCGGTCATTTGATTTTGCCAAACAATTCCCCGATGCTTTCTTTCAGCACCAAGTCCGCCATGCCATCCCGCGGGGTGGCTGTCTTATTTACCAGTACCAGCTTCTGGCCTTGGTAATAATCCACCAGGCCCGCTGCAGGGTATACGGCCAGGGAAGTGCCGCCGATAATCAGCATATCTGCCTGGGCGATAAAGGAGATTGCTTCCTGGATGGTCCGGTTGTCCAGGCCTTCCTCATACAGCACCACATCCGGCTTAATATCCCCGCCGCATTTTGTGCAGCGGGGCACGCCCTCGCTGCGGAGGATATATTCCGCATCATAGGAAGCATGGCAGGATTCGCAGTAATTGCGGTGGACGCTCCCATGGAGCTCCAGCACCTTCCGGCTGCCTGCCAGCTGGTGGAGCCCGTCGATATTCTGGGTGACGACAGCACGTACCTTCCCTGCAGCCTCCAGTTCCGCTAGCTTCTGATGCGCCGTATTGGGCTGCGCCGTAAGGCAGAGCATCTTATTGCGGTAAAAACGGTAGAATTCCTCTGGGTTCCTGCGGTAAAAGGTATGGCTTAAGATGGTCTCAGGCGGGTAATCGTACTCTTGGCTGTACAGGCCGTCCACGCTGCGGAAATCCGGGATGCCGCTCTCCGTAGAGACGCCCGCCCCGCCGAAAAAGACGATATTATCAGACTGTGCCACCATTTCTAAAAATGCATGGATGGTTTCTTCTCGTTCTCTGTCCTTTGACATATGGCTTACCCCCAATCGAAATATAAAAACATTACTTCTTCCGGCTATCCTCCACCAGGACGGCATGGACCAGGCAGCGGTAGTCATGCCCGGCAGGCGTGCAGGTCATCAGGGTTACGGATTTCTGGGAGATATCCGGGGTGATGCCTGTATCGTAATAGCTCTCTGACTTGACGGTTTCCAGCCACTTGCCAAAGGCCTCTTCCCCTTCAATCCGGTAGGTGAAGGATTCTGTCCCTAGTTTGGCCACATGGCAGGAGTAAATCTGGTAACGCAGCATGCCTTCCGGCGTGTAAATGACAAATTCCGGGTTTTTGAGGAAGGTGGCTTCCTCCTGGTACTGGTTCAGCTTGGCAAACATGGATTTGTTCTTCATATTATGCCCGTAGACAAAGGTGTTGTTGTCGCTGAAATCCGGGGAATTTTCCACCTCCACAAAGATGCAGCCGCTGGCATTTTCGGCTTTGTCAAAGGTATGCTTGAGGTAGAAATCATTGTCCTCCCCCTGTACGATAGGGTAGCTGATGCCCAGGCCGTTGATGACAATCCAGCCTATGATGTCCGGGTTCACTTTCCGCAGCGCCTCAAAATCCACGGGTATCTCCCCCTGGCGGTAAGAACCGTCCTCTGGGATGGATACATACTCCCCTAGGCCTTCGTAGACCTTCTCCCCCTGGCGGTATTCCAGGAGCGGCCCCCCTATTTTCACTATGGAATAAATAAATACTGCCAGTACGGGCAGGATAAATAGAATGGGTATCCTGCTCTTTTTTTTCTTCTTCTCCATTGGTAACCCCCTGAAAAATTATTAGGGTATCGGCAAGCCGTTTTCCGGTTGCCTGCCGGCTTGCAGCGCCCCTTTTTCTCTGTCCTTTCCAGTATAAAGTATTTTGGGGAAATTTTCAAGAGAAGGAAAGAAGCAAAAGGGCTGCCGCAAAATAAGTTTTTGATACCGGGTAGGGGAAGCATCCTTACCATGCATGCTTCCTAGGTATGCAAACCTTACTTTGCAGCAGCCCTGCTTCTTGCTAAGGGGCAAACCGCCTGTTTTTTGGATATGATGGGAGTTAGTCTAAGGGTTCTACCGGGAACTCTTCATATCCGCCGCTTGTGGCGATTATATCCTCTCTCTCGAACTGGATGATTTCCAGTTCTGGGGTTTCATAGGTTTTCATAGAATCCACACCTCCTTCTATTGCGTTTCTGTTTGTTATCCGCTGTACCTAACCTGTTATTGGGCCGGGGGTTCTGCCTGGCCTGGGGTCTTTGGAAGCTGAAGTACGGTCACTTCCAAAAGGGGGACGACCTTTGTGCCCACCTCCCCGCGGTTCAGGATCCCGGTTACACGGATCCATGCGCCTTCCTCGGGCTCTTCCATAACATATTTCAGCGGGATCCGGCAAGGCTTTTGTGTATCCCCGTCTACGTCAGCCCTGCTAAGGTAGGGGATGCCATCCTCCACCACGTATGTGCCCTCTATCTGATAAATCTTCCCCACATGGTTATTTGTATCCTCCTGGAAGGAACGGATCATGGCGGCGTAATCGGCATCGGCCACAACAGTAGTTTCCTCTTTTAATACCTCCAGTAATTCCTCGTCTGTGGCGTCCGGCCCAAGCAGCGGCTCCATATCCTTGACGCTGCCTTCGCTGTCCTTGGGGTTAGGCTCCTCCTCAGAGGCACTTTGAGAATCCTGGCTGTCTTTTTCCGTATCTTTCTGCCCTTGCGGGGCTTTGCTGTCTGCGCCGCTGTCCCCTGCCTCGCTGGAAAGGGCGCTGCCCTTTGGCCCCAGGGAATCCTGGCCGCTGCAGGCAGCTAAGGCAGCGCATAAGGCAGCGCACATGGCTAACGCCTGAATTTTTCTATGCTTCATATTTTTCACCTTTCATCCATATGCAAGCCCAAACAGCGGAAGAATAGACAGCAGAGCCACCCTTAAGGGACAGCATCCCTAAGGATGGCTCCAAAAAACCCTATGGTATTTGCTGCTTAACGTCCGCCAAGGCTTTCAAAGCTTCCGGAAACAACTTCGCCATACCTATGGCTAATATCCTTTGTATCCTTATCCCTTAATACTACATATGCCCTGGCATATATCACCCTGGTAGTAGCAGTTCCGATATTGATTGGAACGCGTGCGCCGATAGCGCCTGCATCTTTTATTTCTTTCATTTTCAGGTTCGGGACATTGCCAACGTCTTCCATTACTAACCGTCCTGGGTATCCTTCTGCTGCTGTATAGTACAGGATCCCCCTCTGGAGGATTTCATATTTGCCGTCGTCTACAAACTGTGCGTCTGCAATCAGGCGGATGATGTTCATGCCGTTCTCTACGCCAGCTTCTATCCTGGTAGCTGCAATGACATCCTTCGTGTGGCATTCAGAGCATTCCCGATAATCTTTGCCTTCAACATCTTCAAATTGATGGGGAACCTCACCGGTTGCCGGTATTACTACCCGGTTACGGGTATGTGTTTTATCGTTCTTGCATACTTCTTCACTGTAGCCATCCACGCAGGTTGCTTCTTGTACGACCTTGCGTATATATTCATGGCCGGTTGCAGGGATATCCTGCGCTTCTTTAAAGACCTTGGCGCAGCTTGGGCAGATTTCCTTATCTGTCTTCCCTGTTTTTTCGCAGGTCGGCGGGAATGCGCCGAATGCTTCTGGCTGAACGCCGTCCTTGCAGGTGTCGCAGTAAACATAGCCGTCTGTTGCTGCGCTGCTGTCAATCTTGGTTGCCTCACACTTCTCATTCGTACAGTTTATGATTTTGAAATTGCCATTGGTTGTTGTAGTTGCATTGCCTTCATCCCAATCATGGACTTCTTCGGTCTTTGTATGTGCAGGGTTGTATTCGCAAGTAAACTTGACTTCCCCACAAAGCACATCATCCTGGCCTTCATCCCGGATCCAGCTGTGAGCGTCGTCGCCTTCTACTGGCTTGCTGCCTGTCACAAACTGCTTGTCTTTTTCATCGCATAGGCTGCAGGTACGTTCTTTCCTGGCAGGGTCGGTACAGTTTGCTTTCTCTACCTTCCAAGCGCTCCAGCTATGTTCCAGCCCTGGTACGGTTAGTGTAATCTCGTTGCTGCATCCATCATTGGTACATTTATAAGTCCTGCTACCCGCCTCTTCACACTTTTCTGCCTTAACGACAATGTAATCAGTATCTGCTGTGAGATCGGCATCCGCCTTTACATATACGGTATTGCCTTCTGCATCTGTCAGTGCACGGCCGTTTTCTTCCGTGCCGATATAAGAATGCCCCGTCGGGTCTGAGCCTTCGATAACGACAGGCGTCGTGCCTGGCTGGATTTCGTTACACCATTTACAGAATTTTCCTTTTTTCCCTGAATCGACACAGGTTGCAGGGATTTCTTTTTCCTCATAAATATGTGCTTTTGCTGTTTCTGGCAAAGGCTCTTCCTGGGTTTTTCCGCATTTTGCGCTGCCAATTTCCCTCTGGCAGGTATAGACGATTTTCCCTGGTTGGCATTCTTTTTCATTTGGGACAGGCGTGCCATCGTCAAACTGATGCCCCAGCTTCTCTATGGCGCCTTCGAAGGTATGGCCTTCTGTCCCTGGTTGGCAGTCCTTGCAAGTATAGATGGCAATCCCATTATTCTCACAATCTGCGGGTTTAGCAATTTTAATTTGGTCTGCAGGGTACGCATCTGCTGGGATTAATACCCCTTCATCATCTGTATAGCTATGGTGTGCATTTAAGGTACGGTTCTCAGTGTCGCCGCACAATCCGCACTGATACAGAGCGATGCCGTTGGTTGTACAGGTCGGGGCATTAAACACGGCTTCGAGTTTCCATTCATGCCCGTTCCTCTGCCAGAGATCCATTGCTGTGATTTCTTCATCGGTGTATACTTCTGTAACATCCTTAATGACAAAATATTCATTGTAGGAGGTACAGGTTTCTTTAATCTTGGCATTTGCCTTGCAGGTTGGCTCTATAATATCTACCTGATCTGCATTATGCGGTTCTTTCGGAATGGTAATCACATGTTTCTCACGGCACTTAGTACAGGTGTAAGTAACAGACCCTTCTTCCGTACAGGAAGCATCTACTGTTTCAGGGGTCCCTGCTGTTTCTTTGTTGATTACAATATCCCCATTTTCGTCTACTTGGACTTCTCCGTCTTCGCCGATTACCTCATAGGTGTGGCCAAGCTTAGGCCCTACTACTTTTGCATCTGAGGTCGGGTCTTGGCAAACAGTACAGAAAACTGCCTGTGTTAAAGGCTCTGTACAGGTTGCAGGCTTTGTGGTTACAATATCTGCAGGCTTATGCGGCTTTGCAGGGATATCTACGCTATAAGAATGCTCACAGGGGGTGTTCTTGCATGTATAAACAGCCTGCCCATCGTGGCATACGAAATCCTGTTTTAATACGCCGTCGTCCGTGTCTTCCGTATAATTTTCATACGTATCGGTTACAATGCCATAATCGTGCCCTGTGGCAGGGATGACAATATCTGTCCGGCGGGTGCCGCATTTCGTACAAGTACAGTAAGCAATCCCTGTTTCCGTACAAGTAGCTTCCTTGAAAATCACGAGTTTATTCTTATCATTTGCTATAAGGCCTGGCTTTAAGTTGTGGTTCTCGTCCTCAAAGTCGTGGCGGGCAGGAACTTCGCGCATTTCCTCTGCCTGGCATCTGGTGCAGGTGAAGGTGCTGATGCCGCTTGTGGTACAGCTTCCTTCCACTTCTGGCTTTTCCGTACCCCAAATATGGCCAAGCTGGTATGCCCCTGCATCCTTTGCTGCAGCAATAGCAGCTTCTTCGTCGCCGCCGTTCAGTTCAAGGTACAGATCCAGGGCGTCGGTTTCTTCGCCGACCGGTTTGTCGCAATATTTGCAGCGTGTGATATACTTTGCATTTTCGGTACAGGTTGGCGGGATGAAATCTGGTATTTCTTTTTCTTCGTGGGAACCGCGCGCCTTGATTACTTTTGTATATTTAAAGCCGCAGCCATGATCCCCTGTACATTCATATGTCTTATAGCCGTCTACCAGGCAGGTGGCCTCTTTGCTATCAATGGGCTGTACCTTACTGGACACTTCAAGGATGCCATCGCTGATATCGTCTTTCAGCAAAAGCCCTCCATCTGTGGTAGCCTCAAAAGAATGGCCATAACGCCGCCTTGCGTTTTCTCCAGTAATTGGGATAGGCTCTGCGCCTTCTTCTACCTCCTTGCATTGGCTGCAGATACTTAACGTACACCTTGGCGTAGTACATGTTTCAGCGATGACCTCATCAACATAGTTATGTTTTCCTGTCGGTGCAATGGTTTCTTCGTAACTGTATCCACAATCCTTTTCCTTGCAAGTCCAAACCTTCTTCCCAGGCGTTCCGCCGCAGGTTGGGTTTACAGTCTCATCTGGCGTTGGCTTTGTCTCTGGCCATCCTTCTTCGCGTTCAAAGGTATGCTTCAGGGGCGCTGTCGTTACATTGTAAGTCTGTGTGCATTTCGTGCACTTATAAGTAACCAGGCCTGAGGAAGTACAGGTTGCAGTTGCCCTTACCAGCTTTGATGCAGACTCATCGACTACAATCTTCCCATCTTCTCCTAGGACAGGGTTTTTATCCTCCCCAATCTTCTGGTAAGTGTGGCGTGGCTGGAGGCTTACAAAGCTGCTGTTTTTCTTGCATTGGCAGGTCTTTTTCCCCATGCCGCTGGTGGTACAGGTTGCTGCCTTTACTACAGAAACGGTATATACATGGTTTTCCCCATCGCATTTTGTCGGATCCTTTTCCGGCTCGGCGGGGGGAGTGGGTTCTGTGGTGTCGCCTGCTTGCGGCGCTGTATCAGCTGTTTGTGCAGAGAATACTTCCTCCTGGGTATCTTCCCCTACGGAAACCTCATCTTCTGCTGCAGGCTCTTGGACCTCATTTCCATCTGCTTCTGCTGCAGGCTCTTGGGTTTCCTCTGCGTCTGTTTCCGCTGCAGGATCTTCCTCTGGGTTTTCGGTTGCGTCCGCTGCAGGCGCTTCGGCCTCTGTTTCCTGGGCATCCTCTGTATGCTGCCCGGTAGGCTCCTCTGCATGGGTATCTGTATCTGCCTCTATCTGCGTTCCTGTGCTGTCTGGAATGGCTTCAGATGCAAAGTTCGTAGTGTTCAGGGACAGGACCATGCTAAGGGACAATGCAACGCTTAAGAAACGTTTCAACTTTTTTGCACTCATAAAATTTGAAATCTCCTTCCTTCTTGAGATGGTTTACGGCAGGGGCTGGCCTGGAAGCCGGGCTGCAATCGGCTTCTCCCAGTTGCAATGGGATGCGGCTCTGGGACAGGCTGTCTTTGGGGGTGGCAATTTTCCCATGGCATCCTGGTTTTTGCCTGCAGCCATGTGATACTGATACTGGCTGCGGCTTTCCTCATGGATTCTGCAATAATCCACGAAGCGCTGGGGAGGTTTCCCGCCGCCTGAATGGCCTGGATGCGCTTGCTTTTCCTTATACGGAGTCCATTCCCCATTGGCTTGCCAGCCATGCCATGGAACGTATTCCCTCCTTTCCCTCCGCATGGTTACTTGTCTGCCTGCCCTGCCCCTTGCCGTGGTTTTGCTGCTCTGCGCAGCAAATGCATAAAGAGAAAGAACGGTTTATCTCCATGCATTTGCTGTGCAAGGCGTGTGCAATCCTTTGTTCTGGGCGCAAAAAGCTGATTGTGCAGTATGCACATAAAATTTTAAAAAAATTATAATCCGATATCCGATTTTTTCCTAGTTTTTCCAGCTTTTTTGTGCAGGTTAGACAAATAGGGCGCTTCCTCTGGGAAAAGGGGCCAGGCTTGCGTCATATGATTAATACAGCAGCATTTGCATGCCCATCGGCAGCAGGGAGTAAGGAAGGGAAGGCTATGAATATTGTAGATTTGCATTGCGATACCATTTCACGCATTTACCAGGAGAGGAAAGAAGGGAAGGAGGCGGGCCTGCGCAGCAATGCATTCCATTTGGATTTGGAAAAAATGAAAAGCTCTGGATATCTGCTCCAGAACTTTGCTATTTTCGTGGATTTCCAGGAAACAGAGGATCCGATTGGGGATTGCCGGGGGCAAATGGCCCTGTTCCGGGAGGAAATGGAGAAAAATAAAGATATCATTGCCCCGGTTGCGGCTTATCAGGATATGGCCCGAAACCGGCGGGAAGGGAAGCTATCGGCTTTGATGGCGTTAGAAGAAGGGGAACTTTGCCAAGGGAGCCTGGAACGGCTCAGGGATTACTATGCCCTTGGCGTCCGGATGGTGACATTTACCTGGAATTACCCGAACAGCCTCGGATGGCCCGCATCTCCTGCCTCTTATCATGGGAAGCAGGGCGCCCGGGGACGCTGCTGCGGGGAGGGGGATTTGGCATATCCTAGCGGCAACTGCAGTGGGAGAGGGCAGGGGCTTACGTCCCTTGGGATAGAATTCCTGGAGGAGATGGAGTGTCTTGGCATTATCCCAGATGTGTCCCATTTGTCGGATGCGGGCATCCGGGATGTGTGCCGCCTGGCCAAAAAGCCGTTCTGTGCGAGCCATTCCAATGCCCGCGCCCTCTGCCCGCATCCGCGGAACCTGCCGGATGGGCTTATCCGCAGCATAGCTGTGCAGGGGGGTGTAATAGGCGTAAATTATTATGGGGCTTTCCTGGACGCCAGCCACAGCAGCCGGAATCCATGCAGCGGCGATGTATCCAAAATTGCAGCCCATATCCGGCATATTTCCAATGTGGGAGGCATATCCTGTATAGGCCTTGGATCTGATTTTGACGGGTTCCATGGGAAGCTAGGGATGCAAGGCTGCAGCGGTTTAGGCTTATTGGAGCAGGCGCTGCGCAAAAATGGGTTCCGCGGAAGTGAAATAGATAAGGTTTTCTATCAAAACGTCCTGGGGTTTTACCAGGAGTTATTATAAGGTAAGAAAGGGGGCGCTTTATGCAGGAAGCGCTTGTTATTGTCCCGAAAGCTTTGCTTTATGAAACGGCTAGGGCCGCTTCTGTATCCGATGAATTACTGTCCGGCTGGATGGTGGGAATCCAACAGCACAGAGGGGATTTCCTGGAAATTACGACCCAATATGGATACAGGGGATGGGTACATGCATCCGCTGTGCGCCTTTTAAGGCCAGAAGAATGCTGTCTGTGGGAGTTGGGGCATTTGGCATCCCAAGGGACAGCCTTAGGAAACAGCCCCGTAACGTCCCCTAGCCCGCCTGCGGTTATCCGGCATCCGATGATAGATGTGCTGGATAGCCCAAAGGTGCAGGCAAAGGCCTTGGCCACGCTGTTCATGGGGAGCGCTGTCATTCCTTTGGGGAGCCAGAAAGAGGGCTGGCAGAAAGTCCGGCTGGCAGACGGCCAATGCGGGTATCTGCCGTCCTGTATGCTGCTTCCGCCAGCGGAGAAGGAGCATACGCAAGACAGCCTCCGCCGTGCCATCCTGGAGTATGCCTGTTCCTTCCTTGGGACGCCCTACCGCTGGGGCGGCAAGACCAGGGAAGGCATTGACTGCTCTGGGCTTACATTCATGAGTTATTATATGTGCGGCATCCTGATTTACCGGGACGCCGTCCTTGCAGAGGGCTATCCCGTCCATGCAATCCCGTTTTCCAGGGTAAAGCCGGCAGACCTGCTCTATTTCCCAGGCCATGTGGCTTTGTTTATGGGGGATGGGAAATATATCCATTCTACAGGGGATATCCGCACGTTTGGATGTACTGTCAACAGCCTAGATCCCAAAGACCCTGATTACCGGGCAGATTTGGCAGGCTGTCTGAAAGGGGCTGGGAGTATATTCTGAAAGGGGCCGGGAGTATATTCTGAAAGGGGCCGGGAGTATATTTCTGAAAGGGGCCGGGAGTATATTCTGAAAGGGGTTGGGAGTATATTCTGAAAGGAGCCGGGAGTATATTCTGAACAGGTATAAGAGCCATATTATTAATAGGGAAAAGGCTGCACGGATATGAAAATCATCTCATGCAGCCTTTCAAGCTATACTGTCCACTGGACTTTACCTCATTCTTTCTGAAATCTCCATTCTTCCTCCCGAAATTTTGATACCTCTGGATGACCGTATCTATCCACCTGTTATTTCTGTTGGATACCATACATTCTCTTCTGTCATTTCTAATCCAGGGCTTCTGATAGGAAATCCTTTTGATTTCTAATCTTCCCTAAAATCCCATCTGCTTCTGCTTGGCTCCTGCTTACCGCCTGCTGGAATTCTGTCTGGGAAACCTAACTGCTGCCAACGTTCTTAGCTTCTCTTCCCATTCCGAAAATACAAGGTCGGATACCATCTATCTAGACTCTTCTCAACGGAACTTCCAAGAAACGCTCTGCCTGCCTTCTCAATGAACCTCTGCCTTAATTCCCTCTTAATCCTGTTGCTTAAGTTACATGTATGATATAAAATAGGGGTAAGGCTTTTGACTTGAAATTACAACTTCAGATTCCAGCGTATGGCATAAAACCATGATTGTATTTTCTAAATCAGAGGCTACAATCCTACGGATTGCCTTCTAGGCTAGGATACTGCTGCGTCCTTTGCTATCCGAATGGTTCCAAACCCTTCTTGGGAGGAACTATCCTACCAGTTGGATGATAACCTTATCATATTTTCCCATTCCGAAAATTCACTTCTGAAAGATGGCATTTGTTAAATTGTCCTGTTTCAGAAATCCAACTTCCGTATCAGCATCTGCAAAACTTCTGCAACATGGAACTTTTCGCTGATTCATTTAAAATGATATTGTCTTGTACCTCTGCTGTGGCTAGAGGGGAAATAAGATTATGTTTTTGGCGGCCCGTACCTTCCTTTCTAAAAAATTATGGGGTAATTCGTTCTTTTGCCTTTGGTCTGTACCTCCTGTTTCGTTTTGATGTACTCATTATATCTTACAAAAATCAAAATGTCAACAATAATTTTGAAATTTTTAAATTAAACGTACTTATAACTGATATAATATTTATAAGGATTTGAATATTCAGAAAAATATAACTTGTTTTGCGGTTCTTGCGGATTTTGTCAAATAAATTAGATTAAAAACCACTAAATGCATATCACATTTTCCATTCTGCTGCATAAGATAAAACAATCATATCTTTGGGAGCAGTGAATCGAATGCTTAATTATTTATGGGGCTTTATGATTGTCATTGGGATCCTCTATGCCGCCTTTACGGGAAACCTGCCAGCCGTTACAGAAGCTGCCCTGGATTCCTCCAAGGAGGCGGTGGCCCTTTGCATTACGATGCTGGGCGTCATGTCCCTGTGGGTAGGGCTGATGCGGATTGCAGAAAGCTGCGGCATCATCTCTGGAGCAGCCCGGGTATTGAACCCCCTGCTGCGCTTTATGTTCCCCACAATCCCCAAGGGGCATAAGGCAAATGAGTACATATCTACCAATATCATAGCCAATGTCTTTGGCCTTGGCTGGGCTGCGACGCCGGCAGGGCTGAAGGCAATGGAGGAAATGGGCAAGCTGAACGGCTACAGCAAGACAGCCAGCAGGGATATGTGCACGTTCCTGATTCTGAACGTCTCTTCCTTCCAGCTTATCCCGGTAAGCATGATTGCCTACCGCAGCCAGTATGGCTCCGCCAACCCGTCTGCTATTTTAGGGCCGGCCATGATTGCCACTTTTTTTTCTACTTTGGCGGGCATTTTGTTTTCGAAATTCATGTGCCTTCTGCCAGACAGCCATGAGGCTTCTGCTTATCATAACGGAAAAGGGGGGATGCACGGTTGAATATCCTTCTTTTCCTGTCAGACAGCACCATCCCGCTGCTGATATTCCTGATTGTGGGGTATGGGCTGCTGAACCGCAGCCATGTCTATGATGACTTTATCAAGGGCGCTAAGGATGGCTTCCAGACAGTCATAGGGATTATGCCTACGTTAGTCGGGCTTATGGTAGGGGTAGGGGTTTTGCGGGCCTCTGGGTTCCTGGATTTGATTTCCGCTGCCTTGGGCGTGCTTACGGAGCCCTTGCATTTCCCGGCGGAGCTTGTGCCGGTCTCTATTGTGAAGATGTTTTCTTCTTCCGCTGCGACAGGGCTGATCCTGGACATTTTCAAGCAGTATGGGCCGGACTCTTATTTTGGGACGATTACTTCGATTATGATGAGCTGCACGGAGACGATTTTCTATACGATGAGCATTTATTTTATGACGGCAAAGGTGCAGAAGACAAGGTATACACTGGCAGGCGCCCTAGTGACGACGCTTGTGGGCACAGTGGCCAGCGTGATATTGGCGCAGCTTATGTAGAAGGAGAGGGCAGGGCAGGCAAAAAACCGTGGTTTTTTGTTATCCTGCTTCCTTCGTGCCTAATCTAAATATCTTTTTAGCTGCGGCATCCAGTCCCCGAAGAAAATCTCGTCCTTTAGGATCCCTTCAAAGATTGGCGTGTAAAATTCCCCCAGCAGCCGGATGGCCTCTTGCCATGTGGGGTATGGGCGCTCCATACCGGCATGGAGGGCGTCCCATCTGTCTGCCATAGGGGCATAGCCCTCGTACCCCTTTAGGGTGTCCAGCCGGTTCTGTACAAAGGGGATAGGCTTCTCCAGCAGCAGGCGGCGCAGGCTATCCCACACTTTCCTGCCATTGACGGCTTTTTGCGAAAGGATGCTGTAAATCTCCTGGTACCACAGGAAATCATCCAGCCATTCCAGGCTGTCCAGCACCTGGTAAAAGCAGCGGGCTAAATACTCCTCCGCATTGAATTTGCAGTATGAGATGGTCCCTTTCCCGGAGATGCCTTCTGGCAGGGTCTCTTCCTGGGGGTAGCCCCCTTGGCCCTGGTAGGGGAGGATTTCCAGCTGGATGGGGATCCGGTAAGGCTTTTTTTGGATTTCCAAAGAGACCAGAAGCTGGCCTTTTGCCTGTCCCCCGTTGGGGCAGGGGCTTACCTTCAGGCTTTCGCCTTCCCCTGTCTTTGGGTTGTGGAAAATGGATTCCACGGGGAATAATGCTTCCAGTTCTGTTAATGTACTGGCTACCGTTCCTTCTGGGGCAAAAAAGATGAGTTTATTCATAAGCTTCTGGCTAAAACCTTCTGTGCGAAGGCAGCTGTCATTCCGTATCAGCAGCCGTTCCCTTAGGGGCGATTGGGCTACCGCTTTCAAGACGGCCTTCCCGCCGCAGCCTGCAATCAAGTAAAGTTCCGGTGCTTGCTGTTCTTTTTTTCCTGTCATATGCTGCTCCCTGTCTGTGTAATGGTTCTATTATATTCTTATCTGAATTTCCTGTCAATCATACAAAGCCTTTACAAATAATTTATAATCGTGTACACTGTTACTTTATAAGGGAATCGCATTGCTTCCGCATAGAATGGAGGGAAAAATGGAAACACAAGAGAATAAGATGGGCGTTATGCCCATAGGGAAACTACTGATTAGCATGTCCTTGCCCATGATGGTATCTATGCTGGTACAGGCGCTGTACAACATAGTGGATAGCATTTTTGTGGCCCAGGTAGGGGAATATGCCGTGCGCGCCGTATCCCTGGCTTTCCCTGCGCAGACATTGATGATAGCAGTAGCGGTGGGAAGCGCCGTAGGCATCAATGCCCTGCTCTCGCGTACCTTGGGGGAGCGGGAGTTTGATAAGGCCAATGAAGTAGCTGCCAACGGCGTTTTTGTGGCCTTGGCCTGCTTTATCCTGACTGCCCTGGTCGGCTGGCTGGCGGCAGAGCCTTTTATGAACAGCCAGACGGATATTGCCCAGGTAAGGGAGTACGGCATCAGTTATATGGTCATCTGCTGTACCTGTTCCATTGGGATTTTTATGCAGACTGCCTTTGAGCGGCTGCTGCAGTCTACAGGGAAGACCTTCTATACCATGATTACCCAGGGCACGGGTGCGATTATCAATATTGTGCTGGATCCCATCCTGATTTTCGGGCTGTTCGGCGCACCCCGGCTGGAAGCGGCGGGCGCCGCTATCGCCACCGTATGCGGGCAGGCCGTGGCTGCCGTGCTGGCCGTTATCTTCAATGTAAAGTGCAATCATGAAATCCATCTGAAGTTTCGCGGGTTCCGCCCAAATTTCAGGCTGATTGGGCAGATTTACGCGGTGGGTGCGCCTTCTATCGTGGTACAGGCCATCGGCTCTGTCATGACTTATGGCATGAATGTGATTTTGTCTGCCTATGGGGTGGCACAGACGGTCTTCGGCCTTTATTTTAAGCTGCAGAGTTTTATTTTTATGCCTATTTTTGGCCTGAACAATGGGATGGTGCCGATTATTGCCTATAATTATGGCGCCAGGAAGCAGGAGAGGGTAGTGCGGACCATCAAGATATCCGTTTTCTATGCAGTAGGGATTATGGTGGTTGGGCTGGCAGTGATGGAGCTGTTCCCAGCGCAGCTTTTAAGCCTTTTCAATGCTACGGAGGAGCTGCTGGCCATCGGCGTGCCTGCCCTGCGCACCATCTCCCTGAGTTTCCTGTTTGCAGGATACTGTATTGTGGTAGGAAGCGCATTCCAGGCGCTGGGGAATGGCGTCTACAGCATGGTAGTGTCTATCGCTAGGCAGCTGATTGTGCTGCTGCCTGTAGCTTACCTGCTCTCCCTTACCGGGGAGGTGGCCAATATCTGGTGGGCTTTCCCGATAGCGGAAATTATGTCCTTGGCCATGAGCACCTATTTCCTGCGGCGGATTTATAAAGAAGTCATCTGCCATATCGGTTAAAGCCCATTCAGGGCTTTTTCCGCCAGCGGCGCTTGAATTTCAGGTCCTTGAGGGCAGATTTCTGCTGTTTCCTCACAGAACGCTTGTACCGGAATAAATAAAAATTATCTGCAACATAGTACAGGGCAAACCCCAGGCCTACCAGCAGGATGGCGCCCGCAGCGCCCAGGATAAGATGTTTTATCTTTATGTGGAAGACTTTGCCGTCCAGCCAGGCGGCAGGCGCTTCCGTTTGTGTATCGGCAGCTTCTGGGGCTTCCTGGCTGGCGCCGCTCCCGTTTTCTGGGGCTTCCCCATCTGTTACTGGGTCTTCTGGCTCTTCTACGATTTCTTTGTCTTTGATTTCCTGGAAATCAAATTCCGGGGCTTTCGCACCTGTTACTTCGATATCCGTTTCTCCCACTGCCTGGCCGGCATAGGTATACTGTATCTTCCCAATCACATCCGGGGAATCTTCTGTCTCTATGATTTCCGGCACGGCGTCTTCAAAGCCCGCGGTCTTGGGTAGCACCAGATAGCCATCTTTGCTTAGCCCTACAAAGGAATCTTCACCTTCAAATATTTTGTTTTCTATTACGTCCTGGCTGTAGCTTTTCTCATTCTCTGCAATGTTCCACAGGCGGAAGTTCTCAAAGCAGTAATCAAACAGGGTCCTGGTATCCAGATAGTGGTTCGGCCCTGTTTCATGCATCACCACGCAGATTAAAGCCATCCCATCCTTCTCCGCAAAGGTGACCAAGGTGCTGCCTGCCACGCTGGTATAGCCTGTCTTGCCGCCGATGCAGTATTCGTAGAGGTACTGCTCGTCTCCCTGGTAGTTGTTCAGCATCTTGTGGTGGTTGGACAGGTAGGTTTCTTCTTCGTGCTTATTGGTGGGGGGGATGGTGTAACGCTTGGTATTCACAATCCTGCGGAATATATCGTTGCTAAGCGCCTCCTTGCAGATTAATGCCATATCGTAGGCGCATGTCCAATGCTCCTCGTCCGGGAGCCCGTGGGGATTGTTAAAATGGGTATCCTTGCAGCCTAGGCTTTTTGCCTTTTTGTTCATCATCGTGATAAACCTGCTATACTCTTTCCCTGTGTGCTCTGCTATGGCATAGGCACACTCATTGGCGGATTCCAGCATCATCCCATAGAGGCATTCTTCCATGGTCATGACTTCCCCCACATCCCGGGCAATGCCAGAGCCTTCCGTCTTAAATACAGCGTCCTCTGAAAAAGTGACATCCTCGTCCAGGCCGCTTTTTTCCGTGGCCAGGAGGGCTGTCATTACCTTGGTGATACTGGCGGGGTAGAACTGCTGATGGGAATTTTTTTCATATAATACGGTTCCTGTGGAGGCTTCGATTACAATTGCGGAATCTCCGGCAATCTGAGGCCCTTCCGGCCAGTATTCCTCTGCCTGGACAGTAACCCCACCCATCGGTAAAAGAAAAATTGCGGCTAGCAGCAGGCATATGCATGTTCTCATCTTACTCATAAGAATTTCTCCCTTGTACTTATTTTTCCGCTTTTGTAACTGTTTCGTACTTCACAGCCACATTTGTCCTGTAAAATATATCAAAACTTTTACAAAACTGTTACAGACTGATTATAGCATATTCTGTGTTGTAAAGCAACTTTTGACAGTTTTCTGCAAATTTTTATTTAAAATTCTTTTAAAATCCCGTTTTCCTTGGCAGCCCCGCCTATTTGTGGTAAGATATCCCTGGGGGAAGAAGCAGAAGTGCGGAAATCCCATTATGATACTAGGAGGTATTTATGAGGTTAAGGAATATTCCCGGCTCGCGGGAGGCGATTGCCGCAAACCGCTGGTGCATCCAGGAACCGGAGGGGGCGAAAGGGGCCTGGAAGGATATTTTTGGGAATGGGAACCCCATCCACATTGAAATCGGCATGGGGAAGGGGCAGTTTTTGATGCGCTTAGCCAGGGAGAACCCCCATATCAATTATGTGGGCATTGAGAAATACTCCAGCGTGCTTTTGCGCGCCCTGCAGAAAATGGAAGAGTGCCCGTTGGATAATATTCGTTTTATCCGTATGGACGCAGAGGATCTCTGCCTGGTATTTGGGCAAGGGGAGGTGGGCAGGATTTATCTGAATTTTTCCGATCCATGGCCCAAAGACCGCCATGCCAAGAGGCGCTTGACATCCCGGCAGTTCTTTTCCCGCTACCAGATGGTATTGGCTGGAAGCGGGGCTGTGGAGTTTAAGACGGACAATGCGGGGCTGTTTGATTTTTCCCTGGAGGAAGTGGGGGCGGCCGGATGGAGGCTGGATGGCGTTACCCGGGATCTGCACCATGATCCAGCCATGGGGGGAGGGAATGTCATGACGGAGTATGAGGAGCGGTTTTCTGCTATGGGGAACCCTATCCATAAGCTGATTGCATCCAGGTAAGGGAAATGGGCTGCGCCTGCCTTAGGGGAGGCGGTGGCGCAGAGGAAAGGAGGCGGTGCCATGGATGGCAGGAGGTTCGTTGCGCCGGTTGTAATTACCGTGCTTTTGGTTATCATATTGGTATCCTACATGTTTTTCTGGAGCGTCATGCCAATCCCCGTATGGTTAAAATTAGGGCTGCTCTGTGTGTTCCTGGGGCTGATTGGCATTTCTGTTTATAATTTATGTGAAAGAATCGAAGAGATAAGGAGTGGTGAAGAAGATGATCTTAGTCAATACTGATTATATTACCGGCAGGGAACTTGAGATGCTGGGGCTTGTGAAAGGCAGCACCATCCAGTCCAAGAATATCGGGCGGGATATTTCCCAGAGCTTTAAGACGCTTGTGGGCGGGGAACTGAAGGCCTACAATGATATGATGAACGATGCAAGGGCCCTGGCCACGAAACGGATGGTGGCAGAGGCAGAAGCCTTGGGGGCTGACGCCATAGTCAATGTGCGCTATGCTTCTTCTGCCGTTATGCAGGGGGCGGCAGAGGTGATTGCCTATGGGACAGCGGTGAGGTTCTGTAACTAAGGCTTAAAAAGGGCAGGCATGGAGGCGCCGCCATTTCCCCTTACGGTTGGGGATGGCGGCGCCTTGTTCTTTATTGTATCTCTGTCACCTTGGCAGGGGTATCCCCTTCTAGGTAGGAAAAGCGGATGGTATCCCCCGTCTGGTAGCGGATGATATCCAGCAGGCTTGTGTTGGATAAGTCCACGTCAAAAATCATTTCTTTCCCTTCCAGGGCAAAATAAATGTGGGAGGTCCCTTCGATATTGACCGGCATCAGGTTCTCAATTTTACCAGATAGGGACTGGTTGTCTTGCGCCGGGCCTCCATTGATCCCATTGTTGCGCAGCAGCTGGCTGTAGGCCTTCTCGCAGTCGCGGATCGTATCGCCGGTGGCTACCCATTGGTATTTCTGGATATTTACCATAGCGTACATTTTCACTAGGCCGGCATCGTCCTTGAGCGCCATGAAATAAGTGGGTTCCCCGGCAATGTTCAGAAGCAGGGGGAAGGTGGCGTTGTAGCCCAGGTTCTGCACCTGCCCTTCCGCGGAGGACATGGCGGATTCTTCTGTGGCTCCTTCGATTTTATAGAAACGCGTCTCCATGGTACGCTGGTTCATCAGCACAAAGCCTACGTTGGACTGGTCGCCGCTGACGCTGGTGACGCCGGAATATACCCATACATCATCGTCCAGGGCAATATAGTTGTAGCCGTTGGTGGTCATAAGGCAGTCTTTTTGCCCCAGGACACTATTAAAATAACCATGTTTTAAAGTGCCGTTGTAATCGTAAAGGCTCATCAATAATTCTGCCTGGTAGACCTTATCCACCCATTGGGGCACGTCCTCAATGGCATAGTCCGTGCAGTCCCCGGTAATGGCATTGCAAATCACTACATTTCCGATGGTCACGCCTCCAAACAGGCCGATGTTGAATTTCTTCACAGGGCAGATCCAAAAGGGAGTCCCCTCGTCGTCGATTTCAAAGAATATCTGCTCCGTAAAAATGTAAGTGGGGTAACGGAAACGCAGATGCCGGTAAATGTTGCGGTTTAAATATTCCCCCTTGGAATATTTGATGGTATCCTGCAGCTTGACGCATTCCGTGTCTTGGGTCGCCATGTCAATCTTGATGTAGGCAGGGATCCCGTCCTTCTGGTTCGTCAGCCATTTGATGCCGCTGGCATAGACTAAGGGGGAGACACGGACAGGCCGGTTGTTCACATTAATCTGGCTGTAATCGTTGGATACCTCGAACTGGGATACCATGTCTACCATGCTGCCCATTTTACGGTCGCCTAGGAGGGCGGCAGAGTCTTTGTCCAGGATAGGGATTGTGGAAAAATCCACCTGGGAAATATCATTGGCGAAATCGCGTTCCTCTATGGACATAAGCTGCTGGTATTTTTTGGCGTTTACAATCGGGGAGGAAGCAATGGATCCAACCAGCAGGACGAGAAGCAGGACCCCGGCGATACCAAAGCCTATTTTCGTGCAGATGCCTGCGTGCACGTCCATCTGGATGTGCCCTGGCTTTAGTTCGATGTTCTCCCTCTCGTGGAAGGCCTTCCGCAGGAAGGAGAGGATGCTGAAAGCCAGCACGGCGCCGATAATAAACCACCAGGTGCCGATAGAATGCAGGTTAAACGCTGGGATGGTAATATAATAGTAGAGGAAGGCTGCAAAGAGCAGCAGCAGGCCTAGGACGGCGCGCTTTATTGTTTTTTTCATGTGTATTCTCCTTTTTGTATTATTTGAATGGTACAATTTTACTCTTTTCTTCCTATACTGTCAAGTAAAGCTGCCGTATCTTAAGCTATTTTAATAGATAGATAAAAATTTATTAAAAAAATTAAAAAAAGTACTTGCAATTTCGAAAGAATTGGTATATAATACTTTTTGTCTTAAGGATATAGGACTTGCGCCTCTAGCTCAGTTGGAAGAGCACCTGACTCTTAATCAGGGTGTCCAGGGTTCGAGCCCCTGGAGGCGCATATAAAAGCACTGTTTTCGATGACTTTGATCTCGGGGACGGTGTTTTTTTTGCTTATTTTGGGTCGTTGAGAAGCTTGAGGACTTCTTTCATGGAATTTTCCAGGGTAGCCATCTTTTTTTCCAGGGTAGGGCGGCGGTAGGCATATTCCGCTATTTTCTGTTTTAACGATTTCTTCCTTTTCATAAAATTTAAGATGCCTTTTTCTTATTATACTATGCAGCGGAGCGGATTTTATTCCTACGGGCAGTGGGGCAAGCGCCGGCTTGCACGGGCATTTGGCTCCTGCAAGCCCTTGGTTAGGAAACGCTGCCCGGTTGGTTTTCCTGTACAAAACCAACCGGGCAGCGTTCATCTTCCAGATATGCTTACATATTTGCTATCAGGGCGGCAATATCTTCTGGGCTCATCATTTTATTGGGATCGGAAATCTCTGGCTTTGGCGGCTTTTCTTCCACAATCTGCGGCGCTGTCTCCGGAAGTTCTTCTACTGCTGAATTTGCTATCAGGGCAGCGATATCTTCCGGGCTCATCATCCGGTTGGGATCCTCTGGGTTTGGCTTTGCCGCTTTTTTCGGCGCTTGTGCCTTTGCAGCTGTTCCAGCCGCATCCTGGGATACCTGTGCCTGCGCAATGATGCCTGCCATGTCATTAGCGCCCTGTGCCTTTGCGAGTATTTCAGCAGCCTCTGCAGCCGTCCCAGGCTGTCCTATGGCGGCTCCTGATGCGGTTTGTGCAGCGGCTGCTTCTACTGCGGCTTTCACAGCGTCCGTTTGTGCCAAGGCTGCCTCAGCAGCGGCTTTTGCAGCGTCTGGCTGTGTTATGGCTGCCTCAGCAGCGGCTTTTGCAGCGTCCGCTTGTGCCAAGGCTGCCTCAGCAGCGGCTTTTGCAGCGTCTGGCTGTGCCAAGGCTGCCTCAGCAGCGGCTTTTGCAGCGTCTGGTTGTGCCGCAGCCGCCTCTTTCACAGCATCTATTTGTGCCGCCTCAGCAGCTTTTGCAGCATCCAGCTGTGCCAGAGCTGCCGCCTCATCCTTGGCAGTATCCGTTTCTGAAGTAGCTGTGTCTCCCATGGCTTCTGCCTGCGCGGTAGCCTCTTTTGCAGCATCCGTTTGCGCTGCCTCTGGCTGTGTTACTGTTATATCCTGGGCCGGCTCTAGGGGCGCGTTGGCTTCTGCCGTTTCCCCGGCTGCCTCTGGTATGGTATTGCCGAAGCCCGTTTCCTGAGGCCCTAAGCCCAGGCCGTTGCCTGCTGCCGGGAATAGGCCATCCCCTTGGGCGCCGTTTGCTAACAAGCTGGTTATCTCCTGCAGCTTTGCCAAGATTTCATTCTGGGTATTTTTCAGGGATTGGATATCTAACGGGGAGCCTGCTGCCTGCCCAAGCGCCTCAGTCCCTTCCATGCTGCCTACCGTCTGGAGGAGGTCGTTCATATGGCCCATCAGCTGGCCGTTGGAATTAATCAGCGCGTCTGCATTCTCTTTGCTGCGGCTAATCAGTACCTTTGCTATCTTTTTCTGCTCTTCCCCAAGGGCATCCCGCATGGAAGCAATCATTTTCTGGTTGGAAGCGTTCATTTTTTCCAGCGGCATGATTTTCTGCCCAATAAAATTCAGCTTATTGTCCAAATCCTGGAATTTCTGCTGGAATATCAGGTAAGATGCCTTCTCTGCCTTTAAAATGTCCTGGTATTGCTCTTCCCGCTCCCGGCTGGCCAGTTCCCTTAGGTTCATCCATCCGTCTAGCGTGAATGTCATCCATAGGAATGTGATGCAGGCTGCGATTGCAAGAAGCTGGAAGTTCTTTGGGATGCTGGTAATCATGTAAATGTCGCATAAGACCATGAACATCAATATGATTGAGCTTATCAGCACCCTGGTTTTAAGTGGCTTGTCGTTCCTCATACGTTCTCCTCCGCCCTATGAAATTTCACTATGCCAAAGTGGCAATCCGATAGTGTTATCATACCATAATTTCCTGTAAGTGTCAAAAAGTTCATTGAAAAAACAGGCCCTGTATGATACCATTTAATTACTGTTTGCATCACCTGTTACAGTTCTTAATATAACATGATAACCTATGGCAAAAACTTGGAGGCGCTTTATGGACAACATGATAACGAACCTGAAAGAGAAGGTACTTGCAGGCGGCCAGGCCGCCAAAGAAGATGCCCTGATGCTGGCGGAAATGCCCTTAGGGGAGCTCTGCCCTGCGGCAGATGAAATCCGGAAGTTTTTCTGCGGCAATAAATTTGGCCTTTGTTCTATTATTAATGGAAAAAGCGGGAAATGCTCCGAAAACTGCAAGTACTGTGCACAATCCACCTATTACCAGGCGTCTGTGGAAACGTATCCCTTGATGGGGACGGGGCCTTTGCTGGAGCAGGCGCAATATAACCGCCAGCGCGGCGTCCCGCGCTATTCCATCGTCACTTCCGGCCGGAGGCTGGGCAGCCAGGAAATCAGCCAGGCCTGCAGGAGCATCCGGGAAATAAAGGAAGCCGCAGACATTTCCATCTGCGTATCCTTCGGCCTTCTGGAAGGGCCGGAGTTTGAGATGCTCAAAGAAGCCGGCGCTGTGCGCGTCCATAACAACCTGGAAGCCTCTGGGGATTATTTCCCAAAAGTCTGCACCACACATACCCAGCAGGACAAAATCCATTCCATAAAAGCTGCCAGGAATGCTGGCCTGGAGGTCTGCAGCGGCGGTATCATGGGCTTGGGGGAATCCATGGAAGACCGCATCGACCTGGCTTTAACCCTGCGGGAACTGGGCATCCGTTCTGTCCCACTCAATATGCTAAACCCCATACCAGGTACCCCTTATGAGGGGAACCCCAGGCTTACAGAAGACGATATGTGCCGGATTGTAGCCATTTTCCGATTCCTCCTGCCAAAAGCCTTCATCCGTTTAGCCGGAGGCCGCGGCCTGATGGAAAGCCAGGGGCGGAAATGTTTCTGTTCTGGTGCAAACGCCGCGATTACCGGGGACATGCTGACTACTTCCGGCATTACCATCCAACAGGATTTGGAAATGCTAAAGGAGCTCGGCTACGAAGTGGCAGACGCCTAACCTCCGATACCCTGGCCTGTTCCCGGAAATTCATAAATCTGCCCATTTGCGGCACAATATAACCCGTAAGGAGGCACAGAACGATGAGCCATATACTTTTGGTACAGCATGCCCTGCTCCATGATGCAGTGCAGGAAAAGCCCTATCGGGCGGATATTTTGGCAGAGGACGGCAAAATCACCCGTATTGCCCCTGCGATAGATGCAGCATCCTTAGGCGGGACGCCGGAAATCCTGGATGCGGCAGGACTGGAAGCCTATCCCGGCTTTGTAGAGGCCCATTGCCATTTAGGCCTGGATGGATATGCCGTTGGTTTTGAAGGCGCGGATTACAATGAAATGACAGATGCCATAACCCCGCATCTGTCTGCCGTAGACGCCATAAACCCCTTGGATGTGAGCGTACGCCAGGCGATGGAAGGGGGCGTTACCTGCGTGGCAGCCGGCCCTGGCAGTTCGAATGTCCTGGGCGGCACCTTCACCGCCTATAAGACGGCAGGGAAACGCATTGACGACATGATAGTCAAAGAAAAGGCCGCTATGAAATGTGCTTTCGGCGAAAACCCGAAGCGCTGTTATAAAGATAAGGATACCTTTTCACGTATGGGCATTGCTGCCAAGCTGCGCGTGATGCTGGATAAGGCAAAGGAATACCTCTTAAAACAGGAGGCTGCCGGGGACGATGTCCTAAAAAGGCCTCCGTATGACCCCAAGCTGGAAGCCCTCATCCCGGTCATCCGGGGAGAACTCCCCCTAAAAGCCCATGCCCATCAGGCCAATGATATTTACACAGCCATCCGCATTGCCAAGGAATACGGCCTGAAGCTGGCTTTAGACCACTGCACGGACGGCTCCCTCATTGCGGATGATTTGGCCAAAGAGGGGTATCCGGTTGCTGTCGGGCCTACCCTGTCCCATGCCACGAAATTTGAACTGAAGAACAAAAGCTTTACAACCCCAGGGGATTTGGCAAGGGCTGGCTGCCAGGTATCTATCATCACGGATTCCCCGATCATACCGCAGCAGTTCCTGCCGCTGTGCGCAGGGCTGGCCGTGAAATCCGGGATGGATCGCTTTGAGGCGCTCAAGGCCATCACCATCCACGCCGCCCGGCACATCGGTATAGAAAACCGCGTAGGTTCCCTGGAGCCAGGGAAGGATGCGGATATCGTCATTACGGATGGGGATCCGATGGTATCCGATACGAAGGTATGTTATGTAATCATTGACGGGGCTGTCACATACCGGCAGGAGCCTTAAGGGAGATGAAAAATCCCTGGCAGAAAAGAAGCATAGGGATAGACGGAAGGAAAGGGTTGCCTTACGGCAACCCTTTTTGGGGGAGTAAATTTATGAAATGTTTCATGGGGTGCCACATCTTGGGCGGTGGCACCGACCACTCTATGTAAACTAACTTCACAAAATAAAGTTAACTTTCTTTTAGTCGAAGCTGATAACGGTGCGCGCTTGTTTGTGTTACCAACTTCATTTGATAAAAAGAGTATAAAACAAAAATGTGTGCAAACTGTGGACAATTTCTAAAAGAAACATAAAGATTTCGAAAGAAATTATGAAGAAACGGTAAAAAAACTTATAGAAACCAGAAAGGCTCCCTTTCTAAAAGAAGCCTTTGCACAGCCTGGGAAATCTGTTATACTGTTCTATGACAACAAAAAACACAATTATAAGGAGGGTTCCCATGGAAAAACCAAAAGTGTATTTCACGACATTTAAGACTTCTTTTACTGAAAATATCCCAGCAAAGCTGAGGCGCCTAATCCTGGAAGCCGGTATCCGGGATATTGATTTCACAGATAAATTCACGGCCATCAAAATCCATTTTGGTGAACTGGGCAACCTTGCTTTCTTGCGCCCAAATTACGCCAAAGTGGTGGCAGGCCTTGTGGAGGAGCTGGGAGGCAAGCCATTCCTGACAGACTGCAACACCTTATATGTAGGAAGCCGGAAGAATGCCCTGGACCATTTGGACACCGCCTATGAAAATGGCTTCACGCCTTTTTCCACGGGATGCCATGTAATCATTGGGGATGGGCTCAAAGGGACGGACGAGGTATTAGTGCCGGTTGGGGGCGAATATATAAAAGAGGCAAAAATCGGGCGCGCCATCATGGATGCGGATGTTTTCCTTTCCCTGACTCATTTTAAAGGCCATGAAATGGCTGGGTTTGGGGGTGCGCTGAAGAATATCGGCATGGGATGCGGTTCCCGTGCAGGGAAAATGGAGATGCATAGCGAGGGCAAGCCTTACGTCAGCCAGGAAAAATGCATTGGCTGCCAGATGTGCACAAAGGTCTGCGCCCATAATGGGGTATCCGTCACAGATAAGAAGGCCTTTATTGACCATGCACGCTGCGCGGGATGCGGCCGCTGCATCGGCGTCTGCCCCAAGGACGCCATTGAGCCAAGCTTTGGGGAATCCAATGACGTGCTGAATTACAAAATGGCGGAATACAGCAAGGCTGTCCTTGCAGGACGCCCCCATTTCCATATTTCCATTGTCTGCGATGTGTCGCCCAATTGCGACTGCCACGCTGAGAACGATATCCCCATCATCCCGGATGTGGGCATGTTTGCATCCTTTGACCCGGTGGCTTTGGACGTGGCCTGTGCCGATGCCTGCAACCGGCAGCCAGTGATTGCCGGGAGCGTGATTGGTGAGGCTGGAAAAAGCGGCCATGGCAGCAGCCATGACCATTTTGGCCTTACCCACCCAGACACGAACTGGAAATCCTGCGTAGAACATGCAGAAAAAATAGGGATTGGCAGCAGGGAATATGAATTGGTGGAGATTTAACCGGTGCTTTTGCCCACGGTATCTGAAAATTCCTTTACTGCCTGGCGGGGGGCCATACCCCCGCCTACTTTTTGGAGCATTTCCCACCAGGCCTTGCGGGCGTCCGCCCAGCCGGATGTCAGCTGGTAATAATCGCCCTGGTACTGGTTGAAGATGCCATACTCTGTCATCAGGGCATCATTGGCATAGAGATCGCCCATTTCACGCACTGGCCAGTTCATGGAAGCCCAAACAGACCTCTTGTAGGGCTCATTTTCCATGGCCATAAACGAAATGAATGTCTTTGCAGCCTCCACTTTTGCTGCGTCCCCATTGTCAAATACGCCAAACCCCCATATCCCCCCTTGAAGCACAGGTTTTCCATCTTCACTGGGGAATGCCATTGGGAAAATATCAAAGCTGCGCTTTGGGTATGCGAGGGTCTGGCTGATTTCCAGGGAGCTGTTCCAGCAGAAGGCCATAGCCAAATCCCCATTGATAAACTGGCTGACTTCATCGGCGCCTTCCATTTCCGGGTCGAAACGGATGCCCTCCAAGCCATACAGAAGATTTAGCGCCTTGATATTTTCCTGGCTGTCGACTGCATATCCCGTCTGTGTACCGTCTGTAAATTTACCGCCATATAAGTTGTTCACCAGGGCGCGGGTTCCCTGGTCTCCCCCCTGGTTCTTGCAATATACAGCGCCTACCTGTTCCTGCCCATGCTCCGCCAATGCCTGGACTGCCAGGACAAACCCTTCTGTGGTCCAAGTGTGGGTTTCTTCATTAATATATTGCAATGCCCCTGCCTCCTGGAACATCTCATAATTGATGGCCATGCAATGGGTGCTCATACAGACAGGGTATTCATAATATTCCCCGTTCTTGTGCTGGCAGGCATTGCGGGCAAAATCATAAATTTGGCTGGAAGGCTCCTTTTCCCATAAATCTGACAGATCTGCCATAAGCCCTTTTTCCCCCCAATTCGCCACCAGGCGTTCTGGGCCTTCAAACACCAGATCCGGCGCCTGCCCTTTTGCAATGGCATCCTCTATCATGCTATCCCCATCGCTGTATTGGAGATGCTTAACAGACACATGGATATTGGGGTACTCATTATGAAACCTTCCCACCAGGTTTGCCACGGTGGCGGATTCCCCCCAGTTCCCGACCGGGTATGTCCATAGGGTAAGGCTGACTTCATCCTGCCCAGAATCTATGGATATATTCCCTGCCTGCGGAGCATTGGAAGGCCAGCTGCCGCAGGCGGCAATCTGGAATGCCAACAGCATGGCGCATACCCATGCGAAAAACTTCTTCATGATTTTTCCATCCCTTTCTTGTCCCAAGCTGCATATGCATCCTTACAGCATGCGCTTAGGCGCTTATTAAATATTTCATCAGGATACGGGTGACCTCTTGGATATCTATGGGCTTTGCCACATGGTCGTTCATGCCGCAGTCCAGGCATCTCTTTACATCATCGTCAAAGGTATCAGCGCTCATGGCAATAATCGGGATGCTCCCAGCGTCTTCCCGTTCCATTGCCCGGATTGCCTTGGCAGCCTCAAACCCATTCATCAGGGGCATACGCAGATCCATGAGGATGCCGTCATACCACCCAATTTCAGATTGGCTGAATTTCTCCAGGCAGGCTTTCCCATTTTCCGCCCAGTCAAGCTCCAGCCCCATGGCTGACAGCAGTTCGTTGGCAATTTCCCAATTAAGGTCATTGTCCTCTGCCAGAAGGACACGTTTGCCCGCAAAGAGGCCTGACTTGTCTTCAGGCAGTTCGGCTGCCTCTTCTGGCTCATCCAAAAATTCTTTGAGGTGGCAATACAAGGTAGAGCGGAACAAGGGCTTGGCGATAAAGCCATTTACGCCTGCCGCCCGTGCCTCTGCCTCTATCCCATTCCAATTCCCGTCTATCACCAGCAGGATAGGCGTCTTGCAGTGATACCGTTTCCGCAATTCCCGCACAACATGGATGCCTCCTTTTCGGGGGAGTTTCCAATCTAACAGGATAATCTGGTAGGGCTTTTGCCCCTCCTGCCGTTTTTCCGCTTTTTCCATGACATCCCTGTCGTCTACTGCCCATTCCACCCTCATGCCAATGGATTTTAAGGAAGCAATGGTACTGGCGCAGCTTATGGCGTCTGCGCCCCCGACCAATACGTCCCATCCAGGGAGGCGCATGTCATCGGCGCCTTCCTTCAGCGCTTTTTTCAGATCCAGCATAATATGGAATTCGCTGCCTTTGCCCGGCTCGCTATGGAACGCAATCTTCCCGTCCATAGCGTCCACAATATACTTCGTAATGGCCATCCCAAGCCCTGCGCCCTCGGGCTTCTTTATCCGGGCGCTGTCCTCCCTGACAAAGGATTCAAAAATCTTGTCCTGGAATTCCGGCGATATGCCAATGCCATTATCCTTTACACAGAAATGGATATGTATATATGCGTCCCCTTTGGGGGAATCCTCTTCATAGAGCATGACCTGGACAGTTCCCTTTTCAGGCGTGAACTTCACGGCATTCCCCAAAAGGTTCAGCAAAATCTGGTTTAGCCTCTGGTTGTCACAGCATACGGTTTCCACAGGGACGTCACGGACATAGACATTAAAATTCTGCTTCTTTTCCTTGGTCTGGGGCTGCATGATGCCTATAATGTTCTGCATGACCTCCGGCAGGGAGACTTCTTCAATATTCAGTACCATCTTCCCGCTTTCAATCTTCGACATATCCAGGATATCGTTAATCACCCCCAGCAGATGCCGGCTGGAAACCGTAATTTTGTGCAGGCAGTTCTGCACTTGTTTCCTGTCCCCAAGATTGGCGCTGGCAATGGCGGTCATGCCAATAATGCCATTCATAGGCGTGCGGATGTCATGGCTCATATTAGAAAGGAATTCGCTCTTAGCCTTGTTGGCCCGCTCTGCTGCCCGCCTGGCTTTATCCAATGCCCGCATCTGCCTTCGGATCATGCGGAAATATTCCGCGAACACCAACAGCAGTATTACGATAATCATCAGGCATTCCCCGATTGCCGTATGGGACCATTGGCTCCCAAGCCCTGCAATAGACTCATCAATCATCCCATAAGGCATAGCCAAGATTAGATACCAATCAGAATAAGGCAGCTTTGTCCCATATAAATTCCGCAGCTCGCCCTGGACAGAAGCCTGGCTGGTAAAATCCTTGCCCAAATCCATGGCTTCCCCCAGTTCGGTTATGAATTTCTCCGCCGACGCCTGGTCCATGCCCTCATAATAGGTCCTAACCCTGTCAAAGTAATCCTTCCCTTCCATCGCCTTGCCGCGGATAATAAATTTCCCCTCCCTGCTGATAATGGAATAATTGACCAGGGAATCTTTCGCGTCCAGGGAAAGGGTATTGATAAAGTAGCTTGTGGGGAAGCCTGCCACCAATGCGACGCAGTCCTCCCTGTTTTTTAGGGAATGCGTAATCGGGATGCCCATTAAAATCACGTCATCCCCATTTATGTCGCGGCCCACCGTAACTTTTTCCTTCCCCGAAACCAGGGATTCCAAAAAAGTCTCCTGGGAAATCGCATCTAACTGCACGCCATAAAGCATCTGGAACTGCCCCTCATCCGTATAAAAGGCCAGGTACTCAAATCCCCTTGCCCGGGCATTGTATGTCAGGGATACTTCCATCGCATTTCCTTTGCCGTTTCCTACCTGGAGGGAACTGGCCAGCGCCCCGACTTGGGACAGCCGCAATTCGATGGTTGTTCCAAAATGCATGGCAACCTGCTCGCTCATCCCTGACATATAAATCCCGCCGACGTCACGGATGGTATCTGCACCCTTCTGGTTCATCCTTGCAGCCTGGTAAGCAAAAATGATTACACAGAAAACAGATGCAATAATAAGGCTGCCGATTAAAAACCGAGTGCTTATTTTCCGCATCTTCTAATGTCCTCCTAAGTGCGCCCTGGCATACAGGCTGCATCCCGTATGCAGCCCAAAGCCCCGATAGCGGCTCTTCGCAGCCTGGTAGCCTGGTTATCTGCCAAAGGCGATTATCCTGGACGGGGGGTATCCCCCTGCCAAGATACATATATTTCCACCCGCCGCATAAAACGGCAGGAACCTTATTAAGAACAAAGAATCCTGCAAAGCAGGATTCCCCGCCTGCGGCGGGCCGCTTTCGCGACATATTCCATTTATATAATTTATCACAATCTTGGCAAAAAGTATAGACTTGTTTTACAGAACCTTGCGGCAATCCCGTCCCCTGGACGGCAAGGCGTATGAAAAGCCAAGTAGCAGCTAGCAAAATACGGCGGAAAAATACTTTAAGGGAAGAATAAATTGGATTCTTGACAAATGGTGCAAAGTGTGTTATTATGCCATAGTAACAGCGATGCGTGGCTCAGCTTGGTAGAGCGCTGCGTTCGGGACGCAGAGGCCGCAGGTTCAAATCCTGTCGCATCGATTCTTGGCAGGCCAGTAAAATCAAGGCTTAAGGCAGAAGTTAAGCACTCCATGAAGGGGTGCTTTTCTTATGCTTGACTAACATTTGACTAACATTGGGCTTTTGTCTGGGAAGTGAATAATTCGCCTAGTGATTCGGCTGCCAGCTTATCCTGCTTCTTTAGGGCATGGGCGTAGATATCCATGGTGGTGGAGGCCTCCGAATGCCCCAGGCGGTTCGATACGGTCTTCACATCCACGTTCTGGGCAATCAGAAGGGTGGCGGATGTGTGCCGCAGCCCATGCAACGTGATTTCTGGCAGCTTATCCCCATGTGTTTCATTGTATCTGCGGATAACCTTCTGGAATACCTTGTTGGGTGTTGATATGTCCATTTGCCTCCCATCATCCTGGATGAACAGGTAATTGCTCCCCTTCCAGTACGTCCCCAGTGATTGGCGGTATTCCTGCTGCTCTGCCTGGTGCTTTTGGAGTATGCCCATGGTGCCGGGCGGTAGGGTCACGGTTCGGTTGGAAGAGAAGGTCTTGGGGGCTTTCGTAATAATGCCATCTTTTGTCCTGGCAGATGCCTTGTTGATGGTGACGGTATGGTTCTGGAAGTCAATGTCATCCCAAGTGAGGGCGACCAATTCCCCGCGCCGGAAGCCGCCAAAGATTGCCAGATGGAAAAGTGCCTTGAACTGTAAGGGGATTTCCTTTTCCTCATAATGCTT